>CAZRBI010000008.1:0-49980 GCA_964598315.1 uncultured Oscillospiraceae bacterium
GACAAGCAAGAAGCTATAGACCTTGGCCTGCGTGAGTTGATTTATAATGCTCAAGATGAATTTGTGGCTTCTTCAAAGGCGGGGGCATTCGTAAAAATAACCATTAATACAGACACCAATCAGATAACAGTTTCTGATAATCTTCGCGGTATTCCTTGTGCCTTGCGGGAAGATGGCATCAATTCTCTTACTGCTTCTTTTTTAATTCCGCATTCGGGAGCAAAATATGACAATAAGACAGCTTATGCCTCATCAGTTGGTTGTAATGGTCAGGGACAAAAAATTGTCTGTCATACCTCAAAATTTCTCAAAGTAGAAGTTCATAGAGAAGGAAAAATTTTCTTTCAGTCTTTTCACGAAACGGATGAAGGTGCGGTTCCGGACGACGATGTGAAGGTTATCGGAGAAGCAACGGATACAGGAACAACGATTACTTATGTTCCCTCTCCGCAAGTATATGGGGAAGGAACACGAATTGATATAGGTAATCTTTGCCAAGCTTTACAAGAGCTTTCGTGGTTCTCCAAAGGTTTTAAAATTATTCTAAATGTAGATGGAGAGGAACAAGAGTTTTTGTCTAAAAATGGTCTTCAAGACGGTTTAGATAGTAGTAAAGCGATTGGCACTCCGCTAATTTACAGCTATGCTTCTGAAGAATGTGAAGTGGAATTAGCCCTACAATGGGTAAAAAAACGCGGCAATATTAAGGGATACGCAAATAACCTTTATGTTCCACAAGGCGGGGCGTTTATTTCGGGTTTCCGTTCTTCTCTAACAAAAACTTTCAATTCACTCGCAAAAAGTTCTTTTGAGGGAGAAGCCTTGCGAAACAAGCTGGACGGCTTTGTTTCAGTTAAAGTTCATACCCCACAATATTCCAATCAAGCCAAGACGGCCCTTGCTAACCCAGAAGCAAGAACAGCAACTTCTACAGCAATCACCGCAGCCCTAAAGGAATATTCTGTGAAATATAGAGAGAATTTTGAAAAAATCATAGCAATCCTTTCTAAAGAACAGAAGGCCGACGAAGCCGCCGAGCGTGCTCGTGAAGCTATTCTAAATCACGAAAAGAAAGAACAGTCCGCCCGCAAAAAGAAAATTATGATGCCAGAGAAATTCAAGGATTGTGAAAAGCACGGCGAGGATAGCACGCTGTATATTGTTGAAGGAAATAGCGCTCTTTCCGGCCTTAACCCAGGCCGCAATGTAGAATGTGATGCCCTATATGCTATTCGCGGAAAAATCTTGAACTGCCTGAAATCTCCTTTAGATGATGCTTTGAAAAACCAAGAGATTTCTGACATCATTACTTTGCTGGGGTGCGGCATTTTAGAGAAATATGACAGTAAGAAGTTGAACTATGGTAAAATTGCTATAGCAAGCGACGGAGACGTGGATAAAATTCTGTCCGAAAATTTTTAACCTGTTTATCACAGGGGTCTGTAAGGGCTAACGGTGAAGCCGAGGAGGTAATACCGTGAAAGCGAAAGCTTTATAACGACTATCCACGCAAAGTGGAGTAAGGTAGCTATTGATATGCTATTTGAAATATCATTCTGAAAAGGTAAGATATAGTCTGAACTATTAGAAATAATAGATTTGTAGGGAAAAAACATTATGTGTCTTGTCGCAACTATGTTTATGGCACTTATGCCGCAGTTTGTTACGGAAGGCCGCCTGTGTTGGTTGAAGGCTCCACTATACCGTATTGGGGTGGGCGGCAAACGCCATTATGCGTATTCTATTGAAGAATTGGAAGAATATAAGAAAAAATATCCTGGAGCAGAAATCGGTCGCTATAAAGGGTAAGAGTTAGTCCTGGCCCTTATCATCTAAAAACGGGGAAGTTGTATAAAGATAATCCCGTAGAAAGCGTAAGCTCTCTAACGACTATTCTCTTTGTAGAGAAGTAAAACGTAAGTTTGAAACAGATGAATGCACAAGCATAAAAGATAGTCTGAACTATTTGAAAAAATAGAGAAACGTAGGCGAGATGCGGCCCGACGACGTGGAAGAAAGTATGTTCCACGAAGAAAATCGTAGATTGGAAGTTCTAAAAGTCTCCGATTTTGAGAACGCTTATAACACTGTTGATATGCTGATGGGCAAAAATGTCAGTGTGCGGCGTGACTTCCTATTTGAAAATGTAGATTTTAGCCTTTTGAACCGTTAAGGAGAAGAAGATGCTATACGAAGTAAATTTTGAAAAAAGTATCCAAGATGCCTTTCTTGAGTATGGTAGCAGCGTTGCTCAAGACCGAGCAATTGTAGATGTAAGAGATGCCTTAAAACCGGGTCTGCGGCAAGGCTTGTATGCGCAATATAGCAACAAGCTCACGCACGACAAGCCATATAAAAAGGCTTTGAAGTCGGTGGCCGCGGCCACGTCACAATCATACACGCACGGTGATTCTGCAATGTACGATACCTTTGTCCGCACTGCAAAGCCTTGGGCGGTCCGTTATCTCCTGGAAGATGCTCAAGGTGCTGTTGGCTCTCCGTGTGCCCCAGATGACCACACCGCTTCTCGTTATCTGGAAATGCGGGCAAGCGAGTTATCCTCCTACTTTTTCAAAGGGCTAAAGAAAAACGCCATTGGAGAAGAATGGTATGATAATTATGATGATACCGAAAAAATTCCCGGGGTTTTTCCTTCTATTGGCTACTGGAACCTTGTAAATGGATGTCAAGGTATTGCGGTTGCTATGAGCACTTCAATTCCCACCTTCAATTTGCGAGAGGTAAATGCGGCCCTGGTAAGGCTAATTCGCGACCCGAATGTTGATTTCAATGAAATCTATTGCCCCCCAGATTTCCCTACTTATGGCACCATTACCAATGCTTCAGAAGTCAAGGAAAGTCTCAAAAATGGGCACGGGGCCGCAATTAGAATTAAGGCAAAACTGGAATACAACTCCAAGGAAAATTCTATTGTCGCAACCGAATTACCCTATGGCGTTTATACCAATACGGTATGTAAACAGCTTGCTGAACTTACAGAAGAAGAGGATTATGGTATTGCGAAGATTTTGGATAAGACCAAGAAAACCGCAGACATTCATATCTATCTCTCCAAAAACGCCAATCCAACAACCGTAATGAAGAAGCTTTACAAAGACACTTCTCTTGAAAGTTTCTTCTCTATCAATATGATTATGCTGGACCAAGGCCGCTTTCCAAAGGTGTTTGGTTGGCGTGAAGCTTGCCAAGCTTACATTGGCCACATCAGAGCCTGCAAACGACGAGAAGTTCAGTTTGATATGGATACGCTAATTGCGCGGAATCACATTCTGGAAGGACTTTTGACTGCTATTGCTCATATTGACGATGTAGTAAAGACCATTCGCAGCAGTGATAGTGCGGCCCAAGCAAAGCAAAAACTCAAGGAAGCCTATGGTTTAGATGATGACCAAACTAAAGCTATTCTTGATATGAAGCTTCAACGATTGGCAAACCTTGAAGCTATCAAAATTAATAAAGAATATGACAATAATGTTGCCGAAATTTCGCGGCTTGGTGATATTTTGGGCACGCCCGCAAAACTTGATGAGCTACTCATCGTCGCCTTGGAAGAAGTTGCGGCCAAGTTTGGTGATGCTCGCCGCACTCGCCTAACAAACCAGATGGGTGCCGAGGAAGAGGAAACAGAAGTGTGGCTAAATATTTCCAAGACTGCCGTCAAGGTAGTTGAAGAGGGCAGGGCCGCCACCAAGATTTCAAGTCGTTCTTTCCTAATTGTAATTGATGACGAAGCCAAAATGTATCGTATTCCGGTTTCCGAAATCATTGAGAACGGCAATATCAAGCTCAAAAACTATCTGCGTTGCGGCAATATTATATTTATAGATACATATGAAAATATCCAATATAAAAACTGTTGGATGTTTGCTACAAAGAACCAAATGGTAAAGAAGTCGCTGGTGAAGGAATATAACTATGCTTCCTTCCGCAGTGGCGTTGGTAAGGTAATGAAATTAAAAGAAGGCGATAAGATTACCGAATGTGCGTTGCTAAATGGGGATGAAGAGATTTTCCACAAAATCATCTACGTCCGCAAAGTAGCCGCGACCGGTAAGGCCGCTATGGGGGTAAGTTATGAAAAGCGAAGTGCTTCAACTCCTGAAGTTTGTTGCCCGTAATGGGGCTATCGTCGCGGAAAATTGCCTGGAAGTAAATCCAGGCGATCGCGAGGAAGTTGTTCTGGATATGCGAGATCGTATGGCGACGGTAGAACAAAAGCTTGAGGAAAATCAAGAATTGGATGCCCAGGATTGGATTATGCTTTATACTGCTGCGCTGACTTCTAAAGAGGTTATCGCAAAGAATGCGCATACCTATGCCGCAGTTGTAAAGGAGTATGAGAGCAATCTAATTCCTAAACTTCATAAGGTGGCCGCGGCGGCCTCGGAGGAGCAACGTCAAGAATTTATTCAGGATTATTTTTGTTAATAATAATTTGACTTTTTAGAAAAAAAGTTATATAATAAATTATAACAAGTGAGGAAATATGGCGACAAAGTATGGAATGTCGGAAAGCGGCCAAAAGATTTTGGCATTTCTGAAAAAGTATCCGAATAAGGAATTTACAAAACGCCAACTTGTTGTAGAGTTGGACTTGTCTATGTCTGCTGTGACTGGAAACATCAATTCATTTCTAAACAAAGGTTATATTACAGAACGTGTAGAAGAATGGGTAGATAAAGATAACCACATCCACGTTGATAGGTATAGTAAAATTACCGAAGTAGGAAAAGCATTTGACCCAGTAGCTGATGAACGAGCAAAGAAACAGAAACTATTAGAAGAAAAAGCCCAACGAAAGTATGAAAAAATTCAACAACAACGAAAAGCATTATTTGGTTTGGAGGAAGAATAATTTATGTATAGGTCTATTGATACACCCGCTCAAAATTCAGTATCCATTGTGGGTTCTCTGCTTGATTTGAGTGTCCGTGATGGCAACACTTCCGCCGCGAAGGGCGGTAAGCCTTATCGCTCTATGAGCGCAACGGTGCGTGTAAATCAGAGCTATGGCGGCAAGAATGAAGTTAGTGAAATTCCTATGAGCTTCTTCACTATGAAGGAAAAGCGGGACGGCGGCGTAAGCAAGGTTTATTTGGATTATGGCAACGCCGGTAATGAATATAAGTGGGCAAGCCGCGACGGCGGTGATATGGCCGACATTGTTAGTTTGAGTGGTTATAATGGCAATGGCAGTCTGCGCGAAAATATGTTCGCTTCCAAGAATAGTGATAGCGTGGTTAGCAGTTTTCAGGTGGATGGCCGCTTTATGTCCAAGGCTCGTGATAGCCAGATTGGCGGCGGTGCGTTTGCCACTTGGGATGCGGAAATTTATATTTTGAGCATTGAACGTGAGATTGAGTCTTCCGGTGAGGAAACTGGTCGTCTGAAGATTCGCGGCGGTATTGTCCAGTGGGGTCCCCGCATTGACATTCTGGATTTCTTTGTGGAAGACAAGAGCGCCGTTGATTTCGTGGAGCGTAATTATAATGTAAATGACACCGCTCATTTCTGTGGCCGCATTCGTTTTACTTCTGAAACGGTGTCCAAGACGGTAGAGAACACTTGGGGCGAGGTTATGCCCAAGACCACCACTCGTAAGAAGCGTGAGCTGATTATCACTGGTCCTGGCTCTGGCGGTGAGAATGGCCCTTATGATGAGGAGGAGAGTTATGACCCCAATGATATTCGTAGTCTGGTGAATGACCGCAACGCTCGTCGTGACCAACTAAAGATTGATGCCGCCAATAAGGCAAAGAAGCAGACCACTGCGGCCGCTCCTCGTATGTCTATGAGTTGGGAAGATGATGATTAATCATCTTCCCCCAATTCAGAGGTAAGGAGGTAAAAACAAATGGCGTATGATAATGTAGATTTGTGGGACCTTGAGCCTACAGTTGTGACACGCGACCTACAAAACAAGTATCTGCTCATTTATGGCAAGCCGAAGATTGGCAAGACCAGTTTCGCCGCAAAGCTCCCAAACAACCTATTCTTGGCTACAGAACGCGGCTTGAATGCACAGTCAGGTAAATATGTAAAATATATAACGTCTTGGAATGACTTTAAGCGATGGGTAAGGCAGCTAAAAGACCCCCGTGCGCAAGAAAAGTTTAAGACTGTCACTATAGATACTCTAACCATACTTTGGAACCTTTGCGAGAAGTTTATCTGTCAGAATAACGGCGTAGAAGCGCTAGCCGACGTTCCATACGGTAAGGGATATAAGCTACTGAGCCGTGAATTTGAAGACACCCTCCGTGAGCTTACTATGTTGCCTTATGGTATCATCCTGATTGCTCACGCAACCATTCGTCTGGATAGCCGTTCCGATGAAGAGGGCGGCTCGGTAGAAATTATTGGCCCCTCTTTGGATAAGCGTTGTACTCCCATTGTCAATGCTATGGTTGATGTTATCGGCTACATTGGTGAAACCTGGGATGAAAATAACGAAAGCCATCGTTTCCTTTGGACACGCTCTACGCCGACCATCACCGCAGGCACTCGCTTCCCCTATCTGCCCAAACGCATCCCGTTTGGTTATGAAGAATTGAGTAAGGCATTAGCTGATGCTATTGAGAAGCAAGCCACCGAGGATGGCGACATTGTTGTTGATAGGTCCCAAGATCTGTTCGCCGGAGTTCAGAATGTTCCTTTCGCGGAATTGATGGATGACGCCAAGAAAACGTGGTTGGCATTGGTTGAGAAGGCCAAAACTATGGCTGAAGATGAGGCCACGGCCCTTGTCAACGAGATGAACAATATTGTTCGTATGAATTTCGGCCACGATATGAAACTCTCTCAAGCAACGAGTTCCCAACGTGATCAGGTTGAGATGGCACTTTCTGATTTGAAAGAACTTCTATAAAATAAAATGAGAGGAATTTCCTCTCATTTTTATTTACAAAACTATTTTTTTCATTTATAATAATAAAGAAAGGTGGTATGGAAATTGACACATAAATGCTATATTTGTAAAAAGACTATAGCAGAGTATCCCGCTAATGAAGGTAGTGTATATTACGGCGGTATAGATTTATGGTTTTGTTCATTGATGTGCTTTGACAAACAACTTGCTAAACAGCACGCGAAAGAAGAAAAAGATAGTGTCTATGCCACCCTACATCGTGTTTTTAATTATTCAGGACAATTTGAAGACAAAATTCATTTTGAAATTCAACGCACGATGAAAGACTATAATTTGTCATACAAAGACCTTAATAGAGTATTACATTATATGTATGACATAGAGAAAATTCCAGTCTATAAACCTACGTTATATTATGTAAAGGACCATATCTATGCGGCAAGAAAATACTATCAAGAAATTGATAGGCGAGAAGAAGAAATGATGCGGTTGAAGATGAAGCCGCCTAAAACAGTAATTGGGAAAGAAGTTATCTATCAGCAACCCGCACGACGACGTTTGTTACTTGACGACGAGGAGGATGAAGACTAATGGAGAAAGAAAAAACTCTGCCAAATGCGAGTTATACGGCATTGGTTAGTAGTTTTATCGGCGCCCTAATCAAAGCTCCTCGACTTGTGTCTGTTATGGAACCCATTCTTCAACCCCGTGAGATCAATCAAGATTTTCTCGTACTCCCATTCTCAACCGTGTATAGAATTGTTATAAAATTGATTGAAGACGGTATTAATGAATTGGACGAGCACCGTGTAGAGCAGACATATATAAACAGCGGTAGTCACGGTAATGAGAAAAGTTTTATTGCAGCAGTGAATGCGTGTGTAGAAGCTGAAGCAAACGGCCCCGCTCCTGAAGAAGCTTTCTTCAAGAAATTATGGGAACAAATGCGCAAGTTCAGTCTGTTAGATAGCCTGTCAGCAAAAAAATTCTATACAGGAGATTATGATTATCGCACCTGCGAGAAGTTTGAGCAAACGAGTGAAAAAAGCCAGAAATTAGAAGATATCAGCCTGGAAGATATTATTTCAGGTTATGAGAAGGATATTACAAAGATTAGAAGCAAATATGAAAGCAAAAGTCGGACAGCCATTCACGCTGACCGCGGGCTTGCTGAATTGGTTGAAAGTCTGGAACTTCATCCTGATGTCGGTTATCCAACTTGTGGCTTGCTTTTAACTTCTATTATGGGTGGCGCTCGTCCCGGGACAATGTTCTTGCGTTCTGCTGCAAGTAATGCGGGAAAGGCAATTCCAAATTACATCAAAATCCCAATGTATGATGGGACTTGGAAAAAGGTTGGAGACGTGCGGCCCGGCGATATTCTAATTGGGTCTGACGGCGGCCCGACCGAAGTATTGAAGATTTATCCCCAGATAGGAACGAAGGAAACATACGAAATAAAATTCAGGGATGGCCGCGTGGCACAATGTTGTGGAGAACACCTGTGGCAAGTAGAAATTGGTGGAAAAAAACTTACAATGGAAACTCGTGAATTGTTCTATTATGTCCAGGATAGCATTAGCAAGGCTGGGCCGCCGTGTTTTATTCCAGCGGTTCAACCAGTTCAATACAGCGAACAAAAGGACTTGCCATTTTCTGTTGATGAATTGGCAATGAAGATTTTGAACGGTGGGTGGAAATTAGGTATTCCCAAGAAATATCTCCACGATAGTCTGGAGCGGCGGCAACGGCTTTATGATAGATTAACAACGGTAAGTATTGCGGGACAACATTATCAAATTTTTGATAGTATTCGGAATGCAGAAGATTATAGACAATTGTGCTTTAGTCTGGGTTTGACCGCAAGAATGATAGAAGCCCGTGACTATTATCGGGTTGAAAGTTGGAAAGCAGAAAAATTACAAATTGTTTCCATTGAAAATACCGGTATAGTTTGTCATATGACGTGTTTTACGGTGGATGCAGTAGATGCGTTATTCTGTATAAACGACTACATCGTCACCCACAATACTCGTCTGTCTGTATTTGATGCGTGTAAGTTGGCTTATCCGCTTCATTACGACCAAAAGCTACAGAGCTTTATCATTGAAAAGAAACCTCCAATCAAAGTTCTATATATTACGACAGAGATGACAACCCAAGAAATCCAAACGATATGTTTAGCTTATGTTTCTGGTGTTGAGGAACAGCATATCAAACGAGGAACTTGTACTCCCCAGGAAAAAATAAGAATAAGAAGTGGTATTAAGATAATGGAAAAATACCACGACTATTTAATTTTGGATTCAATCCCAAACCCTGATTTGAACAATGTTCGCTCCGTGATAAAAAGACATCTTATTATGGAGGGGATAAGTGCTGTGTATTTCGATTATATCTTCACGTCCCCCGCTCTGTTGGCGCAATTCAGCTCTAACAATATTCGTGAAGATGTCGCGTTGGCTATGTTATCCAACCAACTAAAGGAAATTGCGGCAGAGTTCAATGTCTTTATAGCCACAAGCACACAGCTAAATGGTGATGGCTTGAAACTTGGAGAAAAAAGAGACCAAAGAGTATTGAGGAGTTCGAAGGCAATAGCAGATAAACCTGATACCGCCTGTATTCTCGCAAAAGTCTCACCAGAAGAGCTTGAAATGGTGCGGCCTTATATCTCTGAACTTGGAGCGCCAACACACGTTTTTGATATTTATAAACTACGCAGCGGCACATATAAAAACCATAGAGTGTGGTCACAAATTGACCTTGGCACAGGAAGATGGAAAGATCTATTTGTGACTACAGAAACAAACCAGCTTGTTCATTTGGATGAATTTACACTTATCCAAAGAATAGATGAAGAGATTGTCACCTCCGGTCAATTTGAAATTGTGTTAGATGATTTTGATATTGAGACTGGAGCATATAAGAAAGGATAACTATGTGTTTATTTACAACCGATTATGACGATATAATCGCACGACAAAATAGTTATACAAGTGAAGAAATTATAAACGCCTTTGGTTTGGAGGAGGTAGAAAAATTCCTCCAAAGCCTCGGTGTAGAGGATATAGAAGTAGAAGACGATTACATCGTCTGTCCAACAATTTGTCACAATCCTCTTGATCAGGCGGATAATATGAAGCTTTACTATTATAACAAGACGAAAAATTTTCACTGTTATACGGAGTGTAGCTGTAATTTTTCCATTGTTTCCCTCTATCAACGCTACATGAGTGTAAATCATCAGGATATTAGTTATGGAGAAGCATTAGATTATTTGCGGCGGTTTGTCGTAGTAAAGGAACACATGGGGCCGCGGCCCAGCTACGATGAATATGCTCCAATTTGGCAGAAGAAAGAGGACATAATTACGTTGCCGGAATATCCCAATACGACCTTGGATATGTTTGTACCTTTTAGCCACCCGCTTTGGGAAGAGGAAGACATTCCCGCGGAAACCCAAAAGCGTTTTGACATACGTTTTTCCTATGAACAAAATAAAATTATTATCCCCCACCGCGATATAAATGGGCGGCTTGTGGGTATAAGAAGCCGTGCTATTGATGAGGAAGATTTAGCTTTCGGAAAATATCGCCCTGCCCAAATCGGACAAACAATGTTCAATCATCAGCTTGGCTTTAATCTGTATGGTCTTTGGGAACACCGGGCCGCGATAAAGGCGTTTGGGTGTGCCATTATTTATGAGGGCGAGAAGAGCGTTCTAAAAGATGATGCGTTTTATGGCAAATATAGTGTTGCGGTAGCGACGTGCGGCTCACAACTAAATCGTTTCCAACTTGCCTTATTGTTTAGAAAGTTATTTGTAAGCAATATTACATTGGCATATGACAAGGAATATGATTTGCCTTTTAGTCCAGAAGGAAAAGCCTATAGACAGAAGTTGATTGAGAAATGCGAACGTTATAAGGACTTCGCAAATTTCTATTACATCTTTGACGAGAAAGGCCTTCTGGACAAAAAGGATGCTCCTTGCGATAAAGGGAAAGAAGTATTGGAAAAATTGAAAGAGAGGAAAATAAAAATCCGATGAACTACAAATTGAAATATGATTTACCCCACGATGCGGCCACCTGTTTGGGATGGTTGCTTGATGCGAGGGGAATTGAAGATATAGAGGGGTATGTTTATCCTTCACAGAAAAACGAACTTGACCCTTACCTGTTGGATAATATTCGGGCGGCCGCCGAAAAACTAATTGAGCACCTAAATAAAGGAAGCAAGATACTATTGGTTGTCGATGCGGATGCCGATGGAATTTGTAGCTCTGCTATGCTGTGGAACTACATAAAAGAATATAAGCCTTTTGCTGACTTATCCTTTCTCTGCCACGAGCACAAGGCTCACGGTTTGAGCGATACCTGGGAAGAGATAGACCAAAATCACTGGGATTTAATCCTGCTTCCAGATAGTTCAAGCAACGATTACACATTCCATAGTTTTTTTGCTGATAAGGGCACCGACCTTATCGTGCTGGATTGATAGTGGTTGGTTCAGCTTAAATCTCCTAAATTGCGGGAAACTCCTTAAGGCTCTCTCACGCTTGCGTAATAGTAGAAGGTATTGGACAATCCGCAGCGAAAATTCATTTGGAAGAACGTTCAGAGACTAAACGGGAGACATAGAAGATATAGTCCGGTTTTTATTGAAAAATAAAATGTTATAGCACCACGAAGCTGAACACTACAGCGAACATGCTATCGTTGTAAATAATCAGCTATCAAAAAACTATTCAAACAAGTCTTTCTGCGGCGCAGGTATTGTATATAAGTTTCTTATGGTGATGGACGACCTGCTATATGGCGAGCGTTCTCACTGTGTAAAATATATGGACTTATGTGCCCTGGGGAACATCGCCGACTGTATGTCAATGAAACACCCCGAAACTCGCTATTATATTATAGAAGGACTAAAACACATAAATAACGGCGGCTTTGCGGCATTAGTATCCCAGCAAAGTTATTCGCTTTTTAAAGAAACAAACAACCTTGGTTATATCAACGTGGCATTTTATATTGCTCCACTTATAAACGCGGTTGTTCGTGTTGGAACAATGGAAGAAAAGCGTATGCTGGTAGAAGCCTTTATAAATCCCGATAAATTGGTGCCCACTGATAAGCGTGGGGCCGCACCAGGAGAATTAGAACGCGTCAGTGTAGAAATGGCGCGCAGGGCTTCTAACGCAAAGAACAAACAAAATCGCATAAAGGAAAAAGCAACAGAACAATTAGATGACCAAATTCATAAGTTTGGTCTATTAAGCGACAATATTTTGCTTATTAAGCTACCAGAAAACAATGACATTCCCCAAGAACTACGAGGGCTGATTTGTACTCAATTTGTAAGCAAATATGGGCGGCCTTGTGCTATCCTCGCCCGCAGTCCAGAAGGCTATTGGCGAGGAAGTATGCGAGGAAATGCCGCCTTTGAGGGAGTGCCTGATTTCAAGAGCTTTCTGGAACAGAGCCAGTGTATTGAATATTGTCAGGGTTAAGAATGGCCCTTTACTCTTTTCCGGCTTCGGCCGGGGTCGCAGGTGCGGCTAACGGTTAATCATAATAGATAGTAAGAAAAGCTAAATTATTAATAAGCTAACACCGTGGAGGTTAAAATGGGAAAGTATATTTATAAAATAACTAACGATATAAATGGAAAAATTTATATCGGGCAAACTATAAATGTAAAACGTCGTTTTACGGAACATTGCCAAAGAAAAGATGATAGCCTAATACATAATGCTATTATTAAATATGGTAAAGAACATTTTATCATCGAAACATTGGGATTTTTTGAGGACTATAACGAAAAAGAAAAATATTACATAAATCTTTTTCATAGTAAAACTCCATTAGGTTATAATATGACAGATGGTGGAGAAGAGCCTCCGAGAATGATTGGAGAAGCTAACCCAAATTCAAAGATTTCAGCTGAAGTTGCCGAACAAATTCAGAAGGATTTATTAAATTTGAATTTGCCCAGAAAAAGCATTCGGAAAAAATACGGTATTAGCGAGAATATTCTTCGTCATATCATTGAGGGTAACTCTTGGAGAAAAGAGGAACTTTCTTATCCCTTACGCCCTCCAGAAACAATAATTTTGGAGCAAAAAGTCGAAAGAGCCAAACAATTATTGAGGGAGACCAATCTTTCCCAAAAAGAAATCGCTAAAACTTTACAAGTGTCAAGAAGCTTCGTGACTATGGTTAATATTGGGCAAAATCATTATGATGAAAATGAGGATTATCCTATAAGAAAGTCTCCCTATAATAAAAATAGCAATATAGAGGAAATTCGGAAAATGATAATAAATACACAAATTCCGCTGAATCAGATAGCTAAAAAATTCCAAGTTTCTAAACAGGTTGTATATGATATAAATCGGGGTAATACCTATTGGCAAGAAAAATATACTTATCCATTAAGAAAACCTCTGTAACGACTATCCGCAAGGAGTAATTATTGAAACGAGAGTAGTATTATATTACAAGAGTTAGTCTGGCTTTATTGAAAAATAAAGATTTCGCATTCAAACGCGGCTGGGCTTTCCGTCCACGAAAGCCAGCTACAAAACCTACTAAATTACGCGAATACCACGCTGGATGCTTCCAGTTTGGAAAATTGTTATTACGTGGATTACATTTTTAGTAGTGATGAAAATATTGCGGCCTTGCTTTTACAAGTCGCGGGGCACGAAGAACTGTGGGGCAACGATGTGGAGGAACCCGCAGTTGTTGTGGAAAAAATTCCATACTTCAACGGCCAGTGGCAGCTTATGGGAGCAAACAAAGATTCTTGTAAGCTAACCCACAACGGAGTAGAATATGTGCGGTTCAAAGACGGCGATTTTGCCCAGGAGTGCCAGCAATACAATCGCGGCCTTATTACAGTGTATGGGAAAATCAAGAAGAATACGTGGGCTGGCCGCACAACTCCACAAATACTAATTGATGATTATGAATTTGAGGATGCCGATTGGGCATTTTAGGGTGAGAGAAATCTCACTCCTTTTTTATTGACAAAAGAAATTTTTTATGGTAAAATATAAGAAAAGTGGAAAGGAAACATTATGATACAATCAGACGTTATTTATGCCGCATACAATAGATGTGATTTGAATAACTATTGGGCGGGCACGCCCTATGAAATATATTATACGGTTGGAGCGAAAACAAAAGGCGCGGTAGGAGAAGCCATTGTCAGATGCTTTCTTGAAAGTCACGGCAAGACTGTGAAATATCGTAAAAATCCCGGACACGATATGATAGTAGAAGGAATAAAGACGGAAGTAAAATTTTCGTTAGCCTCTAAACGTAATACCTCGTGTGAATTTACTTTCAATCATATTGGTATTGAAAAAGATTGGGAACGGATTATTTTCTGCGGCATAAATGGAGATTTGGAAGAAAAGATTTGTTGGTTCTCCAAGGATGAATTAATAAATATTCTAAATAATACCGAAATTTTCCGTATTCAGGAAGGAGACGACGACTTCTTCTCTATGGGAAAGAAAACGGCAGAACTTCTCAACCGTGGTCATTCTATGGAGGAATGGTAATGGAATGGATAAATAAACCTAATGCTTTGCGAAACCTATCGGAAGAAGAATTTCAAAGCCTTCTCCCCACTTTAGCCGAAGAGCTTGCGGCGATAGACTATCACTATTCTTATTCTGACGAGGAACTACGACAGGATTGGAAGAAACTTTGCTCCTATAATAAGCCTGACCTGATTACGGCTTCTCAAACCAGACCTGGTATGAAACTTTGCGAACATTTCTTCCCAAACTTTTTTGACATTGTAAATTCTAAAGGCCAGGGTTTTAAACAATTTTGGAATGCCGTGGACCTTCAAAAGGTTATCAAATGGAACCGTTCTTCACATTCAACTCCATACTTGAGTGAAATGCGGCGAGGCATTAGTTTTTGCTATGGACTAACCAAAAATACAATGTATCGTCCTCATTTGGCTAAAACAATTGTTTCGCATTTCAAAGTAAAAACGGTCTTTGACCCGTGTTGCGGCTGGGGCGGCAGAATGCTTGGAACGGTTGCAGCAGGAGCTACATATATTGGTTGTGAGCCAAATAAAGAGACGTATGATAATTTGATGCGTTTAGCCGCATTTCTACACATAGAAGATAAAATAAAGATTTATAATTGTGGGGCGGAAGAATACAATTATCGGGATGAATATGATTTGGTTCTCACTTCGCCGCCATATTATAATCTTGAGGTATATAGTAGTGATAGTTCTCAAAGTGAGAACCAATACGGTAATTACGCAGCCTGGCGTGATAATTGGTATATTCCTCTGATTTTGAAAAGTGCGGCAAAGGCTAAAATTATTTGCTGGAATGTAGCTGATGTGGGGAAAATTACACTTCAAAAAGATTTGTTTATACTAATGGAAAATAATAATGACTGGGTGGCTGGCCCGCTATTTGGAATTGGGTCGTCCGCACGACAAGCTAATCAAAATGAGTTGAAAAATAAAAAGAACTTGGACAAGACATTTACGTTTGTTAGAAAGGAAACGTTATGACATTTGAAGAAGAATGCCGATTTATAAACAGGTATAGTGGTGAAACAAATGGCTAAAATAGCCAATGATAAATATTATACAAAAGATACGTTGGCCAAATGCTGCGTAGAGAAAACTTGCGGCAATGTGATTATAAAGAATTATTGAGTTGTGTTTCTTCGCCAAATTTACCCGCCTGGCGGCTGAAAAAGTGGCTAAAGGAAGAATGGGAAAGTATAGAATGATTTTACATTTGCTGGAAAGCAATTTGACAAAAGAGAAGTTTTATGATAGAATATAATATAAGATGAGAGAAAGAAGGTGATGAATATATTATGGAGAAATTGAAAAGATACCCAGGTTCGCTCCATAATCATTGAATACCGACTTCAGCAATCTGCGGCTTCGTGATTGTATTATAAAAGTCCCAGCTCTAATTGATAAAGCAATAGAGTTGGGGCATTCTTGTGTCGCAATCACCGACCACGAAACAATTAGTAGTTTCGTCCAGGTAGAAGAATACGCAGAGAAAGTAAAAGATAAAATCAAAGTTATTCGTGGCAACGAAATTTATCTCACACGGAATGGTCTAAATGCTTCAAACTTCAATAAAGAACGTGGGGATGATTATTACCACTTCATTTTGTTAGCAAAGGATTTAGAGGGTTATCATCAGCTTTGCGAATTATCCACAAGGGCGTGGTTGCGGTCTTACGTCGCACGACGTATGCGGCGAGTACCAACATATTATAAAGATATAAAGGAAATCGTAGGAAAAAATCCAGGACATTTGATAGCAAGCACTGCGTGCTTGGGGAGCCAATTGGACCGCTTTATCCTCAAATTTCGGGATACAGGAGACACTGATTACTTGGAAACCGCGAAGAATTGGTGTCGCTATATGGTAAATATCTTTGGGGAAGAAAACTTTTATTTAGAGCTTCAACCTTCAAAAGGAGCGGAGCAGCTCTTTGTAAATAAATATCTTCTTGAATTTAGCAAAGAGCTAAATATTCCCTATATCATAACTACAGACAGTCACTATCTATCAAAAAGCGGTGCCGATATTCACGAAAAGTATCTAAACTCACAAGATGGCGACCGCGAAGTAAAGTCGTTCTATGCTACCACTTATATGATGGGAACGGAGGAACTTGAAAGTTTCTTCCCCTATATGAGCCGAGAGCAATTGGATACGGCATACGCCAATATAGAAAATATCGCGGCGATGTGCGAGGACTTCACAATAAAGAAGCCGCTTCGCATTCCGGAATTGCCGTGGATAGATTATCCGAGAATTGGTTCGCAGGAACGAGAGGAGCTCTATCATAAGTTGCCCTCTTTGCGGCAATTTGAAACATCTAAATATAAGGCCGACCAAGAACTCGTATTTGCGGTCGCCAATGGCATTCATAAGCATCCAGACCTTCAAAACGAGCAAGCATATAAAGCTCTTGATAAATGTCTGGAAATGACTTGGATTTCAAGCCAAGTGAATAATGCTTGCTGGGCCGCATATTATCTTAATCTACAGAAAATTATAGAAGAGTGCTGGAATGCGGGAACAATTGTAGGCCCCGCTCGTGGTTCTGGTGGCGGCTTTGTTTTGCTATATTGCCTGGACCTAATTCAGATGAATTGTCTGCGAGAAAACACCCAATGTTTTGATTGGCGTTTCCTCAACCCAGAACGCGTATCCGTCCTCGATTTGGACACGGACATCTCAGGTCTAAAAAGGGCACAAGTGCTCCAACATTTGCGGGAAGTGTATGGGGAAGATAGAGTTTGTAATGTTCTAACGCTACGCACAGAAAAGAGCAAAAGCGCCATTCTAACCGCGGCCCGAGGGTTGGGATATACTCCAGAAGAAGGAACTTACTTTGCTTCTCTCATTGGGATGGAGCGTGGGCAATTATATAGCCTGTCTCAAATGTATTACGGAGATGAAGAAAAGGGTTTGGCTCCCAGTTCCACATTCATTGAGGCAATGGATGAGAACCCGGAACTGTGGAAAGTGGCAAAGAATATTGAAGGACTGATTTGTGGCTGCGGCATACACGCCGGGGGAGTTGTTTTCAACGACGAACCTTTCACAAATACTTGCTCTCTAATGCGGGCACCCGATGGGACAATCATTAGTGGATTTGAACTCCACGATATTGAGAAACAAAGTTTAATTAAAATGGATCTCCTGTCAATCGAGGGAGCAGATAAACTCCAAACTTGCCTGGAACTTCTTGTTGAAAATGGCTATGTTAAACCAGAACCGACTTTACGAGAAACATATGAAAAAGTAATTGGGGTTTATAATATGGAACGCGACGACCCTAAAATGTGGAAGATGGTTTGGAACCACGAAATTACAAGTCTCTTTCAAATGGAACAGCAGAGCGGTATTCAGGGAATAGCCCTTACTAAACCCAAAAGCGTTGATGAACTTGCTGTTCTCAATTCGGTTATCCGTCTTATGGCAACAGAAAAAGGAGCGGAACAGCCATTAAACAAGTGGGTTCGTTATCGCGAGGATATAAATCAATGGACTAACGAAATGCGGCAATTTGGCTTGACAGAAGATGAAATTGACTGGCTTTCTCATCACAGTGCTATTACAGATGGGGTGTGTGAAAGCCAAGAGGGTATGATGTCTCTTGTTCAAGAGCTGCGACTTGGCGGCCACACACTTGGTTTTGCGGATAAGTGCCGTAAGGCAATTGCCAAAAAACAAGGCAAGCTCTTTGAAGAATGTGAGCAAAAATTCTTTGAAACAATCCAAGAAAAGAATTTAAGTTATAAACTTGCTGATTATGTTTGGAATGAGGTTCTAAAAATTCAACGAGGGTACTCATTCAATCGTGCCCACTGTCTGGCCTATTCCCTTGTCGCCCTTCAAGAAATGAACCTTGCTTACAAATATCCAATTATCTTCTGGAATACAGCTAACCTTATCGTTGATAGTGCTGGCACTGAAGCCGCCCACGAAGAAGACGATGAAGAAAGCCTTATTGTGGAACTTGAAGATGAACAGGCTCCAGAAGAAGAAATTGTAGATATTTACGAGCCAGAGGAGTGGGAAGAATATGAATATGAAGATTTGCCTGACCGCTCCGCGAAGAAAAAGAAGAAAACCAAAAGTATCAACTTTGGTAAAATTGCCACAGCAATCGGTAAATTCCAGGCAGAAGGAATAGAGATTGCTTCTCCCGATATAAACCGAAGCGGCTTTACCTTTACGCCAGTTGTAGAAACTAATACAATTGTAAGTGGTTTGCGGAACCTTACCCGCATTTCCGCTGACCTTGTAAATACAATTATCTCCAATCGTCCCTATGCATCCTTGGACGACTTTCTCTCCAGGGTCAAGGTAAATAAAACTCAAATGCTTGTTCTTATCAAGAGCGGCGCCTTTGATAGTTTGTATCCCGACCGTATGGGGCTGTTGAGAGAATACGTTTGCCGCATTGCAGGAACGAAAAACAATCTAACTCTTGCTAATGTTCCAATGCTCATAAGTTATAACGTGTTTGCAGACGAGTGTGATGAGTATATTGAGTTGTATCAATATAACAAGTTTTTGCGCAAAAAGCTTGATAAAGAAACCGGCATCATCACCCTCACAAATAAGGCAATGGAATATTACCTTGACCGCTTTGACCCTGACCAACTATTAGATAGCAATTCCATCGCGGCCAAGGCTTGGGAAAAGCAATATAAGAAAGCCATAGCTCCGTTTTCAGATTTTATCAAGGAGAACAAAGACATTTTGTTGGATGAACTGAATGCCAAAATCCTTGAAGAAAAGTTTGATTTGAACGTTGGTGGCAACATTTCCCATTGTGAAATGGAAGCAATGTCTTTCTATTATCATCCCCACGAACTTTCTGAAATCAATCGCGGAAAATACGAAATTAGTCGTTTTACTGATTTGCCAGAAGAACCGCAGGTTAGCCGCGAAATTCATACAAAGGATGGAAAAACAATTCCTATTTATGAGCTGTCTTGTATTGCGGGAACGGTAGTAGATAAGAACAAAATGAAAAATAGCATTTCTTTGCTAACTCCTGATGGAGTAGTGAATGTGAAGATTTGGAAGAACCAATACGCTAAATATGATAAGCAAATTAGTGAAATTGGTCCGGATGGTAAGAAAAAAGTAATGGAACGCAGTTGGTTCAAACGCGGCACCCTTCTATATCTCCAAGGTATGCGGCGGGGCAACAACTTCATTCCTAAAACCTACAAAGGAAGTCGCCATAAGGTGCCCATTATGAAAATCACCGAAGTAAATGGCGGCGACATAGTATTCACAAACAAGAGGTATGATGAAGAATGATAGGTATCATAGACGACAATTTTCTGGGTTGGGGCAATCGTAAGGGGTTGCCGCAACCCAACCTGGATGCTATGAAGTGGTATGTGTATTTGCGGAAGACATACCCCGAAGAAGGTGTGGTGCTTATCACTTCTTTGGACAGAATAGAGAATTACTCCAAGGTTTATTATCTTACGGATAAGTCGCCAGAGGGCTTACCAAAGGAAGTTTTCCTAAAGGACAATATTGAATTCTGCGGCCCGTTCTTCTCTCATACTCCAAAGATTGTAGAACATACCATCCCTTCTACAAAACTTTACCACGATTTTATCCAGGAGAGGGTAGCTGATGAGCGCGCAACCTCTACTCGTGCTCTACAGTTCCTTGATAGCATTTATTATAAAATTTGGGGAGAAGGGGGAGAGAAACTCCCTCTTCCCCCTTGCGAAACACGGAAACGTTTCTACATCTATGACAAGGATGTGCTGGGACGAGGTGAAGAAGGCTGGGCCGCCCTTTTAGGGCTAACAGCACGAAAGCCAACTTCCCTATACTTCACAAGCCCTATACTTTGTCATTCTATAAAGCAATTCGCGAAACTGCGGATAGACTTTGACGGTATTGTGGGGCGTAGCAATACGATAATATTGGACTACTTTGTGCCACTACATCAACTGCCATACTACTTTGAGAAGTATAGGTTATTGTTGTTGAGTGAAATCACGGCGAACTCGGATGTAAATATTTATCTCGGAAAAAATTATTCCAACGATACGTATTGCTCTGGTTTCTATATTCGCAATTTTCAATATTGTGCTAACTTGCTATTCAATTATTGGGCACATAAAGTCCCAATGAAGGCGATAATGTATGAGGACAACACCAGTGTTGGAGAAGCAAATCCTTGTGATTTTTTGTATGAAACCTTAAAGAAGTGGGCGGCGGCTTCATCCAAAGAAGCTACGCTTTTGGACCTTATGGATAAAAAAAGAAAAGAAAAATGTAAAGCATTCTTGGAAATGTATCCTACCTTTGAGCGTTTCCTGAATGTTTCAAAAAACCAACTAATTGAAAAAGGAGAATGGGATTGTTATGAATAATGAGGAAATTCGTTCTCTAATTCAGGAACATCAGAACGCAATTTTGGAAGTAATCCAGCGGGCTGGCACCTTTGAATTGAACCCTGAAGCCGCGGCCCACCAGCAGCAAATTGCTGAGTTGCGGCACCAGTGTAATCATTTGAACCCGAAAGGAAAAGTTCAGACCTTCAATGGTAGATGTATTTATTGTGGCACAAAACTATGAGGTGAAAAATTTGAAAAATGTAATAAAAAGAAGCGGTCAAAAAGTTCCCTTCCAGGAAAAGAAGCTATATTCTGCTATTGCGAGAGCAAGTGAGGAAGCCCGCGAAGCCGATGAACCTTTCCTGAATGAGGAAGATATTGAAGAAGTTATTCACGACGTATTGTTTGAATTGAGAGATAAGGAAGAAGTTCCTGTAGAAACCATACAGAATACCATTGAAGAAGTTCTAATGGACAGATTGCCTAACTTGGCAAGAAGGTATATTAGATATAGGTATAAGAGGGAAATTCGTCGCAATACAACAGACAAAGCCGTAATTGAACTAATTAGCGGGAAAAATGAATATTGGAATAAAGAAAATTCCAATAAAGATGCGACAGTAGTTACTACTCAACGGGATTATCTTGCTGGAATTACAAGCACGGATATCGCTAAACGTTTTCTATTACCAGAAGAGGTGGTGGAAGCGCATGAGGCGGGTATTATCCATCAGCACGATATGGATTATATGGCTCAAAGCGCCCTCCACAATTGTTGTCTAATTAATTTAGATGATATGCTTCAGAATGGCACTGTTATCAATGGAGTAGCCATCAATAAGCCACATCGGCTTCTAACCGCCACTACAATAGCTACGCAGGGTATTACTGCTGTGGCAAGTAGTCAATACGGCGGACAGACAATTACACTGTCTCATCTCGCGCCTTTTGTTAGAGATAGCAGAAAACTTATCGAAGAGAAGTATAAAAATTGCGGCCTAACTGAGAAACAGTATCATTCTCTTGTTGAAATTGACTTAAGGAAAGAAATTATAGATGCGGTTCAAACCTTTAATTATCAAATAAATTCAATGAGCACAACTAACGGCCAGGCCCCTTTTCTCTCGATCCTTATGTGGATTGACGAAAATCCTGAATATCAAGAAGAGAATGTTCTACTTATCAAAGAGTTTTTGCGGCAACGCATTCAAGGAATGCCTAATGAGAAAGGAGTTTTTGTGAC
This sequence comes from uncultured Oscillospiraceae bacterium, assembly GCA_964598315.1. Classification (GTDB taxonomy): domain Bacteria; phylum Bacillota; class Clostridia; order Christensenellales; family CAG-314; genus Fimimonas. The sequence goes on from CAZRBI010000008.1 coordinate 22,047, forward strand.
TCAAGCATTCCCTAAATTATTATATGTATTGGATGAAAATAATGTTTATCCCGGTAGCCAGTATTATTGGCTAACCGAGCTGGCAGCAAAATGTACTGCCAGGCGGATGGTGCCTGATTATATTTCAGCAAAGAAAATGAGAGAATATAAAATTAATCCTAACACGGGAAAAGGCGAAGTATATGGATGTATGGGCTGTCGAAGCTTTTTAACGCCCGACCGTACAACCGAGAACTACGCAAAAGCAAAAAATTATAATCCCTCCAAGGGGAAATACTATGGCCGTTTCAACTGCGGTGTGACCACCATCAATTTGCCTGACGTTGCCTTGTCTTCCGGCGGCGATTTTGACAAATTCTGGCAACTAATGGAAGAACGGACAGAGCTTTGTCACAAGGGTCTGCTTGCTCGCATCATAAGATTGGAAGCTATCACATCTGATGTCGCTCCAATTCTTTGGCAATACGGAGCTTTAGCTCGTTTGGAAAAAGGTGAAAAACTTATTGACTTAATCCATCACGGCTATTCCACCGCAAGTTTGGGTTTTGCGGGTCTTTACGAATGTGTAAAGTATATGACAAAACATTCTCATTCCGATGGCGGCGAAGGCGAAAAATTCGGTTTAGAAGTTATGAAATTCCTGAATGATAAGTGCGCCCAATGGAAAGCCGCCGAAGATATTGACTATTCCGTTTATGGTAGTCCGATTGAGAGCGGTACTTACAAATTTGCTTCTTGTCTGAAAAAGCGTTTTGGTGAAGATGTATTTGTAAAGCTTGATGGCAAAGATAGGAATTATATAACTAACAGTTATCATATTCCAGTATTTGAACGTATTGATGCTTTTACGAAACTGGCGATTGAAAATAAATTCCAACATCTTGCTCCTGGCGGTGCGATTAGTTACATTGAGACATCTAATCTGGCCTCTAATATCCCAGCCGTTCTTCAAACTCTTCAATTCATTTATGAAAATATTATGTATGCCGAACTTAACACGAAATCTGACTATTGCCAAGTTTGTGGTTATGATGGTGAAATTTTAATTGATGATAATATGGAATGGTATTGTCCGAATTGTGGTAATACTGACCAACATAAGATGAACGTGGCAAGAAGGACATGCGGTTATGTAGGAAGCCATTTCTGGAATTATGGTCGCACCCAAGAGATAAAAGAGCGTGTAATTCATTTGGGCGAATAAAAATTTAGGAGAGCTATGCTCTCCTATTTTTTTTACTTTTTCATTTTTTTCTGTTATAATAAAAACAGATAAAGAAAGGAGAAGTATTGTGAGTTTAGGAAATGATTTTCTGGAAGATTACGCTTTTGAGCACGACCATCCATTTGGCATTCCCAACCTCCCAAATCCTGTATGGATTACAAAGAGTGGTGCCGAATTCCCCATTCGCAATATGACCTTACACCATATTTGGAATTGTATGGATTTGGTTGGTGAAGATGATGCGTGGTATGGAGTTTTTGAGGCAGAAGTTAGGAGGCGAATGGAAAGTGGCTTTGGACGATAAAATCGTGGCCTGGCGTTCTTCACGCCTACACAGAAAGTGTAAGTTTTGTAAGTATTTGCGTTATGTTTCGCCGCCTACAGGAGCAACATTCTGTGAGTGTGCGGCCAAGGGTAAAATTATTAGGGATTTACTTCCTGATAGAACTAAAGCCGTAAGGCCGCTATGTGGATGCTTTGAATTAGATGATGAGGTAGAAGTATGATAGAAAGATATTGTCCGAAATGTGGCAGCGTATGTAGCGGTCATATTTGTTATTACGCGGGCATCCCCGTTGTTGAATGGTATTGCTCTATTTGCGGGGAGCGTTTTCAAAATGAGAAAACTTACGCTTCTACCTCAACCAAGAATTTTGCTTCAACTTGGGCCTATTCAACTTCATTAGGAGAAATAAAATATGAGCAAAAGAAAAAATAAAGCCAATAAGAACCCTTGGGCCGCAATCCGTAATGATTGGGGACAAGTGAAACCTTATACGAGAATACATCAAGACAAAAGGAAAAAGAAACCAAAACACAAAGAAAAGGAAGAAGAAAATGAGTAATGAGATGAAAGATTGGTTGGCAGATAATGAACAAGAAAAGTATTACAAAACACGGGAGGAAGAGGACCATATGGAGCGAATTATTGATAAGCGGAACACTGGTAAAACTCGTAAGCTACTTGAACTCGCGGCCCAGCATAACGCAATAGTGGTGTGCGCCAATCCAACCGCTATGCGGCGAAAGGCAGAAGCATACGGGATTTATGGATTGAATTTTATAGATTATAATGCTCACCTTTATGAAAATACAGTTGGACCTGTGGTAATTGACGAACTTGAAAACTTTGCTAATTTTTCTGGATTAATCGGCTATACGCTAACGAACGAGGATTGACACAATGCTAAATATCGGATATTTGACTGCAAAGACAAATAAGGCAAGCGATGAGGTATATACACCCGCATATGCCGTAAGGCCAATTCTCAAATATATTGATATGTTGGGAGTTCCGCTAACTGTCTGGTGCCCCTTTGATAAAGAAGATAGTGAATATGTAAAACTTATTCGGCAGGCAGGCCACAGGGTAATAGCAACTCATATTGATAATGGAGAAAACTTCTTTGACTACGAGCCTGAAGAATATGATTGTATTATTTCCAATCCACCGTTTTCCATAAAAGATGATATAATCAAACGGCTGTGGGAGCTAAATAAACCGTATGCTATTTTGTTGCCTATTCCTGCGCTTCAAGGGCAAAAACGGTTCCCATATATGAAGGATTGTGAAGCACTAATTTTTGATAGGCGGATTAACTATTATACCACCGCAGAAAAGAAGGAAATTCAAAAAGGTGTCTCTTTTGCTTCATTTTATCTGTGTAGAAAGTTCTTACCTGAAAAACTAATTTTTGAGAAACTTGAGGACTAATATGAAAATCAAACACCGTGATGGCACCTATGATACCCTACTTAAGCGTGATGATTGTGGCTTTATATTTATCATAAGTAAGCATTTGAATATTTATACCGAATGCGGCGAGTGGTTTATTTATTTGATAGGAAAGAAGAAAACCATACGATTGAGTTCGGCGGGGAATTATATCTGGGAGAGAGGGAAAGAATAGTATGAACTACGCCAAAATTGATAAAAACGATATAACTAACGGTGAGGGCGTATGTGTTTCTTTGTGGGTAAGTGGCTGCCCAGAACCACACTGCCCCGGCTGCCACAATAGCGAAATTTGGGACTTTGATTGCGGCCAAGCCTTCACAAACAGAACCCTGGACGAGATTTTTGAGGCCTTATCCGCTAATGGCATCCAGCGAAATTTTAGCGTTCTCGGCGGCGAACCACTTGCGCCACGCAATGTTTGCGACGTTGCGAGTATTATATATCATATCCGAGAAGCATATCCGGACATAAAAATTTATGTCTGGACTGGCTATGAAATGTGGCAGTTAGCAAGGCGGTATGAATTTTCTCCCATTTTAGCCCGAAGTTCTTCATTGGCCAGCTCTCGCGGCCTGGAGGAAATCACCGCTCTGGCTATGATTTTTGAAGCTGTTGATTATATCATTGATGGTCCATACGTTGCGGCCGAGCGTGATATTACTTTGAAGTTGCGGGGCAGCCGCAATCAACATATCTGGAAGAAAGAAAATGGAAAATGGATTATCGTAGAATAAAAATTTGATTTTTTCATTTTTTTTATTTATAATACATATACAAAGTTGTGGGAGGAAGAGAAATGGTTAGTATTACTTTGGCAGATGAAACGTTGGAGCTAAATGATTGCTCAGTGTCGCTTATTGTAAGCAAGAAGCCGCAAAAGAATAGAGCCGTTCTTTTCTATCTCGGCTTTGAAGACTATGCAAAGCTCTATGATATTATCACCTACGATATTGTAGAAACAATTACATTGCGTTTTACGCATAACGAAAAAGACTTTATTCAGTTCTACAATTCGATCTCGGTGGAGTTCATAGGCGATAACGCAACCATTTATTTGGAGAACGTATGAAGTATCGTGAAACCAACGACCGTGAAACGGTCAATTTTATCAAACAGCGGCTACAGGATAACAATGGTTATTGTCCTGGTGTGGTAGATAGCCAAAGAAAAGAATGTTGGCTGTGTCCCTGCCAGGATTTCCGAGAAAATATCAAGAAAGGTGAAACCTGTCGCTGTGGTTTGTATGTGAAGGTGAAAGCCTAATGACATACCAACTAATTATTATAGGCTTGGCCGCATTATCAGTGATACTTTTGATACTGCTGTTGCGGCCCCACCAGCCAGTTATCCCTCCCGATGTTGCGGCGAAGCAAGAGGAATATGATGAATTGCTTGCCCTACTACAAAAGCATCGCGAGGAAAAGCAAAATCTTGATGTTGAACTGGTTCGGCTTCAAGAACAGAACAATGGAATTTTGCGCTCCATTCAAGAAAACCAAGACACACTAAAACACCAAGAAGAAAACTTCAATTCATTCGCGGCCTCATATGAAGCGCGGAAAGCCCAGGAAAAACAAAGGTATGATAACGCCTTGGCCGCAATGAAAGCAGACTTTGAAGTAAAGAAAATTCTCCAAAGTTCGGCTTACGAAGAAGACATTCAAAAACTCACTAATGAGTGGGAGAACGAACGTTCGCGTTATATGGCGGCAATACAGGTAGTTCAAAGTGTCATTACCGAAGACGAAGACGCGGCCCAGCGGCATATACACATCAGCGAGAGCGACAAGGATGACATTAGTTATCTAATGAACACTGTGGTTGGGCATTTATCCCATCCGGATGTTCTGTATAAGCTAATCTGGACCGAATTTGTCCAACGTCCCACTAATGAGATGCTCAATTACGTTTTGCCGCAAAAGGACTGCGCGGGCATTTATAAAATCACCAACGACCGCAATAAGAAAGCCTACATCGGGCGTTCTACCTCGGTGCGGAAACGCCTAACTGACCACATCAAAAGTGCGGTGGGTATTTCCACTATTGCGGACCAGCGTATTCACCAAGTGATGCGTGAGGAAGGGCTTTGGAACTTTACTTTTGAACTCATTGAGGAATGCGATAAAGAGCAGCTCAACGAACGAGAAAAGTTCTATATTTCTACTCTCCAAACCGAACAACTTGGTTATAATCAAAAGGCAGGTGGCTAATTGTGCAGATAAACCAAATCATCCCAATGGATGTCAAAGAACGCATTTGTATCCACTGTAATGAAAAGGGCGAAGGCGGCGACCCCATCACCTACCTAATTGCGGAAGCACATCAAGGCAAATCCACCGAGACAATTCGTCAGGCAGTTTTTCGCCGTTTGCCCATCTTATCCACAGAATACGACTTTTATCGGTCTGCTGGTATGAAACACGTATCAGAAGCAAAGCCCGGTGAGGTTTGCTTTATGGGAGTTCGCGATATTATGAACCCTGATGAGCAGCTTCCCTATAATGGTTCGCTTCATATCTGTGTGGATAACGCGAAGGAAATTTTGGAAGACTTGCTTACTGCTCGTTTCAATATTCCAATCAAAATTGACTTTATGTCCTTGGAGGGCTAACAATGAAAGTAAAAGCCACGCCGCAGGAACTATGGGAGCCGGCGCAAGAGGGCGAAACCCTTGAAAACGTCTATATTCCCAACCGAGCCGAGCGGCGCAGAATGCTAAAGGGCAAAGGTAAAACTAAAGGCTTGCGGCAGGTTGGAAAGATGCTCCAAAATGCCGAAAATATTGCCAAGAAAAATCCCGCTCTGCGGCAAGACATCTATAAAGCACTGTATGAAAATTTGCTAAAAAAAGAAGAAGAACTAACCCAGAAGTGGGAGAAGGAGAACGAAAATGGCGGCACAGCTAATCAAGGAAACGAAGACGTGGCGGGTTGATAGCGAGGAAGAAGCCCTTGAGATGATTGAGGACGAAAAGAAGAATGCCAATGGATATGCTATTAGCAAGAGCGGCTACACGATGAAGGTAAAGAAGGCAAAGGGCGAAATCGTTGATGTAGCCTATATTACGTCTATTGAACGCAACTATGATGTTTGAGGTAAATAAAATGGATAATAAAACACTACTTGAAGAACTTGAAAAGCTAATTACCGATTTCTTTGAAATGTCCGACGAACAAATTGACGCGGCCAAGGGTGAATATCTCCAGGCACTCACTGCCGCATACGCCGGGCCGCAAGCACTTGATGCAATGGATGCTCTTATCCTAAACAACGACCGCCAGGGCGGCAGCACCAGCGCTCTCGTTGAAGAAATCAATGCGGCGAAGGAAGTTTTGTATGGCTTTTTCGCAGACTATAAGGACCATTATTCTGAATCACCCGTCCGGCAGGAACTTCTGGATAATATGGCCGCAATTATTGAGAACTTCCTTAATATGGTCATTATGCGGGTTTCCAGCCGCAACAACGCTAATATTTCTGTAGAAAAGGTTCATCCCAATGCCCAGCTACCTACTTACGCCCACGACGGTGACCAGGGTGCTGATATTTATGCCGTGGAAGACATTACCATTGCTCCTCACACATATGGTAATATGGTTTCCACAGGCCTAAAGATGATTATCCCCGATGGTTGGGCAGTTGCTATTAGGCCTCGGAGCGGCTTGAGCAAGAAGACGACACTGCGGATTTCCAATGCTCCAGCGACAATTGATGCGTCCTATAGAGGAATTGTCCAGGTGCTGTTTGACAACATTGGAGATACTCCCGTAGAAATCAAAGCCGGCGACCGAATTGCCCAGTTCATTCTGGAGAAGAGCTATCACATCAACTTCTCCGAAATTGACAAGGTTCCCGAAGACACAGAAAGGGGCAATGGTGGCTTCGGGTCAAGCGGGAAATAAACGCTCTTGGCAATCAATATCTACTCCGTCCAGAGCGACTTTGAAGCTCATCAATGGACATTAGTTTCTACAGAATATAAGAACCTAAAGACGCCTTTGGCCGCAATTTGCCCCAAAGGACACGAAGTGAAAATCCCGTATGGAGAATGGCGAGACCGCTATGTGTGTCCAGAGTGCGATAAAGCAATCGCGGCCAAGAGTATAAAAAACAAGTTGCCACCCAAGCCGCCTGGGAGTTTTAGGGTCCTGGGGCTTGATGCGGCAACAAATACAACTGGTTATTCCATATATGATGATAAGGTGTTGGCGGCTTATGGAACATTTTCCACCGACCAGACCTTGAACGCAACGGAGCGTATAAACCAAGTAAAGCACTGGTTAGATAGTGTGTGCGAGGGATGTGAGCCAGATGCGATAGGTATTGAGAATATTCAATACCAGACGTTTTCTGGCGTAAAAACATTCCAAACGCTTGCTAACCTACAGGGTGTGCTTGCGGACTATTGTTTGGAAAATAATATTCCTTGCGATTTTGCTTATCCTTCCACGTGGCGGTCATACCTTGGTATAAACCACGCAGATAAGCGAGAGGAAGCAAAAAAGCAAGCGCAAGCAAAGGTAAAATCGTTATTTGGTCTAACTACCACACAAGATGAAGCAGATGCTATATGTATTGGTAAGTATTTTGCTTCAAGATTTAAACCTACAAAAACTAATATTAGTTGGGGAGAAAATATATTATGATGAAGGTAAAAATGATGGACTTGTTCGGTAAGGACGAGGCTTTCAAGGAAATCAACAAGCTCACTCTGCCCGGTAAGGTAGCATTTGCCATTGCTCGCATTCAGCGGGCGGTGGGACAGGAACTGGAAACGTTCTATTCCAGCCGCGTAGAAGCTGTAAAGAAGTACGCGGACAAGGATGAAAATGGTGAGTTAGTTGTGGATGAGAAGGGTAATATCCACGTGGCAGATGAACTTGTTGAGAAGTGTAATAAGGAAATTGCTGAAATTCTGGAACAGGAAGTTGAGCTAAATGCTAATTTTCTGAAGCCTGAATGGTTTGATGAAATTGATATGACACCGGAAGTCGCGAAGGAACTCCAGGTGTTTGTGGAATAAAAAAAGAAGGAGGGCGAAAGCCCTCCTTTTTGTTATGTTGCTGAAGTTTTTTGGTATAACGTCGTGGAGTTTCCACCATATCGCCAAACATGTGTTCCAACTGAAGAATAAACGTTTTGATTGGGGACTTTATAATAAAGAGTCGTTGAAGCCCCCCCATTATAATCAGAATATCCAACCAACGCAGTCTTGGTAGTGTATTGCGCTTCTGCCGCAGCAAAACCGGCAGTATAACCTTCATCGTATGCCGTTTTAGCATTTACCGAAACCTTGAAGCTGCCTGAAACCGAATTAGTAAGATAAACCGATATAGTGGCCTCACCAGTTCCATCGGTAGTCGCCCCCAGTGTAGTACTTGTAGATACTGACCTAATACCTACTGTTATGCTTTTTGAACCGCCGCCAGCAGAAGTGACCTTGGTCGTCCCATTTGTCCAACTCGTTCCTCCAGATAGAACACCACCAGCCTCATATCTATCAGTGGCATCTACCTTAACCGTATATCCTGTGCTACCACCCAATGCCGCGGTGTCTCCATACATAATCGGTACAGAATAAGTGTTCCCATCCAACGTTTGAGTGCCAGCACCTATATAAGTGCTGTGAGAAGCAATGGTCGTAGTGCCGCTCTTTACATCCACAGTCTGTAAGCCGCCACTCCAAGATTGCGAGAAAGTGGCATTCCCTAACAAATCGCTGGCCCCCTTTGTATAGCCCGCATTGTAGATATCGGAACAATCAACATAGGTGTTACCGGGATTACGTTCTGACCAACTAATCGTCACTCTTTTTGAGGATACTTCCGGGGTACCCCTTAGAGTTGCTGTCCTCAAAACCTTTAAATTCTCATCTAAAGCCTGTACATTAATCAACCTATTAGTCTCGTCGCCAGCGGAGCTAACCTGGAAAAATTCAAGCTCGCTGGCCTTATTAAAATTTACTCGGAGAGGGTCTCCATATTGACGAGTAAATGTTAAGGTCACAGCATTACCCGAAACAGCAGAGCTGACTGCCGTAATCATATTATTATAAGCTTTATTGTATTTCCATAAGCTTGACGTCAGACTTGCTTTTTTCGGATTAGCACCATTTTCATCTAAATAATACAAACTACCTAAATAAACATCACCATTTTTTGACACTCGGAAGGAAGCATCAGTCGCTGTCTCGGCGCCGGCCCAAATGCGATATTCGTTATTGGGGTCGCTATTTAGAGCAACATAGGCCGTTCCCGAACCAGAATACAAGCTATTCGTCCCTATAGTCCAGCCGCCGATGGTTCCACTTTTAGCAGTTATTGTGCCGTCCGTAGAAACAGTAAAATTCGTACTTGATAGAGAAAACGCTCCGTCAGAAGCAATACTAACCGAGCCACCACTCTTGATATTTATTGATTTACCTGCGCCAATAGTAATAGTTCCTTTGGAAACGTCAATAAAACTATTGTCTCCAAGAGCACCCGCGGGAATTGTGCCATCCTTTACGCCCTCTTCCACATCTTTGATAGATTGTCCCAACGCATTTTTTGCGTCTCCGACGGAAGTAGAAATACGGGTATCTACAGTATTTATCCCCGTAACTATATTGTCAATGGTTAGGCCGCCGATGGTTCCACTTGTAGCCTTAATCTCACCATCTTCCTTTACCCAGAAATTGGCGGAGGCAGGACTGGAATTTCCAGCCCAAATACGATACGCCCCATCATTGTCCTTGTTAGCCGATAGGCCTATATAACCACCAGAGGCATTAGAATACAATCGTCCATTTGTGTCTATATTCCAACTTCCAATCTTACCAGAGGTGGCGGTAATATTACCAGAAATAATTACGCTTCCATCGGATTTTACCTTAAAATTGGTACTATCAATTGTGAATTTTCCTTCAGAAGAAATATCTATGTTGCCTTTGGAACCGATATATATTTTACCGCCAGAAGTGACTTGGATGCCATCTCCACCGTGAATATATATGCCGCCTTTAGAACCGATGGTAATTTGTTCTTCTTTAACATTTATAAAACTGCCTTCTAAAACAGTATCTTTCCAACCACCGTTTCCCAATTTTGTGACGGTATCTTCAATATTCTCTTTATTATTATTTACAGAGAGGTCTATATTACCAATTGTCGTATTTATGGTAGTGATATTGCCTTCGGCATCTGATACTCGTTGCTCAATACCTTCCGCAGTTTGCTGGATGGTAGTGATATTGCCTTCGGCATCTTGCATGCGGCTACTCAAATTTTCTACTTGATTTACGGTCAATCCGCCTATCTTTCCGCTTGTCGCATAAATAGCGCCTTTCAGATAGACATTATCACTATATAAACCATAGCCCTTAATACCTGTATTTTTATCTACTCCCCAGTTATCATACTCATTTTGGACTTCGGTGATGTCGTGTAATCCATCCAAGCGGCCCAGCCTTACTCGTGGAGCCATATTGAACTCATATGTGTTATCAGCGCTCTGGTCATCATATATATCAATATACGGGCTATTCTTTTCCATAGCTGTAATTAGAATGCCTTGCCGCTTACCATTAGTGCCCATATAGATAAGGTGCCAACTGTCAATCATTTCAAAGGCGACCTTGCCAGCTTCCAGACTTCCTACTTTTACGACTTCCGACATAGGAACGGCCGTACCATCCTCATCCCAGAAGACATTTTGAGTGTTTGAGGAAATGGTAACTTCAGAATAAACTTGTAAATATCCACTGGAGGTCCGTAGTCTACTAATTTTTACTCGCAAGTTCTTTATCTCAAAGCGAACCTTTTTTAGCTCTCCATCTACTTCAACCGGTTCTTTGGTCTGAATAATGCCATTTATACCAAGAACCTCGCCGCCAGTCCAGGTGCGGTTTAAGTAATCTTGAGCAGTGTTCCCACCGTCATTAGCAATCTGAAAAGGAGAAGGAAAAGCAAACCAAATGTTCCTTCCATCGCCATTCCATTCTATTCCACGTTTTCCCGCTCCACTATCAAAAATCATCGTCGGAGCGACATACAAACTGCCGCCAACCGCGGTGGTTTCGTCATACTTGAAAACCGAGGCAGAAATCGTGCCGCGAACCATAATATCATTAAACTCGGCATAACCATTCTGGTCAATCAGCCAGCCCGTGCCTAAAATGCCAGGCGAATAATTGAAGCTCTTCAACGTGCCGCTCAAGTTCAAATCGCCTGTTGCGGCATCCAAATACATCGTGTGCTGCCCATCATTATTCCGAAGTGTAAGCCCATCCCAATCCAGACTAACAATTCGCAGTTCGGTGCCATCCTCCTGCTCCTTCACATAGTGAAGTCCATCCTGGTTATAGCGGATATACACATCACTCATTGCCAGGCCATTGCCGTCAAACTTATAAGCATACAAACCTTCACTATTCCATTGGAATGCCATTTGGTTGCCAGAGAAAATCTTTATTAGGTCTGTATTTAGCTGCCCCGCAGTAATAAGGCTGGCATTTATACCCTGAGGTGTAATACTTGTATTCCAAATGCGATTTCCTTGGCTATCATATTCGCTTGAAACAAATATGCCGCCGCCCTGGAGAACAACCTGTCCATATACGCCGTTTGAATAGGGCTTTTTATTCGTGAGAATAATACCTTCTGTCGGGTCAATTACAACACCGGTAGAAGAATAATCAAAATAGAAGTTTCCATTATCTATTGCCTGCTGGAGCACATTGGTAGAAATAGAGCCATCAGGACCAAAACTATTTGCGGCAATGTCGTATGAGGTCTTATTGTTCTTCATCGCTTCACTGGAAACGGTGATAGTGTGGAATAGGTCCTCAAACTTTGTCTTATAGTTGGCAATTTTGATTGTGTCTTTCTGCGGCTGCGGCAAGTTGAATGTGATTTCGCTTACATATCCCGAAGCCGCGCGCACACCTAAAATCGGGTCACTGATATAAGCAAGTTGTCCAAGTTCTACCAATGGCATTGTGCCATCATCGTTATGAATAATGGAGACAGACAAATCATAGCTATATTTAGGATGCGAATAGTCTTTTGAAACTTGACGAGCATCCAGATAAAGTGCTTCATTTGCCTGCGAACTATAGTAAGTTAGGCCGTATGCGCCGCTTATGTCCCAGATGGGATTATTGGAAGTAAATTTCGGGGTGATATACGTCTTACCATCCCGCAGTAGAACGGTATAATCATAATACTTTTCCAGAGCCGCATTATCCAAAGAAAGTGTTAGTAGCTCCGAAGCAGAAAATACATTATCTTCCGCAATATAAAAACGAGGATAGACAAGATTGTTAGCACTCTTGCTATTTACCAAGCTGCTTACTTCACCCATATATGTGATGCCGCTTTCGCCTACAAAAGAATACGAAATATATTTGCGGCTTGTATAAACGCCATTTGTAGCGGAACTATCGTTGTTTAGCAAAATAACGGGCTGATAAGTATTACTGCCGGTATTCATATAAGCAAACACAAAGCCGGCATTGTTATAAGCGCAGAAGTCAGACATACTTTCGTTGCCTGCGCCAGTGAAATAGGCAGTAAGATTGGATGCGTTTTTCAAATACGTCTGTAAGGTAATGGGCGTACCGCCTTTTGTTATACTAACAGTGTCGCCTTTTATACTAACCGTAAATACAGTGTTGGCTGCGGCCCCGCTGGTCAAAGTGAAGTAGTAATTCTTGTAATTACAAGTAATAAAATAATTACCGGCAGCAAATGCTCCGGTAGTAGAACTTTGAACAGTATATTTGTAGTTATTTTGAAAATGAAGAACCAAATTATCAGGGTCTTTTCCGCTCCAAGCAGACGTGGGCATCTTACTTAACAAGATATAAGGATAATACTTACGAGTTGAGCCAACATAATAATAAGAAAGTTGTTCGTTATCAAATGGCTCTGTATCACAATAAAATCCGGTAGTATCCAGATTGATTGAACCACTGGGGCCGCCACGGAACTCTTTTATATAGCTCTTGCCGCGGTCCTCATAGCTATCAGGTGTCCAATACCCTTCTCGTAAGGCAGGCCCCAATATACGTTCAAGCTTTAGATTTAGTTCGTCTTTTTCGGCAAGCTTCTCGTTGTATGCGGCCAAGTAGTCATTATATTCATTATTTAGCTTTGTAAGGTCATTATTTATTGTTGTTTGGCGAGTTTCGTTTTCGCTGATTTGGTCTTGGAAAGAACGGCAAACACTTTCATACTTGTTCTTTGGAGAATATTCCAGCTCCAAATAAACAATAGATAGAGAGCTATCTGTTGTGTAAAGAGCAGAAGCATAACCATATTCATCCAAAAGAACAATGTAACCAGTCTTGCCTTTTAAATCATTTTCGTTTGAAATTCGCTGTAAATCGCCCGAAGAAAACACTTTGTCTGTATAACTGCTCTTCCTATAACCGTTTATTGACCCCGCATTGATACCTTCAAACCGCAACGAAGCCTTATAATATCCTTCCGTATCCTCTGTAAAAATACAAGAGGCCGCGTTAGAAGCATTTCTTACTACCACACCATTAGTAAGGCTATTATCTCTCAAGGTCTGGTAATACTGTAATTGCTCTTTTGCGGATGCGGTCTGCTTATCAAGCCCTGACAAATCTGCTTTCTTCTGATTTATCTGAACAACGTAGTCTTCCAAAATTGGGGCCGCGTGCATCAGAGACAAATTCAGCCTTCTAATAGAAGCTTGATATTCCTTGGTGAAAGACATCTGATAGTCCGTCAGGCCGCCAACAGAATGCAGATAATCAAAGTCAAGCAAGAAGTCGTCCAACGTAGGATTGGCAAAAGTGTTGGCTATAGAAACATAACCATTTTCCATAACCGAACTTTCAATAGGCTTCACGAATAACTTGGTATAAACTTCCGAACTATCTGCTGAACGAGAAATGGTGTTTAGGTTTTTCTGATAGTAAATTTGTAGGGGGTTCTCTGTAGAAATAGCCCTGTTATAAAACACTACCTTGCGGCCCGTCCAGGCGTTCCCATCCTCGTCAGTATAGGCACCTATAAAGCGGCCCGCCGCATCACATTTATACTCATACTCACAGAAGATTTCAAATGTTTCCGCAATGGATTGCGTAATGTTATATTTATTACTATTGTAGCAATCCAAAATGCGGCACTTTTCCACGCCCTTCGTGATACCCGCGGGAATAAGATTTTTATTGTCTATCTCCCAGTTATTGACATAACTGTCCTCATAGACTTTATCATTGTCGCGTTGTATATCATTATACAGCGACCAGTCCATTCTCACTTCATAGCACCACGGGGTCAGCCATTCGGTGATTTTTCCATTAGTGTCTTTCGTATTGGGGAATACCTTGTCCGCCCAATACTGAACATTAGTTAGGAGGTCTGGATTGGTTTCCAGTTCTTCCTCAACCAATTCTTGCTTCAACTCAAGTTTGTAGCCCTGTTTGCCCAGTTCCGCAAACGCAAGACCACTACCTTCTATCTGCTTAAATACCTGATGACTTTTGTCTCGTTTATCTGTAATCTTGTCAATAATGAAGGGATAAACCTTTGTCTCATTATCAAATTGTATGAACACCTTCAAAATTCTGGTGTTCTCCGCCAATACTCCATTTGTTATATCGCCCCAACGCGGATTTAGTGTTTTCACGTTTGTCTTGGGGTCAATATAATATTTAGGAATAGTGCAAGAAAACTTTTGAGAGCCATCCGAGGATACCGTCACTGATGGATTTTCTACTTGCCCTATAAAATTGTCGTTATAAGATTGCAGGGTGCCTAAATAGACATCCTGCAATCCATAAACGTCAATCTTAAAAGGGCGGTAAGTTTTAGCACTCATTACCAACCCTCCAATATTATTGATACGTGTAATCGTATTTTAGTGTTGCGTGAGAGGCAACGTCCAGCAAACCGCCACGTCTAAATTGAAGACTGTGGCACGAGTTGATATAACCATACTCATCTACTGTATCTCCTCCCCCTAATAAGAAGTAGGGAGACAGTTGTACTTCACCGCAAAATTCCTGCTTGGAAAAATTTTCCCACTCCCATCCAGAAAGGAAACGTGCTCCGGTGTAGGAGATAGATGTTTCCGATTTCTGCCCGTCAAAAGTAATGGTGAAGGGTTTCCAAGTCCCAGCCACAGTATTGAAGAAACGTATAATGTAATAATTGAACCAGCAAAACCAGTTGCCAGCATAGGTACCCGTGGTGTCGGAAATTAGAGGATACAAACGGGCTGAAATGGTTTTGTCAGTAAGAATATCATTACTATCACAAAGTGTAGAATTGGCGCGGATATATGCCAAGCAACTAATTGCCCACTGGCAGGCTTCTTCGTGGGTAATTTCTTCTCGGAACTTCTCTTCAAGCTCTATCGCGGCCCGGTTGGTTCCAAATGTGCTCGCGATTTGGATGGCACGATTGAGGTAATAAATTATACTGGGGTTTGTATAATAGAACTTCTCTGGGAACTCGTCCAAATTAGGCATATATAATGCTTTTATAATCTGCGTTTTTCCATCCACCTTTACTTCCTCATCTTGCGCCATTATCATCCCAGTTCCTTCAATACAATTACAGTTAGTAGTGAAACCAGTCGCGGCCTTCCAGTTTATATCATCGGCAATATTGTCAAAATAAACCGGTTGCCAACTTGATGTATTTACCGTTGTCCAATGAGGGGTAAAAGTAATAGAAATTGTTGCGGGTGTGCGTACATTAGAAGGATTGTAGAAAATCAAGGGGTCTTCACCAGATGTACTGGTGCCCGTATAACCGGTATCTTCTACAAGAGAACTAACAGGATCGGTTTTACTGCCATTGAAACTCAAACACTTATCTTTACCTAAATGGCATAATTTAGCGCTCAATGAAGAAGGCCAACCAAGCAACATCACACCTAAAATTGCTCTTCCAAGTTCTGCGCCATATTTGCGATAAAAGTGTCCAATCCAGCTTGAATAAAGGGGAACACCGTTATTATAAACGGCTTTTGCAACATTTACATAGTCGGCTTCTGTAGGTTTATCGTTTTCCTCAACATAGTTCATAGAACTATACATATAAGGATCATCAAACTCAAATACAATAGTGGCGTCTCCCTTATATTCATTTACCTGGAGAGGAAAACCAAGAAACGTAATGTTCTTGCGGAATGGCACAACGGAAAAATTTATAACACTACTTACGCGGCAGTAGCCATATCTATGCGCCAACTTATCCTCAATAAATTTGCCATAATGGCCAGGCTGAAAATGATTTTTGAAAGCATTCACTTGGGCTTCCGTCATTCCATCGGTTGCGACCTTGAAGGTCATCTTTTTGCTTTTAATGTTGCTACCCCAGTAGAGCTGACCCGCTGCCCCATTTACCGTGGTGGTTTCGTTATCAAAATCAGGCTGGGCCGCGAAGGAATGGCGGTCGCCGTCAAAGACGGCGACCATTCCAAACTCACTAATATATTTTCCATCAAAACTAAAATCAATAAATTCCTTTTCCCACGGAGAACGCAAGTCTCCGCTTGAAGTATGGGTGAGACTATAGGTCTGTAATCCCATATACCTTTACCTCCTTGATACACTCGTATTAGTTGCCCGCGAGGCAATGGAAGTAATACGAGACATAATGTCGTTAGAAATATCTTCAATGTCATAAGCATCATTGAGTTCATCTACGTTTATCACTATTGCTCCAGGAGCGATAGAAACAGAAGAAGAAATATTAGATACCAGTGAAGAAACAGAGTGGCCAATGTCCTGTAGAATGGAAATAGCATTACGAAGTATGCTGCCGCGGCCTTGTTCTGTTAGGGCTTCCTTGATTTGAGCGGTTTGTTCAGCATTCAAGAATGCCTCGGGTTTAGAAGAACTACCATGGACCATAGCAAGACCTGTATAATCTACAAGGCCGCCAGAAGAGAAGCCAACCAATTTAGAACCAGTGAGCTTCACGCCTTTGCGTTTAGCTGCGGCTTTGATGGTATTGCGAACCACATTTTCGTCATAAGAGTTAGTATTTATACCAATTTGACGATAAGCCCCAACTTCAAAACCATCCTTTGCGGTTTCCTGCTCGCCCGTCATATATACATAACGGAAAGCGCCTTCGGAGGCTGCGCCTGTAGATGTGCTTGTTTCCGTCGTAGGCGCCGAAGTTGCGGATGTAGTTGTCTGCTCCGTGGGCAACGAGCCTTGTATAGCCGCCAGGGCCGCCGCAATAGCTTCACTTTCCGACATTCCATTCAGCATAGAATTTGCGAACGTAGAATTGAACAAATCCTGAATAGAAGATTGCTCATCCGCGGCCAAGCGGCTATAAACGTGTGTTTGGTCGGCAGATAAAGCACCAGCAAAAATATCGCGGGCGCGCGCTTCGTAATTTTTGTATTGCTGGTCCTCGGTGTAAATGCCAATCTTCTTTGCCCATTCGGTGAGCATTTCCTCTTGCTGAAGCACAGACTTCTCAAAGAAGGAAGAAGTGTTACCTTGCATGAACTCCAGTATTTCATCAGAAGAACCACTCATAATCTCATAAACTTTTGTCCAGAGAACACCGTGTTCTTTCTCATAATCCAGAGCATCTTGCTGAAGCTGAACTTGTTGTTCCATCAATTCAACCTGACGGTCATTGGCTTCCTCAATATTCTGTATCATATCCTCTTGGGAATTGAAGTATTCATCTTTCAACATACTATCAATTTCATCCTGAAGATTGGCAATTTCGGTAGCCGAGCCGCCGCTACGCTGTAGAAGCGATAACCTACGTTGTAGGCTTTCACGTTCAGCAACGCTTTCATTTTGAGAATACAAATCTTTTTCTTTTGTCAGAGCATCATTCAAACCTTTTACATAGTCCTCATTGGCCTGCTTCATCAGTTCATTCTGCTCTTTCATTTCCTCTATTTGTTTTTCCCAGGCATCAACCAAAGTGTCAAAGATTTCTTTCTCCAAATCCATTTGATTTTCAAGTATCTCATCGTTTATCTCCTGGACATTAGTGGTGAGTTCTTCAATAGTTTCCTTGGTTTCATGGACAGTATCATAAAGTTCGTCATACTTGTCTATTTCATTCTGGAGGTCATCAAAGAATTGCTGAACAAGTTCGGCACCTTCCAAAACGTTTCCATCTTGGTCAGTATAGGAGTAGCCAATCTTATTCAAGAAAGCAACTTGGTCAGCACCAGACATCTCATTCAGTTCTTGTAGAACCTTCAAAGCGCCCTTGCCGCCATTGGTTTCATTACCCTGAACATATTGTAATAAGCCTTCCTCCGTGACCGTCAAGAACTGCGACCAAAGCTTATTGGTGTTTATTAGGTCGGCCTGGCGCTTTAGTTGTAGCTGCTGATAATTCAGAAGGGTTTTCTGAAGTTGTTGTTGCTCCTTCAGTAATACCTGCTGCTCACGCAAGCTACGCAGATATTTGTCGCCTTCCATAATATTCTCGCGTTCAGCGATAATATTATTTATCTCTTGTTCTACGTTGGCTATGCGGCGAGACAAATTATACCACTCTTCAAGTTCCTCGGTGGTTGCTTTTATGGTGTCGTCTCCGCCGCCACCTCCACCACTGGAGCCGCCAAGTAGGTCGGTAATGCTTGCGCTTTCCAGTCCTCGCCAAAGTTCGGCAATTTCACGCGCACGTTGCGCCGCAGCAGCATAGCCACCTGCGAACGCAGGGCCGCTAACATTGCCTTCGGCCATAGCGGAGCCGCCAATGCGGACGCCAGATTTGCCTTTCAAAAGGGCTTGAGTTTGAGCGTGATTGAAAATCAGAGCTTGCTTGGGAAGATTTACGAATTCCGCTCCATTCTGACCAAGCAGATGATACATACCATTATAAACGCCAAGTTCCGGGCCAAGCTCACCCACAAGGGTTTTGCCGCCAGGAGCAATACCGCCCTCGGCCGCCGCGGCCTTGGAGCCGCCAAACAATTTGGAAACTGCGGAACCAACAGCAGTTGCTGCAGCCGCAATAGGACCTGTAGTTTTTGTAGCAACAGTAATAGTCGTAGTGACTGCGGTGGGGATAGCACTGATAGCAGCAGAAAGATTATTCACTTGGTCTTTGCTGGTATCTGCGGCATCGCCTATACCGCTAATGCCTTCAGCTTTGGAAGTAATACTATCTGTTTCTATGCCCACGAGGCCAGTCAAATTAGTATCCATTAAGCCCAGATTTTCAGCCCACGCCTGAACCTGCGAAACATCTCCACTGTTGAGGGCATCAATCAATCCTTTTATGATTTTTTCAGTTTCTTCCGGGTTATATTTGGACCAATCTATCTCCGCAGTAAGAGCAGTAAAGGTACCTTCGCCTTGAACTTTATCTACCGCTTTCGCCGCTTGAGCGCGATAGGCAGCGACTTCTGTCTGGATTTGCTCGTCAGTTTTTCCGTGAATTTCTAATGGGTCAATTTCAATTTTTTCATCGCTAATTTCTTTCTCTAAATCGGCCAGTTTGTCAAAGAATTTAGCTTGACCTTCCCAATAATCAGCTTGCTGTTTGGCAATATCCTTGAAGGTATTACCCATTCCATCGCTAAAATCGGTGAAGTTTTTACCTAACTCGGAGAGGGCGGCTCCAACATTGACATTACCAGAATAATCAATGGTTTTGGCTACGGCTGCGTGGAATGCGTCAAAGCCACCTGCCATACCAAATAAATCTTGCTCTAAATTACTACCACCAAAATCTCGCATCCAGTTAAACATACTCTCAAACTGCTTATATGACATCTTACCGTCGCCTTCCATAGCAGTATTCAGAGCACTTATGGCAGAGGACATAGAGGAAGTAATTTTATCAAGGTTGTCAGCAGCACCCTCTAATGCATCAACATTCATAAAGTCAAACTCACGGGTGTCCGCGGTTTCCTTTACTATTTGTCTGGTTAAAGCCAGTATTTGTTTTAGCTCACCCGAAGCATTTTCTTCCGCTTCTGTAATAATATCATAAGCATCAGCTACATCATAGGCATCTGTAGCCCATTCAGCTATCTGATTGGCGATGTTGTAGGTGGATAACCCAGCACTATTGCCTGCTTCAAGGAAACCCTGGGCCGCGGTTTGGAAGTTATTCCTATTTACTTTATAACCAGTAGAAGTAAGGGTGAAGGAATTTAGGAAAGCATCACGGTTCTCTTCGCTTACCTGGGCCGCCATTTGTTGGAGATTTGCGGCGGATAAAGTTCCCTTTAGACCAGCACTGATGCTATCGGTTAGGGTTTTTATAACAGAAAGTAAGGCATCTTCTATTGCAGCACGCACGTCGGCATCGTTATAATCTATGCCGGCTTCACTCATAATGCTCTGTAGCCAGGCCGCGTATTCCTCTATGTTGGTAATAACCACATTACCAAAAGTGTCTATTGTGGCGCCCTGTATAGAGTTGATGAAAGTTTCAGGGTCTGCGGTGCCGCCATAGGCTACATACAGGGTTTCAAGATCAGAAAGCTTGGAAGCGGAGAGAAGAGATTTAAAGGAGGAAGCCTTATCCTTTGCGGCGGAGAAGCTGGAAAAAAGGTCAGAACGATGACGATACTTTTCGGCAGCATCAAGAACGTTCATCTCTTCAACCGCCGCTATCTGAGCCTCGGAAGCGGCTTCAAACAAATCTTTCATTTCCTCTTCGGTACCAGTGATAATAACTTCTACAAGTTTGTCAAGCCATTCCGAATCGGTAATACCATATTCTTCCTCAAGTTTTTTCCGAATATCTTTTTGGAAATATTCTTTATATTCTTGAGGAACTTTATCATATACTTTGCGGATAGTTCCTATATAGGAGCCATCGTCGTTAAGTAAGCCAAGGAGCTTCGTTTGATTGGCCAGTATTATTTCAAACCCATCTATTTGCTCTTGTAAATTTCCCTTCGTTTCCTTGTAGAAGTCATCCATAGCCTGGACGTAATTTTTTAATACATATTGGCCTGTTTCAGCATCTATAACAAAATCATCCAGACTATAGTCAGTTCTTCCCAAGTCATTCATCGTTTTTACAAACGTTTTTGCTTCCTGGTAGCTCCACCCATTTTTTTGCTTATTTTCGTATTCTTTTATTTGGTCGCCAACTTTAGAAAGTTCATCTACTGTTGCCTGAATACGGGTGACGGCATTTTCATAAATACTTTTTTTAATTTCATCTATATAACCAGCCATCTCAGGAGCATTTTTTTCTATCCAAGCTTTTATGGCTTCAGCCCAGTCGTTTGTTCCCATGTCGGTAAGGAATAAGGAAAAGAATTCATCTTCTTTACCTTCTGGAATGAGGCTGTAATCTAAGGTAGATAGGAGCTTCTTTTGGGCTTCCGCGGCCTTACGTTGTCCCACGGGCTTATCAACGTCGTTAATAATTTCATTCAGGTCAGCTATTTGATTGGCAACTTGCTCACGGTAGACTTCGGGAAGAAGAAGGATTTTTTCGAGAAGAGCTTGTTCTTCTTGCGATACATTACCATACTTATTTTTAATATAGGCTTTAACATTTTGTTCATCTAAAACAAAATCTTTGCCCCAATCTTCAATAGAGGTGTAAGTCTTTTCATTTTCCCATCCATCGGCCCGATATGTGAAAATGTTATTGCCGCCTATTCCTAAAAGCTTCTCTGCCCGGCTAATAGAACCAACAACATCCTCGTTTAGTTGCCTGCGTAATTCATTTTCAAGTTTGCCCGTGCCCGCAGCGACATCAAGTCCAAACTTGCTCATCTGTTCCAAATAGTCGGCAATGGAAATTGTTCCTTTATTCCAGCTTTCTAGAACTTCGTTCCATTTTTCTTGTTTGGTGATAGAAAGACCCTTGGTAAAGGTTTCTACAGCTTCATAGAGAGGTTGTATTACCTTATCCATCACGCCCTTACCAGTATCATTTAGTTCGCCGTTGGTGTAGTAATTTTGGTTAATTAGGTCATCCACGCTATGGGCAAGCAGGCTTTCCATACCAGTAAGATTACGCCAGTCGGCCTCTTTTAGAGGGTCTTGGTTGGTAATCCATTGGTTGGCGTAGGCGCGATTGGTAGCTTGATTAGAGGCTTTCAAAGAATTAACTTTTATTAAATAATCCTGGTAACCTTTATTCCATACTGCCGCAAGCCCATTAGATTCTATATCGTTTCTTGTCCCAAATCCAAGCGATTGAACTAAACCAGACAAATTATCATAAATATCCCGCAAAGGAGAATTTATTTTATCACCATCTGACAATCGTTCATATTCCGCTACGACAGAAACCAATTCATTTAAATCATCCACACTTTCCAACTGGAAGTCGTGGCCTGTTTCTTTAGCTATCGCTTGTTTCGCCGAATTAGAGATGTTCAGGTTGTAGGGATTGTATCCACCTTGCGATCCAAAGACGTAGAGGTCGCCTCTATTAGAAAAAAAGACCTTATTTAATTTGTCATTCTCTAATTTCCTGCTTGCTGCCAATCCTTCCGCCGCGGCTGCTGTATATGTAGCTTCCGCCGCTTCCTTTCTCGCTTTTGCCAACAAATACTCCGCATTGGCGGTGTCATTCACTACATCAATTATTGCGTCTCCGCTTGTAGTGAAAGAACTCACCAATTCCGGATATGTTTCAGCAGCTGTATTACAAGCATCAATATATTCTTGTTGCGCTTCTTCGCTATCATACTGGGCTTTTTGGAGCTTCTTTAGATTATTGATGGTACTTTCCAAATTACGTGCTTCGGATTGCTTTGTAGCACGTTCAATGTTAGCTTCTTCGGCGGCCTTTTTAGCTTCCTCGTACAAAACCTCGGCACGCTGACTCAAATAACTGATACCATTTGCCAGCGTAGAAACTAAAGTCAAGCCGGCATTTATCCAGCCAACTGGCCCGCCCATAACGGCCGAACCAGCAGTTGAAAGTAGTCCACCCGCGAATTGCCAACCCGCAGAAGCATCTCCGCTACTTTGTGTAAGTCCATAACTGGTCGCAGCTACGCCCAAAGTTGTAAGACCCTGCGACCAAGCCCGTTGAGCAGTGGAAGTTGTACCAGTCTTCAATCCCTGTTTGGAGCCCTTCGCTATATTTTCGCCAACTTCCTGGCCTGTCTGCTGGCTTTCCTTTTTGATAGTATCAAAGAGTTCTCTAATTTGCGCCAATATTCCGTGCTTCGCGGCCTCGCCAGCACTTTGGCCCGTAGTACCCCAACCTTGGGTAAATTCGTTTTGGTAGTTTTTGATTTCTGTTCTTACTTGGCCAAGGCCACCAGAAACAGTGTTCAGGATGGCCTGTCCCAAAAGTTTTACTTGGTTAATCAAACCAAGTATTTTTAGGCTACCCATTGCAGTTCCTAAACGAGAAATATTAGAAACCACATTAGTAAGCGTATCAACGATGCCTTTGAAAAAGTCACCGTTAAAAATTTCCATATAAAAAGTCTGGAAGTTATTCTTAAGCTGATTTAGCTTACTATCCAGACTGTCTAATGTTTTTGCATATTGAACTAAACCGGCATCCTCGGAGTTCATTGCTCCTTCTTGGACTTCAACCAGACGGTCGTAGTTTTCCATCAGAGCAAGGAAACGAGATTGCTGCCTATTACCCATACAACACATTCCTGTATTGTTTGGACTATATCTTTTACGATTTTACTTCAATTTCTTTACTCCTTTCGGATAGTCTCTGAACCAAAAGCATATTTTGATAGTCTTCTTCGGTAAGCTCACAACAAGCATATCCCAAAAAATAGCGATTATTATTTATTGCTTGACGAACTTGTGCTTCATTTTTACTAAAATACCGAGCAGCCTCTGCGATAGAAAAGAAAAGAAGTTCTTCTTCCTCTTTCTTAAACATACAATGTCGGACTTTTCTTGTATGTGTTTCATTTATGGCTTTATTTAAATTTTCAGAAGCTGAAACATTTTCAAGGTTTGACAAACGGTTATCCCAACGAACCCCATTTTTATGATTGATAATATCCAACTTTTCGTTAGGGTGGAAGCTTTCATATACCAAGCGATGTCGTGGCAGTGTTATTCTTTGCTCGCCCAAACATAGTGTGTCCCGCTTATAACCCAATTTTATGTTTATATGTCCTTTTACAACTTTTTCAGTTTTCGCATTGTACGTTCGTCCTAAAGAAGAAAAATAGTAATGAGTATCTCTAAACCGGCGCCATTGCTCCAAAGTAAGCTCTTCTTCAGAAAAAGTTTCCTCAATTTGAGAGTGGTGCGTCTTGTTTTTTGCCAGACAATTATCAGAATAGCTAATCCATTCTAAATTTTCTACGCGATTGTCTAATGAATTATTATTTTTATGATGCAAAATAGGTAAATTGGTTGGGTTGGGAATGAACGCTTCTCCAACTAAAGCGTGGACTGGAAATCTATACTTTCCCCCATTGATAATAAGAAGCACTCTATGATAGCCAGAATTTTTATCACCTTTCAAGAATTTTCTGGTTTTTTCGCTGTAAATTTCGCCTTCATCTGAAACGAGATAATCAGTTTCCTTGTCAAACTTATAAATACGTTTTAACATATCAAAATATTCTCCTTAGCTGCGGATTACAATTTTATTTGCTTTTTTACCATATCTCCGGAATTACCCTTTGCCGCAAATGCTTGGTAGCAAATAAATATACTGCTTTCCCGCAATTCAAAATCTTTTATATTGCCAGTTGTGTTTAGCAATAATTGTTCCTAACGTTATTTTACTTCTGTTCTCGCAGAAGACAAGACTATATCATCCTTTTTCAAGGTCTTTTACTTCGGTTCGCACCTACTTTACTCACTTTCGCTTTCAATAGTCGTTGAGCGCGCCAGCGCGGCTTCGCTGCTGATTGTCCCAAAGGAGTTTCCAGCATTTCAAGAGATTAAGATACTTATACATAATCTTGACATTCTTCTTTTGTCTTTGCCCGAAATCATTGTAAGAATGTCAAATGTATCCCACTCATATCTTTTAGTGGCGCTGTCCAAATTTTGCCATTTGGCGCCCAATTCCATTATTACGTCGTCCATATCCCGGAACTGACCTTGACTATCACGCAAGGCCACGCCCACCGATTTTAGGGCTGCTTCAACTTTTGAAGCATCTATGAATTCCCCGTTTTCGTCTTTAGAAAGGCCGCTTTTCATTTCACCCATCAATTGTGTTATCTGTTAATTACTCAACAGTTCAGACTATATCTTCACAATCTGTGCCACTTGCTTCATTACTTACTCTCTTTTGAGATAGTCGTTGAGCTTTATTGTTAGCTGCTGGTTATCTTTGTCAAAACTTTCCAGCAATTCGAGTGGTACGCGCTATGGTTTTTAACGCGAAATAATTGACTTCATCGCGCTGCCGATATTGGTTGCACTTTCACGAGTGGCCTCGACCATAACAGCAATCATAGATGTTGTATTTTCAAAACTCATTCCTACAGCAGCAGCAGACGAAGCCGTCTTTGACATCGCTGTAGCAAGTTCTTGGGTATCTGATGCAGTAATTTATAATTCCTAAATTTCTTTAGGACAAGACTATATCTTTTCTTATCCACTTCGTTTTCACTACACCTTGCGGTTAGTCGTTGAACGTTTATCGTTCGCTGCTGATTAGCTCATTAGCTTTCCAGCAATTCAAATAATTTTACGCGACCATTAGAAGCATAGCCGCGACTTCACTATAGACGTCTGTGACGCGTGAAGCTTCAGACATTTCCAACTTAAACCCGCGGATAGCTACTGTCATGGCATCCGCTGCTTCGGCATAGTCCATGCCAGCAATGCGTGCCATTTTCAACGTTTCCGTGGTTAGTTCCATTGAGGTATTGAGGTCTAACGTCCTCATCAGCACATTGCTGTGCCGCCAGACTATATCTTAACGTTTTCACGCTCTCCCCACTTTGATTTCTCTACTCTACCTTGACGGTTAGATAGTCGTTGAACGCACATTAGTTGCGCTGCTGGTTTTCCCAGAGGGCTCTTCCAGCAATTCAGGGAGTTTCAGAGTCTAAAATCTTTTTCCAATAAAACCCGCAACTCGTGCCGCCACGGTCCGCAGCACTTTTGATTGCGGCCGAGGTGACGTTGTGAGCACGTGCTGCTTCCGCAATGGAAGGATATACTTGAATAACGTTGCCTTCTTTGTCTATTTGCTGAACAGGAATTTGACTGCTATGACCATTCGCATAAGCATTCTTCATATTCTCGCTTTGATTTGCTTCGCGCAAATTCCAAATAGCGTTATTAGCACGGTCGCCATCAATATGGTCTATACATTCAGGGCAATAGCCGTAAAAGGCTTCAAAAACAAGACGGTGAGCGGAATAATTAGTTTTATTCAATATATACCGGACATACCCTTCGCGCAAGCCGCCCATTAGGATTTTGTGCGTTTTAGTACTTAATACTTGCCCGTGCTCATTTACCAGATATTCAGGAGCTTGGACAATGGGACGCCAATTCTCATCCAACGGAGTTGTTTCCACTTGACGTTTGGCAGTATCGCTCCGGTCGTGGTTTTGAGCATTTTCTTCTATACTTACCCACTCCAAATTTTCTACACGGTTGTCATCTCTAATATGGTTCTTATGATGAACAATAGGCAAATTGTTTGGGTTAGGTAGGAATGTTTCCGCGACACCCCGGTGGAGTAAGAAGCAAAATGTTTCGCCGTTGTTTTGTGTATTTATCCGAATGTATCCGTCTTTCATCCGCGTTCCTTTTAAATAACGGTTAGTTTTCGTGCTAAAAAGTGTGCCATCCTCTCCCACGATATAAGCGGGATATTCCTGTCCATTTACTACAAGAGGTTTTGTATTCATTTATGTATATCTCCTTCCCGTTTTACCGGATACTCATAGTTGGCCCTGCTGAGCGTATAATTGCATTACCTCATATACGCCTTGTGTAGTCACACCATATTGTTGTGCTACAGACATATACTCATCAATTCTACCCCAGAGGTCTGATATACTTAAGTCCGTCACCACAGCCATATTAGACATTGTGGCATCCAAACTCTTTATATCATTATAGGCAGCTCTAATACCTTGTTTAACTGTATTTACTATCTGACTTACACCCATCCAGTGAGAAACCGTAGCCTTCAACTGGTTCTGGAATTGTTCGCCTTCTTGAGCGGCTTGTGCGGCCTGTTGGGAAGCCTCACTTGCGGCGTGGTAGTCTGGCATTGCACTTGGGGCCGCAGTCATTTGAGCGCGGCCTTGGTCGCCAACCTGCTGTTGAAGTTGAGCTACTTGGCCAGTCAATGTGGCTTCATCAGCAGTAAGTGTATCAATACCGGCGGCTTTTAAGCCTTGAGTAATTTGATTGGCGGCTTCCTTTAGTCTTTCTATTTCCGCTTGCCGCTTGGCAATTTCGGCATCCATAGTAGAAAGTTGTTTTTCCATATCAGGAAGAACAGCCTTGGCCGCGACATTCTGTTGAGCCTCGTTAATACCAACGCTATTGATGTCTCGCGCATTCTCAAAGAACCCCTTCTTGAAGTTTTTGACATTCATATTACCAGAAGAAAGTTCTTGAGAGATGCGTTCCCAGCTTTGCCGTAGATTGCCAGACATTAGCTGTGTCAGTGTGTCGGGGTCCATTCCCATAGAAGCAAGAAATTGACTTGCGGCTTCCCTGGATTTACCAGAACTAAAAGCCATATTGCCGCTCTTATTTTGAGCAACAAAATTATTTTGTAAATAGTCCCTCAGTCGGGTGCGATAATCTACGCCACTTGCCGACCCATCCTTATTAGAGCCAGAAGCATCGGTAATTTTACCAATAGCCAAGGCTTGACTATCTACTTTGAGGCTTTTTATTTCCTCCATTTTTGTCCGGTATTCTTCTGCGGCCTGGGTAGCTAATTCCCACTTTGAGGTCGTGTTAGCCAGGTCGGCCGCAATTTGCTTCTGGGCGGCATCAGCGGTCTTATTACCATACTTCTCCACGGCCAGATTTCCAGGCATTAGCTCGGAAATCTTCATCTTTTTCAAGTTGTTTAGCTGTGTTCTGGTTTTGGAAAGTTCAG
>CAZRBI010000009.1:0-49586 GCA_964598315.1 uncultured Oscillospiraceae bacterium
GTTTCCGCAGTGGCCTCTACATTTTACAACAATTTGCGTCAAATTAAAATTTTTTCCAACTTTTTTCGTCTTACATATTGACATTTTCAAAAAAAACTTTCAAAAATTGTTGGAATATTGTTTGCTAGTAAGAACGCATCTGCTCGATGATGTCGACAATTTTATTTGCATGTATTGACTAGGCTAAAAGCAAGTGATAAAATAATAAAAGTAGGCTCATACTTTTAAAACTATGTTTATGGCGTGTATAAGGTAGCTAAAAGGCTGGGAATGATTTGTTTTGGAGGTGGCGTTTGTGTTGGTTGCAGTGGTGCTCGGTCATCGACTGAATAACAAGGGCGGTTGTTCACAAACCATGGTGTCGCGTTTGAATTTGGCGTTAGCAGTTGACGCCGCTCTAAATCCGGACAAAATTATTTTGTCCGGTGGTGTTGCCAACCCGATTGCGGCCAAAAGCGAAGCGCAAGCGATGTTCGACTGGTTGGTATCTAACGGTGTTGACGGTAGCAAATTGATTTTGGAAGATAAATCTCTCACAACCAAACAAAATGCTAGATATTCTGTGCCTATTGCGTTGAAACTGGGCGCAGACGAAATTATTCTGTGTACCACGCCGGAACACATGAACAGAGAATTTCTCAATCCCGTTCGGTTGTTCAAGTCACGTTTGCGTCACAGTTGTGTGACGTTAAGAACTTGCTCAAGCGTGGCCGATTTGCCCATTGTTTAGTTTGGTAGACACAGTGAAGTTTGCGCCAACTGTTACGGTCGATGTGTCGATGGTGCTTATGTCAAACAAGTTTTGTGGTTGCGTTGATTGCGTGGAGAAATTGCAGAGGCATTTTATACTTCGCAAGTGCGAAAATGCTGATTTTGCAGTAAAACGGTAGATGGACCGTTGCAGTCTGACAGAAGCTTGGCTTTTGTGGTTTACAATATTGTAAATCAAAACGATTTGAAGAAGGAATTAAGAAAATGAAAATTAAATACTTTGGAACAGCGGCTTACGAGGGCATTCCGTCATTGTTTTGTCAGTGCGAGTCATGCAAACGAGCAATGGAAGCAGGTGGGAAAAATTTAAGAACAAGAGCGCAAGCGTTGATTAACGATGAAATTTTGATGGATTTTAACGCTGATACTCTTGCTCACTACCTTAAATATAAATTTGATTGGAAAAAAATCAAACACTGTCTAATCACCCATAGTCATTCCGATCATTTTTATCCTGAAGATCTCACTATGTTTGCAATGCCTGCATTCACACCAGTCGTTTTGCCTATTGATTTTTATGCCGGAAATTCTGCGTATAATCAAATTAAAGGGTTATTTTCGTCAAGCGGAAGCGATGCTTCTCGTTCAGTGATCACGAAAGTTAAACCGGGAGACTTGTTGCAAGTCGGTGATAACAAAGTTTTGGTTTTGCATGCGGATCACAGTGCAGCACATTCATCGGTTATCTATGCTATCGAAGATAAAAACGGAAAACGCATATTGTATGCACACGATACCGGAATTTTTTCAAAAGAAGTAGTTGCTGACATGAAACGCCTAGGACGTTTCGATATCGTTTCCCTCGATTGTACCGGGGCGTTTGCTGCCG
The DNA here is from genome assembly GCA_964598315.1 of uncultured Oscillospiraceae bacterium. Classification (GTDB taxonomy): domain Bacteria; phylum Bacillota; class Clostridia; order Christensenellales; family CAG-314; genus Fimimonas. Next base: position 1,601 of record CAZRBI010000009.1, read on the forward strand.
AAGGATGGGAGAGCGGCCATATGAGCTTGAGAACCAATGCTTTGATGAAGAATTTGTTGATCGAAGAAGCGTTGGCGGACGAGAAAACTAAATTCGTGGTATCGCATTTTTCACACAATGCGTTATTCGGACACACTCATGATGAACTTTGCGTCGAGGCTGAAAAATATAATTTTATCGTCGCCTATGACGGACTGGAGATTGAAGTTTGACCGGACGCATTGTAAATATCTAGGGTGTAAGTTTTGCCATTTTTTGAATATTTGCCCTTACTTTAGCTTTATTTAAAAAATGTTGGGGCGAGTGTTACACCAACGCAAAAAAAGTTGATACAGTCGGGTTGTAGCTGTACCGTGAGGTTCCTCGCAGGACTGTTTTTGTTCGTTAAAAAAGTAGAATTGTTTACTATTGAATAACCATTAAGTATTTCTTATAAAATAGTCGTTGTTTAGAACTTGATCTAACCAACGACTTTTTTGTAGAAGGCATCAGACAGAACGTTGTGAAAGAAAATTTGATACCCAAAACTTTGTGTATGCATATAAATCATCCAATGTTCTTTCCGAATATTCGCGGCAATATCTCATGTATTCGCAGAATAAGCCTTCCACAAATATCTGAATTTCAATTTCAATGTAGTCGAAGTTTTTAATACGAGTGTCATTTTTGCATACTTCCGTCAGTGTTTTTGAAGCGATCGTCGTCAATTTTTTTGCTGCAAAAATGCTGTCGTTCGACCTGCAGAGTAAACGATAATTCTCATCGTTTTGGCGGATGTATTCAAAAACAGAATCAATAAATTGCATGATGCTTTGCGACGTGATCAGACGCGTTTTATCGAAAAATGTGTCAATCAATTCGTTTTCGTATTCTTCTGCAACTCCGTAAATATCATCATAGTGCGAATAAAATGTTCCGCGGCTGATTTCTGCCCGATTGCATAATTCGCTTACGGATATGTTTGACAAATTCTTTTTTTCGGATAGCATTTCGGCAAATACTTTTTTAATCAATCGTTTTGTTTTCTTTGAAGAATTGTTCAAATTTCTGGCTTTCATATTTTCTCCTGAATGTAAACACAAGCTTATGTAGTGTTTATATGTTTTCACTGCTCATTTTTTTGTGCTTCAATTTTCATGGGAAATATATTATATTACGACATAGTTCAAATGTCAACACTGTTTATCGGAGGAACAATAAATTGAGTAGACAGAATATAACAGAAAACAAACATGTTATTGAAACGAGTGGACTCACTAAAGATTATGGATACGGAAGAGGTGTTTTTAACGTTAACATTCACGTAGATAAAGGTGAAGTGTTCGGTTTTTTGGGTCCGAATGGTGCGGGGAAATCAACGACAATCAGACATTTGATGGGATTTTCAAAGCCTGATTCCGGCAGTACAAAAATACTGGGACTGGAAACGTTTGAAAATTACGACAAAATTTTAAGTCGTGTAGGATATATTCCCGGTGAAATTGCTTTGCCTGCAGGACTAACCGGGTGGGAATTTATCAGAATGATGCAAAACATGCAAAACATTCACAATGAGACCAGACTTGAAGAAATGCTCGATTTGTTTGAATTGAAGGATAACGTTTTGATCGGTGAAACCAAACGAATGAGTTTGGGCGTAAAACGTAAACTCGCCGTTGTAACGGCATTTATGTCCGATCCGGATGTGTTGATCCTGGATGAGCCTACAAGCGGATTGGATCCGGTTATGCAAGAAAACTTTATTCAATTCATTCACATAGAGAAAGAGCGTGGTAAAACAATTTTGTTATCTAGCCACATTTTCTCGGAAATAGATTCAACTTGCGACAGAATTGCCATCATCAAAGACGGCAGAATCGTTTCGGAGTTTGTGGCGAACGACTTAAAACATGCTTCTCGAAAGTACTATTCGGTTGAGTTTCAAAACAAAAGGGGCAAAGAATCGTTTTTGACAGAATCAAAACAGATTGATTCGTTTGCTCTGATATCAGAAGAACAAAACAATATTTACATTTCCGTAGACGATAGCGACTTGAATGTGCTTATTGCGCTTTTGTCAGAACTTCCGGTTGTATCTTTTAGTAACAGAAAAGAGACATTGGAAGATTACTTTATGAAATTCTACAAAGAAGACAAAAACTTTGGAGGTGCGCTATCATGAATATTATCGAAACTAAAAAATTAACCAAAGACTACGGAAACAATCGTGGGATATTTGAACTCGATTTGGCAATTAAAGAAGGTGAAATGGTTGGTTATGTTGGCACAAACGGTAGCGGAAAAACAACTACCATACGGCATATTATGGGATTCTTGAAGCCTTCGTCGGGAGAGGCATTTGTCTCAGGGTTGTCTTCGTGGGAGCATTCTAGTGAAATTGTGAAGAAAATAGGTTATGTTCCCGGCGAAATTGCTTTTCCGGATTTAAAAACGGGCATTGACTTTTTGAAGTGTCAGGCAGATTTTTGGGGACTGCGCGATATGTCTTATGCCAACGAACTTATTGAAAGATTGCAACTTGACCCGCGCGCCAACTTAAAGCGAATGAGCAAGGGCATGAAACAAAAAACGGCCCTAGTTGCCGCATTGATGAACAATGCGCCCATTATCATTCTGGATGAGCCTACAACAGGGTTGGATCCGCTTATGAGATCTACATTTTTAGATATAATTCAAGAAGAGCATAGAAAAGGTAAAACTATTTTTATGAGTAGTCACAGTTTTGACGAACTGGAAAAAACTTGTGATAAGGTTGCATTAATCAACGAAGGACGTATTGTGGACGTGTGCGATATGAACGAAATACACAATCGCCCGATGAAAGATTTTAAGATAGAATTTCATTTAGCTGACGACTATCAACGTTTTTTAAATGAAAATTACGAAAAGATCCGTTTGCAGGAACAGTATCATCAAGTAACAATTCGCATTCGTGCGCAGGACACCGCGAAACTGCTCGGCGTTTTGCATAATTACGACGTAAAATTTATTTCGGAATTGCCGTATACACTCGAAATGCATTTCAAAAACATTTTGTTTTCGAAATAAATACACCAAAAGGAGTAACAAATATATGTTCAGCAAAGCTTTATTCAAACAGTCGTGCAAGGCTAACGGAACCATGTGGGCAATTATCACATTTGCAACTTGTTTTATGCTTGCATGTGTTATGTTGATTTCCGGCAACGGAAATATAGGTGAAGTAAAAAATTCAATTCAGGATACAATCATCACCAAGGAAGTGGATTCTCAAATGAAAAAACGCGCCCTTTCTTATTATGAAAATGCCTGTGACGGCATGATGGAATTCGATAGTTTGTTTTCCGACAATGTAACGGAAACCCTGTCGTATCTTGTTTGGCTTGGAAATATGCCGAAAGAAAGCGATTTTGCAGATTCTGATACATACGCTGTTGCCGTGACTGTATGGCAAAATGCAATGCCGGAAATCAAAACAACGGCAGGAAAAAATTTTGTTTCTATCGTTTCGGAATGGCAAAATAACATTCCGTCGCGCACTTCCTTCGGAAGTGATGCCGAGTACTTTTCGGCAGTGCAAGTTTGGCAAAATCAATCTCCTGCGACGCAGGAAAACGCAATTGTAACGGCGTATACGTTTGCTTGCGAAGCGTTACAAATTCTCGTTAACGAAAAATCCGCCACGTTGGGGTATGCCGAAGATTCGACTGAGGCACAAGAGATGTTGGGTAGTGTGATGTATACGTTGAATCCGAATGGTATGTTTGACGATTTTTACACGGAAAACGGCGAAGAAGTTCCCGAAGATTACGATATTGTGTCTTTAATATCGCATATTTCTGTCGGAGACGTTGACGTGTATCTTTCTTCATCTGAACGTAGTGATTATCGTGAAAACAGAGCATCGAACGGTGCTTCGGTTTTTATTGCGGGAAACATGTTGAAAACGGAAAACGTAACAGCACTTGTCGATGCTCTTTCGGAATATGGTGTAAGTAAAGAAAAATACGATTCCTTCGGATATACCTACGATTATATCAAGCACTTGGCCAAAACCTCGATTGCAACGTATCAGGGAAGACTGAAATATGAAATTGACGTGATTGAAAAGAAATTTTGCGACGGGGAATTTGAAAGCGAAGCGGCATATATATCTGCTCTTGCCGAAAAAAGACAAGAACTTTCTGCAGATATTTCTGCAAGTTTTCTTTCTACGTTGCCTGCGGCTGTTTCCGAAGCTCTGGAAGAAATCGGAAAGGCGGATTTATATACTCTTGTTGTTGGTTCGATTTTTTATAAATTGGCAGGTTTGTTGCTCCCTATCATCTACATGATAATGGCTTCGAACAACCTGGTTGCAGGGCAAGTAGACAGCGGTTCCATGGCTTATGTTCTTTCCACATCGACAAAAAGAATCACTGTAGTATTTACGCAAGCAGTGTATTTGATTGGCTCGCTGTTTAGTATGTTCTGTTTGACGACGGCTACCGGTTGTGTCTGTTTGTCGCTAGTGTCAGAAGATATCACGCTGACGTACGGAAATTTGATTTTGCTGAATATCGGTGCATTTCTTGTGTTGTTCGCCCTTTCCGGACTTTGTTTCTTCACTTCTTGTACGTTTGACAGGAGCAAGCGTTCCATGGCAATCGGAGGCGGTCTCAGTATTTTCGCGCTTGTGGCAGCTATGCTTGGTTTGTTTGGTAGTCCGGTCATTCCTTCCGTTGTCAGACTCAACGCGTTGAATTATTTCAATTATGCAACGATTATCTCGTTGTTCGACGTCATTTCGATTATGGACGGGACGAGCACCTTTGTCGGTAAATTTGTGATTTTGGCAGTTGCCGGTATCATTGGCTATATTGTTGGTTCTTTGATATTCACCAAAAAGGATTTGCCGTTATAAAAGTAGGGATAGGGCATTGCTAAAAATGTATATATAAAACTTCAGATCTTGTTCAAGTGGCTTCGATAGTGTAGTTGATTTACTGCAAGTCTACTTATCGAAGCCTTTTGTTTGTGGAAAACAATTATGAAAAACAGAATCTAAAAAATTTTAAATCCGGATATCGAAGTTGGACTTGGCAAACAAATTATAGTTGATTTAAGTTGAAAATGAAATGAATGCTTGAAAAAGAATTTTTGTAAATGTGAATGATATACAATCACGTAAACGAGTGGATGCTGTGAACCCAAATAATGAACACTAAAATTGAATTTAACCTTGCATGTGCAATTTCCGATATTGTTAAGTAGCAACGAAAAAAACGTTTGCAATGATGTGCACCCCAAAAGTATCTAACTTTGGGGGGCGTATCACAATGGACGTTTTTTCACATCATCTAGCTTATAGCGCTTGTATTTTGTGTGTGAATTTATGTGCAATGATAAATTTAGATACGGCGTGCGCTGAATGGTATATTTTATAATTGCACTTCAACATTTTTGTGAATTAAAATACTCCTATTGCAAAAATTTGATTACTGCAAATATTGTCACGACACAAACTAAAAGGATATATACTCCGATAAATATTTTCGGAACTCTCTTTTCTATCTTCGTAAACGGAACATAATGTTTGGTGCCAAGTTTTTCGCTCATGATTTTCCATTCGGTATCGTAAATATTTGCATATAAGCTTTTTTCCATTTGCGATATGACTTTAATTTTGGCGCCATTCAAGTTGCCGTATGAATCCAATAGCTTGTTCCAATTTAAGCACAATAAAATACCAACCAGGCTGATTATTATGGCTATACCACACCCCACCAAATAGTTGTTTTTGATTGAATCGATTCCAAATATTACCCCGGCAATTGTGGACGCAACAGTCAACAGAGATGTATTTAACGTTGTATAAAAATTGGAAACGGTTTGTCTTCTGTTTAGTACCTCTTCGCTTGTTTCCAAATACGCTTTGTACTGTTCGATCAATCCGTCATCTTTTTGAAAGGCGACGGCATCTTCTAGTGTTTCTTTGATGTCGAAATCATAGCCGTGTTTCAATATTTTTGTTAGATTATCCAAAGTGATTTTTTTGAATAAAGGCCTAGCATTGCCTGTAAATGAATCTGTTGTGAACAATGTTTTGTTAATAGTGTAGTTGTCGGACGGATTCAATTCGTACAGAAATATTTGTTTATGTTTCCTTATTGCATAATTGATTTCGTAATCTACGTTTTTACTTTTGTGCGTGTTGTTTCCCAAAGCGTACAAAACAAAATCGCAAGCTCTGATTTTATATTTGGCTTCTTTTTTCCAAGATTTGAATGAACTGTTAGATTCTAATATAAGAATGTCGGCATTGATTTTCTCCGTTATTTGATTTTTTAATCTTATAATCTCATCAAAATCTTCTCCCTTGTGTATGACAAAAATTCGCATATATTTTCCTCCTTATATAATATTTCGTTGATATCCTTCATCGAGTAGTTAAGTTTAATGGTTGGTGATGCTGTGAAATCAAAAACTTAAAAAACTTTATGCTTGACATCTAGTAAAGATTAGTACTCCCAAAGCATGTAGCTGACTTACAGAGTGGATCTTACGAATAATTCATAAATTTATTTTTTCTGCATTAACTATACCATACCGTTTGTGAAATTGCAATATTGTTTTAATTGATATATTTTGTTTTGTAGCGATATGAAAAAAAACATAGTAATGCCGAGAGATGTTTTTGCAGGGCGGGCCTCTTGCATCACATACATGAAAACACTTCAATTCGCGAATAAAAAGGTTTGATACGAATCGCATCAAACCTTTAGTTTTCTTATGACGCACAACTTTAAGTCCAACTTGATTCATAATGCTCTTGTATAATCAAGCACCCGCTACAGTGCCTTTTGAAAATTTTTCAAATTGTCGTTTATGTTATGAAAAAAGTATTGACTTTGCTAAATTGATTTGCTACAATATAAGTGGCAAGTTGGTATGAGCATTTAAACTATCTAACATAAAACAATGAATTTTGCTTTAAAATATGCAAGTGTTTTATAGCAAATAAAGATGATTTATGTGATATATTTTATTTGTTTGTGCTTGAAACAAGTCCGTAGGCGGATTTTATTCAAGCCATTTTTCTACCTTCTTGTAAATTACAAGGAGGTCATTTTTTATGAATGACAAAGAATTACAGTTTATTCAAGAACAATTAGAGTATGATTTTACCGAGCCTAAACTTTTGCGACAAGCCTTTACACGTAAATCATATTCGGAAGAAGGAAACGGCGCTTATAATAATGAAGTTTTAGAGTTTTATGGCGATAAAGCATTGGAATTTATCGTTATGAAAAAATTATCCGAATATTATGGTAGCGAAAGTCAGAATGGGAAATATGTTTCTCAAAAAAATGAAGGGCAATTAACGGATATTAAAAAGAAATTAGTATGCAAAAAAATGCTTGCTCATAGAGTAGATGTTTTAGGCTTTGCCGATTTTTTGATAATGGGTAAAGGCGATAAAGAACAAGATGCCCAAAATCAAGATTCAGTAAAAGAAGATTTGTTTGAGGCAATTGTCGGTTCTATTGCTATTGATAGCGGTTGGGATGTCGAAGAATTGGAAAATGCCGTTGACAAAATGTTGGATATTGAATATTATCTTGAAAACGGATTCCAAGATGATAACAATTATGTAGATTTAATTCAAACGTGGTGTCAAAAAAAATACGGAGAATTGCCGTATTATGATTTTGAAGAATCCGACGACGGTTTTCATTGCGAATTAAACTTATCAGATGAATTTGGCGGTTTTGAAGGGAATGGATATTCAAAAAGAGAAGCAAGAATGGCTGCTGCTCAAAATGCTTACGAATACTTGTCAGAGGAAAACGAACTTATTCTTCCTATTGACGAAGTGGGTGAACCTAATTTTGATAAAGCAATAAATCAATTACAAGAACTTTATCAAAAAGGTTATATTAGTGAACCCGAATATGTTTTCAGTGAAACATATGATAGTGATGGAAATCCTATTTGGCGTTGTGAGTGTCATATAGAAGAAAATGAATATTATTATTTGAAAGAATGTACTTCAAAAAAACAAGGAAAAAAATCCGTAGCATATGATATGCTTTGTGATATCCTTAATTGGGAGAAGTGATTGTGGAGGATTGTATTTATATAAATATAACGTTTCAAGAAGAATATAAAAGACTTGATAAATTGTGTAAAGATTGTTTTTCCAGCGTTGACGGAGTTTCAGAATACATACGTCAAATGGAAAGCGCACAATACAGTTTGCAAAGATTTGCTGTATCGTGGGAGAGTGATTATCAAATGTTAAAGCACGTACGTTGGATAAGAAATCAACTGTCACATGAAGTGGGTACTTTACAGTCCGATATATGCACGCAAGAAGACTTGGATTTTGTAAAACAATTTTACAATGCAATAATGAATTGTGCAGACCCTCTTGCACAATTGCGGAGATTAAAAGAAAAAGAAAGAAAAACACAAAGCCGAAAAAACATTAATTCTATAAATAAGCCAACAAAACAAAATGAGTCCGTAATTAAAAGCAATAAAAAATCGGTTTTTTCTAAATTGCTCGAAAAAATCAAAAAAATATTTTCTTAATAAATTTGAAATAAGTTTAAAGTCGAATTGTTTTCAACGGCAATTCGACTTTCCCTAATAAAAGAAAAAACGCAAGTCAAATCTTTCGATTCAACTTACGTTTTCGTTGGTGCGGATGACAGGACTTGAACCTGCATGGTTTCCCACATGAACCTGAATCATGCGCGTCTGCCAATTTCGCCACATCCGCAAAACGTTCTCTATTTTTACTCGGCGAGAACTTCCGCGGCGGAGTCTTTTTTCGGATAAATCTTACTTTGCAACTTGTTCCGCTGTGACGTTGAATGATTTTTACACGAAATGCACATTCAACTTACTGAGTATTATACAGCACATCGATGTTTTTCGCAACTGTTTGCAGCAAAGTTTTCCAAGTGGCGTTTGTAAAGTGCAATTTGTGTTGGTTTTGCATAAGATATTGGCAGGGGGAGTTTTGTGTCTTTTGTGGCAGTTGTCGATAGCGGTATCGGTGGTCTTACGGTATTGAAGAATTTGGTGGCACACAATCCCGGTGGTGATTTTATGTATCTTGGCGATCATGCATTTTGTCCTTACGGCACAAAACATCCGTCGGTGGTGAAGAAACGAGTGATTGCTGTTTGTAAGTATTTGCGTGGCGCAGGTGCCGAACAAATTGTGCTAGCATGTAACACTGCGTCGCTGTTTGCAAGTGAAATCAGACAAGAACTTAAAGTTCCGGTTTTTGACGTAATATATCCGACATGCGTGGAAGTGCGCAAAGCAACACACACCGGAAAAACTGTTTTGTTGGCCACTAGTGTTACGGTAAACAATGGTACGTATGCGAGAATTTTGAACACAATGGGTATAAAAACAGTGAGTTTAGCATGTGATGAATTTGTTGGATTGGTTGAAAGCTGCGATGCAAACGCCCAGTTTGTTGTGGAAAATAAACTTGCCGATTTGCATTGTTCGTCGTGTGATACAGTCATTTTGGGTTGCACTCACTTCCCATTTTTAGCTGACTATATTAAGAACTGTTTTTCGCAATGTAAAATCGTAACGTGCAACAGCGCCATCACAAAATATTTTTCGACGTCCGGTAGCGGTCGCGTTGAGTGTTACACAACAGGCAATGAAAAAACTGCGACGTTTGGTGCATCGCAGTTTGGATTTACTTTTCAACATTTGCAAATCTGATCTAGTCATCATTTGGGGTTTTTGAATTTGTTTTGGAATCTTCACTTTTGTTGTTCAATTTCAAAAACAATCTGTCTATGGCACTTGTTTGTTGCAATGCAACCAAAATGGCGGCATTAACAATCCAATTCAACAGTTGTACTGGTGCACGTCCGGCCAAATATACCCAAAAACTATTTTGAATTCCACTTTTATCCATTGTGAAAAATTCAATCAAGCCTATTGGTCCCGGATCTACCCCTACGATAATTTGTAGCCACAAACCGAATGTGTTCAAAAAGCACGAACATACGGCAAAACAGCATGCAACGGAGAGTATCATCTTGATCAATTTGTGCAATTTGAGCTTATAGATCAGTGCAAATATCAACCCGCACAGCGCGCAAGACACTCCGATGAACATGTTGTAAGCCCCGAACGGATGAATGAAGTGTGCGATTAAGTCTCCGATAAATCCTACTGCAATGGCGGGCAGTGCGCCCAAGTAAATTCCGGTCAGTGCAGAAAATAACACCGAAAAGGAAAGAACTTTGCTTGCATTTGGTGTGAGCGGGATTGTGAAAATGTTTGCAATAATAGATAGTGCAGTGAGCATTGCAGTTGTTGCAATTTTTTGTGTTTTGTTCATAAAAAAACTCCTTTTGCATTGTGCAAAAGCAGTCCGATGACGAAATTTCTCCGATAAGCGCAACGCTTTGCAAATGAGCAGTGCTTGCACACGGCAACGGACTAGGACGACGCACCGCGGAACAGATGAGTTCCTTCGTTCACGCCTTTTCCTAGACGTGACACTTGACGCGAGTCGTCAACTTTGCTGTTGACATTATACGCCTTTTTGTTTGGTGTGTAAATCACTTTTTGAAGATATTTTCAATGTATTTGTGGGTTTTGATTTTTCGTTTTATACCTTATATCTTCTTTGTTTCAAATTACTTCGTAATAATTTGACGTGTAGCAGCTCTCGACTGTGCAAGTATTCCAACAATTCATATATAACACATGGGGCGTGCCGATAAAAGCGGCAATGGCAGAGGCTTGTGTTTGTTGCGATTTTAACGTTAAAATTATTTTGAGTTGTCGTACGCGGATAGGAGCATAATTGCTGTCAAGTTAAACAAACTATTTGTATGATAATTATTTTTATTCGCGCCATAATTTTGTTTGCGGTGTTGTTGTTTGCAATACGCTTGATGGGAAAAAGACAAATTGGTGAGATGGAACCATTCGAGTTAGTGATAACATTGGTGATTTCTGAGTTGGCTTGTATACCTATGGCGGACAGATCTATTCCAATAACGTTCGGTATCGTTGCCATTCTCACAATGTTTGTTATTCACCAATTGATTTTGTTGCTTTCTAAAAGTACTAAATTGCAAGGGGTGATCAATGGCAAACCTGTCATGGTGATAAATCCTAACGGTATAGACGTTGCTGCACTCAAAAGTTTAAATATGCACGTTGCGGATATCTTGCAAGCTATGCGTACATCGGAATACTTTTCCCTTGAAGAGGTGACCTATGGAATAATGGAAACAAACGGTCAACTTACAGTAGTGGCAAACAAACAATTGGAAAACAAGCAACAAACATTGCCGGTTCCGCTTGCAATGGAAGGCAAGTGGAACGATGAAGAAATTCAACAGCATGGATACGAAAAGGTGGAATTGGAGAGATTGCTTCGAAAAGAAAATGTAAGATTGAAAAATATTGTTTTGTTTGCATTGGATGAACGCGGTAGGATGACTTTGCAAACAAAAAATCGTCCGATAGTTTTTAAAGATACGGAGGTGAAAGAAGGTGACTAAGAGTATTGTCGCGGGTCTGATCGCGCTGATCTTGGTTGTCGGGTGTGGCGTGTGTGAAGTGTACTTTTTGCACAGCGGATACAGGTGCTTGCACGACGAATGTGAGCAAGTGATTGAATTGGCGCAATCAGAAACGTTGACAATTGAGCGATTTTGTGAATTTCGGGACAATTGGGTGAAACTACGTGAAATCAGTGAGTTGCTTTTGCCTCATCAAGATGTGTATGAATTGAATTTGCGCTTTGCAGAGTCGCAAGCATATGCAGAACAAAAGGATTACGCACAGTTATTGGCTCATCTGTTTGTTATAGAAGAACTACTTTCGTATGTTCCGCATCTGATGACTCCGAGTTTGAATCATCTGGTATAAAAATGCCGCACAAAACGTGCGGCATTTTCAGTATCTTACTACAAGTGTATTGTTCTCTTTTTTCAAATTTTGCGGCTTGAAGGCGGCGTAGTATTGTGTGCCGTTTAGCGTCATCGATTGTACGGTGGATTTTAAAAAAGTTGTGTTTATACGTTTGTCTGCAACACGGAGAGACAATTGCTCCAGGACATTCTCTTGTGTTACTTTGGGCTGAAAGCGCAATGCTCCGTCGTAAAACGACAATCCGTACAAGTTTTCCAATTGAGAAACGTAGTACCAACTTTTGGGAATGTTGTATTGATTGCACAAGTCTTTCAATCTTTCTTTTGACGGATGCAAAAGCGGAACTGCGCCGATTGCTTGTGCATAGCAAAACAGTTTAGGGCTGTTGGTAATGATTCGTTTGACGTTGTTGTACTCCACAAGACAGCGCATTTTGTCAAAAACTTTCAATTGCGCGGCTTTTTTTAATATCAGTGCTTTGATGCACAATTCAAATTCTGTGAAAGTTTGTCCGAAAAGAACGTCGTATATTTCGTTTTTTAGTTTTTCGTTCCAAAAGTCATTGTCGTTGGTTATGATTGCGTAGTAAACTGCCGCAAGAGGTAAAGTCAAACGATCGAAATAGTTCTTTTTTTGCCCTGTTGAATCGTAGAAAAACGTTTTTCTTGCAGTTGTTAAATATTCTTTGACGAAGTTCGGGTTTGTGAAAACTATTGCGGCAACGGTAAGGCTGTCGGCTCTTTTTAGGTAGTTTTGCAAACAGAAAGCATTTTTTTCGTTCACACAGTTCAAATAGGTTGATGTTAGACTTTCGCGGACCAGTGGTGTTGCCGTCGGAATAATGTTTTTTCTTTCGATAGCAATTCGAGCAGAAGTGTTAGTGGCCACGCATATGGCAAGACAGGTTCCGCACATCAGATTATTGGAAAGTTTGTAGCGTAGTCGTTGTTCGTTGCATTCCAGTGCATTGGTTGTGAAGCTTTCGATGTCACCATGGCAGCAAATTGTAAAATTGCGAATGTCGTTGTGCAAAGTGAAGGTGTTGTCGATTCTATCTATTTGCATTTTATCTTCCAACGGAAAGTAGAATAATGTTCTTTGCGGCGTTGTGTGTCGCACACTTAAAATTTTCCCTTTGTCGTGCGAAATGGTGCAAACCGAACCTTTAGCACTTGAATAGCAAATGTCTTGAAAAAAGGAAAAATTGCCATAATTCAATTGTGATATAATTCCGTTCTTTACGGCAAATACTTTTTCACCACCAATTCCGAAAGGAAAGCCATTCAACAGTGTTGTGCAATTGCCGTCATTATCCAAGAAAGATGCAACGTCGTTGCCAAATTGATAGCTGAATTTCAGTGTATTGGCCGTGTGTTTTTCCGGAACTTTCATCATGTAGCCGTGTGTGCTTAATGATAGCGGATAAGAAAAGCTAACACAGTTGGTTGACGGAATGTCCGAATAAAACGGACATTTTGTCACACCAAAACAATCAAGTTGTTGTAATTGTTCATGCAAATTCGGTGAGTTCTCGGCATAGACGGTAACAAGATCAAATGAAATTTCTCCGTCTTCCGGCAAATGTAAAAATTGTGTTATTTTTCCTTCTTGGAATTGTGTTTTCGTTCTCTTTCCGTTTGCAACAACGGAAAGTGCGCAATAAAAGTCGTCGCCTACAGACAGACATAGTGCATTGTCTTCCGGAAAATATGTTGTCGGGATTGACGCATCGGTGTGATTGAGTGTGAAAATTGCTTGAAGAGTTTTTGTTTTGCCTAAGTTTTTCACGACGTAATGTCGGATCTCTTTTGTTTCGTTTAAAAAGTACTGCATGGACACATGAAGCGTGTTGCTTTGCGAGTAGAATTCCGCGGTGTTTTTTCCAAATTTACTATGGCAAAATGTGTCGAAGACGTTGCGTCCATGGGCAAATAGCCTTGTTTGTACGTCGATCTTAGTGGCCACATTAAATTTTGTTGCGCTGTTTCCAAGACAATCCACGTTTGCACATATTTTATTGTTGTAGTAATAGGCATGCCGTAAATTGTTGTTTTCAACAAAATCTGTTTTTAACGATATGCACATTGTTTGTGCCAGTCGTTTTTCGGCAGTTGTTTTTCCGTCGAAAATATTGTTGCAAATTGCACAAAAGTGGTTTATCGAATAAAGACATAAAACGTTTTCCAAGTGTCGATTTTCGCGATCTTCAAGATCGAAAAGGCCACGTATTGTTTCGCAAATTCTACTCATTGCATGTTTGTCTACAGTGTTTTGCGTGCATTTAATTACCAGTGTTGCAATTTCTTCCAAACGTGTGTTTTTCCCGTTTGAAGGGAATGTTGCCCAATCGGTATCCAACGTCTTTTTCAAACGCAAATACTTGTTCCAATAACCGCAAAAGCAGTGCATTGCACATTTTTCCATGTTTGTTTTTGCGTGCTTTAGGGCAATGTTGTTTAAGCAAAACTCCGTGTAGGCTGTTTCGACTTTTTGCCTCTGCGGATAGTATCTTTCGGACAGTGTTGCAAGTTGTGATGAGAGTTGTTCTTCGGTTGTCGTTTCGCCAATCAGAAAATTGAAATAATTCTTTGTAAAATTCCAATGTAAATTCTTTTTTAAATACGCTGCAATTTTCATGTGTCACCTCGTGAATGTATTGTTTACTTTCCTGTCGAAGTTTACACGCTTGCCGTTTGATTTTTTGGTTTTTCTGCGCGAATTTTGTCGTTGCGGCCAGAGTAGTAACTATATAGTCAATTTTTGTACGACACTGGTAACGCGCTGTGTTTCTGTTGACACGGACATGAAATTTTGGGCACATTCAATGTCGAAATGGCACTGTTTGAGGTGTTTATGTTATGTGTTGCAACAGTGCTACATCGAGTGTTTACCTAAAGTTTATCTTGTCGGCGTATATTCCCCAAAAATTGATAAATTACGACAAATATTGTAGATTATTTTGAGTGTTTTGCAACGTTGTCGAATTTGTTTGGAGGAAAGTGTGAAAAAGTTCAAACAAGACAGGGCTCTTTGGTACAGGGGCATGAAAAAAGTGATGAAGATTCGTTACAAACAACCGACGTTTGTGTTTTTGGGTGATGCTCCTAAAAACGGATCGATTATCATCAGCAACCATGAAGGTACAGATGCGCCGATGGCTCTGGAAATCTATTGTCAATTCCCTGTTAGGATGTGGGGCACTGCGGAAATGAACTCCGGTTTGCGCAAAATGTATAAATATCAAACTCAAGTGTACTATCACCAGAAAAAACATTGGAATTTGCATCTGGCGCGTTTGTTCTGTTTGCTTGCAAGTCCGCTTACGAACCTTTTTTACAAGGGGTTGAAGCTTATTTCCACATATCAAGATGCCAACTTCATCAAGACCATTCGCGAAAGCTACGATGCTATTTCTCACGGAGAGAACGTTGTTGTCTTTCCCGAAAAATCTCCGGAGGGATACCTGGAAGAATTGCCTGAATTTTACGATGGCTTTTTGACCTGTGCGGAGTATTGCTTAAAGCATGGTGTTGATGTGCAAATTTTTGCATCATACTACAGGAAGAAAGAACGTACTTATGTGTTCGATAAGCCTGTAAAGTATTCTGAATTGAAAGCAGAGTTGCAAACGCGTGAAGCGATGTCTAAGTATCTGTTGAAAAAATGCAACGAACTAAACAAAATCGACCTTTCGCAACAATAACTTGATGTTTTGTTGCCAATATTTGTCCTTTGACACAATTTTGATTTTTGCAGAGAAAATCGTGCGTTTTTAGTGTGTCGGCTTCGACTTTTATGGGCAGTAAATGTTAGTTGCTGAAAAATGACAGTAAAAAACTGTCTTGCAATGGTTTGCAAGACAGTTTTTGTTTTTTTGGGGGAAAACTTATATCAAAAGCACCTCTAAACGAACCATTAGAGGTGCTTTGGTGTTTTGTTAAGCTGTCGCCGGACAAACAGATCGCATGATTTCGGGAAAATTGAGCTGTTGCAAATCGTGATTGTTTTTAGATTGCCGGAAGCACTGCAAGTGCAATTGCACAAAAAATAAGCAACGACAGAATATCTACCACGGTTGTTATGAACGGGCTTGCGACAACTGCAGGGTCTAGTTTACAAACCTTTGCTAAAATGGGCATCAAACATCCCACAAGTTTAGCTATAACAATAGTGCAGAATAGTGCAATGGACACGACTAGGCATATATCCCAAGTGTAGGAGTATCCAAACAGTAAACCGTCTACCAGAAGAAGTTTCAAAAAACACACTACTCCAAGGCAGCTTGCAAGCAATATCGACACTCGCACTTCTTTCCAAAGCACTTTTCCCACTTCGCGCGGATGAATATCGTCTGTGGCAAGTCCGCGAATGATTGTGACGGATGCTTGGCTTCCGGCATTTCCGCCTGTATCCATAAGCATTGGGATGCACGCAAACAGCAGAGGACTTAGCGCACTTAACGTGCTTTCGTATCTGTTTATAATCAGCCCGGTGAATGTGGCCGTGATCATAAGCAACAACAACCAAGGCAGTCTGTTTTTCCAAATTTGCCAAACACTTTGTTCAAGGTAGGAATCGTCGGACGGCGTGACTGCAGCCATGATGGAAATGTCTTCCGTGGCTTCTGCTTCCATAACGTCCAAGACGTCGTCGACAGTGATAATGCCTACAATTCTGTTTTCTCCGTCCACTACAGGGATGGCAGATAAGTCGTACTTTGAAATTTGTTGCGCAACAAATTCTTTGTCGTCAATGGTTTCGACACTTATGACATCGCGTTCCATTATGTCTGCGATTTTTGTGTCGTAATTGTTCAACAACAAGTCTTTTACTGTCACAAGGCCTAATAACTTTCTTTTGTCGTCCGTGACGTAGCAAATGTAAATGGTTTCTTTGTCTAAAGCGGTGGAGCGTATGCGGTCGAAGCAATCTTTCACGGTCCAATGTTCGCGAAGACTGACGTATTCAACCGTCATCAATGTTCCCGCACTGTCTTTAGGATACTTCAAAACTTCGTTTATTTGAGCACGAGTTTCTGCATCGGATTGTGCTATGATACGTTTGACTACGTTTGCCGGCATTTCCTCAATTACGTCAACCGTGTCGTCAAGGAACATTTCGTCAAACACGGCTTTTAGTTCGGCATCGGAAAAAACCGTCAGCAGCAGTTGTTGACTGTCGGTTGTCATTTCTACAAATGTTTCTGCGGCATTTTCTTTGGAGAGCAATCTGAACACCGGAGGCATATCTTTTTCCGGAAGTTCTTCCAACAAAAGTGCACAGTCTTGTGGCATCATGTCGTTCACGATAGCACGAACTTCACGGAAGTTTTTTTCTTCCAAAAGTTGTTTGACCTTTTCGGTATCGAACAACTCTTCTTCCAATTCTTTTTGTTCCATGTTCGGTCCTCCTTAGATATTATTTCCACTGTGGGATAAATAAAAAACCGTCCGTGCTTGCAACAGCACAGACGGTACAAATTTTGCCAACGACAAACAGTCTAACCATTACAAGTTTTAGCATCACAAGGCGTGTAATTGCGTTAAGTTATGCCTTGGTTTCGACATAGCCTGTTTACCTTACTTAACGTGTCTCCACGTTTAGTCGGCAGCAACCCGTATCCTTGTGGTAGCCTCACCTACCGGATATTTTATTGTGTATATTGTAGTTTTGTTTGTGTAAAATGTCAACATGTTTGTGAAATTTTTTTCGCAATTTTTTGTAATTGTATAATCTAGTATACGTTGTTTTCGTCATCATTGACACGCGCATTTTTTTGTAGTAAAATATATAAAAATTTTAGAGGTCGGATAATGAAAGAATACTATCAAGCAAGGTTTTATTGGATGTTCCACTACACAAAGAAAAGTTTTTTGTATTGTTTGGCCAAAACGCTTTGTATAATTGTGGGAGCACCGCTGTATTGTGTGATGTTCATAGTGGAAATGGTGTTGACGGCAATCTATGCTTTGTTTTCATGGATTCCCGCATTGAACGTTGTTGTCGGTGTCGTCTGCAAGGCCCTGATAGCACTTGTCGGTAGCACGTTTTATATCACAGTTTTGCCGGAGTGGAAAGAATATTGTAAAGTGACGTCGCAAGAAGTTGAATATGACGTTGTCGATGCTACAGATACCAACGAAGAGTGATTCGTTTTGTTCTCAAGAATATAAAAGAAGCAGAGTAAAAAAACAACTCTGCTTTTTGCTTTATACTAGAGTTTGCACCGGGAAATGTGTTGTATTTAAGAAAATTTGCAAAGATATTGCGTGCGTCATAATATTTTCCGAAAGCATTTTTTTCGCGACTTTAGGTGTTTTGCCGTCTTTCGTGCAGTATTTTTTGTATTAAAATCAGAGAAATTGTGTCGATTAAACATTTTGGGACACTTTTTCGACAAAAAAACACAAAAAACGACTAAAAAAGAAAAAAATATACAAATGTTGCTGTGCTAGAATAAATACAAAAGCACGGGAGGTTTGTGTTGTGATAAAAATTGGACTTATCGGTCAAAACGGACTTAAAGAAAAATTGTCAGAGAACGAAAACTTTGAAGTGGTGTACGACGTGGAAGGCTGCGACGCCAGAAAAGCTTTGGAATCGGTTCCGGCGGACGTAGTGATCACCGAACTGATGATGTCAGGCGAGGATGGTTACGCACTTTTGGAAAAGTACAGGGACACCAAGTTTATTGTTGCGTCGGAATTGAAAAGTGAAGTGTTTGTGATAAAAGCGTTGGATTTGGGCGCAAAGTACTATCTTGTGAAACCACTGGAATACGGTGTGTTGGAACAGCGCATTTTGAATGTTGCAGACGGGGATAAGTTGGGCGGAAAAATATTGCGCAGAAAAAGTGTTTCGGAAAAAACATTGGACGAACGCATAAGTAATATTTTTGTTACTGTTGGTATTCCTGCGCACATCAAAGGATATCAGTTTTTGCGAGAAGGAATCAAGCTTGCAGTGGATAATCCGCCCATCATCAATGCAATCACCAAAAGTTTGTATCCGTCAATAGCAAAAAGGTTCGATACCACTTCTAGCAAGGTCGAACGTGCAATAAGACATGCAATCGAAGTGGCATGGAACCGAGGCAAAATTGAAAACATAAACAATGTTTTCGGCGTGCGAGTGTACAACTCTTCGGAAAAGCCCACGAACGGCGAATTTATCGCTCTTTTGGCAGACAAAATGTTGTTGGAATGCGCATATTGACTTAATGTTTAACAACAGTTTAATAATAAATTTCTCTTGAATTTTTTCGCTAAACTTTTGCAATAATAGTTGCAAAATGGGAAGTATTGTGCTAAAATAGTTCTGTTCGGAGGAACGTATGCAGTACTTAAAGAAGGAAATCAGAGAAAATATTATTGCTGCTGCCATAGATGAATTCAAGGAACACGGCTATTCCGATGCTTCCATTCGCAACATCGCAAATAATGCCGAAATTTCACTGGGAAACATCTATCGCTATTTTACCAACAAAGAAGCTTTGTACTTTGCGGTGATCAATCCGTTTTTGGATAGTATCAAGCAAGTTATCGAACACGATATTGTGTTCGAAAGTTGCAACATGAAGGAAGCTTCGGATATCTTGGTTGAGTTTTTGGTGAAACACAGTGACGAATTGTTGATAATTCGCAAGGGCAATTCCGTTCACTACGAAGTTTTCATAAACTATCTTGTCGAATCTATTTCCGGCAAAATAAAGGAAATGATGAAAGAA
Organism: uncultured Oscillospiraceae bacterium; assembly: GCA_964598315.1. Classification (GTDB taxonomy): domain Bacteria; phylum Bacillota; class Clostridia; order Christensenellales; family CAG-314; genus Fimimonas. The sequence continues at coordinate 21,222 of CAZRBI010000009.1, forward strand.
TCGTTCCCGAAAATTGACGAAAAAATCAAAAACGGAAACTTCTACGATGCCATTGCAGAAGGATTTTTGACAAGTTTGTTCAAAGTTCTGAGGAAGGATGTCTCTTTGGAAACTCAAAAGCGCAATGTTCGCGAACTTGTCACATTCTTCTTCGGCCGCATGGAAGACAGGTTCAATCACTACGAATTCGACTAGCAATTTTAACCATTGCCCGACTTATGTCGGGCTTTTTTTGTGGTGTTGACACAATTTGTGTTCGTCCTAACATAATATATACTGATTATTCAAGGAGGAACAAAATGTCAATCAACAATTCTGACGGCAATTGTAGCGAGAAAATTTGCATACAAGGAAAAAAAGTTTTTGATGCCTGTGTGAAGCAAACAACATTGCAACAAGTGACCGTTAACGTTTCGGATGTCAATCCGACTGATCCTTCAACACCGTTGCGCTTTGTCAGTTGCAAAAGCAACACCACGGTGGGCGTTGTGGAAAACCTTGTGGTGGAACGCTTGCAAGATCGTCCCAAGTACGGCAGGGTAGAGGCAGATATTGTGGTGCCGGTGGACGTGACGTACATAGATTCCGGCAATGTAGAGGGCTCCGGAACGGGTAGCGTAACCGTGCCTGTGAACGTGGTGATGTATTTGCCCGAACCGTCCATAATTCCCTACAAAATCGAAGCGGGAGTTTCTGCAATCAGCCCTGACGGCACCTACAGTCAAACGCAAACGATAGACGGTGTCACTTACTATTCGTTTGAAATCACTTGTTGTGTCACCATAATTTTGAAAGTGACAATGGATGTGGAGCTGATAGTTCCTACCTATGGTTATGCGGTGATTCCGCCTTGCCAAGAGTACACCGAAAACGTTTGTTCCGGCTACTTCGATTTGCCGTTGTATCCGGGTAACGGTGGCCGTGGCAGTGGCGGCAATGGCAACTAGTTGGCCGTTTGTGGTTTAGTTTAGCAAGAAGTTGTGAAAATATTTGACGAAATTGTTGTGTCACGGATGAAGAAGTGACATTTCAAAACAAGCGGTGTCCGCAGTGAACGGATGCCGCTTGTTTATTTTGTGGAAACCAACACAAATTTCAAACAATGTTCACTCAACCTCTTGACAGCTGGGGGGGGGGTGAGGCGTATAATTGTTTTGTATACATATATACAAGGCAGTTAGTAAATCAACCATCCATGGGAGGCAAAACATGAAAAAAACCGAAAGAAGATTGTTGTTGGTTGTGTTGTTGGCATTGTTGCTTGTGACGGCACTCACAGTTTGCGCATGCAAACAAGAAGACGGCTGGGGCACAGTGTTCAACTACCAAACAGCCTATGCCGAAGCGCAAGAACTCGGCTACACCGGAACTTTGCAAGATTTCATTGCTTCTATATCCGGCAAGGACGGTGCGGACGGCAAAGACGGAGTTGGCATAAAATCCGTCACTGTCAACAGCGAAAGCCATTTGATTGTGACGTTGACAAACGACTTCATTGTTGATTGCGGCAGCGTCAAGGGCGAAAAGGGAGATAAAGGTGAAACTGGTGAAAACGGTCAAGACGGAACAGACGGTGTGACACCTCAACTTAAAGTCGGCGAAGATAACTTCTGGTACGTATCATACGATAACGGAGCAACTTGGACAAGCCTCAATGTTAAAGCCACCGGTGCCGATGGTGCTCAAGGCGAGAAAGGTGAACAAGGCCCGCAAGGTGAAAAAGGAGACAAGGGTGAAACCGGAGCTATAGGTTCGCAAGGCGAAAAGGGAGATAAAGGTGAAAACGGACAAGACGGAACGGACGGTGTGACCCCTCAACTTAAGGTCGGCGAAGATAACTTCTGGTACGTATCATACGATAACGGGGCAACTTGGACAAGCCTCAACGTGAAAGCCACCGGTGCCGATGGTGCTCAAGGCGAGAACGGCGAACAAGGTCAGCAAGGTATTCAAGGTGAAAAAGGCGACCAAGGCGAAAAGGGTGAGACCGGAGCCCAAGGTCCTCAAGGGGATAAAGGAGACAAGGGGGATACCGGTGCTACAGGTGCACAAGGCGATAAGGGCGAAAAGGGCGATAAAGGTGACATCGGCGAAAACGGCCAAGACGGAACGGACGGCGTAACACCTCAACTTAAAGTTGGCGAAGATAACTTCTGGTACGTATCTTAGATAACGGAGCAACTTGGACAAGCCTCAATGTTAAGGCCACAGGTGCTGATGGTGCTCAAGGCGAGAAAGGTGAACAAGGTCAGCAAGGCATTCAAGGCGAAACCGGAGCCACAGGAGCCCAAGGTCCGCAAGGTGAAAAGGGCGACAAAGGTGACAAGGGTGATACCGGAGCCACAGGTGAAAACGGCCAAGACGGAACGGACGGCGTAACACCTCAACTTAAAGTTGGCGAAGATAACTTCTGGTACGTATCTTACGATAACGGAGCAACTTGGACAAGCCTCAATGTTAAAGCCACCGGTGCCGATGGTGTAACCCCACAACTCATGGTTAATGAAAACAGTGCTTGGTACGTTTCTTATGATAACGGCACAACGTGGACATATTTGGGTGTAAATGCTAACGGCGCAGTAGCCGGAGAAAAAGGCGATAAAGGCGACACCGGTGTAGGCATTGTAAGCACAGCGTTTGACGAAAACGGCAACACCGTCATCGCTTATAGTGATGGTACAACGCAAACTATACAACACAATTGGGAAAAATCTTTTGTGCTTGTTGAAGCAAACTGCCTGACGGACGGAAAAGAACTTTATTCTTGCACGAAGTGTGGACTTGCTCGCATTGTGACTGTACCCAAAACCGGTCACACTGATGGCAAATGGATAACGGCCGTTGAATCTACTTGCACAGAATCAGGCAGCAAACACCAAGTGTGTTCCGTTTGTGGAGAAACAATCAAGACGGAATCCATCCAAGAAAACGGCCACACCTACACAAAAACAACAGTTGCTGCCACTTGCACGTCGCAAGGCTACGACTTGCACACTTGCCACTGTGGCGATAGCTACAAAGATAACTACATTGCAACCAACGGCGAACATGATTTCAAAGAATCCCAAACCTGCAAATATTGCAATCAATCCATTGCCTATGTTGCCACGTACATTTGCGACAACTGTTACGTTGTTTCCCGCGCTGATGGCAACTATGATGTGTATGTGAAAGGCAACATGTTGGATTACGATTCTTCTGATTCACTATTCTATGACTCCTACTATGCCGACAAAATTATGAATGTATACATTGCAGATACAATAACAGATATCGGTGCATACGCATTTCGGAATTGTAATTTAAAAAGCGTATCAATTCCTGCTAGTGTCACACGGATAGGCAGAGGTGCTTTTACGAATTGTGATAGTTTAACTGCGGTGTATATAACAGACATCGAAGCTTGGTGTAATATTAAGTTTGACGGTAATGCGTCCAACCCATTGTGGCATGCACACAACTTATATTTGAACGGAGAGCTTGTAACAAAACTAAAAATTCCGTCAACTGTAAAAACAATAAATGCGTGTAGCTTTAATTTTTGTAGCATTATAAGCATTGAGATTCCTGATAGCGTTACATCGATAGAGAATGCGGCTTTCGTGTATTGTATGAAAATCACGAGCGTTTATTTTAAGGGAACGTTAAATGATTGGCAAAATATTGAAATTGCTTGGAATAATGAATATTTCACTATTGCTCCACGTTACTACTATTCCGAAACCGAACCTTCGTTGAATGCCGAAGGTACAGCCTACGATGATAACTACTGGCACTACGATACGGACGGTGTAACGCCGATTGTTTGGATAAAAGACTAGTTAAAGTGTGTGTCACGCACAATTACTTTGTGCGTGACACGAGTGTTAAAAAAAATGTGGATGAAAAATTCAAATGGTGGAATGGTGGGTATCTTTAGATGGGGTAGTGAGTGAAAAGGCGTATATTGCAGAATGTGGGTAGACATATGATGTCGACACAACAACGGGCGAACAGTTGGTGTATTTTGCATTCGCTCCGACAGGGGATGGCGCTTTCTTTATCCAATCCGCTGGAAGTGGCGACACATATGGATATATATGATTCGTCTCAATCGCAGGTGACATTCAATGACGATGGTGGCAGTGGCAACAACTTCAAAATCAAATACACTTTGACCGCTGGCACCACCTATTGTGTAGCCGTCAAATTCTATAACCTATCAACAACAGGCACTTTCAAATGCAATGCAGTTAATCATACAGTAAGAGGTGTAAAAATGGATGTGTGCTTTAATTCAAAAACGATGTCAACAAAAAATGCAATGGATAGCAATAAAAAACGATGTGTTAAAAAGGAAAAATTTGCTAACTTGCTGATAACGTTTTCGTCCAATGAAAAGGTAAACGATGAAATTAGAGGTGTGTTGGTATACAGTGGTTCTAATTGGTTTTTTATAAGCGTTTCGCAATATACTGCATTAAGGTCGTCTAAACCATTAAAGCGCATAGGGGTTTTGCTAGAATCTCCACACAAAGACGAGTATCAAAATGGTCTACCCATTAGGCCTGCAAACGGTGTTACTGGTCAAAAAATAGAAGCATTAATCGCACAGCGCATAAAAACAATATGGCAGAGTGACAAGTTAATAGATTGGCAAATCGCGCAATTTGATTATGAAGTTGTGTTGATAAATGCTATTCAATATCAAACATCATGCTATAAACTTTTGGGTGCCCAATGGGACAAAAGAAATCGTGACCATGTGTTTAAGTTGATGTTTAACAATTTTAATCTTGATACGGATTTGGAGCAACGTCTCAAAGCGTTTAATTTGGATTTGTTGGTTAATTGTGTGACAAACAAATTAAAAAAGGAGGTTAGAACAACAATTAGTTTAATAAATTGTACGCGTATTGATGACGAGCACCCTAGTGCATGGAAGTAATCTGATGCTTAACATCAAGATTTTTTGCCAAGCACATATTTATAATATCTTTAAAAAGCAAAAGCCATTAGAGATCTGTTTTTAATGGCTTTTATTTTTTACAAAAGTACTTTGTTTTAACATCAAAATATCTCATTTACAATTTTATATATAGTAAATTTTACTGTTTCATATGGCACATCCTCGTATAATATAAGCCGGATGTGCTTTCTTTTGTTTCGCACATTGGTTTGTTGTGCTGTAACAAATAATTTCGCCGCAACATAGTGTAGAATTGATTTGGAGCGGTGTTTGAAGTACAAAAAGTGTCTGCGATGCGGATTGAACTACGTTAAAGGGGAAGATTTGTGCGTCGTTTGTCAGAACGAACTGGAAGGCAAGCGCAGCGTTTTCGACGAAGAGGATACAGAAGGCATTTTGTGCCCGTATTGTGAAAAGAATACGATGGGAATTGACGACGTGATGTGCGTTCAATGTGAGAAAAAACGCAACAAAACGGCGTTTTTGGACGACTAGCGGACGATTAGCGGGTGCAAGGGGTTGAAAGCGTTGTCAAAAGTGTTGTTTTGTGCTAAAATTGCGATATGAAAGTTTTTGCGATCAGTGATTTGCACCTATCCACCGTGTGCAACAAGCCAATGGACGTTTTTGGGAAGAGTTGGGAAAACTACTTTGAACAAATTTGTGCCGATTGGAAAGAAAAAGTGTCGGAAGAAGACGTTGTTATTCTTGCCGGCGATTTTTCGTGGGCTATGCGCATGGAAGAGGCGTTGCCGGATTTCGAATGTGTTGCAAAATTGCCCGGCCGCAAAGTTATTTTAAGGGGCAATCACGATTATTGGTGGAACACGATTTCGCAAGTTCGAAACAGCATTCCGCAAGGTTTTTTTGCCTTGCAAAACGATTGTTTGCGCTTTGGCGACGTGCTTATTTGCGGAACGCGCGGTTGGGTGTGCCCCGACGGCGACAATCTTTCGGGAGAAGACAAAAAGATTTTTTTGCGTGAAACGGAGCGTATGAAACTGTCTCTTGCAGCTATGCAAAAGATGCGCAAGCCGGAAGATAAGGTGATAGCAGTGATGCACTATCCGCCCTTTAACGCCAGATACGACGATTCGGAATTTGTGCGCCAGTTTGTTGCCAACGACGTGCATTGCGTTGTGTACGGTCACTTGCACGGAAAGGACAGCCGTGTGAATTTGAAAATGAAGAAGTATAACATTGATTTTTACTTGACGTCGTGCGACTTGATGAACAACGTGCTTGCCGAAATTGAAATTTGACCGATTTCAAAACGGATATTGAACGGGCGTTGAATTGTTGCCCAAAGCAGAGTAAATGACGTTGACATTTGGGGAATTTCGGCAACTATTCTGTTGCGCGAAAGCAAAAAAAATTATAATGGTGCTTTTTGAGGCTGTTGTGGGTTGTGTAAACTTGCAACAGCCTTTTTTGTGCTTGGAATTGACTTGGCGTCGATTGCGGCCACGTATGTATTCCGGGGCGTGTAGATGTTGTTTTGGCATGACGCAGAAGGTGAGTAATTTGTGAGTGACTATTCGTTTTGTAAATATAGCGAAATTGACTGTGCGCTTTTCTCGTACGGGCACAGTTCGATGTTTTTGGGCGTACAAACGAATATTTGCGGCATGGAGCAGAACGAAACATTTTTTTGTGACGTTGCCCTCGAAAAAGCCTTTTCGGAAACGGCAAAAGCACAAGCGGTGTCGTTGAAAATGTCGTTCTGTCCTGTGAGTAGTGTGTGATTGCGAGCACATTGTTATTTGTTTTTTGGGGTTTTGTGCGGTTGTGTTGTTTCGTTGTATGTATTGCGTGATTTTTTGTTTCAAAAGCACTAACAACGTCGTTTGTGCGAACCTGTTGTTTTTGCGTCGAGACTTACTTGGCAAAAATAAATATTTCGGCAAATGTTTTCTTTATTATATAGCGTATTTATAACATAAATCAGAAAAAATCAAAATTTTAAAGAAAAATGGTTAAAAAGGGTTGACTTTGGTTAGTTCTTGTTTTATACTTTTTTCACAATACAAGGAGTATAGTCTAATGTTTTTGATGGGCAATTTCCAACATTCGTTGGATGATAAAAACAGAATAAGACTGCCGGCCGATTTTCGAAAGGAAATGGGCGACGAGTACTATTTGATGCCCGGTACAAATGGCTGTATTTTCGTGTATAAAGCCGATGATACGCAAGGGGTGCTTTCCAAGTTGTTTTCGTTGGATAGTTTGGATCCCGAAAAAACATTGAAGTTGACGCAACTTACAGCGTTCAGCAGAAGTGTGACGGCGGACAGTCAGGGCAGGTTTATGTTGCCTGATGACCTGATCAGAATCATGGGTATAAAGAAGGACGTACGCATTGTCGGTGCGGCAACCAAGGCAATTATTTGGAGCGAAGAACGCTGGCAACAAAACTTCGGAGCATCCAACGTTATCACGGCAGAAAACTTCGACAGCGTGTACAAAACGTTAGATGCGGAATTGAACAAAAGATGATGGAATTCCAACACAAATCGGTGTTGCTTGCCGAGTGTATTGAAAATCTTCAAATAAAACCGAACGGTGTTTATGTGGATTGCACGGCAGGTGGCGGAGGACATTCGTCCGAAATATTGAAGAGACTGAATGGCGGTACGCTTATTTGCGTAGACAAGGACGAAGAAGCGTTAGCGGTTTGCAAAAACAGATTCGCCGATTTTGATAATGTGCGATTTGTTCATAGTGATTTCAAAGACGTTGACGCAGTGCTGAATGAGGTCGGATTTGAAAAGGTGGACGGCTTTTTGGCTGACCTGGGTGTTAGTTCTTACCAAATAGATAATCCCGAACGTGGTTTTTCCTACATGGCTGCGGAGGCGCCGCTGGATATGCGGATGGACTCGACGCAAAGTTTGACTGCAAAAACGATTGTCAACGAGTACGACGAACGGGAATTGTTCACTATAATTCGTGATTACGGCGAAGAAAACTTTGCAAAAAACATAGCAAAAAACATTGTCATTGCAAGAAAAAATTCAGTTATTGAAACTTGCGGACAACTGGTTGATATTATCGACAAATCAATTCCTGCCGCTTGCAAGAAAAACGGTCATCCCGCCAAAAGAACCTTTCAAGCGTTGAGAATTGAAGTTAACAAGGAATTGGACGGGCTGGACGCGGCGTTGCGAACCATGTGCAACAGGTTGGCCTCAAACGGACGGTTGGCGGTGATAACCTTCCATTCGTTGGAAGACAGAACGGTTAAACATTGTTTTTCCGATCTTGCGACCGATTGCATTTGCCCATCGAATTTGCCCGTGTGTGTTTGTGGGCACAGAGCACAAGGAAAGCTAGTGCACAAAAAGCCAATTCTTCCTACAAATGAAGAAATGACGGAAAACGCTCGTTCAAAGAGCGCAAAACTAAGAGTATTTGAAAAGTTGTGATAAATAGTAACAGGCGGTGAATAAAATGAGAATGAACGCTGACAGACAGAATTTTGATAATTACGATGTGTATTCGGGATTGAATACACCTTATTCTGCCACGCAAGTTGCAACGGACAATCAGGAATTTTCGCTTAAACAAGTTCAAGAAAAATTGGGTATTTTTTCTTGTATCGAAGATGCCGGAGTAAACACTGATTCGAGTGTAGACGTGATGCCGTCGCAACTCACCATGAACAATAAGCGTTACTATGAAAGCAACGCAACGGCAGTGGTTGGCAAAATGAACACAAAAACAAAGGTCGCAATTGTTTGCTACGTTGCAGCAGTGCTTGTTCTTGTTTTGGGAATTGCTTTGGCATCGGTATCTGTTTCCGGTGTTTTTGCCGACACCATCAAGCTGACGGCCGACTACGAAAGCGTTTTGCAAGACGTTGAAGTTTTGAATCAACAACTTGCCGCAGAAGACTATGTGGCTTTGGCAGAAAGAGCTGCAGAACTTGGCTACATCGATGCATCGCAAGTGAACAACAACACCTGCACCTATACGGAAGTTGAAACTAGACCCGCACAAAATTTCAACATCGAAAGTAATTGGTTCGATTCGTTGTGCGATTGGTTATGCAACGTTTTCGGGGGCTGATTTGCAACATAGCTACTATACTTCAAAAAAGAGATTGCTGACACTTTTGGTGGCGGCAATTTTTTTGTTTATAGGAATATTTTTGAGATTGGGTTATATTCAACTTATTTGGGGAAAAGAACTGCAACTAAAAGCTTCTGACCAGTGGCTTCGCGATTTGCCGGTTAAAGCATACCGCGGGGATATAGTGGACGCTAACGGCAATCTACTAGCCACAACCGAAACGGGTTACGGTGTCTACGCGCGGCCACAAAGCGTTGTCAATGCCGAACAAGTGGCAAAATCTTTATCTGATATACTTGGGATTTCAAGTGATGTTCTATATGAAAAGCTTTGTAAAAGGGGCGTTTCGGAAGTGACTTTGCAACGGCAGATTACTACGGAACAGGCAACGGCTATTCGCAATTGCAATTTTGACGGAGTATATTTGGCGTCGCAAGGAGTGCGAAGTTATGTGTATGGCGATTTTTTATCGCAGGTTTTGGGCTTTGTTTCTTCCGACGGAGTAGGGCAAATGGGAATCGAAGCTTACTACGACAAATATTTGCAAGGAATTAACGGAAGCTTGCTTACCGAGAGTGATTTGGTGGGCAGTGAACTAGCCGACGGAAACATGTACTACTATCCGGCCATTGACGGATTGACAGTAACGTTAACAATTGACGTCGTTATTCAAACTATAGTGGAAAATGTGTTGCAATTGGCAATGTATCAGCAAAATCCTGTTGCGGCGCGTTGCATTGTGCTCGATGTTCAAACGGGTGAAATATTGGCAATGTCGTCCAAACCCAGTATAGATTTGAACAATTTGCCGCGAGATGATTTGGAAACGCTCATGCGGTACTCAAAAAACACATTGTTGACAGACGTTTACGAACCCGGGTCTACATTTAAGGTTTTGACAGCTGCAGCGTGCTTAGAGGAATATAAAAATGGAAATCCGCGCGCGTTTTCTGCGCAACATGTATTTACAAACAACAGCGGCATTCGCATTGTCGACGGTTCCAAAATAAGTTGTTGGACAAAGCACGCAAACGGCAAACATTCCAATCAGACGTTATCTGATGCGCTAAACAACAGCTGTAACCCTATTTTCACAGACATTGCGCTATCTTTGGGAAAAAGCACAATGTATGACTATCTGGAAAAGTTCGGTTACGGTAGTGCCACCGGAATTGATTTTGCGGGAGAACAAAGCGGATTGTTAGTGTCTGAAAGTTTGGTGACGAACGGCGATTTGGCGCGTATCGGTTTTGGCCAAAGTATTGCTGTAACGGCATTGCAGTTGTGCATGGCAACGGCAGCCGCCGTTAATGGTGGTTTGCTGTTGCAACCTTATCTGGTGAAAGAAATTTCCGATCCCACAACGGGTAAAACCGTCAAAAAGTTTTCTCCAACAACTGTCAATCGTGTTGTAAGCGAGGAAACCAGTGAAACTATTGCGGCAATGTTACAACGTGTAGTTAATGAGGGCGGAGGTAAAAATGCCAAAATTGACGGTTATCAAATTGGGGGAAAAACCGGCACGGCGCAAAAGTTTGTGAATGGTTCGTTGGCAAACGGAAAGTATGTGTCGTCTTTTATCGGCTTCTTTCCCGCAAGCGCACCGAAGTATTTGTGCTTGATGATAGTCGACGAACCTCAAGGGCAAAGTTACGGTTCGATTGTTGCGGCTCCGTACGCAAAGCTGGTTTTCCAAGGAATTATCGACTACAAACAAATCGAGCCTTTGGAGTGACGTGGGTATATTTGTGTGTTGTTGAAAATAAAATAATCTGTACAAAGACGTTTTGTACAGATTATCTTTTTTGTGGAGAGAAAAATGTATTTGCAAGAATTGTTGAACGGAGTTTGTTACAAGGTGGTGGGGATCGGCAATCCTAATATCTCTGCACTCTCTTGCAGTACTACCACAATTGAAAAAGATTGTTTATTTTTTTGTCTGAAAGGGCAAAAATACGACGGACACGATTTCTTTAGAAAGGCTGTCGGCGATGGTGCTGCGGCCATTGTATGCGAAAGACAACTGGATACAAAAGCATTGCAAGTGATAGTTAAAGATACTCGCGCAGCGATGTCTGCAATTGCCAAAAATTTTTACGAAAATTGCTCGGACAAACTTAAAATCGTGTCTGTTGTGGGCACTAACGGAAAAACTTCCACGTGTTTTATTCTGGAAAACATTTTGCATCGAGCCGGTTATAAAACGGGTATCATCGGAACAAACGGTGTGTATATAAACGGCCGCAAATATCAGTGCTCACTGACAACGCCGGATCCGATCGAACTTCACTATTGGTTGCATCAGATGTATTTGAATAAAGTTCAAGTAGTAGTGATGGAGGTTTCCGCTCATGCAATAGCGTTGCGTAAAATGATCGGCATAAAATCGGAGTTTGCGATTTTCACTAACTTTTCACGTGATCATTTGGATTATTTTGGAACAATGCAACGCTATGCTGAGGTTAAGCGAAGTTATTTTGAGCCGGATAACATATGTAACGCTGTTGTAAATGTGGACGATACTCTTGGAAAAGACATTACCGAACAATTCGAAAATGTCGTGTCGTACTCAATACAATGTGATGCTGATTGTGTTGCAAACAATATTGTATATGGTGATTGCGGCATGACGTTCGACGTCGAGATATTTGGCCAACAAGGCGTAGTTAGAACTAGTTTGGTCGGTAATTTTAACGTATACAATATTTTGGCTGCAATTTCTTGTGCTGTAGCTATAGGGATAGATATAGATACGGCTATTTCGGCCGTCGAGGAAGTTGGTTTGATTCCCGGCAGAAACGAAACGTCGTTTCGCAAGGACGGAATGCGAGTGGTTGTGGATTTTGCTCACACTCCGGACGGAATTGAAAATATACTTGGCTATCTGCGAGAAAGCACGGAGGGGAATTTAATCGTCGTGTTTGGTTGTGGTGGCAACAGGGATAAGTTTAAGCGTCCGCTAATGGCGGAGAAAGTATCTGCTTTTGCGGATTTCGCAGTACTCACTAACGATAATCCTCGTTTTGAAGAACCTCGAATGATTGCAGAAGATGTTTTGAGCAGACTTGATTGCCCACACAAAGTTATTTTGAATCGCAGTCAGGCAACGGAATATGCGTTTTCAATTGCAAAGGCAAATGATACTGTTGCAATTTTGGGTAAGGGCGCCGAAACTTATCAGGAAATCAGAGGCAAAAAAATTCCGTATTGCGACGTTGATGTTGTGAAATGCCTGTTGGCAAGAGAAGTGTAGTACATATCGATGAGGTGAACAAATGAACTTACCCGTAGCGTTTTTGGTTGCGTTTTTTCTGTGCTTGGCATTGTGCTTTACACTGTTACCATTGCTGAAAAAACACAAAGCAAAACAATCGATTTTACATTTCGTAACGGAACACAATTCAAAAAACGGCACGCCAACAATGGGAGGTATTTCCTTTATAGTAGCCATATCGGTTGCGGGCGTGATTTTTTGTGACGTAACAAACAGGGGCACTTCGGTTATTCTGGCGGTGTTTGTCGGCTATGGTATAGTTGGGTTTCTGGATGATTTCATCAAAATTAAGTTTAAAAGAAATCAGGGGTTATACGCATATCAAAAAATCCTTGTACAGTTGGCGATAGCTGTGGTGGTGGCGATTTTTGTTCTGCAAGAAGTTGCAATCGGAGACAAATTGATTGTGCCGTTTGTCAACAAACAAATTGCAATCGGCGGATGGATTGTTCCGTTGGTAATATTCATTTTTCTTGCATGCACAAATGGTGTCAATTTGACAGATGGTCTGGACGGGCTTGCAACGTCTTCTACGTTGTGTTATCTGGTCGGAATTGCTTTGCTATTGTTGCGAGAGCTTGATTATTGGGAGGAAATAGGGGATACGTATGCGTATGCGCAGACGGCCGACGTGTTGAAATTGTGTGTGTTGTCGATGGGTGCACTTTTAGCGTTTTTGTTGTTTAACGCAAACGACGCCAAGGTTTTTATGGGAGATACAGGTTCGTTGGCATTGGGCGCATTGGTTGCTTGTAGTGCGATATTCACAAGAATGAGTTTGTTTATTCCGATTGTCGGAATAACGTTTGTCGTGTCGTGTGTATCCGTGATTGTTCAAGTAGTGTATTTCAAAGTGAGCCACGGAAAACGAGTTTTTCTGATGGCTCCGTTTCATCATCATCTGCAAAAAAAAGGAATGTCAGAAACTCGGGTTTGTGTGTTGTATTTTTCTGTAACTGCAGTGGCAATAGCCATTTTGTTGTGTTTTGGAGGGTAATATGTCTGACGTAATAGTGTATGGGAGAGGCAGAGTCGGGTATTCGATGTTCGAACTCTTGAAAAATAGTGGATTATCTCCTATCTATTATGATGACATTCAGGGATTCGATTCGGACAGAACTTTTAAGTGTGGCGACAGAGTTTTGTTAAGTCCCGGGGTGAAGCCAGATGCGAAAGGTGTGCTTACGGCTAGGAATGCGGGGTGTGAGTTGATAGGTGAATTTGATTTTTGTTTTCCGCGCTGCAGAGCAAAATGTGTTTCCGTGACGGGAACAAACGGAAAAACTACCATTTGCGAATTGGTTGCTCACATTTTGAAAACAAACAAAGTCGGTTATCGATTGTTAGGTAACGGCGGAGTGCCGTTTGCTTCGCAGGTGGATACCGTAAGTGAAAAAGAAATCGTCGTGTTGGAGAGTTCGAGTTTTCAGCTGGCATCAATCAAGAAATTTGCGCCGTATATAAGTGTCTTAAGTAACGTCGCTCCCGATCACCTGGATTATCATCAGACTTTTGAAAAGTACATGCAAGCCAAAACAAACAACTTTGTTCGACAAACTGCTACGGATTTTTCTGTTTTCAACGCTGATGATCCTTTGGCAACACAGTTGTCATTTGGCAGTCCGGCTATTAGATTGTACTATTCGGTAAATGCGGAATCTAACTGCTACTACAAGTCGAAATGTGTTTGTGTTAATCTTCTCGGAAACAAAGAAATGGTGCCGTGTGAATTTTTAAGCAAGGTGCCGCTACATAATCTTTCCAACGCTTTGTGTGCAATATTGGTGTGTAATCTTCTGGGCGTCGACGTTACGTCGTGTTGCGGTGCAATACAATCTTTTTGCTTTTTACCGCATCGTCTGCAAGTTGTGAATTGTTTCAACGGCGTCACGTTTGTCGATGACAGCAAAGCAACCAATGTTCATGCAACAATCAGTGCATTGAAGTGCTACGAGAACGTGCCGCTTGCGTTGATATTGGGAGGTTCTGATAAAAACATCGATTTTGCCGAAATTTTCCAGCATATTGGTACCAATGTGAGAATTATATGCTCTGTCGGAGCAACTGCTGAAAAAATTCGGAGTACTGCCCGGGAGTATATGATTGACGTGGGAATATGTGTTGACTACTCGGAAGCTGTAAAAACGTGTTATCGGAGACTTAAAAATATCGGCGGTGTCGTGTTGATGTCTAATGCTTGTGCAAGTTTCGATTTGTTCGACGGTTATGCCGCTCGCGGCGATTTTTTTGCCAAAACAGTTGAGGATTTGATACGTGCAGAAAAAGCTTGATTACAAATTGTTGATTAGCGTCTTGTTGTTGGTAGGAGTAGGAATGGTGTTTGTATACAGTGCAAGCGCCTATTCTGCAGAGAAAAACTACAACAATAAGTATTTTTATTTGATAAAGCAATCGATTGGCGCAGTGATCGGTTTGGCATCAATGTTCGCGGCATATCGTGTGCGGTTAGATCGGATAAGGCGTTGTTGGATAGTCGGAGTGGCTGTTTCGGTTGTTTTGTTGCTATTGGTCTTTGTTCCGGGGGTCGGAATTGAAAACTATGGAGCAAAACGTTGGATAGGATTTGGCAGTTTCTCCTTGCAACCTTCGGAAATTGCTAAATTTGCGTACATTTTATTTTGTGCGGTGTTCATGGCGGAACGAGATATGAAAAAGTTTTCCAATTGCTTGGTTGTGATTGCTGTTGGAATGCTTTTTTGTTGTCTTATCATTGTAGAACCGAACATGTCTATAACAATGTGTATGGCAGCACTGATGATAATAATGCTTTTTCTTGGTGGAATGAGTTGGAAACATTTTGCATTATTGTTGGTTCCGATCGTTGTTGCGGTGCCGTTGCTGATAGTTGTTGAACCTTATCGCATACAGCGGCTGGTGGCATTTTTAGACCCGTGGGCATCACCTAAGGACGAAGGATATCAGTTGATACAATCGCTGTACGCATTGGGTAGCGGAGGTTTCTTCGGAGTCGGATTGTTCAAAGGTCGTCAAAAATATCGCTTTTTGCCATTTGCCGAAAGTGATTTCGTTTTTGCCGTGATAGGTGAAGAAACGGGACTTTTGGGCTGTACAATAGTGTTTTTGCTTTATTTATTTGTTGTGGTTCGCGGTGTAAGAATAGCGGTCAATTGTAAAGACAAGTTTCGTTGCTATTTTGCGGCAGGAATATCTGCGGTGATAGCCGTGCAAAGTGTTTTGAATTTTGCCGTCGTGACTGGCAGTATTCCTCCGACGGGACTGCCTTTGCCGTTTATAAGCTATGGTGGGACGTCGCTGGTGGTTTTCATGACTGCGATCGGTGTGTTGTTGAATTTGGCTGCAGAGGTTAATTGTGAAGCTTTGGAGGGGGTAAGTTGGATTACATAATTGAAGGCGGGAACAGGTTGCACGGAGAGTTGACCGTGTGCGGATCAAAGAACTGTGCATTGGCATTGCTAGGTGCTTCCGTACTGACAGACGAAGAATTAGTGTTGCAAAATTGTCCACAAATCGAAGATGTTGAAAACATGCTGTTGCTGTTGCGCAAATTGGGCAAAAAGGTAATTCGAGCCGATAGTGATGTTTCTGTGAGTGGGGCGGTTACGTCGGTCAGCATTGATGTTCAACTCGCAAAAAAGCTTCGCGGTTCAGTGTTGCTCTTGGGAAGTTTGATTGCTCGTTGCGGAGAGGTGGTTTTGCCGTCGACAGGCGGCTGTGCAATAGGTCGTCGCCCGGTTGATATACATATTGACGGATTACGCAACATGGGAGTTGGAGTGAAGGAAGGTGAGGAAACTATATGTTGCGGAAGGCCTTGTGGATGCTACTATAGAATGCGTTTTCCCAGTGTCGGCGCGACGGAAAATTTGTTGTGTGCTGCATCGTTGGCAAGAGGCGTGACTATATTGGACAACTGCGCAGTGGAACCCGAAGTGATAGCTTTGGAAAGAATGTTACAGTCTATGGGAGCAAAATTGTCCGGAGTGGGCACCGATTGTGTAACAATATGCGGTGTGTCTAGGTTGCACGGGGCGAGTTTTTCTGTTATTCCGGATAGAATAGTTGCGGCAACGTATTTGGCTTGTTGTGTGGCGGCAGGCGGCGATATAACGATATTCGGTTGTGAACCTGCACATCTAGGGGCTTTTTTGCAGAAATTGCAACCGTTTGAGCCGATTATTGCCACAGATAGGATTGCGCTTAACGTAAATAAGCGCGTTTCCGATTTCGGCCATACCGTAACGGCACCATATCCGTACTTTCCTACAGATGCGCAACAAATTTTGCTTTCGATTTGTGCGTTGTCCGACGGTGGAAGATCTTTTATCACTGAAAAACTGTTTGAAAACAGGTTGGCGCATAATTGCGAGCAACTAAAACTTATGGGGGCGCGAATTCGCGTTGAGGGCGACACTGCCGTGATAGACGGCGGCAGTCTGCACGGTGCACGTTTATCCGCGTGTGATTTGCGTGGCGGGGCCGGATTGGTTGTCGCGGCCCTGGGCGCAGAAGGAACGACGTGCATTTCTGAAGTGCAACATGTTTTGAGAGGGTATTGCGCTTTTGCCGAAAACCTTGAAAGCGTTGGTGCTAAAATAAAACTGAAAGGTTCACTTGAACGTGTTTTGAATTAAGGCGATTTTTTTCGTCTTTTTTCTTTACTTAATGAATTTTGTCTCAAACTTACGAGTTAAACATAGAAAAATCCGGAATGGTTTTCTCCTATAAATGTTGTCTTTTCGCACGCAATTTATTGACAAATTGAACGATTATAAGTATAATTTATTCACATTGCAATCGGATAATCTTTGAATTGTTCGGTTAGGTTTTAAGGAGCACACCGTGATAAGCAAAAAAATGCTGACTATGCTGATAGTCTTTGCAGTTTTGATAGTGATAGTGATCGTTTTTTCAAGCGTGTTTTCACTTAGTGGTGCGTTGGTTATTTGTCACAATTTCGAAGGAGGAAAGGTGACAGGTGTCAGCGGTGCACCCGTTGAAAAAGATATTGTCGAACTTTACAAAGGAAATAGCATTCTGTTCTTGTCAAAGGAAAAAGTCACGGAAGAATTGAATGAGAAGTACACCGATTGGCATGTGATAGGCATTGTTAAGAGTTTTCCAAATATTTTGGAAGTGCACTTTGTTAAGCGTGTTGCCGTGATGAAGGTTGATGTGAGCGGTCAAGACATCTACTTGGATAATTTCGGGTATGTTGTCGATGCTCCACAAAACGGAGAAGAGCCACTTGATATTTCTTCTGCGATAGAAAAACCCGGTACGGTGGACGTTTGTGAAAAGGGCCAGAAGCTTAAGTTTGTGTCAGAAACGAACAACAAACGTTTGGACGTTGTTTTGGAAACGGTTATGGCTTTGTGGCAATGCAAATGCGATATCGAAAACATTCCCAATTTGTTGGGAACCGAAAATGTTTTTTCTTTCGATTTGGACGGCACAATGATCGTCACCATGAAATCGGGAGCAAGAATCTATTTTAAGGATCCTTCGACAATACTCACGCAAAAGTTTATTGACGCATTCAGCGTGTATTGTAACGAGAAATACAACTTGCAACACTCCGGTGCGGAAATAACTGTTTGGCCGGATGGAAAGATAACCACTCCTAACGATGGATTGATAATCAAGGTGTAATGAACTGAAAATTGATAGAGGCACACATGAAAAATAATATGGTTGCAGTGCTGGATTTCGGTTCCAGCAAAATTACGTGTATGGCGGCTGCTAAGGTCGCGGGAAAGGACGATTTCGTCATTCGTGCAGTCGGCAGAACTGAATATAATGGTTTTGACGAAAACGATTGGTACGAACCCGAAACTATCTATCCGTCGGTTTGCGACGCGATAGCGCAGGTGGAAAAGAAAACGGGTGAATCCGTCAAGGAAATCTTTGTCGGAGTTCCCGGCGCTTTTTGTGCCACTGCTACAAGTGAAGCTTCGATAACGTTTCACTCCAAGAAAAAAATCGATGCGGATGATGTCAAGGAAATAGTTAAAAAAGCAAATATTTTCGATTCCGGCACGGAGTATTCCGCTATGACCGGAAAGCCGGTCTACTTCATTTTGGACGGAGCACTGAAAACGTTTGAACCTGTTGGAAGTGTCGCGAGCAAGTTGACGGCGCTGGTTTCGTTTTCTTTTATGAAAAATAACTTTCGAAACTCTGTTTCCGATGCTTTGTCGAGAAAAGGCGTGAAAAAAATCACATACATCAACACGTGCGACGCACAGAGTCAATTTGTTGCTAAAAACAGTTTGCAAACCGACTATTGTATTGTAGTCGATGTGGGACACATAACGTCCAACGTGATGTTGTGCGGTGGAAAAAGTTTGCTGTTTTCCAAAACTTTTGCGCTGGGTAGCGGCTATCTTGCAAGTGATTTGTGTCAAGTGGAAGGATGTGATTTCAGAACTGCTTCTGCAGCGCTGGAAAAAGTGAATTTGAGTTTGGAATTTCACGATGCGGATGTTTATACCGTGAACGGAAGAACTTTCGATGCAAAACGTACAAATGAAATTCTTAAATCCAGAATTGAGCAAATTGCAAACTATATCATCAAAAGTTTTCAGTATTGCGACAAGGAAATTCCGTTTAACACACCTATTGTGCTAACCGGTGGCGGTTTGACATACTTGCGCGGCGGTGTACATGCTTTGTCTTCATTCTTGGGCAAGAACGTGATCG
Source organism: uncultured Oscillospiraceae bacterium (assembly GCA_964598315.1). GTDB lineage: Bacteria > Bacillota > Clostridia > Christensenellales > CAG-314 > Fimimonas. The sequence continues at coordinate 40,217 of CAZRBI010000009.1, forward strand.
TTTACGAAAGCGCAAATCCTCAAACAAACAGAAATGAATATACGTCTTGTTACGGTATTATTGCCGAAGCAATCAAAAATAACAGTACAAAACTCGGCTTTTTGTCGTTTTTACGTAGATAAGGAGGCACTTCAATGATAGAAAACAGCAATGGTAACATAGCAAAAATAATTGTAGTAGGCATTGGCGGCGGTGGCGGCAATGCGGTAAATGCAATGATTCGTGAAAAAATTTCCGATGTGGAATTTTTGGCATTGAACACTGATAAGCAAGCGTTGCGCACCGTAAATGCGAAAAAGTTGGCTATAGGCGAGAAGCTTACAAAGGGCTTGGGCGCAGGTGCAAACCCCGAAGTTGGCCGTCAAGCCGCGGAAGAAAGTCATGATACCATTCAGCAATGTTTGGAAGGTGCCGATTTGGTGTTCATAGCCGCCGGTATGGGCGGTGGTACTGGTACCGGAGCAGCCCCTGTAGTTGCTAAAATCGCACGCGAACTTGGTATTTTGACAATAGCTGTCGTCACGAAACCGTTTGGATTCGAAGGTACACGCCGCATGCAATATGCAGAGGCCGGAATTGAAAAGTTGAAGAACAACGTTGATGCATTGGTTATTGTTCAAAACGAAAAACTCAATCGTGACAAGAATTTTTCAATTATGCAAGCATTCCAAATGGCAGATGAGATTTTGATGCAAGGCATTCGCGGAATCACAGAAATTGTTGTTCAAAGCGGACGCATCAATTTGGATTTGGCCGATGTTCAATGCGCAATGCGTGACAGCGGAATGGCTCACATGGGTATCGGCGAAGGAAAGGGTAAAAATAAAACTATTGATGCTATTCGCAAGGCAGTGTATTCCCCTCTTTCCGAAACGACAATTCAAGGCGCTTCGAATTTAATGATAAATTTCCGCGGCGGAGACGATTTGACATTGGATGAAGTGACGGTCGGTGTCGATTTGGTTCGTCAAGTTATTTCGGACAAGGCTAACGTTTTGTTTGGTGTCGGTTTTGACGAAAGCATGAAGGATTCTGTTCGTGTAACTTTGATCGCGACGGGGTTTTCCGGTGGCAATGACAGCAAGGCGGCATTTTTCAGTAGTGAGGCAGCAACTCAAGTGGCTGCCAATAGTGTAAAACGTCGTGTTGTGGAAGATTCCATAACTTTGAACAGGACAAATCCCGTTGATGTTGCTCGTCAATCGGCAGGTGCGACCGCTCCCACTTTTGCGGCACCTAGGGACAATTCTTCGATTTCGAGCAATATTTCCGTCGATGAAGACAAAAACGTTCCTCCGTTTTTGCGTAAGATGAGAGGTTAATTGGCAAGTTTATTGTGGTGGTAAATATTCCCTCTGTGCCTATTGGTACAGAGGGTTTTGCTTTTCTTATTTGCAAAATCTACAATTTAATTTGCAAGTGCTACGGTTTTGTAGTGTCTTTTGACAGTTCGTAAAATTTAAATTGTTCTTTCGCTAAACAATTGCACATTTTGTGATTATTTTTTGGGGAGAGGTGCAAACTAAGGGCAGGAGGTGTGAATATGAAATCTGGTAAAAACTGTTGCGGTTGTGGCAAAAATTCCAAGAGTAAGACCACAAAAAACAGAAGCGGTCAAACTTCTGCACAGAAACATGAAAAATCTTCGTCTGAAAGCGAAGCAGACCCCGACGGTAGTTATACGGGAAATCCTGTAGGTTGGGGCAAAAATGCAATGCCGGTTCAAGACGTAGATGATTTGTGAACAAAAAAACTGCGAGTGTCGAAAGACATTTGCAGCTTTTTGCTTTTTGAGAAGACGGCAACTTAATAAAAAGGTGAATTAGAGCAGTTGATTTTTGTCGTCATTTGTTCGCGATGTTATGTCTATTGTCACATTAGTTTGGCAGCGGTCGTGACGCAAAGATATTCGTCCGCATTTCGTTTGGCATGTGTATTGTACGTATTCGCAATTACTGTTGGGTCTTGGTTTGCGAGGAGGTGGTGTTCGACATATTGTTTTCAGATAGGTTTGTTCGTTAAAAAAGCGGTTATTGTTGCAGTTTTTCATACTAAATATTATTCTTGGAAAGTTATTTTGGTGAAAATAGTTGAAAAAGTTCATCAAATATTGTAAAATATTGTTAAATATTTAGGAGGACTCTATTATGACTTTTGAAAAGGTGCAAGCACTTATTTCGCAACAATTCACAATCGAACCCGAAAAAATCACATTGGAATCCGATCTTGTGAAAGATCTTGGTGCAGACAGTCTTGATATTGCCGATTTGATCATGACTTTGGAAGACGAATTTTCCGTTACGGTTCCCGATGAATTGGCAAACGACTTCTTGGTTGTCGGAAAGATTGTTGACTTCATTGATTCTCAAAAGAAATAAGGCTTAAAGATATTCGAGCAAATGCTTGGATATCTTTTTTTGCATTTTTTGAAGCAAGGTGTTAGACTCGTTCATATGTGCAAACGTTCAATTGTGGGGAAAGCAAGATGAATTTTGAACAGTTGGTGTTGGAATTTCGTAGTGTTAGCGATAAAAAATACGATGGATTCAACAGAAAAATAATCAACAGCGGTGTGCCCACAATCGGGTGCAGAATTCCGGATATCAGAAAAGTCGCTGCAAGAAGTTCGTTGACTTGCGAAGAGGCGTTGAATTTACCTACGCATGTCTACTACGAAGTGGATTTTTTGAAAGGCATAGTTGTATCGAAGGCGCAAATTCCGTTCGAGCGTAAAAAGCAGTACTTGTTGCAGTTTGCCGAAACTATAGAGAATTGGGCTGTCTGCGACGGGAATGCTGTGCAAGTTAAGAAGTCGGAGCAATCGAAGTATTTCGATTTGTTTTTGGAAATGTGCAAGTCGGACCGTCCGTTTGTTTGCAGATACGGTGTGGTCTGTCTGATGGTGAATTATTTGAACGAAGAACACATTTGGCGCGTTTTCGATGCGCTTAAGTCTATATCTCTTTGGGGTATTTATTACGTCGACATGGCTGTTGCTTGGTTGGTTGCAACGGCAATGAGTAAAGTTCGCAAGCAGACAATGGAATTTCTAGAAGGCGATGCCCAAACTGTGTTAAATGTCTTTTCGTATAACACCGCATTGCAAAAAATTCGCGATTCCAATCGTATTTCGTGTGAAGATAAGCTTTGGACAAAAACACTGAAACGTATGGAATAATTTTTGACATTCAGTCAAATTTTCTGTTGGAAAAACAATCATTTGTAGCCTGTCGTGTTGAAAAAAATGTAAAATTTTGTTGTAACCTAATAAAGTGTGCCAATGTAACATAAACTACCAGTATGTTTGAAGTTACTATCAGCACACATCAAAGCGGTGAATTTTTGTTAGAACGTATTGAAAAAACATTAGAGTCGGTTTTGCAACAAATTGACGGAATTGGCACGGATGTTTTTGATAACGGCAGACGATACTATTCGCTGGCTTGCTCGGACACTTATCGTTTTCAGTTGCAACGGCATATTGCTCAAAGTATCGCAGAGATAATTGCTTCTGCGTATAAAAACGAATTTGTCCGAAAATGCTTGGGTGTTAAAAATGGCACTTTTATGCAAGACGTCCTCATAAACACAATGTGTGTTTTCGATAAAAAGGTAGATCAGCAAACCATATATAAACTGGTGAACACAGAAAAACCCATTTGTTTGGACGGGTATTGCAATTTTCGTTTTGTTTCAATAAAAAAGAAATGGCAAGAGATTGCTTCGCTTGTCAGTGACAACAACTACATTTTGCGCGACGAACAATTAATATTGGAATTCTTGCAATACTTGTTGGAGTCAGTGGAGTGTGGATGTTCTGATTTGTCTGTAAGTATGGATGGCAACAGCTTGCTGCTCTACAATGACAACGATGAAGTGTTGCCGGTGGTTGAGTCTATGGCGAGAGAAAGCACTGTCGAAAAAGAAGCGGCATTGAATATTTTGTTGTTGAACCCGCGCAGGGTCACGGTGTACCATGCTTCGGAACTATCCAATGATTTTTGCAAAATACTGCAATCGTTCGATTGCAAGTTTATTAAAACGGAATAAAATGTCTTAAAATAGTTGACTATTTTTGAAAGCGATATTAAAATAAAATCACAGTTTAATAGCTCTTATCGAACAGAGACAACGTTCCGTGAGTGTAGTTTTTCAGAGAGTGACAGATGCTGCGATTGTCGCAAACGAAACATGGAAATACCACTTTGTTTGGGGCAACGTAAACCGATGCGCAAATTCGGCACAAAGCGGGCGAGCTTGTCTCGTCAATTAAGGTGGAACCGCGGAAATTTGGTATTTTCGTCCTTATGATTTTTCATAAGGGCGTTTTTTGTTTGTAAATTTCACAAGGTGCTCTTTTGTGTCAAATGCGAAAATGGAGGATATTATGTTGAAAATTAATTTGCCCGACGGAAGCGTCAAAGAATTTGCAGAGGCAGTTTCCTGTCTGTCTGTGGCGGAAAGTATCTCTGCCGGCCTTGCTCGTAATGCATTGTGTGCAGAAGTGAACGGCGAACTTTGTGATTTGTCACACGTTATAGATAGCGATGTGACATTCAAAGTGCATACCGCAAAAGACGAAGCAGGACTAGAAGTGTTGAGACACTCGACGGCTCACCTTATGGCCCAGGCCATATCTCACATTTGGCCTAATGCTAAGTTTGCAATAGGTCCTGCAATCAAAAACGGTTTCTACTATGATATCGACTTCGAAGGTGCTGTAATTGCTCCCGAAGATTTGGAAAAAATCGAAGCAGAAATGGCTAAAATCGTCAAACAGGATTTGCCGATAGTGAGAGAAGAAATTTCTCGTGAAGATGCAATCAAATTGTTTTCTTCCAACGGAGACAACTATAAGGTTGAAATTTTATCCGAATTGGATGTCGAAAGTGTATCGTTGTATCGCCAAGGAGACTATGTTGACCTTTGTCGTGGTCCTCACGCGCCGTCTACGGGGAAGCTTAAAGTGTTCAAACTTACAAGTATTGCCGGTGCATATTGGCGCGGAGATACGAAAAACAAAATGCTGACTCGCATCTACGGAACGGCATTCGAAAAGAAGCAAGAGTTGGATGAATATGTACTGCGTTTGGAAGAGGCCAAACGTCGTGATCATCGCAAACTTGGTAAAGAATTGGATTTGTTCGATATCTTCGACGAAGGCCCCGGCTTCCCGTTTTTCTTCCCCAAAGGAATGGTGCTTCGCAACACGTTGGAAGATTTTTGGCGTAAAGAACATGCCAAAGCCGGATATGTCGAGGTTAAGACGCCTATCATTTTGAATCAAGATTTGTGGCACAGAAGCGGTCACTGGGATCACTACAAAGACAATATGTACGTCGTAAAGATTGACGAACAGGATTTTGCAATCAAACCGATGAATTGTCCCGGCGGAATGCTGGTCTACAAGCGCAAACCGCACAGCTATCGTGATTTGCCAGAGCGCGTTGCGGAATTGGGAATAGTCCATCGTCATGAACTTTCCGGTGCACTGCACGGGCTTATGAGAGTTCGTTGCTTTACGCAAGACGATGCCCACATTTTCATGACACCGGAACAAATCGAAGGTGAAATCGAAGGCGTAGTGCGTCTTATTGACAAATTCTACAAAGTGTTTGGTTTTAAGTACAGTTTGGAATTGTCAACGCGTCCGGAAAACAGCATGGGCAGTGATGAACAGTGGGAAACTGCTACCAACGCATTGATACGCGCACTTGATACGTTGGGCAAAGAATATGAAATCAACGAAGGTGACGGCGCCTTTTATGGTCCAAAAATCGATTTCCATCTTGAGGACAGTTTGGGACGTACATGGCAGTGCGGTACCATACAGTTGGATTTCCAAATGCCCGAGCGTTTCGATTTGACTTATGTCGGTGCCGATGGGGAAAAACACAGACCGGTTATGATTCACCGTGTTGTGTTTGGCAGCATCGAGCGTTTTATTGCAATTTTGACAGAACACTATGCGGGCGCGTTTCCGCTTTGGTTGTCGCCCGTGCAAGTCAAAATCGTGCCCATTTCCGAAAATCAAGTGTCGTACGCGCATGAGGTTTGTGATAAGTTGATAGATGCGGGGATTCGTGCCGAAGTTGACGACAGAAACGAAAAAATGGGATATCGCATTCGCGAGGCTCAATTGCAAAAAATTCCATATATGCTTGTTTTGGGCGAAAAGGAAAAAGAAGCGGGCGCAGTCGCTGTTCGTAACAGAAAGAAAGGCGATTTGGGCGTGATGAGTTTCGAAGAATTCCTTGTAAAATTGCGCAAGGAAACAGAAGAAAAATCTTCTGATATGTAGCAACTATGTGCAAGTGGAACGACGAATAGTTGTTCCACTTGCATTTTTTTGTTTTTGGAGGAAACGATGAAAATTTCAAATAAAAATAAAAAAAAGCTTAGCATGTTGGTCCCTATCATTTGTTACGTTGTTGCGGTGGCACTGCAGTTCGGACTTTTTGCTATTTTGGCAGAGTACTGTTCCGACGTTGGCGAGATTGTTGTTGCCTGGTTTATGTTTGCACTTGAAGTAATTACGTTGTTAATGCTATTTTCGATGGGGAACCGTGGTGACACGGAAGCAATGTTTGCCCAATTTGAGTATTTGTGCAGCCGTTTTACGGACGAATTTGAATTGGCAAACGCACTTCGTGCCAAAGCTCGCAGTGAATATAACCGCTTGATTGTTAGCAAAGTATGTATCTTTGTGATGACGTCAGTAGTACCGCCACTTTTTGCGACAGTCATAGGTTTAGTTTCGGAAAACGTTTGGATTTACTACGCATTGCCCTTTGCGGTGATTTTGATATCACCGTTCTTTTGGCTGGATTTAGTTTTGCCGTCAGTTGCGGCAATTGATGAGTTCGCTCTTTCAGAACAAGATTATTCTGAATTTTATGCGGTTGCAAAAGAGGCCGCACGCGAAGCAGAAAATTGCTTACCTGTCAAAATTTTTCCGGATTTTGGTCAAGGCATTTCCGTAGAAATTTTCGATGGGTATTCAGGTGTGTTCTTAAGTTGTGAATATGCCGCGTTGCTGACAAGAGAAGAACTTAAAAACGTTTTATTGTGTGAAATCACCTCTGCACTTAAAACAAACAACCACTTCGATAGAAAGTGTGGACGTGTTTTGCGCAGCATGTCGACGATTGGCAATGTGTTTACTAAAAGGTGTTTCGGATTTCTTGTGTTTAACTTGAATTTTTGGTACAACAACTTGTCTGTGTGCCAGCTAAAATGTGGCGAAATTAGTGGACTCAATACAGTGAGAACGCGTGGAAATGACCAAGCGTACGTTGATGCTTGTGCTAAAATTGAGTTGTATAGTTTTTTTGGCGATAAAGACCTGACGGAGTTTAACGCAAAAATTTTTGAGCGCGAGAGCTTTCCGTCTAACTTTTTTGTGGCGTTGTTGGACGAATTTCGTCGTTACTGTGACGAAGACTTTTACAGCGCAAACTTGTATTTAAGCAAACACATTCCCTGGCCGTCATATGATAAATTGTCCGTTGCTCAAAAGATGAAGCGTCTTGGCGTTGACCATTTCGATTATTGTCACGAACAAGAACAAAACGACTACTATTTTGAAAGACAAAGTTTGCTTATGCTGGGTTGCAGCATGATTGCCGGAACGTCGGAGGCAACTTTTGCCACGTCTCGTTTGGGTTTTTTGCAGGATAAGAATCGTTATGAAAGTTACGTTGCTTTAAAGGCAGCCGGTACTCAACTTAACCTTGCACAAACAGTATCCTTTTTGGGAGTTTTGTATTACTTCGATCGCGACGAATGCTTGCGTGTTTGCGATGAAATTTTGGAAAAATATCCTAAAAATGCTTATGCAAGTTACTACAAGGGAAGGCATCTTGCCAACGAACTTGACGGCGAATGTGTGAAACTGCTATATGCGGCTTGTTCGAACATGGGGCTTCGAGAACGTGCGTTGGAAGAGATAGGCAAGTATGCCGGCAGCGTTGGTGACGAAAAGTTGCTTGCTACTTACGAATATAACGATGCAATTGGGTATTCGCGCAGCGATTCCTACGGTAGCGCACATTCGAAAATTGCATTGTGCGAACCGTTTTTGTCCTCTAAGGACATGGAAGAACTTTCCAAGCAAATATTTGCCATTGCCGGCGAATGTGCAGAAAAAATTTCGTTTGCCAGCGATATTCAATTCGTAAAAAAACTTTGCGTGCTGATTGGGTTCAAAAACAGCCAACTGGATGAAGGTTATTTTCACAATATAGCAAGACAATTGTTTGCGTTCTTTGATGCTTATGCCGAAGAAAATTCCTGCACGACAGAATTCAGAATGTTGGTTCCCGGACACAAAATTCCGACGGATAAACTGACGTCTAAACTTTCCAGATACCCCTATGCAAAAACTTATTTAAAAAAATAAATAGTGGTGAAAGCGAATTTTGTTACAGAATCGGCATAAGCCGTTTGCATCGATTTTATAAGGAAAAAATTATTTGTAGCTAGACCGACACGGCGTTTTGCTCGGAGTATCTTGCAAAACGTCGTGCTTTGCAAATAATAAAAAATGTGCTGAAAATGTGTTGAAAAGCGTTTGACAACGCAAACAACATTTGTTATAATGAACAAGCAATAAAGCAGAAATACCAGTTTCTCACCGCCGAACTCTAGTGCGTCGGTTAACTTATAAGTCTAGTAGCGGAGCAATCCGTTCGTTGTGAGTGTGGTATTTTTGGAAACCACACTTTTTTTATTGCAGGAGGATACCACTATCAAAGAACTTCAAACCAATTCTCAAGTGAGAGACAGAGAAATTCGACTTATCGGCAGCGACGGACAACAACTTGGCATCATGTCTGCTTATGAAGCTCAGCGTATTGCTGATGAAGACGGATTGGATTTGGTGAAAATTTCGCCCAATTCCGTTCCACCTGTTTGTCGTATTATGGACTACTCTAAATACAAGTACGAACAAAACAAAAAGGAAAAGGAAATGCGCCGCAATCAAAAAACTATCGAAATCAAAGAGGTTTGGCTTTCGATGACAATTGATATCGGCGACTTGAACACAAAAGCAAACATTGCTCGTAAGTTCTTGCAAGACGGAAACAAGGTAAAAGCAACAATTCGTATGCGCGGCAGACAACAGGCCTATGCTGCACAAGGGGTTGAAGTAATGCGTAAGTTTGCAGAAATTCTTTCGGACGTATCAAAAATAGACAAACAGCCAACCACGGAAGGCAGAAACATTTCTATGTTTTTGACTCCGTCAAATCAATAAATAATTCATGGAGGACAAATATAATGCCTAAACAAAAATCACACAGCGCATCCAAGAAAAGATTTGTAGTGCTTAAAAGCGGCAAAGTTAAACGCGCACAGTGCAACAAAA
>CAZRBI010000010.1:0-47694 GCA_964598315.1 uncultured Oscillospiraceae bacterium
ATTCTTTGTTTCCCTCGCCCAATTTGCGAGCGATATACGCATTTGCACCCACGCCAATGCCGATAGCAATTGCCGTGACAAGCATTGTCATTGGCATGACGATGCTGACGGCGTTGAAACTGTCCTTGCCGATATTCAGCCCATTGTAACCTTCCACAACGTAGCCAATGTTGGTGAGAAACAGCGAATCCACAATGTTGTAGAGCGCTTGAACAAGCATGGAAAAAATTGCAGGCAAACTCATTTCTGTCAATAAACGTCCAATGCTTTTTGAACGCATTTTGTCTGAATGTAACGATACTTCTTCCACGATTCTCCTCAAAAATCGGTTGCAACGAGTGCAACCGAAATTAAAATTTTTCTATTGGTGTTTTGATTGCCGACAGTGCGTTGAAAAGCTCACTGCTTTGCCGACAAATTTTCGTATTTGCAAAAACTGATGAAATGTTCTCCGTCGCGAATTTTTTCCGACTGCTCGATCAATTGCCATTCGGGATTTTGATCCAAATTCGGGAAAAACACGTCGGCATTGCCATCGGCATAAACCTTTGTGACAAACGCCGTTTTGCAACGATGCAAAAGCAAACGATAGACAGATGCGCCGCCTATCACAAAGATATCTTCGGCAGGAATGCCTTGCAAAACTTTTTCCAATTCGTCCAACGTGGAGACGGAAACGGTCCCTTCGTGTTTTGCTCCCGATGCATCCAAAACGACGTTGACACGGCGAGGCAACGCACCGTTAGGAAAACTCAAAAAGGTGTTTGCGCCCATGACGACAGTTTTGCCCGTTGTGGTTTCACGAAAAAACTTCATGTCTTGCGGCAATTTGAAAAGCAAATCGTTGTTTTTACCTATCCCCCAGCAACTGTCCACTGCAACTATCAAATTCATTTTACACCTCTGTTACAAAACAATTTGCCACAAACTAGATTGCCACTTCGAATTTCTCGGAAAACGGTTCGTACTCGTAGCTTTCCAAAGTAACGTCGTCGACGGTGAATTTGTAGAAATCGGTGATGCTTTTGTTGATGACAAATTTCGGAGCAGGATGTTCGTGCCCTTGCAACATTCTTTCCACTTGCGGAATGTGCCTGTCGTAGACGTGTGCATCGGCAATAACGTGAACAAGCTCGCCCACTTCCAAGCCGGAAACTTGTGCCAACATGTGCACCAAAACGGCATACTGCGTGACGTTCCAGTTGTTGGCAACGGCCATATCGTTGGAACGCTGATTCAAAATTGCGTTCAACTTGCCGTTTGTGACATTGAAAGTGACGGAATAGGCGCACGGATACAAATGCATTTCGTGCAGGTCCGCATGAACGTAGATATTTGTGATGATACGGCGACTGGCGGGATTGTGCTTCAAATCGTAAAGCACGCGGTCGACTTGGTCGAACTCGCCCTCCGGATAAACGTGTTTGACACCCAACTGATAGCCATAGGCCTTGCCTATGCTACCCGTTTCGTCCGCCCAACTATCCCAAATGTGAGAATTCAGTTGGTTGACGTTGTTGCTTTTCTTTTGCCAAATCCACAAAAGTTCGTCAACGGCGGCTTTGAATGCCGTGCGACGCAAAGTTATGACGGGAAATTCCTTTTGCAAGTCGTATCTGTTGACAATGCAGAAAACCTTTTGAGTGTGTGCCGGTGTTCCGTCTGCCCAATGAGGACGAACGGCGGCATCTGCATCGGAAAAACCGTTGTCGATAATGTCTCGCATATTGCTGCGAAAAATTTCATCTGCCCTGCTCATGTTTTTGCCTTCTTTTGCAAATAATGCACTTATTGTAACAAATAAACGGTCAATCGTCAAACGACGAGGCCCCGTCAATTTCAAAAAATTAGCTCGACAATTTGCCGAGCCATGAAAAATATTGCACATTGTTTTCAAACTTTGTTACAAATACCGAAAAAAATCCAATACTTTGCTATTTTTTGTTTTTCCCTTGTTGACGGTCGGAAGAAATTTGATGTTCCACAGTGGGGACAACGTACACTTCTGTGTGAATTTTGTCAACTTCCGACTGTATGTAGCGTTGAATTTGCGTTGCCGTGAGATCCGTATCGAAATGGATGGCAACGTCGAAAATAAGATTTGTGAGGGTCGGACCTTTGACCATGCGAAAATCGTGAATGGAAAAATGTTCGTCTAATCCGCGCACTATTGCTTCGATTTCCGCCTTGTATGCGTCCAATTCGGGATCGCCTACCACTATCGGATCCAAATGTGTTACCAAAGTGATATCGGTGTTGTTGCTGAAGTCACGTTCGATTCTGTCCATAAGTTCGTGGCTTTCCATCACGTCGACGGAAGAATCAACTTCCACGTGAACGCTGGCATAGTACTTGTTGGGGCCGTAGTTGTGAACGTTTAAGTCGTGAATACCGCAAACACCGTCAAAACGTCTTATGCGTTCTTCGACGGAGTTTATCAATTCTTCGGACGGTGCTTCGCCCAACAATTGATTGATTGTCTCTTTCAAAATTTTTATGCCTGCAACGGCAATAAACACCGCAACGGCAATGCCCATTATTCCGTCCAAGTTGATATGTGCAAAACGGGAAATCAACACTGCTACCAACACTGCCGACGTGGAGCACACGTCGGAAACGGAATCGGTTGAAGTTGCTTTCAATAATTCGGAATTGTAGTGTTTGCCCAGTTTACGATTGAACAAAAACATCCAAAACTTCACCACAACGGAAACGGCCAATGCAATCACCGTCCACAAGCTGAAAGTCAATTCTTCCTGCTCACCTTGGAACATTGCAACGATTTTGTTGATACTTTCCGAGGCCAATTCGAATGCCAACACCAAAATGATGAATGCAACGGTCATGCTTGCAATGTATTCCATTCTTCTGTGGCCATAGGGGTGTTCGGAATCTGCCGGTTTGCCGGCCAACTTCAAACTGATGAGAGAAATGACGTTGCTTCCGCAATCGGTAAGGTTGTTCAAGCCGTCTGCCAACACAGACAACACTGAAAACAACGCGCCCACAACAATTTTTGATGCGGCAAGCAAAACGTTCAAAATGATGCCCACTATACCGGAAAGTTTGCCTACTTTTTCGCGCACTTCGGCGTTGTTTACGTCGGCATTGTTCTTTACAAAAATTTTCAATAACAAATTAGTCATAACGCAATTTTACAGCAAAGGCCAAACGGTGTCAACGTGTTTGTGCTGTCGCTCGACGAAAAAACTTTTTTCTTTTGCAACGATTTGTTGAAATGTCTAAAGTATTTGACGGAATTTTACACATACGTGTGCACTTTTTTGATCACGTGCATTTTGCCAACAAAAAAAACGCAAGCCCTCACGCTTGCGTAATTTTCAATTTTTGTTTGAATGTTGAGCAAAAGTTGCAACAACGCTTTCAATTGCCATTTGCGCTTCTTCGCCCTCGGCATAGGCTCGAATTTTGTGTTCCGTGCCGCTTTTACGAAGTACCAATCGGCAGTTGGGATACAACGATTCGATACGTTTGGATGTTCGTTGCAAACAAACTGGCTCGGCAAGTTGTCTGTTGTGTTCGTTTAGCGATAAATTTGCAGTGAACGAGGGGATTTCTTCACATTCGCGACAGTATTCTTCCAAACTGCCCTTTTCTTTGCGAATTTTTGCCACCAGCAATGCATTTAACAAAGCGTCGCTACCTGTTGCGTAGTCGCACAACAGATAGTGCCCGCTTTCTTCGCCGCCGAAATTCAAATTGTTTTTCACCATCAGGTTGAACACGTTAACATCGCCGACATCGCTGCGCAAAAGTTCAATGCCGATATCGTTCAGCGCGTTTTCTACGCCACCGTTTGTCAAAGTGGTTCCGCAAACGGCATTTCCTCGCAAAAGGCCGCTTTGTTTGAGATATTTGGCAATGGCAAAAAATATTTTTCCGTTGGATACGAGTTTTCCGTTTTCGAAAACGGCAAGGCGGTCGGCATCGCCGTCCAAAGCAAACCCCAAATCAAATTCCGGCGTCAATTTTGATTGCAAAAACTCCGTATGTGTTGCACCGCAACCGTCATTGATTTGCTTGCCGCAATTTTTATCGCAAAAGGTGGTCACAACCGCCCCAGCTTTTGCAAACAAAGTTCTTGCAACCCTGTAGCCTGCGCCATAGCAACAATCAACGGCAACTTTCATTCCGAAAAGATCCGGGTTTACAACCTTCAAAATGTCATCGCAGTAGATATTTTCGATGTCGTAGAAAACCGGTTCGTAGATTTTGCCTAGTTGTACGGGATTGACAGCAAGACTGTTCATCATGCGAGAAACAATCTTCTGTTTTGACGAACACAACTTCACGCCGTAGCGATCGAACACTTTCAGGCCGTTGTCTTCGGGAGGATTGTGACTGGCAGTTATCATCACGCCGTAGTCTCCGCCCATTTTTCGCACAAAATGCCCCACTGCATTTGTTGGCAAAATACCCAAATTTATGACGTTGCCACCGCCTGCATACACACCTTGCGAAAGGGCTCGAAAAAGCTTTTCGCCGGAAACGCGTGTGTCACGACAAATAAGTACAATGGGACAATCTCCGCCCAAAAGCGACAAGCTTTTTCCCAGCAAAAAAGCAGTACCGTCCGTTATGGTACTGCCGTAGGTTCCTCTGATTCCGTCTGTACCGAAAAAATTCATAACGTTAGCTCCAAAATTGTATTTTTTCTCTTTGGTACGACGTAAGTTTAGAAAACTATTTGGAAAATTTGCCGGCAAAAACAGTGGCAAAAGTACCTGCTTTTGCACCGTCCGCACATGCCGTGACAATTTGTTTCATTGGTCCGTTTGTGACGTCTCCTGCCGCAAATAACCCGTCCACCGACGTTTGACATTTTTCATCCACGCACAAGTAGCCGTTGGATGTTTCGACGCCGTCAACGGCAATAAATTCCGTTACGGGTTTTGCACCGACTGCAACAAACAAAGCATCGACAACAAGTTTTTGTGTGTTGATGCCGTCAAACACACCTATTGCTGAAACTTTTTCGTCACAGATGATTTCCGAAACGGAACAATTAAACAACGGTTGCACTGTCGGTTTCGCCAAAAGTTCGGCAACGGCCCTTTCCTCGGCGGAAAATGCCGATTGCGGTACGATAACGTACACTTTGCTACACACATCGGCCAAATACATTGCCTCGCGCACGGCAGGAATTCCGCCGCCTACCACTGCCACGGGACAATTCTTGTAGAAATTGCCGTCGCACGTGGCGCAATAGGAAACACCCTTGCCGACATAGGGCGATTCGAAGCCCAATTTGTTGTGTGCTGTGCCCGTCGCCACCACTACTGACGGAAAGAAAAACTCACCCTTTTCCGTTTTAACGACAAATTCTTCCGCCTTTGTGAGCGAAAGCACACGACTGCGAATTGTTTTTAGGCCAAGTTGCTTGGCTTGGCTTGCCATTTTAGAAGCCAGTTCCCACCCTTCAACCGTTTGGTAGGAGGGATAGTTTTCGATTTTGCCCAAATTGGCAGTTTGACCGCCCAACCCGAACTGTTCGAACAACGTGACTTCCGCGTTGGCTCTTAACGCATAAATTGCCGCGCTCAATCCAGCCACGCCGCCACCGATAATTGCGATTTTTTTCATAAACTTGTATGCTCCATTATAGACCGTAGAACGTGCAACCATTTGCGTGATTTTGCAAATTTTAACACTTTTTTGACGAAGTGAAATGCCACACACGTACTGTTTTTCTTTATTATATCACAAAAACATTATCGGCACAAGCTTCGAGTATTGACGACTTATAAAGGAGGTGATAAAATGAGTTTAGTTAATTTTGTATTTAAACCTAAAAAGAAAATGGCCAGCAGAAATACCAAGTGGGTCAAAGTTGGAAAATATACAATTACGTCACATGCACAAAACAGAACCGTGCAAAAAGACAAAGACCTTGGAAAGGTGGATATGCTTCGCAATTTGTTTGGAAATTCAGAAAATTCTCGCATATACACAGACAAAGACGGAACAAGACAATACGATCGATTAAACACAAACAACCGCACACTCACGTTCATCACTGCTGATCATCATGTTAAAACCATAAGAAAGTATCACAAAAAAATGAACCAAAAGAAATTAGAAAATTTGAAAGTAGGAGGTAACATAATGGCAGACAAGAACACGTCAATACGTCGCACTACGTTAAGCGACGAATCCGTCCAATTCATCAAAGATACTATTTTGCCCGCACTTGGCATTACTGCAATTTTGGGCACGAAAGAAATAAGTGATATCGAAGATTGGATTAACGACATGATAGACGGCAAATACGATGAAAGTGGCAAAAATATCATTTTGAGCCGGTCCGCAGCCTTGAAAATTGAAAAAGCCGAAAAACTGCTTGGTGAACTTTTGAGCGTTTGGGACAACAAAAACGACGAATATTTGAACGATTTGAATGCAAAATTGGGTTTTTAGCAAAAACTTTGCAACTTAAAAGAGACAGTTCGCGAACGAGCTGTCTCTTTTAAATTTTAGAATTTTTGAAATTTCACAACCGTTGCGTTTGAGTGCACAACGAACAAAATTATCTGCATCTTGCTTGACGCACGGCGTGAGCCCAGCCTTCAACAAGCTGTTGACGTTCTTGCTCGGCCATGGACGGAACAAATTCTCTGTCCACCTGAATGTTTGCACGAATGTCATCAACGCTTTGCCAATATCCCACGCACAAACCTGCCAAGTAGCACGCACCAAGTGCCGTTGTTTCCGTCACTTTAGGCCGAACGACAGTGGCGTTCAAAATGTCCGCCTGAAATTGCATCAAAAAGTTGTTTGCACTTGCACCGCCGTCCACGTTGAGACTTCGAATTTGCACGCCGGCATCACGTTGCATTGAACGGACAAGGTCGTACACTTGATAGTCGATAGCTTCCAATGCAGCGCGAATGAAATGTTCCTTTTTTGTGCCGCGAGTGACACCCGTGATTGTTCCGCGCGCCTCGGCATCCCAATAGGGTGCGCCCAATCCCGTAAATGACGGAACGATATATACCCCGCCGGTAGACGGCACTTTCACGGCATAGTTTTCCGTTTCGGCAGCTTGTTTGATCATACGCATTTCGTCACGCAGCCACTGATTGATTGCACCGCCGATAAATACGCTCCCCTCCAACACGTAGGGAGGTTTTTCCTCCAAAGTTGCACCAAGCGTCGTTACCAAACCGTTGGTGGATTTGACGGCTTTCGAACCGGTGTTCATAAGCAAAAAGCAACCTGTGCCATAGGTGTTTTTCACGTCGCCTTCGTCCACGGCAAGATGTCCGAACAATGCCGCTTGCTGGTCGCCAACTACACTGCAAATGGGGATTGCTCGACCAATGAACGTTTCGTCGGTACTGCCGTAGTTGTAGCCGGACGGATGCACCTCCGGCAACATACATTTGGGAATATCAAACAATTTCAGCAATTCGTCATCCCACTGCAAAGTGTGAATGTTGAAAAGCATTGTTCTGCATGCGTTTGTGTAGTCGGTGGCATGAATTTTGCCTCGCGAAAGTTGCCACATAAGATAGGTGTCCACCGTTCCGAAAAGCAATTCTCCGTTTTCGGCACGTTTGCGAGCACCGTCTACGTTATCCAAAATCCACTTGATTTTAGTTGCCGAAAAGTAGGCGTCCAGCACCAACCCGGTTTTTTCGTATATTTTTTCCGAAAGCCCCTGTGATTTCAGCTGTTCGCAGTAGTCTGCGGTTCGCCTACACTGCCAAACAATGGCATTATATACTGGTTTGCCGGTGTTTTTGTCCCACACAAACGTGGTTTCGCGCTGGTTGGTTATGCCAATTGCCGCAATATCTGCCGCAGAGACGTTTGCGCGAATCAATGCCTCCACGATGACTCCGACTTGGGAACCCAAAATATCGTGAGGATCGTGTTCCACCCAACCGGGTTGAGGATATATCTGCGGAAATTCCTGCTGCGCTTTTCCGACTATCTGTCCTTGCTTATCGAAAACAATTGCTCTTGAACTTGTGGTACCTTGATCTAACGAAAGAATATATTTCATGTTTTTATCCGCCTTCGCCTTTTATTTCGTACTACTTTTTTTCAACGTTTTTTGTGACGATAAAATCAACGCCGCAGCCGCAAATATCACGAACGACAATGTCGCCGATAGCAACCGGAGCGGCAAGCGTAACGTTTTTCAACAATTCCAAACTTTGGAAAATCAATGGCTTGGGAATGGCTTCTCTTGTCTTGACGGACACCATGGGAATTGTTCCGCCCGTCACCCTGACAGAGCCCGTGACCATACGTTTGGGGGCCGTCACTTCGTTGACGGCATAAGTTACGCCGCGAGGACAAGTGTTTCCCGTGACAACAATGTTGTTTTTATCCGTGTCATCCACTGTCAGACGGCAACCCATCGGGCAGTTGATACAAATCATCTCTCTTGCCATAACTATTCTCCTTTGACGAGCGTGATTTCCACGTCGTTAGCTTTTTTCAGCGTTTCCATCTGTGCCGCAGTCAAAACGATGTTTTCCATTTCACCGGGAGCAACAACGGGACGTTTTCGCCCGAAAACTTTCACACCGTCGGCGAACACGGCAAGTTCCACCTTTTTGAACACATTGGATACGCGCATTTTGAAACTTTGATTGGCAAAAACACTGTCTTTGTTAAGCACAGTTGGCACGCAATAGCGCACACCATTGGTGCAACGCAAGGTGATTTTGTCCTTGCAAGGCATTGCACCCTTGACGTAGTCGGCAGCACACTTTCCGGCATTTTCGCTTTCGGCAGACACAAAATCGACCAAATCGTGCACGTGCAAAACGTTGCCGCATTCGAACACACCGTCTACACTCGTCATAAGGTTTTCGTCCACTACCGCACCGCCGGTGACGGGCGAAAGTTGCACTTGAGCGTTTTTGGCAAGTTCGTTTTCCGGAAGCAATCCGACGGAAAGCAACAACGTGTCACACGGAATTGTGACAGCCGTTTCCGGTTTGGGTTGCAAGTGTTCGTCCACTTCGGCAACCACAACACCTTCGACACGATCGCGTCCCTTGATATCTACAACAGTGTGTGAAAAATACAACGGAATGTCAAAATCGTTCAGACATTGAACAATGTTGCGGTTCAATCCCGACGAATAGGGCATAAGTTCCACAACGGCCTTGACGTGTGCGCCCTCGAAAGTCATGCGGCGAGCCATGATAAGGCCAATGTCTCCGCTACCCAAAATCACAACTTCTTTGCCCGGCAAGTAGCCGTTGATATTCACCAATTTTTGTGCCGTACCGGCAGAAAATACACCTGCTCCGCGCATACCGGCAATGTTTATTGCACCTCTGGGACGTTCGCGGCATCCGCATGCAAGAATAACGGCTTTTGCTTGCAGTTGCACCAATCCGTCCTCTGCGGAAACGTAAGTGACAACCTTTTCGCGCGAAACGTCAATGACCGTAGCATTGAGCTTGAAACAAATTCCGCGTTCCTTCACTTGTTGAACGTAGCGAGCGGCATATTCCGGTCCGGTGAGTTCCTCTTTGAAGGTGTGAAGCCCGAAACCGTTGTGAATGCACTGGTTCAAAATACCGCCCAACTCCGGTTCGCGTTCCAAAATGACAATATCTCTTTCGCCGCAATCGTAGGCAGCTTTTGCGGCAGCAAGCCCTGCTGGACCTCCGCCGACAACTACAATGTTTGTGTTTTTCATCACTTCGTCCTCCCCACCACTACGTTACTCTTTCCGCCGCGTTTAGTCACGTCTTGCATGTTGCACGACAATTCGCGAGAGATTATTTCCATGATGCGAGGTGTGCAAAATCCTGCCTGACACCGTCCCATTCCTGCACGTGTGCGGCGCTTGACACCGTCCAAATCCTTTGCCCCAACGGGACGTCGAATGGCATCGACGATTTCCCCCTCGGTTACCATTTCGCAACGGCACACTATCTTTCCGTACAACGGATTTTCTTCAATGAGTTTTTCACGTTCTTCGTTGGAAAGTTTTGAAAATTGCGGAATAGCTTTGCGACGTGCTTTGAAATCGGATTTCTGCGCAAGATGCAACTTTGTTGCAATTTGTTGTGCAACGTCCACGCCGATTGCCGGTGCACAAGACAACCCGGGGCTTTCAATGCCGGCCACATTGTAGAAATTTTCCACACTGCTTTCGCCGATGATAAAATCGTCGCTGTCCAAGTGCGCACGCAAGCCGGAAAACTGTGTGATTATGTTGCGGCGAGAAAGCGTGGGAACAGTGAGCAAGGCTTTGTTGAAGGCAACGTTCAATTCGTCTGCCGTTGTGTTCACATCGTCTTTATCCGAAACGTCGGTTGCAGTAGGCCCGACCAAAATATTTCCGTGTGTGGTAGGCGTGACCAAAATGCCTTTGCCCATTTTGGTGGGAAGTTGAAACAACGTGTGATCTGCCAAATAGCCACACGTTTTGTCCATCAGAACGTAGTCGCCTTTTCGCGCCGTCACGTGCAACTTTTCGTCGCACACCATGTTATTGATGACGTCGGAATATACGCCCGCACAGTTAACCACGACTTTTGCGCGACGTTCGGAACCGTTGCCGCATTTCACAACGAAACAATCTTCCGTCCTTTGAATTGCAACAACTTCCGATTCGAAACAAAACTCGACACCGTTTTCGGCAGCGTTTTCGGCATAGGCAACACACATCTCATAGGGAGAAACTATTCCTCCGGACGGTGCAACTAACGCCGCAACCGCATCGTCGGAAACATAAGGCTCCAACTTTTTCAATTCGGCATTGCCTTCGACGATTTTCAATCCCGGAACTCCGTTTTGAAGTCCACGTTGGTAAAGTGCCGTCAATCCGTCCTTTTGCGATTGGTCGAAGCACAAAACTATCGAACCGTTACGACGGAACGGAAATTCCAATTCTTTGGATAACTCGTCGAACATGGCATTGCCACGAACGTTGTAGTAAGCCTTTTTTGTTCCGGGTTTTGCATCGTAGCCACCGTGAACTATGCCGCTGTTAGCTTTGGTTGTGCCGACGGCAACGTCGTTGCCACGTTCCAACACTGTTACTTCGGCATTAAATTTTGACAATTCTCGCGCGACGGAACAGCCGATAATACCACCGCCAATGACGATTACGTCTTTCATAAATCCTCCTGTCTTCGGCTGCTTTGAAAAGCAAAACCGCACATTTTTTGACACATATTTTTGCATTGCGATAAATCGGCCGCAACACTGCTCTGCGCTTTGTTGCAGAGCACTCGTTTACTTCAGAACGTCCCCTGCACGAATCGGCAGGGGACGTTGACAAATCATTTGCAAAACATTGCCGTTTTCAAAACTAACGTGTTTGTTTTTTTCGACTTATGCGAACAATCCTGCATAGGGATAGGATGCCGCAGTGTTAGCAACGGTGATGATTGTGAACAGCAAAGCATTTATCAATGCGCCCAACCAAGCATTCCCGGTGCGTTCGTAGAGTCTTCTTGACAAAACTGTTGCAATGATCAACACGGGAACGATGGGGAACAACACGATGTAGGTCAGAGCCATGTCGCCTTGCCACAACACACCCGTAGAACGGAACGTGCCGTATTGAATTGCCATTGCAAGCACAATGCCGAACACGTTGAACACGGCATTGATTGCGATGCTTGCCCATTCGGGAAGATTTCTTACTTTGTAGGTTTGGTTCAAAATGCTGTTGATGAAATAGAAGATGAAGAACACAACTGCATAACGCAACATTGTGGGCAACATCACTTCAACTTCGAACACTTTGACGTCCAAAGTCCAGAAACGGAAATCTACTTTCCAAATAGCCCAGTTGATAAACACCACTACGTACATGGCGGCAATTGTTATCACTGCTACCAAGAAAGTTTTTACAACTGCTCCGAAGCCGCCGTCGATATGAACGACTCTCAACGGATGTTCGTTGGCATCCAAGCCTTTAACTCTGTTTATCACGTAGTTTACAAGCCAGTTGATTCCCACTACCAACAGCGAGAACAATCCGCAAACTACTGCCCACGTTGCAACCGTACCCGTCGTGTCTTGCGGGAAGTTGGTGTTTTGCGAGAACAGCAACGTTTGGAATCCGCTGAGCCAACCGCTGGAAACCCATTGAGTGGAGAATCCGCAGAACAACGTGATTACCACTGCGCACACCCAGAAAGAAATGTGTTTGCGCAAGCCTTTTAGTTCGGGAAGCAATTCGCCGACTTCGCCTTCTGCAAGGTCTTTCTTTTTGAGGTTAGCAAAGAACGGTACCGAAAGAAGCAAATCGACAAGAGGCAACACCATTGCAAAGAAACCGACCAAACCAAGAGTGGAGAACAATTCCTTGATAACCCAAGTTTGACGAGATTCTTCGATATACTTGTGGCCGTTTGGCGTTCCGAATGCCGTGTAGAAGAAGTTTGTTACGTAACCCGCACTTTCCGTCGAGAAGTGATTCAACGGGTGAATTTCGTCCGCTTCGTATATCACGCGGAATGGGCTCGATGCCGCTTTTCCGCCGTCGACAGTCACAACGGAACCACCGATGTAGATAGCACCGTTTTGAATGTTGATAGCGTCTGCCGTGCTACCATAACCCGTCACGCCGACAAAACTTGCCGCATCTGTCGACTGCAAAAACTGTCTGCTGATGGACGGTGTGCCGTCTGCCAACGTGCTAGTATAGAAAAATTCGTCGTCTTTGGCTTTCAACATACCGACGGAAACACCCTGACCTGCCATGAAAAACATGCTCCAACCTTGCATCAAACCTGCAGATACAAGCCCCAGGCCGGTACCTTTGGAATGATTGCTTTCAACGTCCGTTTGCCGGAACGCTAAAAACCGAATTACAGAAAAAGGTCGAAGATATTTCAAAAACATAAAATCTTGTTCTTATTTATGAAAGTACCATATCATATATATAAAGAAATTTCAATAGCGACTTTTTTGCTATATGACATATTTATCGCATAAATAACAATTTTGTCGCAATAAGGCAAAAAATGTCGAAAAATGACAAAAACAAAACAAAAAAGTTCGCCGTTGCCGACGAACAAAAAGGGCGTTCACCGATATCGGCGAACGCACAATTACAACACGTGAGACATCAAAACTTTGCCGTCAAAATCACAAACGGAAATTTCGTTGCGATCGATCAGACAGTATGCCGGAACATCGTCCTTGGGAAGAGCGCAACTGGACACGTTGACACAAATAACGTTATCGACAATTGCAATTTCGTTCTTGTGAAAATGCCCGTACACCAACACGTCTCCGGAAGACAAATGTGGCAAGTTGTTTTTGTTGTGAACGTGACCGTGCGTGAAAAACACACGACGTAGCGGATTTTCAAAGAATACGGAGGCTTCGCTGACAAAATCAAACGAACTTATCATCTGGTCCACTTCACCGTCACAATTGCCGCGAACGACAATCAGTTGAGAAGCAACGGAAGACAACGTTTCCGCCACCTCGATGGGGGCATAATCTTGAGGGAAAGGGTTGCGCGGGCCATGGTTGTACACGTCGCCCAAAATCACAAGCACGTCGGCACCGCTAAAACGGAACGCCTCCACCACCTTTTGTGCCCAATAGGCAGAACCGTGCAAATCGGTTGCAACAAAGTACTTCATCGACCTATTCCTCCTCGGGTTCGTCCTCGTCGTTATTGCAGGAATTGCAACAAACGGTGTTGACGTAGACAGGATTTATGCCCAATTCTTCCAAAGTGAAACAACGCATCTCGGATTCCTCTTCGTTTTTGACAATTTTCACAGTCACCAATTGACGAAGCATATCCGTTTCAACAACTTTGCCCTTACCGGCAGGGGTGTCTATCTCCGAATTGTTTTTCGGCATGAATTTCGCCGTTTGAGAATAGTAGTCGTCTTCAAACTTCAAGCAACACATCAACCTTCCGCACAAACCGGAAATTTTTTGCGGATTGAGTGAAAGCCCTTGCGTCTTGGCCATTTTGATCGATACTCGAGCAAAATCGTTGAGGTAGGCATTGCAACAGCAGACTCTGCCGCAGGGGCCCAAACCGCCTTTCATCTTGCACTCGTCGCGAATACCTATTTGACGCAGTTCGATGCGCATGCGGAACATGCTTGCCAATTCTTTGACAAGATCGCGAAAATCTACACGATTATCGGCAGTGAAAAAGAACACGACTTTGCTGTTGTCGAAAGAAAACTCCGCATCCACTATCTTCATGTCCAATTTGTGCTTGTTGGCCTTTTCTTGGGCGTCGCGAATTGCTTTGGGACGTTTTTCCACGATAGAACGATGTTGTTGTTCGTCCTTTTCGGTGGCTTTACGCACCACGTTTTTCAATTCACCCTTGATTTCTTCATCGGCAACAGAAGTGTTTGCCATGACTATCGTGCCGTATTCCAAACCGTGTGTCGTGTCAACGACAACGCCGTCACCCTCGGCAAAAACAAGATTTTTGGGATTGAAATAGTAGGTCTTTCCCGGTTGTTTGAATTGTACTCCAACTATATTCGGCATCTATACTTTACCTCCAACATACAACTTGCTAACTGGTCCAACACCACTGCGGCATTGCCTCCGTCGTCAAGTCGTTTTTTTGCGGAATTCACTTTTTCTATGCAGACTTCCGCTGCCTGCAAAGAATAGTTTTTGCAAATTTGTTCCACGTCTTCTGCCAAAGACGGCAACAAAGACAACCGATCGGTAAGACGGAAAATGACACTTTCGCGCAAAAGCACCGTCAAAAACTTCAAAAACCACAAAACGCTGTCTTTGTCGCTTAAAACGGGAGCGACGAATTTCAATGCATTTTTTGTTGACGTCATTTCCGTTGTCCAATCCAATGCATTTTGAAATGCTTTCATAATTGTAGGATTGACCAAAGCGCTCTCGGCCGTTTCCACATCGTTGCAAACGGATGCGGCGACTTCGCAATACTTCTTTTGATAGCCTTTTTTCGACAATGCATCCGCAACTTCTTGCGGTGTCAATGCAATTTGACGAATGATTTGACAACGGGAACGCACGGTGGGCAACAGACTTTCCGCATCGGTCACACCGATGAACACGTACACGTTTTCGTTTGGTTCTTCCAAAGTTTTGAGCAATTTGTTTTGCCAAATTTCCGAACCCACACCGGCCACGGAAGAACTTGCATCAACCAAAAATACACGCACGTCGCCGCCGTCGATAGGACGCTTGTAGCTTTCCTCGACAAGTGTTGACATATCTGCTACCGTTATGCGGCCCTTTTGCTCGTCGCGCGGGAATTTCCACACGTCTTGATGAACGTTAAGTTGCACTTTTTTGCAAGCATCGCAACCGTCTGCTGCCGTGTGAGTGTGGCACATGCAAATTTTGGCACACCTTTTGAGCAAATCCGTCAGTCGCTGTTTTTCCGCAACAACGATGTAGGCATGTGCCGCCCTTCCGCGAGAAAAGGTTTCTCGCAAAAATTCCGTTATTCCACCCTTTGAGGTCATTGCAAAACACCCTTTTGACGCAAAACTTCGCGTAGTTTTTCCTGTGTTTGTTCGATTGTTCCCGAAGCGTCGATCACGACGAATTTATCGGGATTTTCGGCAATCAATTGTTTGTAGCCGTTGTACACCTTTTCGTGAAAAGAATATTCCACCGCTTCCATACGGTCCTTTTGATCTGCTCCGCCTTTACGTTCAAAGGCCTTTTTGGGGGATAAATCCAAAAATATTGTGAATTCCGGCATATATTCGCCCACTGCAATTTGGTTGAGGTGAACTATTTTGTCCATGCCCAAGCCACGTCCCAAACCTTGATAAACGTAGGACGAGTGCACAAACCTGTCGCAAAAAACGACTTTTCCCTGTTCGATTGCAGGAATAACGATATCGTGCAAGTGCTGTATACGCGAAGCGGCATACAAAAATGCTTCGCACATGTCGTCCATTTCTTTGTTTTCGGCATTCAAAATTATTTTTCTGATTTGTTCTGCTATGTTACTTCCGCCCGGTTCACGTGTGAAAACGACGTTTGCACCCACTTGTTGACAATATTCTTTCAATAATTGTGTTTGGTAGGTTTTTCCTACACCGTCACAGCCTTCGATTGTGATAAAATTCTTCATAACGTCTCCTTCCGTACATATAACAGCGAAAATAATCAAATTCGAGCAAATTCTCGGAACAATGCTTTGCACTGCAAGTTGAATTTTCTATTGCATTTTATTGTAACACAATTTTTCCGTTCTTTCAAGCCTTTTTCGCAATCGCGACACACTCGACACATTCTTCATTGACAAAAACGGCAACAAAATGTATAATGAGCCTGATTGAGGTGTATCGTTGAATAATAACGGTTTTTTTGAAAAAGTATACCGCATGGTGGAAACAATTCCCGTAGGAAAGGTTGCCACCTACGGACAAATTGCACGATTGTGCGGAAAGCCGCATGCGGCAAGAGAAGTCGGTTGGGCATTGCACGTCAATCCCAATCCCGTGGTGACTCCGTGCCACCGCGTGGTGAACAAAAACGGAAAACTTTCCGGCGCATTTGCGTTTGGAGGAAAATCCGTGCAACACGATTTGTTGGAAAGTGAAGATGTACAATTTGTGGACTTCGAAACCGTCGACATGAACTTGCACCGTTGGGAGAACTGATTATGTTGGATAAAAAAATGACCATGGTTTTGAAAATGCTTTCGGAAAAGGTGGGATACGGCTACAAAGTAGTTAAAAAACAAACGTTGTTGGACTGTCTTCCCCAAAAATGCAAAATAAACGCAGACACATTCAATTCCGTTTTGACCTACCTGAAAGAAAACGACTACGTGGTGGTTAAGTACCAAGACAAAGAAGACATTTGCTTGACGCTTACCGTCAAAGCGGAATCTTACTTGGAGGGCGAACAAGAAGTTGCGGTGAAATCCAAAATAGCATTGGGACAAGCCTGGGTGCTGTTTGCCGGTGTGTTCGTAGCCGCTTTTTTGGGAGCTTTGGCCGCATTTGCCATTGCAAAACTACTGTTTTGATAAAAGGAGAAAAACATGCTTAACAAAAAAGAAGTTGCCGTGATGCGTTGCGTGTACGACGTTTGCAAAAAACACAACGACAGCGCAATTATTTCCGATGAAGTTATCATTCAAAGTTGTCCGGAAAAATACAAATTGACGGAAATAAACGTGGACACGATTCTGAAACAATTGGAATACGACGGATACTTCGAATGCACGAAATCCGACAGAGACGGCAAAATAGTGAACGTTATTTCCTTAAAACAAAAAGGAAAAGCATTCAAACGCGAACTGATTCAGCGGCGACGCGAAGTGTTGAGCACAATGATTTGGAGAATCATCTACGCTGCTATCGGTGCAGTTGTGGCACTGCTTGTGAATAAATTGCTGGGAAAATAACAAAATAACAAAAAAAATCGGCGGTCAACTGTTTTGCACGGTTGGCCGCCGTTAGTTTGGCACGAATAGCCTTAAACTACGTTACACTACACTTGATTTCTTTCGGACAAATTATTCGAGGTGATTTTCCTTGCTCCATTTCGCATATAACCTTGCCGTGAGGCGTGAGCAACTCTACCCTTGCACTATCCAAGCCCAACAAGTTCGGCGAAAGGCTTATTTCCGACATTCCGGGACGCAAAATTTTGAGCCCTAGCAATGCTTTGGGCACGGAATACAACGGTGTGCCTCCCCATGCGTGACTGTGGTCGAAAGAATAGGTCGGTTCCGGAGCGACAAATCCTTCCACAAGACCTTTTGAGCATTCTTTCACGGCCGGTTTCCACAATTCTGCGATTTTGAGAGTGTACTTTTCGCGCAAATTCAAACGATACACTCCTTCCAACAAATAGTGCAAGAAATACGGTTGACAATCGCCTTGAATTTGGTTGGAAAACACTTTTTCCACCAATTCCGCCGCTGTTTCGTCATCGCAAATACCAAGATATGCGGCAAGGATGTTGGAATGTTTCAAATAGTAGCGCTTTGATGTGTTTTGCGGCATCCAAGTTCCGATCAAATCGCTTCGTGTAGGAGTGTTCAGCCCCTCGAAATACATATTCCTTTCCTTATCGAACAGCAACGTATTTATCGCCGTGCGAAGCCGTTGTTTTTTCTTGCCGCAAGCGCAAGCCGATTGAAAATCCTGCAAAACCTCAAAAATCTTTTCCGCCGCTTCCAACGCACCGAAGTAGAACATGTTCAAGCAAGTTTGCCCCAATGCTTTGGGCGGATGATGCATGGAATAGCCGTCGATATAGATCCAATCGACAAACAAGTAGTCCGGAGAATTTTCCAACAGACCATTTTCGCCCAAATAAGTTTCAAAACGTTTCAACAAAAGAACAAGAGCATTTTGGCACTGCTTCAAAAGGTTTTCGTTGCCGGTGAACAAATACACGTCGTGAAGCATTTTGACCCACAAAAGACTATACGTTGTGTGGAAAAGTCGTCCGTCTTCCCGTTGCAACATCTCCGCAGTGCGCAACAAATCGAATTGTGCAAGGCGCATATCGCCGAACGCAAAAGGCGTCATCAAACTTTCGATATAGTAGTCGCCTGTGCATGCCAACGGTTCGCAATGTTGAGGGCTGTCCAAATGATGCGTTTGACGACAAATTTTCAAAGTGTGCTTGCAAGTTTGCAACACTGCATTCAATTCCTCGTCGCTTGTGACGGTTTCGGCCTCCTCGAAAACGGGATAGTGCGTTGCAATAAAAGACACGCGTACTTCGGCATTGTGTTCGGACTTGTTTTTGATGATTGCCGTTACATTACCTGCGCTTTGCATACAAAATCCGCGGTATTCGTCGCTGTGCAAAAACACCGTTTTTTCTTCGTGCAACGGATGTTCGTTCAATTCGCGGCACTGCAAATTTACAAATAACTCGCCGTCGGCTACAACTTCTGCTTTGACGTAGCCGCTCCAGATTTTGTCCAATTCGCAACGGACGATTTTTTCCTCGTTGGGCAAAAGCAACACGCTGCCGATGCACGACAATTCGTGCTCCTCCCTTACTGGAATGGGCGCAAGTTGCGCGTGCCAAACGTTTTCCAAAATTTCGGCAGCAACAAACGGATCGGGCGCAAGTTTTCCGTTGTAGCGGCATGGACGCGTATATGCATTGTTTTTTCTAACAAGCCACGTGTCATCCGTGAATATCCGTTGCTTTGTGCCGTCGCTAAACGTCAAAACGGCAGACAGCATAAAGCCGCCCTGTCCCTTGGAAAATTCACACACCAAATAGGGGACCGTTTGCACGCGAGCAAAAAACTTCAACCGATTTGTGTGCGGGCAAACGACGGTTTTATAGGCATAGAAATTATCTCGCGGACGTTGATTCCCGATAAAATCGCCGCCGACGGACGGTGGGCCGGTTGCGATAATCTCGTCGTTACAAAACAGCTGAAATACAGTGTCTCCGCTAAAATACAGTTCCGCGTGCACTACTTCGGACGAAAAAACGTAGTCCTTTTGAAATTCCGCAACAACGTAGCTGCTTTCGTCGTTGAAAGCAAATCCGCTGTAGATGTTACTTCGGCTTTCCGGATAGAGTTTTAGAGGAAGACCGATCCATTGTTCGACATGTTGCATAACGCCACCCAAAAACAATATTGTGCTTGTAGACATACTTTTGCAAAGTGCTTACCTACAAGCAATCACACCGAAAGCGCAAAAATCCGTTTTTGCATCAAAGCGATGTTTTTTGAAACATTTTGCCGTTGGCAAAAATTGCTTCTTTATGCATTGTATTATAACAGAAAAAAACAAAATGGCAATAGCAATGATTGAAAGAAAAACATTTTTGTTTCGAGTTGCATTTGCTGCGAACATTTGCAAAACAAAAATGAGTTCGATTTTCACCGAACTCATTATTTTTTTGTATTGACGTTTGTTGCCTTGCCTCAAAATTTTACAACACAATTGCACCGACGGTGCGAACTTTCAACACGTGAACTTTGTCTTTGCCGTATCGCTTGCCCATTTCGTCGGAAAAACGACGAACTTCCTTGTTGGAAACAATTGCCAACACAGTCCCAGCAAAACCGCCACCGTGCACACGCGAAGCACAAGCAGGGCAGATTTTGCGAGCATATTCTACCGCTTCTGCAACGGTTCGATCGTCGCCGACGGAACAATTCTGCAATTGAGCAATGCTGCTGTCCCCGGATTGATTGATTGCTTGCAAAAAGCCTTCGACATTGCCTTCCGCAAGTGCCACACGAACTTGATCTACTCGATGATTTTCTTCAAAAAAGTGCTTTGCACGCAACATTGGACGAGCGCCTTCGTCACGTTCCACCCTACGCAAATTGTTGAAAAACACTTCTTCGTTGACTTCGATCAATCTGTCTTTTCCGAAATGACGCGCAACCGCCTTCATTTCGCTTGGAATAGCCGCATAGTGATCGGTCAGAGAGGCGTGGCTTTTGCCGGTGTCCGTCACAACAAGGTTCAACCCCAAAAGATTGCCGCCCAATCTCTCGGCGCAAAAACCGTCTTTGAAATCGATTGTGACAACGCCGCCGACGGCGATCACTCCTTGATCCAACAGTCCGCACGGTTTGTTGAAGTAGACGTTTTCTGCATACTGTCCGACTTCCGCAAGCAACTGAGGCGACAGAGAAGAATCGTTATACAACGCATTTTGAATTGCCGCAATCAAAGTTTGAAAAGCCGCACTGGAAGAAATTCCCGCACCGCTTGGCAACGTGGAATTCAACAAGGCACGAAAGCCGCCGATGTTTTTGCCGCGTTTTTTCAACCCTGCCAAAACGCCTTTCACCATTCCGATGCTTCCGCTTTCCACGTTGTCGATATCCGCAATGTTAAACTCGATATCGCGATAACCGTTTCCGCAAACGGTCACGTTGCCGCTGTCGTCAGGCAAAAATGCCGCAACAATATCCAAATCTATCGTGCATCCCACAACCTTGCCACCATTGTGGTCGGTGTGGTTGCCGACGATTTCCACGCGGCCCGACGAACTTGCAAGATAGCAAAAATGAGAATTATAGCGTTTTTTGAATTTACGAATAAGCTCTTCGTATCTTTTTAGTTGATGAAAGGTTTTTTTGCCGTAGAGGGAAGGAAATCTGCCAACGGCTTGCCTTGCGCAAACAAACTTTTCCATAAAGTAAGCTTCCTTTGTATTTTTTGTTATTCTAACACAAAAAAACGCTTTTTGCAACAGTTATTCTACAGTGACGGACTTTGCCAAATTGCGCGGTTTATCCACGTCGCGTCCCAATTTTTTGGCAACGTAGTACGCTAACAGTTGCAACGGCACAACGGACACCACTCCATACAATGTTTCGTGCACCACAGGCAAAACAATTTGTGTTCCGCATCCCTTGTATGGCGAAACGGTTATAACGCTAGCGTTTCGCGAAGAAATTTCGCGTGCCGTGCTTTCGTTCTTTTCAATCAAGTTACCGATGGTAGAAATCACCACAACACTCACGCCCTTTTCCATAAGTGCCAAAGTTCCGTGTTTCAATTCGCCCGACGGATAAGCCTCGGAATGCAAATAGCTGATTTCCTTCAATTTCAACGAGCCTTCGGCGGCCGTGGGATAGTCGGCAACTCTCCCGACAAAAAACACAGAAGAGCAATTTTTCACCTCTTCGGCCAATTGTTCGACAATGTCACGTTTACTCAAAATATCTTCCAGCGCAAGGGGCAAAGCCACAACAGAACGACGAATACCCTCCCAAAACCGTTCCGACATGCCGCCGCGACGTCGGGCAATATCCGACAACAAAAGCAACAACGTTACAAGTTGACAATTATATGCTTTGGTGCTAGCAACGGCAAATTCGTCGCCGGCAAGCACGTTTTGCACCTTGTCGCAAACAAATCCCAACGTCGACGTGGGTGTGTTTGTGACGGCGTAGGTTATTCCTCCCATACCGGCCACTTTTTCCGCAGCGCGAATAGTATCGGCAGTTTCGCCGCTTTGACTTATGCAAAAAGCCAAAGTCCCCTCGTCGACGGTGTAGGTGTCGTAGACAAATTCGCTTGCAACCACAGGAAAAACATCCAAATTCAAAAACTTTCTGGTGGCGGAACATGCTGCCGCACCGCTGTTGTAGGCTGTGCCGCACCCCAACAGATAAATTCTGCGAAGTTTTTTTGTTTGGCCGCCGGAAAGTTGCAAGCCTACGCGAAAATACCCCTCGACACAATCGCGCACACGCCGCGGAATTTCCATGATTTCTTTGAACATCACGTCGCCGGCGGGCACGTTTTCAAAGACACATTCGCACGGAACAAATTCAGTGGCCACAGGCGTCCCTTCAAAGTTCCGGACGAAAATTTGGTTTTTGCAAACTTTGACAATGCTTCCGTCGCCGATAACGGCAATTTTATCGGCAAAACACCCGCGCATATCCGAACATAAACACACCTGCCTATTCTTTACACCCGCAACCAACGGACTTTTGTGTTTGATTGCGTAAAGACAGTTGTCGTACTTGTTCAAAATCAGCACGGCAAATGCACCTTTCAGCATACGGGCTGTTTTTCTCACCGATTCCAAAACGTCACCGCAATAGTTGTGCTGCAACAAAAGCGCAACCACTTCACTATCCGTTTGCGACACCGTTTTCAAACCGTTTTCTTGCAAAAACTTTTTCAATTGTTCATAGTTTTCTATTATACCGTTGTGGCAAATGGCAAAACTTCCGTCCGGCGACAAAAACGGATGTGCATTGACCTCCGAGACCTCTCCGTGCGTGGCCCACCGAGTGTGACCGATAGCTAGTTGACCGAAAAAATCATTGTTGAGTTTTTCTTCCAATGCAGATACTCTTCCGACGGTTTTGACAACAGAAAGAGTTTCACCTTTAACTGCTATACCGGCGGAATCGTACCCTCGATACTCTAAAAAATGCAATGTTCGCAACGTTTCTGCTACACAATCGTTGCCGATTGTTCCGAAAATTCCGCACATGAACGGCTCCTTTTTGTGGTAGTATATGAGAACAAAAAACTTTGCGACACAAAAAAAATCGGTCAAGATTTCCCACACGAGTGAAATATGTTTGACGATAAAATTAGATAGTTGTATAATTTTGAAGTTTAGGAACAATGATTTTTACGAAAGAGACCGCAACTTGCGGTTGGACAACCGATAACGGAGAATATTTATGCAAAGAGAAAACATACGTAACATTGCCATAATAGCACACGTTGACCACGGCAAAACAACACTTGTGGACCAATTGCTGAAACAAAACGGCATTTTCCGCGCCAACGAAGTTGTTGCAGAACGCGTGATGGACAACAACGACATCGAACGCGAACGCGGAATAACAATTTTGGCAAAGAACACCGCGGTACACTACAAGGGAACAAAAATCAACATCATCGACACCCCCGGCCACGCCGATTTCGGCGGCGAAGTGGAACGCATTTTGTCCATGGTGGACGGTGTGTTGCTGTTGGTTGACGCAATTGAAGGTTGTATGCCTCAAACACGCTACGTTTTGAAAAAAGCACTCGGTTTGGGCAAAAAAGCATTGGTAGTCGTCAACAAAGTGGACAAGGGCGAATTTGACGAAACAGAACTTCAGGAACAAATAATGGAATTGTTCATGGAACTGGGTGCAACCGACGAGCAATTCGATTTCAAAATCATCTACGCCTCGGCAAAACAAGGTTGGGCAACGGATAAACTGGGCAAACCGTCCGACAACATGGCACCGCTTTTGGACGCAATTCTCACCGAAATTCCGGCACCGGAAGGAGAAACGGAAGGCGGCTTGCAACTGCTGATTTGCAACATCGACTATGACGAATACGTCGGCCGCATAGGTATCGGCAAAGTTAACCGCGGCAAAATCACCAACGGACAACAAGTTATGGTTTGTCACCGTGACAACAAGTTTAACACTGCAAAAGTTTCCAGACTGTACCAATTTGAAGGGTTGAAACGCGTTGAATGCGAAGACGGTTGCATGGGAGATATCGTTGCCGTGAACGGAATTGCGGATATGAACATTGGCGAAACGTTGTGCTCCATCGACTGCGTGGATCCTCTGCCCTTTGTCAACATAGACGAACCCACCCTTTCCATGATGTTTGTGGTTAACAACAGCCCGTTCGCAGGAAAAGAAGGCAAGTTTGTAACCAGCCGTCACCTGCGTGCGCGCCTGTTCAAAGAAGTGGAAACCAACGTTTCCTTGCGCGTGGAAGAAACGGACAGCCCCGACAGTTACAAAGTGTACGGCAGAGGCGAATTGCACCTTTCCATTTTGATTGAAGAAATGCGCCGTGAAGGATATGAATTCCAAGTTTCTCGTCCCAAAGTTATTTTCAAAGAAATTGACGGCGTAAAATGCGAACCGATGGAATTTTTGGTTGTTGAAGTGCCGGCAGAATACGTTGGCAGCGTGATGAACAAGTTGGGCGCAAGAAAAGGCGAACTGATAAACATGTACCCCGACAACCAAGGCTCCACTCGTTTGGAATTCCGCATTCCGTCCCGTTGCCTTATCGGATATCGCAGCGAATTGCTTACCGACACAAAGGGATTTGGCGTTATGAGCAGCGTTTTTGACGGCTACGAACCCTACAAGGGAGATGTTCAGGAACGCGCAAGAGGAAGCCTTGTGTGTTTCGAAGACGGCGTTACGACGGCCTACGGGCTGTTCAACGCACAAGAACGTTGCCGTCTGTTTGTCGACGTAGGCGTGCCGGTGTACGCAGGAATGGTTGTGGGCGAAAACAGCCGTGAAGACGACATAACCGTCAACGTTTGCAAAACCAAACACCTTACCAACAACCGTGCAAGCGGCAGCGACGAAGCATTGAAGCTGACACCTCCCACCGTTTTGAGTTTGGAGCAATGTTTGGAGTTTATCGGAGACGACGAACTTGTTGAAGTGACCCCCACGTCCATTAGATTGCGCAAAGCCATTTTGGACCACGCAGAACGCATGCGTATTTGGGCAAGATTGAACAAAAAATCCTAGAGTACAACGTACCGAATAACAATATGGAAAGCCGCTCGAATATTCGAGCGGCTTTCTTGTTTATAAACATGAAAAGTGATACCGTTTACGCCTGCAGAGCAAAGCAACCTGTCTGTCCGATTGTCGCAAACTGCGTGTTTTGAAGATTATTCCCCGGACGTGCTGTTGCACGAACCGAAAAGACCTATCCGATTATTCTGCGGCGGAGCCTTTTGGCGCAACGTCTGCACTTACGCGAGGCAAAAATTCGAAAACGTCTGCCGAAGAGTTTTCCTGATTGCCACAAACTTCGATAATTGCCAACTGCAACGCCACGAAAAGACAAAATACCGGTTCGAACGTGCTCATATCCACCAACGATTGCCCTTCGTAGGCAATCCAAGTGAACAGAGTGAAAATGGAAAACAGATTTTTTCGATTGGATTTGCAAAGAACTTCACAAAAACGCATTACGTAGTAGAATGCATAGCACACCATTCCCACCACACCCATGGAGGCCATCACTTCGAACACCGTGGAATGGAAACGTGCGGCGGCATCGGGACTGTCGTTGATTGCAACGTTGGGATGGCCGCCCATGCCCACGCCGAACATTGGATTTTGTTTGAACATTTGTACTGCTTGACCGTACAAAGCATCTTCGCCAAAACGACCGCTGGTGCCTTCTATCACCAATTTTCCGTTTTCGAAATAAATTTTGATTTGAGAAAATCTTTCCCAAATTTCACCGACCAGCACTGCCATTTGTCGGTGAAAAACAACACAAACCAAAGCCACTGCGGCCACTACGCAACCCGAGGTGACCAACGTTTGTTTTCTGTTGCCGCGAACACATGCAAAAATCAATGCGGCAACGAACGCAACGGTGCCGAAAATAGTTGCGGCGCGAGAAAGCGTCAAAAACAAACAAAACATGATTGCATAGCTTGCAAGAACGTAGACAAAAGCATGTTTTTTTGCCCTTACGGACAAGTACAAACACATGACGGCGGCAAACGGCAAAAAGGTTGCTGCCATACCTCTGTTGCCCCAGCCGAAATTCCAGTAGGAATTAGACCACTGCGACGGTGACAATTCCGATTGCAAAACGAGAACGCCCAATTCGGCGCAAACAACCAACCCGACATAGACGCAGGATTTTGCAAAATGCAAAGCAACGTCACGATCGGTATGCCCCAAAAAGTTGACAAAAGCAAAGTAGACGGCAAGCATTCCCGGTCCCAAAGCCAAAACCAAAGGAAGCTCTTTCAGATAGTATCCAGGAGAAATGACGCCTATGCCACCCACCAACAAAGCAACGGAAATTGCCGCTTGCGGAACAAACATTCTGCCAAGCTTGAATTTTGACGGAAAGTTTTTGCAAACGAAAACGACCGCACAAGCAACCAACGGCACTATCCAACAAGCCAACAACGTGGCATTAACTGCCGATTGATCGCGTACACACGTGAGACTGACCATTATCGGCAAAAACAATGCCGAAGGATCGTCGCAAAACAAAAGCTCCACGCACACCAATGCCACAAGCACGCTTAAACCGATTGCCGTCAAATTCAGCAACCAACACAAAAAAACGACAACGCAAACGGAAACGGAGCACAAATCGCTGTACACCGCGGTTTTTACAACATTGCCGATTTTCAAAAGATTGTCGTTCATAGTTCTGCCTGCCACATAGGATAGTGTTTTTCACACGTAGCCAAATATGATTTACGTTTACAATATATTATCAAAAAAGACGACGTATTGCAAGTTGTTTGCAACAAAATAAGCAAAAGGCGGCAAGAGTTTGCACTCCGGCCGCATTTTTACAAAATCAGTGATTGCCAAGTGTTCTGCGTTCGGCGTACTTATAGTCTCTGGCTGCTTTTTCGTCTTCCACCATGCGTCCGCGCGACATGCACAACCACACCAGCATATAAACGCCTGCAACGCCCACGACAATGTACAGCAGACGTTCCAGCCAAGCCATACCAAAGCTTACCCAATTGACAAAATTGAAGTTAAAAATTCCCACACACAGCCAATTGAGCGCGCCTATGACGGTAAGAACCAACGCGATCACCGAAAACACATTGAAAGTTTTTTTCACTTTCCGTTCCCTCCTTGTCTTTTGTAGTGCTAGTATGTGCAGACACAAAAGGAATATTCGGTTTCGCTTTCGCCAAACAATTTACTTCTTGTTTTCCCAAAGAACGGACTGTTGTTCCACTGCCAAATTCAATTTTGCAGTGCACCCCACGTCGGTCAACCGACGGAATCGATACACGGCTTGCGTGGTAGGTAAGTAGACATAATCGTTGTTGAAAGACAACGTGTAGAACATACCGATCGGATAGTGCAAAACTTCATTTCCGAAAGTTGCCGTTATTCCGTCGTTTTTGTGTACGATGCGAGCAGAACCAATATCGACATACTTGTTTTTGACAAGTTTTTGAGCAAAAAACTCCTTGTCGAACAAATAGGCATCGTTTTGCAGTTCATTGCGAACACAATCGGTCTGCCACAAATACCAATCGACAACCTTATCGAATTTGCCACCCTCGAGTTGACCGAATTTGTTCATAGACACGGCATCGCCGCATCTTGCGCAAGTCAATGTGTTGCCGCGCCCCACCATTGCAAACTCCGCGCCGCAATCCGGGCACTTGTACAATATGCCTTCCAGTCCTTCTACCAGATCGGGCACGTCAATGACAATTTTGTTTTCCGCTTGATAGGCGTAGTCGTCAAATTGCAAATTTGAAACAATGCGCTCGTGAATTTCCGCGGCTGAAATGGTTTTGGCTTCTTCGGCATCGACAGCAACTTTTACCTCGGCAGTGACGGGAACAAATCTTTTGGAATGTGCCCAACGCGGATGATGCAAATAGCTTCCGTTAAAACGCACCGTCACCAAAGGCACCTTGAACATTTTGACAAGTTTGGCAATGGCCGGTTTGATTGTATTGGGAACGCCCACCACCGACAACTTTGCTTCGGGATAGATGACAACCGGGCGTTTTTGGGACAGACAGTACTTGATGTCGGACAGCAACTTCATGTCCACTGTGAACTGTTTTTTGGGCAAAATGCCAAATTGATTGATCAGTTTTGGCCACTGTGCCTTTTGAGTTTCGCTTATGACAAAATTGGCACAATGCGGATACATCATTTTTATCAATGCACCGACATCGACAAAACTGCTGTGATTGGCCACCACGATATAGGGCGGTTGAATTTGCGACAGAGATCCGTCGTGCACCAACTTTATTTGTTTTTTGCAAAATTTGTTGCCATAAGCTAAAAGTCCCAAACGTATGAAACTTTTTTTTGCGAGGATAGGTTTTTTGCGCATGAATTTCTGCCTTTGTGCGTATTTGGAAAATTATTTTATCTCCTGCTAGCATTATAACAGCCACCGCCGTGTTCGGTCAAACGTTTTGAAAAAATAAACCCGAGCAAACTGCGCAAAAAGCACGAATTGCACCGACATTTACACAACGCAAAACAAAATTTACATCACGACAGCCACCGTACGCCAGACATTCAGTGTCTTTTTGTTGCACTTCGACATATTGTGTAGAAAGGTTATTATATGTGTGACAAACGCAAAACTTTTTCCCAAAACGTATTCGACCGCACAAAAATGAGAAAGTACCTTCCCCGTGCAACCTACACAGCCCTATGCAACCGAAAAAACGGAGAAGCAATTCCCGAAAAACATATCCGACACTACGCAAAAGGCTTGTTGAAATGGGCAAAAACATTGGGTGCAACTTGTTATTCGCACAGGTTTGATCCTTTTGGTTGCGGAACGTTGGGCAAATATAAGCAACTGTTCTCGTGCGACCTGAATGGCAAGCCGTTTGAAGAGTTCGGTGCGGAACAACTTTTGCACGACGAATGCGACGCATCGGCCTTTCCTTGCGGCAACTTGAAAACGCCGAGCAATGCCAGGGGGCAAATCAAATGGTTTGCGGCACTGCCACCCTACGTGAAAGACAACTGTTTGTGCATTCCGTCCGTCTTGACATGTGCAGAAGGTTCGCTCGATGAAAAAACGGCACTTTTCAAAAGCTGTTTGACACTTGAAAAAAGCGTGTTGCAACTGCTGAATATTTTAAAAATGCCTTGCGGCGGCGTTTTTCCCGTTGTGGGAGCGGAACAAGAATACTTTTTGCAAAACAAACAACAATACTTGCAACGCTCGGACATGGTTGCAACGGGAAGAATGTTGACAACCAAACAAAGTGACGTTTACCTCCGCAACTACTGTTTGCAACCCAATGCAAAAATCCGAGCGTTTTGGAATGAGACGGAAAAACGATTGTGGAGACTGGGCATCGTTGCCAAAACTCAACACGGGGAAGTTTCACCGTGTCAGTTCGAATTGACGCCTTGTTGTGCCCCGACAATGCTTGCATACATGCAAAATCGGTTGATAACGGAAACTTTGCAAGAAGTTGCCGACGAATTCAACATGGTGTGTATGTTGCACGAAAAGCCATTTCCAAATATGAACGGCAGCGGCAAACACAACAACTGGTCAATTTGCACAGACAAACAACAAAATTTGTTGGACAGAGGACATTCCCCTGCGGAAAATGCTCGCTACGCCGCTTTGATTGCCTGCGTAGTGCGTGCGGTGGATTTGCACCAAGATTTGTTTTTGGCATCCGCCGCTTCCGTCGGCAACGATTGCCGAGTGGGAAAATGCGAAGCTCCGCCCGGAATAATTTCCGTTTCGTTGGGAGATGCTTTGGCCGACTTGCAGAAAATTGCCGATGCACGACATTTCAATTTGGAAAAAGATTGTCTTTCCGCACCGTCGGCCGCCACGCGAAACAGAACTTCACCGCTATGCTTCAATCAAAACAAATTTGAATTCAGACTGGTCGGGGCATCCGATTCGCTTTCCGATTGCAACACGGTGATTAACACGACTGTTGCGGAATCGGTCGATTATCTTTGCGAAAAACTGATAAATTCACACAACGTGTTCAAAGACATTCAAACGTTTGTGGGAGACGTGTTGCAACAAAACGGAAGAATACTTTTCGACGGAGACAACTACGGCAAGCAATGGAAAAAAGAAGCGACCGAACGCAAATTGTACTTTGCGGCAAACACTCCTGATGCATTAAAAAGTGTGGAACAAAACGCAACCTTATTTCAACAAAGAAACGTGATGACTTTCACGGAATTGCATGCAAAAAAATGTGCAAAACTGGAAGTCTACTGCGAGCAAGCGGAAAGAGAAGTAACAGTTCTTGCACGACTGTGCGTGAACATAGTTTTGCCGGTTATGCGCAAATTGCTTTTTCAACAAATGAGAGCGGAAAAAACGATAAAAAAGCAAAATTGCCCAAACGATTTACATACCAAATTGACAAAAAAATACACTACGTGTATTGAAAAACTGTCATTTTGTGCAAAAATGTTGCAACAATCTTTGCAAGACGGTTCGGCGACTACGGAGACACGTGCAACTTGTTTGGCAGAAGCTTTACCCGAAACAATTGCTCTGACTCAACGTTGCATCGATGAGGCACGCGAACTTTGTCCGACGAATTTGTGGCCATTGTTTGAAATCAATCCGCAACAGCTACCATAATATCCGCTTTCGCCAAACGACTACAACAGACAGTGACAAGAATATCCATATTCAAAATTTCGGAAACAAAAAAGGCTTTGACATCCAGACGGACATCAAAGCCTTTTGATTTTTTCAATTTCAAACAATTTTGTCGTGCAACAACTAGACAAGTTTTTGAATTTTTTCTACCAGTGGTTGCAAGTAGTTGTTTTTGTACTCTTCCACTCGTCCTTCGTCGCACAAACGAGCAAGTTCCGGATCTATCGGCAACTTACAAACAACGTCTATGCCGTTTTCCCGTGCAAATTCTTCCACGTGACTTTCACCATAGATTTTGTGAATTTTTCCGCAATCGGAACAGCGAAAATAGGACATGTTTTCCACCAAACCCAACACGGGAACGTTCATCATTTGTGCCATTTTCACAGCTTTGCCGACAATCATTCCCACCAATTCTTGCGGAGACGTGACAATAACTATTCCGCAAACAGGCAATGATTGGAACACTGTCAGCGGAACGTCACCGGTTCCGGGAGGCATATCCACAAACATATAGTCCACTTCGCCCCAACTTACATCCGTCCAAAACTGTTCGACGGCGCCGGCAATGACCGGGCCTCTCCAAACGACAGGATCCGTTTCTTGTTCCAAAAGCAAATTGATGGACATGACTTTTGTGCCGAAGGCCGTTTCCACGGGATAGATAGTTTCACCGTCGGCAAAAGCATTTTCGTGCAAACCAAACGTTTGGGGAATGGACGGGCCTGTTACGTCCGCATCCAAAACGGCCGTCTGATACTTGCGTTGAAATTCCACTGCAAGCAAAGACGTCACAAGCGATTTTCCCACACCGCCTTTTCCGCTGACAACGGCAACGACCTTTTTGACGTTAGAATTTTTTGAGAGTTTCAACTGTTGCGATTCGCGTTCGCCGCAATTTGCCGAACAATTGGAACAATCGTGTGTGCAATCTGACATTACGAAGTCTCCTTTTTGACTTTTTTGTTCTACCCTCAAAGTATACCACATTTCACAACAAAATTCAACGAATTGTCGGCCCTTTTGGCCTCTTGTGTTGCACTACTAACAAGCCCGAGGACATTTTACACTTTACAAACACACGAAAAAGGGATATAATCCGCTTATGGACGAAAACAGAGCGAAAGAATTGGCCGAAAGAGCCGAAATGAAAGGAATTTGCACTTTTTCGGATTTTTTAAATCTGAAAGAACAAAAGGACATTCGTGACACATACCCCTCCGATTTTATATCCTTTGGGGGCGGAACT
Source organism: uncultured Oscillospiraceae bacterium (assembly GCA_964598315.1). Classification (GTDB taxonomy): domain Bacteria; phylum Bacillota; class Clostridia; order Christensenellales; family CAG-314; genus Fimimonas. The sequence goes on from CAZRBI010000010.1 coordinate 31,801, forward strand.
GACATTGCCGAACGAAAAATAGCACGTTTCGGAACAAGTTGCGTTAACAACGATTTTCCGATATCCGTGTTGAAAATTCAAATAACCGATGGCAAGTTTGCTTCGAAAATCACTCATCGTGATGTTTTGGGTGCACTTATGGGGTTGCAAATAGCGCGCGAAAAAATCGGCGACATATTTGTAGGACAAGATTGCTACGCCGTGTTGCACGATTCCGTTGCGAATTTTGTTGCACAAAACTTGGACGGCGTCGGCAAAAACACAGTCAAAACACAGTTTGTAGACCAAATTCCGACGGAATACTTTCCACAGAAAGAAGAGAAAATCATTGCACTGACATCCAACCGCCTAGATGCCGTTTTGAGCAAGGTTTTTAACCTTTCAAGAGAGCAAGCGGCGCAGTTGATTGCACTGCAAAAAGTGTTTGTGGACGGAATTGTTTGCGAAAAAGCCACAAAAACACTGAAATACAAAGAAAACGTTTCCGTGCGAGGATACGGAAAATTCACGTTCGGGACACAACTTGGAACAACACGCAAGGGCAAGTATCAATTTTCCGTTTTTGTTTTTTGCTAAAAACAACATGCCGTTTTACAAACGCAAACCTTGCTTTGCGTTTGGATTGGCGAAAAGCACGAAACCACATTTGAATTTTTGATTGACCGATAACTTCAAAAAAAGTATAATACCATTATGTTTGAAAAACTTACACTAAAAGAATACAACGAAATACTTTCCAGCAAAGCACCGACACCGGGAGGAGGCAGCGCATTGGCCGTTGTCGGCACCATTGCTTGCTCCCTTGCGGAGATGTCGGTGAACGTCACGTTGACAAAATTGCAAAAGGAAAACGAAGAATATCACCACCTGCAACACTGCGCAACCTTATTTGCTCATGCCCGCAGACGTTTGGAACAACTTTCCGACGAGGATGCGGAAGCGTTTCGCAACATTATCGAATGCAATCACTTGCCGCAAGACACCGACGAACAAAAAACACATCGGGAATATCAACGTCAAAAGGCCTACCATAAAGCAGCGTTAGTGCCTCTTGAGGTTATGCGCGTGTGCAGAGAGGCATTGACAGTGGCCGATACACGCGCCTATCCGTTTTTGTACAAATACGTGGCATCAGATTGCAAAATCGGCATAGATTTGTTCAAAAACATCATTGAAAATTCAATGGAGAACGTGTACGCCAACACGGCACTGATAAAAGACGCACAACTGCGTGCAACATTGGAAAAACAGGGGAAAGAACTTGTCGATTCGTTGAAATAGCATTCTTCCGCTCGATCGTCGGAAATTTGCGCCAAATTTTTTACTGCGCAAACAAGACTTTTTGACGCAAGGGATGAAAAACTACACTTCTTTCAAATTACTGAAAAAGCGTTCGCATTTTCATTGCGAACGCTTTTTATTACCTTTTGTGAAACGGCATTTGCAACACAACTAGTTGCGGTGCAATTCTGCCTTTATGCGACGAACTCCTGCAGAACTGGATTGTTCCTTAGTGATGACAAAGCTACCCAAATCGCCGGTATTCTCGGCATGTGGACCACCGCAAATTTCTTTGCTGAAATCGCCCATTGTGTACACCTTGACGACTTCGCCGTACCTGTCGCCGAACAAACCGATTGCACCCGTTTTGCGAGCGTCTTCGATGGGCATTTCCTCGCAAGTGACAGGCAATTTTCTTTGAATGGCTTCGTTTACCAATCTTTCCGTTTCCTTTATCTCTTCAACCGTCATAGGTCTACCGAAAGAAAAGTCGAAACGCAAACGTTCGGGGGTGATGTTGCTGCCCTTTTGCTTGACTTCATCGCCCAAAACGCGACGAAGAGCCGCTTGCAACAAGTGTGTTGCCGTGTGCAAATAGGTTGTTTCCACACCGCCGCCTTCAGCCATTCCGCCCTTGAAACGTTGTTCGCTGCCGGCATGAGATTTTGCTTGGTGTTCGGCAAATTTTTGTTTGAATCCTTCAACGTCGACCGTGTAGCCGTTTTCGGTGGCCAATTCAACAGTCATTTCCACCGGAAAGCCGAACGTGTCGTACAACTTGAATGCCGTGCCGCCGGGAACGACATTGCCGGGAATGTGACTGATCACTTTCATGAATTCTTTTTCGCCGGCAACAAGAGTTTTGCTGAATTTCTCTTCTTCCTTGTTGAGTTCGTCGATGATTTTTGCACGATTTTCCGTCAGTTCGGAATAGACGTCTTTGTAAACTTCGACATAGACTTCGGCAATTTCCGCAATGCTACCCTTTGGCATACCCAACGAATTTGCCATGCGAACTGCTCTGCGAATGAGACGACGAAGAACATATCCTTGGTCGACGTTGCTGGGCACCACACCTACCGGATCTCCCAACAAGAACGTTGCCGTGCGAACGTGATCGGCAATGACGCGCATTGCCTTTGTCGTTTTTGCATCTTCGCCGTAGGTTTTGCCGGAAAGTTGTTGTATTTTTGCCAATGCATCGGCAAACAAATCGATGTCGTAGACAGATTTCAAACCGTTGAGTACGCACACCGTGCGTTCCAAGCCCATGCCCGTGTCGACGTTCTTTTGTGCAAGAGGCGCATAGGTGCCGTCGGCCTGACGATTGAATTGCATGAACACGTTGTTCCAAATTTCCAAATACTTGCCACAATCGCAACTAGGATCGCAATGATCGCTGCAAGCAGGCTTTCCTGTATCCCAGAAGATTTCCGTGTCGGGACCGCAAGGACCGGTTGTGCCGGCAATCCACCAGTTGTTTTTCTTGGGAAGATAGAAAATGCGATCTTCGGGAATTCCGCATTCTTGCCAAATTTTTGCCGATTCCACATCGCGTTTTGCATCGTCGTCGCCTGCAAACACCGTGACGGAAATGCGGTTGGGATCCAAACCAAGATATTCTTTGCTTGTTAAAAATTCGTAGCTCCAACGAATGGATTCCGTGTTGAAGTAGTCGCCCAACGACCAATTGCCCAACATTTCGAAAAACGTCAAGTGGCTGTCATCACCGACTTCTTCGATATCGCCCGTGCGCACACACTTTTGCACGTCGGTCAATCTTGTGCCCTTGGGGTGTTTTTGGCCCAAAAGATAGGGAATAAGCGGGTGCATTCCGGCCGTAGTGAACAACACCGACGGATCGTTTTCCGGAATCAAGCTGGCGGACTGAATTACTTCGTGTCCTCTTTCGCTGAAAAAGTTCAAAAATTTGTTTCTGAGATATTGAGAAGTGATTTTCATAATTCCTCTGTGGGCAAAGCCCTTATGTTGAAATTTTGCGAACAATGCCGCAATAGTAAAGACACAAAGCAGCGCTTCGCGTCTTTACGTTGTGTTATTCGTCTTGAATGCTTCTATGCAACGTCTTCTTTGGCTTTTTTGCGTCTGTTTGCCGCAGAGATGATGAAGAACAACCAGAAATACACCGGAATAGCAATGGAAACATCGCCGATTTTGCAGTTGCTGACCGTGAACAACGCTTCCAGTGCGGACAAAAATTCCGAAGATTGTGTGTTTGCGAACACAAAGGCAAAACCTACCCACAACGTGGTGACAATTGCCATCAAAAGATAGAACAAATTCTTTCTTTTGTTTTTGCGATCACTGAAAATACGCACGAAATAGGTGATTGCTTGAATGACGACGCATATAACCGTTACTGCAAGCAACACTACCAAAATCAATCCGCCGATTCCGAAATCGTTGCTCAATTGTTGGAATATGTTGGCAGGATCCGTCAAACCGGAAATCACGGCCAAGATGAACGTGTCACCGTAGATAGCGCCTTGACTGTCGGAAGCCAAACCACCGTCAAACGCGCTCAAAAACGAAGGACGCATTGTTGCAGGGGCAAAAATGAGATATGCAAAAAGCAAAACAAACAACAAAGATACTATTGCTGCGGCTCTTCCGCCCTTTCCGACTTTTACTTTGGCATTGCCGGCAACGCTTGCGGCCGATTCGGGAACGGCATATTTGACGTTGCCAAAACTATAACCGCAACTGCACGAACTTTCGTTTACGTCCACTTCCTTGTGACATCTGGGGCAAATTTTTGTTTGTGCCCCCACACGAAGAGGAGCTCCGCAAGCTCCGCAAAAACTAGCCATAGGTGAATTGGTTTTGTGGCACTTGTGGCAAACGATCACTTCTTGCGGAACAGCCAATTGCTGACCGCAACTGGAGCAATACTTGGCATTCAGCGCGTTTGCCTTGCCGCAACGAGGACACACGTTAAAGCTGTTGGAACTCGGCATCAATTTTTCCTCCCTTTTACTACTTTCGGTGCACCGCATGACGTACAATACGCATCGGTGATGTTGTTTACTTTTTCACATTTGGAACAAATCCATTTTTCGTGACTGTCGGGACTTGTACCGTCGAACGACCACTGGCATTTTGTGCAGAACGTGTTTCCTACAGGGTTTTCCGTGCCGCAGTTCGGACAATACTTTTTCAATTCCTCGGCATCTAGTTTGAAACCGCAACTTACGCAAAAAACTTCGTCTTGCGGATTCAAAGTGCCGCAATTAGTGCAAATTTTCTTTCTGCCGCGTTCGTCTTCCAAATAGGCTTGTGCGACAATCACGTCACCGATGTTTTTGTTGTCGTGAACAACTTGCATCTCTACCGTGTCGGAATTTGCCAAAGTGCAGAAACAATAGGCGCAAAACGGTGATTCCAAACTGTTTGGACGGCCGCAATGCGGACAAATTTGACGTTTTACAACACGATGATCGTGCAATCTGGCAACGGCCGTTCCGCACTTTTCGCAATAAATTGCGTGAATGGGAATCATTGTTCCGCAGCCGGGGCATTGTGCTGTTTCGGTTGGTGCAGTGACGGAAACGCCTCCGTACACCTCGCTCATTTGTTGGCGTAAATCGACGGGAACAGGCTCGTAGCCATCGGACACATCGCCGACGACCGCATTTTGCGTGTCGTTGTCCGCTTCGGACACAACGGGGTGCAATTGATTTCCGCAATTCATGCAAAAGTCAAACGACTTGTCGTTGACGGCTCCGCAATGAGGACAAAGCTTTTCCTCACGAAACACGAACGACGTTTCGCCGCAGTTGCAACAAAATTCGCAATCGTTCGAGTTTATTTCTCCGCAGTTTTTACAAACTTTCATTTTTACCGCCTTTTAAGCAAAAACTATACTATTAAATAATATACCCTAACCGTCGGTTTGTCAACCTACTTTTTGTTGGCATTGAAACTGTCTTTCAAACCGACGATCTCGTTAAATACCAATTTTTCTGCCGTGGAATCTCTGTCCAAAACATAGTAGCCTACACGCATGAACTGGAATTTGTCTTCCACTTTTGCCGACAGCAAACTTCTTTCGGCCTTGGCAGAAACAATTTTCAAGCTGTCTTCGTTGAAACGCAGATTGAAATCCGTTACGCCGTCCACCACGTCGTTGAGCAAACTTTGCAATTTGCGCACTTCTACGTCCAGGCAATCGTTGGCATCCACCCATTGAATGACGCCTTTCACTTTCACGCCGCTTTCGTCGTGTCCGGACTTGGAATTGGCAACGACGGAACAACGCAATTCTGCAACTTCGCCGTTTTCGTCCAACACCACGTCGTCGCAATGAATGATGTACGCTCCTTTCAAACGCACGTATCCGTCCGGTTTCAAACGATGATATTTGGGCGGGGGAACAAGTGCGAAATCGCTTCTGTCAATATACAGTTCCTTTCCGAAGGGCACGTCGCGACAGGTGACGTTTTCGACATTGGGATTGTCTTCCACCTGCAAAACTTCACTGCCGTCGTAGTTGGTCAAAACAACTTTCAAAGGATCGAAAACAACCATAACGCGGTTGGCGTTGGCATTGAGATTTTCTCTTACGCAAGACTGCAAATATCCTTCTTCTACTTCGCTGTTAGCTTTGGAAACGCCTATTCTTTCACAAAAATCTCTCAAAGCTTCGGCAGGGTAGCCTCTTCTGCGCAAACCGCACAACGTGGGCATACGCGGATCGTCCCAACCGGACACTTTGCCTTCGTCCACCAACTTCTTCAAAAAGCGTTTGGACATGATTGTGTTTGTAACGTTCAAACGAGCAAACTCGATTTGTTGCGGACGAGGTTCGGGGAATTCGCATTCGCGCACAACCCAATCGTACAGCGGACGGTGATCTTCGAATTCCAAAGTACAAATGGAATGTGTGATTCCCTCGTAAGCGTCTTCGATAGGATGTGCAAAGTCGTACATGGGATAGATACACCATTTGTCGCCCGTGTTGTGGTGAGTTGCGTGCAACACACGATAGATGATGGGATCGCGCATGTTGATGTTGGGCGATGCCATGTCGATTTTGGCACGCAAAACTTTTGTGCCGTCCTCGAATTTTCCGTCACGCATATCGTAGAACAGTTGCAAGTTTTCTTCCACGGAACGATTTCTGAACGGACTTTCCGTTCCTGCTTCCGTCAAAGTTCCGCGACGTTCGCGAATTTCTTCCGCCGTTTCGTCGCTTACGTAGGCCAAGCCCTTTTTGATAAGTTTGACGGCACTTTCAAACATAACGTCGAAGTAGTCGCTTGCAAACAACAATTTGTCCCATTTGAACCCCAACCATTCAATGTCGCGTTTGATGCTTTCGACATATTCTTCCCCCTCTTTCACAGGGTTGGTGTCGTCGAAACGCAAATTGCATTTTCCGTTATACTTTTCCGCAAAGCCGAAATTTATGCACAGACTTTTTGCGTGCCCAACGTGCAAGTAGCCGTTGGGTTCGGGCGGAAAGCGAGTGTACACCTCTTTCACCTTGCCGCTTTCAAGATCGTTATCGATGATTTCTTCAATAAAATTCTTTGATTCGCTCATATCTACCTCAATCGGTTTTTCAACCGTGATTTCATTCTTCTTCGGGCACGTATTCCGGAATTTCGTCGGTGTAGAATTCCCCATCGGCGGACGGTGCCTCCAAATTTTCGTCCTCGTTGACGCCCAAATCCACAACTTCTTCTTCGTCGGCAACAGGTTCTTGTGCCTCTACACCGGCCAAACTGATGCGATTGCGCACAAGATACTCGTCGTCTGCAAAACGCACGATTTTGCCAATCCAGTGAAGAGGAATTGTTGCCGTTTCACCGTTACGGTGCTTGGCGACGATCAAACTGTAGTTGACGATGCCGCTTTGCGCATTGGCATCCTTGTGAATGAACAAAACGATATCGGCGTCTTGCTCGATTGCACCGGATTCTCTCAAGTCGGACAACACGGGTTCGCTGGAACCGGATTTCTCGCCTTTGATATTGCGGATTTCCGCATCACGTTTCAATTGCGACAGTGCAATGACGGGAACGTCCAATTCCTTTGCCATAAGTTTCAATGCACGAGTGATGCTTGCAACCTGGTTTTGTCGACTTTCGTCGCGCAAACCGGATGCGTCGCTGTTCATAAGTTGAATGTAGTCGATTACAACCAAATCCAACCCGTGCATAGTTTTCAAACGACGACACTGCGACACGATTTCCGAAGGTTTTATGCTGGCAAAATCGTTGCCATACAATTGCATTTTGGAGCAAATGATATCTTGTGCGGTGCGCAAACGCTCCAAGTCCGTTTCGCTGTTGGGCAATTGTCCGTTTTTTATGTACTCCAACGGAACGGACGACATGCTGGAAAGCATACGTTCAACCAATTGTTCGTTGGACATTTCCAAACTGAACACGGCAACCGTTTTGCCGCTTTTGGCAACGTTTTCCACAATGTTCATGGACAGCGCCGACTTACCGACACCGGGACGCGCAGCCAAAACTATCAACTCTCCGCCGTGCAAGCCGTTTGTCAAACGGTCGAACTTTGCAAAGCCCGTTTCCGTGCCGCGGAATTGATCGGGATTGCGAAAACGTTCGCTGATTTTGAACAACACCTTGGACGTTTCGTCGGCCAAGTGTACCAAACCACCGTTACTTCCGCGTTGCGACAAGTTGAAAATTGCTTCTTCTGCCTGGCTGATTGCCTCTTCCGCGCTGGCGGAACTATATGCAATTTTGGTGATGTCACCGCAAATGTTGATGAGCTTGCGCATCACCGCCGCACGTTTGACGATAGCAACAAATTCGTCGTAGTTGGCAGTGCCGGGCAAAGCATCGTTCAAATGCAAAATGTAGTCTATATCGCCCACTTTGGCCAAAGTTCCGTTGCGACGCAAAGCATCGACCACCGTGGTGAAATTGACGTTATTGACGACAAGTTGACCTTCCACCTTGTGCGTTCCGCGCGAGATTTCCTTCATCGTTTCGAAAATTATCGCGTGGTTTTGTTGATAAAAGTCGTCAGCTTCCAACTGTGCAAGGATTTCCAACTGCAAATCGGCGTTGCGCATGATGCAGCACAAAACATTTTGTTCCGCTTCGACGCTGTTGGGCATCGTTGTGTAGGGTATGGTGCTGTTCTCGTTTTTCTTCGGCATTGTGCCACCCCTTTTGTATAATGACAAAACGACGATTTTGTGCCTTTTGTCGAAAAAGTGCAAAACCGCCCTATTTTTCCATATAGCATTATACTATTTTTTCACAGATAAATCAATCACCTTACACAAAAAGTGCAAGCAAATTTTCAAAACACGCTCGACCGGACAAAATCACCGCAAATTTCGGTGAATTGTTGACGAAAACACAAAGAGTTTTACGTCGTTATCCAAACAGAGGAACTTTGTTGAACGCAAAACGCTGTTTGGCTTAACTATTATCCGCTCCCAAAGATCAATTTTCCGTTTGGCGAACAATTCTACCTCGCGCCACAACCCTGTTCACCTTTTTGTAGACGTTACTGCGGATTTGAATGCGTTTCACCAATTTGTCGCCGTCAAAATAGTTCAAAAAAGAACGAGATTTGACGCCGTCGCTACCATTGACGATCACTTTGAATTGGTCGGTAAATATCAGCTCGGGATATTTCTTTTCGTCGATTATTTCCACCGTGTCGAATTCCGTTCGTTCAAAAACGCTTTCGCGTGTGACCTTGTAGCTGTTAGGTTTTCCGAAAACGGTGAACGTTACTCGATTTTTTTTCGAATCGGTACTTGCGGAGATATACAACGGAGCACCGGTGTCGTTGACAAAAGTTAAGTCCGCCCCGCTATCCGACACCATTGCATCGAACCCCGCCTCTACGTAGGAAGACACCAACGAATGTTGGCAAGCAGAGGGAACTAATTCGGAAAGTAACAAAGCGTTGTACAATGTGGTGGAAACCTGGCAAACTCCGCCACCGACACCGTCGACGTACACACCGTTGGATATGACTTTTGCCGTTTTGTAACCGCGCTCGACGGTGCGAGGCCCGACAATTTCGTTGAAAGAAAACTTTTCGCCCGCTTGCACAGTCACTCCGTTCAACGATTTCACAGCCAAACGAATATTGGAACAACGGTACTCGTTTGCCGAATAACTTGTGAAAAAGCTACCCTTTTGCACCGTGTTTTGCTTCAATTCCTCCACCGTGACGGCCTTATCCACAACCAACGGCAAATTCAAAACGACTTTTTTGCCCGTGCTTTGCAACATCTGCCAAAACAACGCACCGCTATCGACGGAAATGCCGTCGTGTCCGTGAGAATAGCTGAAACCGTTTTCGTTGAAAGTCACGGTTGCATCTTTGCGCTCCACTTCGACAAAACGAAAATAACCGACGATTTTGCAAAATCCCGGTAACAAATATTCCTGCACTGCGGACAAATCCGCCACAGTGGACAGCAACCTTTCGGCCAGTGCCGTTTTACCGTTCTTACCCAGGTAGAAACCTCGCGCAGATGCGTTGTCCGTAAAAGACGAAATTTCGTTGCGCAGATTGTACGAATAAGTTTTGCCACAATGGCAAACATCCACTTCAACGTTCCACGGTTCTGACGACGCATACGTCGTTTGGCAAAGAAAAACGCTTGCAAAAACTGCAAGCGCAAATATAATTGTTAACGATTTTTTCATATTCCCAAGATAGTTCTGGTGTAGCCGTTGGGCGAAAAACTTTGCGAACCGAGTGCAACCCCGTGAGTGTAGTCGTGAAAATCGCTACCGCCGGTTACGATAAGCTTGTACTTTTTCGCCATTTTACAGTAGAACTTGCGCTCGGTGTTATTGTGTGTGAAATACTGTGCTTCGATACCACCCAACCCTGCAAGCACCAAGGGACGCAAAAACTTTTCAAATTCCGAAAAAGGCATACGCAAATTTTTGGGATGCGCCAAAACGGGAATACCGCCGAACTTCAATGCAAATTGAATAGCCTCCACCGGAGTTAAACGACGAGTTTGCACGTAGCAACATTTTCCGTTGCCCAAGTACTTGTCGAAAGCTTCCGTGGCAGTTTGGCAATAGCCCCTTTTCACCATTTCGCGAGCAATTTCACCACGGCCGATAGATCCGTCCTTTTTCAAGGCCTGAATATCGATATCTATGTCGTTTTCGTTGAATTTTTCTTGCATAAGGCGATTGCGTTCGGTTCGAAAACTTGCTATACGTTGCATTTCGGCAACAAATTCCGAATTGTTCAAATCGAGATTATATGCCAAAACGTGAACTTCGTGTCCTGCGGCGACGGTGGAAATTTCCACTCCGCAAACACATCGCAACCCCACTTCTGCCGCACGCTTCTGCGCACGAACAACGCCGCCCACTGTGTCGTGGTCGGTGACGGCGATACATTCGATACCTTTTTCCTTTGCCATGTCAACCAACTGTTCCGGCGAAAAAATGCCGTCCGAAACGTTGGAATGGAGATGAAAATCACACTTCATAAAATAAATATATCAAAGGTTGAACGTTTTGTCAACAGTGAAAACGACACTTGAAACCACCGTATACCCATAACGACATGCTGAAATTTTATGCAACTGAACGGTAAAGCACTCCGCATTTGCCTCAATTGCACAACGCAACATTCAGAATCGCGCACACAACCGACAAACCCCACATCGTTTGAGAACAAAAACTGATTTTTGAAAAAACTCGACAAACTGCAGCGAGACTTTTTGAAAATTTGAGAAAAACACACAAAAAAAAGACTTGCATTGCTGCAAGTCTTGATTTTTTTCAATTGGTAAAATTATTTTGCAATTGCGCCAATTCCGAAAGTTCCATCGGTGTATTCAACGAATACGATGTAGTATGTTCCGGCTTTCAAAACTGCGGGGTTGTCATTCCAAGCACCACTGTTTTCATAGGTGGGTTGTTCGGAGTGAGGAGGGCAGTACAATGTGTCAGATGTAAGGCTTACAACTGTGGTGTTGCCGGCATCGGGAAGCCAGTTTTGTTCCCAAGCGCCGATTCCTTCAACTTCGGTGTACTTCGTTTTGATAACTTTGATAGCTTGGTTGCCGTCAAACGTTGTCTTTTCAGCGCCTGCGGTCAAAGCATATCCGAAATTCCAACCGGCACCTGTGTCGGTGACGGTGTGTTCAACGATGTAGAGATATTGTGCGTTAGCAAGTTTGTCTTTGATGCTTGCAACTCTTGCATCGGAAACAGCGATAGCTTCCATGTGATACACGGGATCGATCGTTGTTTTGCTTTCATCGGTGAAAGGAACTCCCCAACCATTGAAATTGCCCGTGATGATATATTCATAATCAGGGTTAGCAAGAGGTTCTTCCGGTGCACATGCTGCCATAGCAACAACACAAGAAACTGCCAACATTGCTACAAGAGCAAGCGTAACAATTTTTTTCATTTTCTTTTTCTCCTTTTATTGTTTGAAAATATACAATCCGCTTTTCGCGGGAATGTCTTGTTTCAGGGCGCGATACACCCCACATTACTTAACAAGTTTAGCACATAGCAAACCAAAATGCAACAGTTTTTTGAAAAAAGTTGATTTTTGCAAATAATTTTCACAAAATTCAACAATTTTTCGGTGTGATTGTGAAAAACTTACTAGAAATTGCCGTTTTCGTGCCAGAAACGACGCAAAGCACGTGCGACGGGCAATGCAACCGCAGCACAAACACCGCCTTGCAACAAATTGAACGGAACGTTGGCAATGGAAATTTCAAAGCCGTACATCACCCATTCGTAGCCAAAGTAGCACAGTGCCATGACGACAGATGCCGCAACGGCGCCCAAAACGCACCACCATTTACGTTTGGGAATAAGCGAAAATGTCAGTGCCATAAGGCATTTGGCAACAAACGTTGCCGGTGCATAGGCGACATAGCCTGCGCCGATATCCGCCAAGGCACTGCCCAAACCGGCAGCAACAATAGCATAAGGCGTAGGCAAACAGTAGCATGCTAAAAATATGAACGTATCGCCCAAGTGAACGTAGCCGACGGAGGCCAACGGCAACTTGATCAAGGCCGTTGCAACACAAATAAGTGCGGCAAACAACGCGGACGTGACAAGATACTTCAACTTCAAATACGGTCACCTACCTTATCATGGAAAGTTTTTGGCAAATTTCCGCCAAATCATACTCGTGCTTATCGTGGAAAGGCCACGACTCTATTCCGTCGCCGTCTTTGCGAGGAATGATGTGGAAATGCAAATGGAACACGCTTTGTTCGGCACTTTTTCCGCTGGCATTGAGCACGTTAACGCCGCTGAAACCGCAGTCCTCCACAAAGTGACGAGAAATTTTTTGAATTGCAGGCAAAATATGTGCCAACGAAACGCTATCGCAATCCATGACGTTTTCGCAATGCTTTTTGGGAATCACCAGCGTGTGACCGTAGCAATCGCAAGAAATATCCAAAAATGCGTAGACGTACTCGTCCTCGTAGATTTTGTGCGAAGGCAATTCTCCCTTCAAAATTTTACAAAAAATGCAATCGCTCATATTAAAACTCCCTTTGCCCCGTCCAAATAGGGCTCAACTATTCTTACGTCGACAACCGATCCCACCTTGGCATCGCCGTCGAAATACACACGCACGTATTCGGGCGTGTACCCTTCGAACAAACCGTTTTTCTTGCGTTCGCACAGAACGGGCTGCACCGTTCCGCAGAACTTGTTTGTAAACTTCGATTTTAGCTGCAATTTAATTTCGCCAAGTTCCGCCGCGCGGGCCGATTTTGTTTTGGCGTCTACGTCCGCCCAACGGTACGCAACAGTGCCTTCTCGCGGAGAATACGGAAACACATGGATATCCGCAAAGCCCACTTCTTGAACAAAACGGCAAGTTTGTTGAAATTCTTCGTCCGTTTCGCCGCAAAAGCCCACGATAACGTCCGTCGTGATGGCGGCATCGGGGAAAATTTTGCGTATTTTTTGCACGGCATCGAAGTACTGTGCGGTTGTGTACTTTCTGTTCATGCGCTTAAGCACCGTGTCGCAACCGCTTTGCAACGACAAATGGAAATGCGGACAGAAATTTATTTTTTGCAAACTCAAAAGCAACTGGTCGGTGACGACGCTTTCTTCCAAACTGCCAAGACGAATTCTTGTGGGCACATTTTGCAGTTCTGACATAAGTTGCGGCAAACTTTCGCCTGTATCCCTGCCGAATTGCGAAATATCTATGCCGATGAGCACCGTTTCGGCGGAATTTGCTTGCTCGACTTCTTGCACGATATCGGCAATTTTTCTGCTTCTGCTACGTCCCCTTAAATAAGGTACGATACAGTAGCTGCAAAAGTTGTTGCATCCGTCCTGAATTTTGACAAAAGCCCTTGTTCTGCTTTGGGAAGAAAAGCCGCTTTCCACAAAGTGCGACGGAACGTCATCGACGGCAACACCCGTGTTTTCCAGTTGGCGCACGATTTCCGTTTTGTCCGCAACGCCCTTTATGAACGTCACGTTAGGAATGTTCACGAACTGATTGGAATTTTTTTCCGATGCACAGCCAACCACCAAAACGCGACAATTCGGATTAAGTTTGCGCGCACGCGCGACAAGCTGGCGAGATTTGTTTTCTGCCTCCTTGGTGATAGCGCAAGTGTTCAACACAAAGGCATCGGCCTTTTTCAACCCGTGAAATGCCTCGTGCCCAGCCGCCTTCAATGCATTTATTATTTGACCGCTTTCGTAAAGGTTGGTTTTGCAACCCAAAGTGAAAACCGAAACTATCATGTTATTCCACACTCAACAAAACCGAGCACCATTCTCCGCGATGTTCAACCTCTGTCACGCGGAACTTTTGTCCGTATAAGTCCAATACGTTGTTCAATTTTTCGCTCAAAATGCCCGACAAAACCACAACCGTGCCGCTGTGAACAACCGAAGAAATGTCGTTATACAACAATGCAAGAATATCCGCCGTGAGGTTGGCAAACACAACGTCGAACGTGCCGTCGACTTCTTCGGTGAGATTGCCGGTGAATATTTTGCACTTTTCTTGCAAACCGTTGATTTGCGCATTGTGCAATGCAATTGCCGTCGCCTGGCTGTCGATATCCACCATTTCGGTGCTATCGGCGCCCAGAACCAAAGCCGACAAGCCCAAAATTCCACTGCCGCAACCGACGTCCAGCACGCGTTTACCTGCAAGATTCAACCTTTCCGCAAAGCTCAAACACAACGACGTCGTTTCGTGCTGTCCCGTGCCGAAAGCTATGCCCGTGTCCAACAACAACACTTTTTTGCCGTGCGCGTCGCAACTTTGCCATTCGGGGCAAATAACCAACTTTTCCGTTTCGATGGGCTTGAAGGTTTGTTTCCACGTTTCAACCCACGCATCGCCCTCTACTTGTGCAACTTGCACTTTCAAACTGCCGGCATCGACTAGGGAACGAAAACTTTCACTTAAAAAAGCGAGAACACTTGCAGTGTCCTCTTCGTTGCAATATCCCTTTACTTTCACTTCTTCGTCGTAGACGGCATCGGCACTTTCGTCCTTATAGTCCCACGTGGCATTTTCGTACAAATCCTTTTTGTCGTAGATGGAAACGCCATCCATGCAAACTTCTTGCAAAAAGTAGGCGACAATTTCCGCAGTTTCGGATTTGGTGCTTACCGTGATTTCAGAATACTTCATGCCGACCTCAACCAATCAAAAAGTCTATCAGTTTTTTGGCATTTTGCCATTCACGCTTGTTAAGTTCGTACATTTGACGTCCTTTTTCCGTGATTGTGTAGTATTTGCGTGTTGCGCCGACATTTTCGCCCCAAAAACCTTTGATGCACTCCATGTCTTCCAAACGGTGATAGGCAGAATACAAGCTCTGTTCGTTAGGAACGTACAAGTTGTTTGTCTTTTGAGCAATAAATCTGCGAATTTCGTTGCCGTACTTCGTGCCGTTCATCAAAGCGGACAAAACGAAGGTGTCGATATGTCCTCGTAGCATATCACTTGAAATAACTTTCATCTTTTGTTCTCCATACTATGTCTATCATACAGATTACCACTCTGCATCGTTTTTGTAAAGCACTGAAATGCTTTTTTTCAAAAAATAAAAAACAGAAACTTTTTTCGCAAATATGAAACATTATGAAACATAAAACGACGCTCAAAATAGCGATAACAGCAACCATTTCGCCAATAAAATTGCGGCATTTTGACGGCAAGTTTGGGAGAAATAACCATTTGACGTTAAAACGATTGCAGTTTCGACACACAAAACGACAACAACAAACCACATTACACCACTGCGACAAGCACCAAGCAAAGAACAAGGCTTTGGGAACAATGCAAAACTCACAACAAAGAACAAGCCTCCGTGCAATCACACGAAGGCTTGAATCAAAACGATATGCAATTGTTATTTAGCAAGGCTTACAGCAACTGCGCAAGCAACCGTTGCTCCGACCATGGGGTTGTTACCCATGCCGATCAATCCCATCATTTCCACGTGTGCGGGAACGGAGGAAGATCCTGCAAATTGAGCATCGGAGTGCATACGGCCCATAGTGTCGGTCATGCCGTAGGAAGCAGGACCTGCCGCAACGTTATCCGGGTGCAACGTTCTGCCCGTGCCGCCACCGCTTGCAACGG
>CAZRBI010000011.1:0-44815 GCA_964598315.1 uncultured Oscillospiraceae bacterium
CCAACTCGGAATCCAAAAACTTTTTGAATGCGGCCAAGTCGTTTTCCGACTGTTCTACTTTTGTGATTGCGTTTGTCAAGTTGTACAACGCAAGTTTTTCGTAGACGGCATCCTTGTCGTGCTCACCGCCCTGCGCACCAGAAACAAAACTTTTGAACATGCTGCTCATGTCTGTGTGAGTTTGTTCGATTGTCAGCGGATAGGATGCAAGGGTATCTTCCTGCACGGCGTTGATGTAGTTTGTTGTGCCTTGCGACACGGCAAAAATAAGTGCAATGCCTATAATTCCTATGCTACCGGCAAAACTGGTGAGTGTTGTGCGGCCGCGTTTAGAAACAAGATTTTTCAACGACAACGCAAAAGACGTGAAAAAGGACATGGACGGCTTTTTCTTTTTTGTTTTCTTTGCCATTTTGCGCTCTTGCACGTTTTGGTCGTCGACTTTCTTTTCTTCGGCCAACTCACTTGCGGAAAGAGGATTGGAATCGTCCACCTTCAAACCGTCCAACATTGTGACGACGCGCGTGGAATACTGTTTTGCCAGTTCGGGATTGTGCGTTACCATGACAACAAGCCTGTCTTTGGAAATTTCCTTCAAAATGTCCATCACTTGCACGCTCGTTTCGGAATCCAACGCGCCGGTAGGCTCGTCTGCCAACACGATATCGGGGTTGTTGACAATGGCACGAGCAATGGCAACACGTTGCATTTGTCCACCACTCATTTCGTTGGGGCGTTTGTGATACATGTTTTTCAAGCCGACGCTATCCAACGCTTGTTTTGCGCGAGCAACACGTTCGGCCTTTTTCACGCCGGAAAGCGCAAGCGCCAATTCCACGTTTTGCAACACCGTCTGGTGAGGAATGAGATTGTAACTTTGGAACACAAACCCTATCGAATGGTTGCGATAGGCATCCCAATCTCTGTCGCCAAAATCTTTGGTGCTGACGCCGTTGATAATCAAATCGCCGTCATTGTAGCGATCCAACCCACCTACAATGTTCAGCAGCGTTGTTTTTCCGCAGCCGGACGGGCCCAAGATGGAAACGAATTCGCTTCTGCGAAACTGCAAAGACACGCCTTTCAACGCATCAACCTGCGTTTCGCCCTCTCCGTAAACCTTTGTTATATTTTTTAGTTCTAACATTTTTTCTCCCTGTATGCCGATCGGACGTTAGCAATGATCGGCAAAATTGAAATTTATGCACACATATTAAGAAAAATAACTTAACAGTTGCTTAAATCACCATTTGATTTCTCTGTTTTGATATGCAAGAAATTCGTTCACTTTGGAAAAGTGACCGCAACCGAAAAAGCCGTTGTAGGCCGAAAGCGGACTTGGATGCGCTGCCGTCAAAACCAAATGCTGTTTGCCCGTTATCAGACGCTTTTTTTCCTGCGCGTTGCGTCCCCACAACAAAAACACCATGCCCCGTTCGCGAGCGTTAAGGTACTTTATCACTTCGTCGGTAAACGTCTCCCATCCCTTGCCTTTGTGCGAATTGGGTTCGTGATCGCGAACGGTGAGCACTGCATTCAAAAGCAACACGCCTTGCCTTGCCCACGGAGTGAGATCTCCGCCCTTAATTTGACTGTCGTAGCCCAAATCATCGTGAATTTCTTTGAAAATGTTCACCAAACTCATGGGCGGCATAACTCCTTGCGGCACGGAAAAACTCATCCCCATTGCCTGCCCCTCGTTGTAGTAGGGATCTTGGCCCAATATCACCACGTTAACGTCGTCATACGCAGTGTTGTCAAACGCATTCAAAATCAATTTTTTGGGCGGATACACCTTGTGAGAGGCATATTCCTCCAACAAAAAACTTTTCAACTGTTTGAAATAGGGCTTTTCGAACTCGTTGCGGAACAAAACGTCCCAGCCGTTGTAATCTCTTTGCATTGTTTTCTCTCCCTTTTAACTTGCGAACACAAAAAGCGCACCCCTTTTCGAGCACGCTTCGACTTGAACGTTTTTCAATCTTCCGCAGACGGCAACAAAACGGCAGACGAAGACACGACACAAATTGTATCTCCGACGTCCAAAACGATCGTTTCACCGTCGGAACACTTGCTGACAAGCCCGTTGATGCGAATGTTGAAACGTGAGTGTGCGGTTGTTGCGCTTTTCAAAACATATGTGCCTGCGGCAATTTCGCCGTCGATACCCACGTTATAGATGACGTTTTTTGCCAAGATCAGCTGCGGATTGACGTCTGCGTTTTGATCCTCCGTTTGTTGCAAAGCTTTTCGCTTGGCGTCGGCATTTGTGCGTGCCATTTTGTAGGCAACAACCGCCAAAAAGCCGACAACCAGCACTATGCCCAAAATGATAAGCACTGTGTTCATCAATTTTACGTTTACTTCAAAAAATGCCATAGCAAACTCCTTCAATGACAAATTGCAAATAACAACCTTATTTTATCACTGCAAGCGGCAAAAAGCAATAAATTTTTGATTGAGCTACGACGTGACTTTTTTTCGTTTCTTTGAAGAAATTCGCACGCCGCCGTTTACTTCGCACCGCAACACGGTTTTTGCCACGTCACACGCAAGTTGACCTATTGCAAATTGACGTATCGCATACCGCACCGAAAGTTGACGGTTTTGCGACAAGACAGTTTCGGAATATTGACAAAATTGAACGATTAGGGTGCAAAAGCACGAAATTGCGGTCTGTTTTTGCACAAAAATGCCGTTTGGGAAGGCAAATATTCACACTAAATTTCAAATCGGTATTGACTTGAATACACTTTTGTATTATAATAGGCACAACAAAAATGGGGCACGATGAAAGTCGATTGCCCTTTGAAAATTTTCGAGGTAAAAAATGTCGATTTTAGGTGCAGTTATCGGTTACGGCGAGGTGGTATCTCCCAAAACAGACCTGCCAATTGAACTGATTTACGCATTGCGCGTACTTTTGGGAAGTGCACTGGGGCTTTTGCTCGGCATCGAACGCAGTCGCAGACAAAAAGAGGCCGGCATGGCAACGCACTTCGTTGTGGGATGTGCGTCCACACTTATGACGTGCGTTTCGTTGTGGTTCAACGAGGTTGCAGGCGTCGGTGACGGCGCACGTATTGCAGCTCAGGTTGTTTCCGGCGTAGGCTTTTTGGGTGCAGGCATGATTTTCTTCCGCAGAGAAAGTTTGCGCGGCCTGACAACGGCTGCCGGCATTTGGGCAACTGCCGCAATCGGTATGTGCGCGGCTTGCGGATTGTACTGGCTGGCCGTGGGAGCGACCTTGTTCATCATCACAATTCAAATAATTTTGCACGCGAAATTCATTCGACGCAACAATTTGCATTTGTTGCTTGTCAAGATGGAATACACCGACGAAGTGAAAGCAAACCTTACGGAATACTTTGGCGTAGATTCCTTCCACCGTTTCAAAATCACTTCCACCAACGAAAAGTTTTTGCCGGATGCGCAGGGGCACAGAACGATTAGCGACCCTCAAACTGACGAACAACAACCGGATCCGATTGTCATAAGCAAAAAACTCACCGTTGAAACGGTTATCTATCCGTCGAAAAATTGCAGTGCGGAAGCAATTGCAAAATTTATTCGCGAAAACCCGCAAGTTCATTCAATCGAACGTTTGGAAGATCTGTAAAAAACACAGGCACCGCCTTTGCAGACGGTGCTTTTTTGTTGCAAAAAACACTCAATAAACGTTACACTAAAAAGCAACGCGTAAAAATAAGTTTCACGACACAAAATGCCAGCGCAAAAATGTTTTTGCGCTGGCATTTCTTTTTGTCGAGCTCTTTGCTACATAAATTCTGTTTTTCGATGCAACGTCAAAATGCAACTTTAACTTCGGAAAGTCTTTTCCAAAGATCGACGTCGCTTCTGTCCACCGTGAGGGGCGTGACGGAAATGTATCCGTCGATTGTGGCATCGGTATCCAAGGTCAGATCGTGTTTGTTTTCGTGCACGCAGTAGCCGTTTTGTTGCCACTGTCCGTCGTCGCATTGCGTCCAATCGTCGGAGAAATAAGCTCCGCCCTGCCTTGTTACGACAATTCCTTTTGGTTCAACGGGCACGTTGACGTTGTAGATTAAATTGCTTTTGAACAAATCGTTCTTTTGGAAAAACAAAAACACGTTTTCCAACTGTTCCTTGGCATATTGAAACGTTGTGTACTCGGTGGAAAAAGCTATGCCGCACGTGTTGCGCAAAGCCGATTCGAAAATGGCCGCCACCGTTCCGCTGTAGAGAACATCTTGCCCCAAATTGAAACCTTTGTTGACACCGGATATTATCAAATCGAAATCTTGTTTTAACCCCAGTGTTGCAAAACGCACACAGTCGGCAGGAGAAGAGTCGACGGCATATGCCGCCACCTCGCCCAAACCCAATGTGCGCCGTTCTGCCGTGAACGGGCTGTGAATGGTTATGGCATGACTTTTGCCGCTTTGTTGTGTTTTGGGTGCAGAAACCCACACTTCGCCGTGTCGGACTGCCCATTTGACAACAACAGCCAGTCCTTCCGAATCTATTCCGTCGTCGTTAGTTACCAATATTTTCATACTTTTCCTTTCTTCGCCTCACAAGGCAAAATCTACATCCAATTTTCGTTTGTTGCTTTGAAATTGCAAACAGCTTCGTCTGCATCGGCAATTAGCAACGGAATTTCTTTTTTAGAAAACAAGGTCGCACCGCACGTGCATTCGTGACCGCCACCGCGCCACTTTTCCGCAACTTTGTTGATGGTCATGAATCTGCTGCGCAATCTGACGCGAATTTTGCCGTCGGGCATATCGATGAAAGCCAGCCAAGCAATGCAACCCTTGATTCCTTTCAAAAACGAAACGGCTTCACATGCTTGTTCCGTCGTCAAATGGAATTTCTTTTGCATACGTTTGTCAACGTAGAGATAAGCAACGCCGCCTTGCGTGATCTTCATTTTTTTGAATACGTATGCCTGGAATTTGAGATAGTCGAAATCTTCCAAATACAAATGGGCATACATAACATCGGTGTTTACGCCAAAATCCAACAACATTGCCGCAAGACGCAACGTCTCGCCAGTGGTGGTTTCGTAGCGGAAACGTCCGCTGTCCGTCACCATTCCGCAGAAAACGTAGGTTGCCGCTTCCTTATCCATTTTCAGTTCTTTTTTGAATGTTTGGTAGAAAAACGCAATCATTTCGCAAGCCGACGAACGCCAGTCTTCCACCCAACACAAATCTCCGTAGGGTTTGATGTCGATGTGGTGATCGATTTTGATAACTTCCTTGGCAAGTTGGAATTTGGGGTTGGAAACACGTTCTGCCGTGCCGGAATCGATAACTATTTGCAAAGCATCCGCATACCACTCGTCAGGCATCTGATTGTCTTCTCCACCCAAAAACGAAAGGTAGTTTGAAGAATCGCTGTTTATCAGCAAAATTTGCTTTTGCGGAAAGGTCAATTTGAGCATTGCTTGCAAACCTTTTGTGGAACCTATCGCGTCTCCGTCCGGACGCAAGTGGCGCGAAATCACTATTTTGTCGTATTCCTTGATTTTTTTCAAAATCGCTGTCATTACTTTAAGTTGTTCTGTCATGATAAAAATCTCCGTGTGTTAGTTTTGACCGAGTGCATCCAAGTCGG
Organism: uncultured Oscillospiraceae bacterium; assembly: GCA_964598315.1. Taxonomy (GTDB): domain Bacteria; phylum Bacillota; class Clostridia; order Christensenellales; family CAG-314; genus Fimimonas. The sequence goes on from CAZRBI010000011.1 coordinate 5,605, forward strand.
CCAACATTTTCATTGCCGTTTCCCTATCTGCAACCATTGCACCGCTAGCCTTGGCGTGTCCGCCACCGCCGTATTTGACGGCAATCGGGTTGATATTATACTTTTTAGAACGCAATTCACATCCGACGCCCTCGTCCGTTTCGGTGAAATTGACCCATGTGTCCACACCGCGGATATCCGACATTACCCCCACCATTCCACGGGAAATCGTGAAAGTGTCAACACCGAGTTCGGCAACACGTTGCTTTGTGGTGTAGATGTAGGCAACGTTGTGTTCGGTGAAATTGACTGCAAGAACAAATTGCGCGCGCAACTTTATCATGTCGAAATCGTCTGCATAAAGCGGAGTGTACACTTCGTTCAAATCAAAGCCCGTTTCCAACAAATCGGCAGCAAGACGCATTGTGCAAGCAGAGGTCGAATCGTAGCGGAAACGTCCGCTATCCGTCACCATGCCGGTGTACAATGCTTGCGCCGCACGCTTGGTGACGTTCAGCCCCACGTTTTTGGCAAATTTTGCAATAAGTCCTGCACAACTTTCGCACGTTGTGTCTATCACTTCCGCATCGCAAATTTTTTCCACAAACAAATGGTGATCGAACCTTAAAGTGGTTGCCGCCGTTGTGTACCGACTGTCGGAAATCATTGTTTTGGCCGAAGTATCCAAAACAATTGCCAGCGACGTGGAATAAAGGTCGTCCGACACCGTTTGCGGCGTACTGTCTGCAACAAAACCGTATCTTTTGGGAGAATCGCCCACGATATACACTTGTTTTTGAGGGAAATTATCCAAAATCAAGTTCCTGAGCCCAACTTGGCTGCCAATGGCGTCGCCATCGGGCTTTTCGTGACGATGAATGATGATTGTGTCGTACTGTTTTATCAATTGCAATGCTTGTTGAAACATGTTGCCACTCCTTTAAAATGTTTTAGAATTTATTGTACCATATCTGCGAAACAAAGTCAATGAGAGAATATTTTGCAAAACGGCATCACGTCGTCAAAACTATTTGATTTGCGCCCACAACGCGGCAAAACAAGCATTTTGCCACATCAAACAACATAGTTTGCAATTTGAACGACCATTGCAAACAATTTGCAACGCAAGATGACTTTTCGGCCACAAACGATGCACCCCAATAATTAAACACTTTTTTGATTGACATATTTTTTTTGTGATAAAACATAAAAAGCAATGATAAAATATCTCTAAAATCAAAATGAATGAGTCCGATACAGCACCGAACTCATTCATAAACAAATTGATATTTAGTTGCGCCTAAATTTTTAGATTACCATTCAAAGTTGACAAATTTTGTAAAATTCACGTTACAACCGGTCACTTGCAAAGGCGAGCAATTTCCGTGTAGCACAACACAAACGGAGCAACCCCCTTGGCATCGTTTTCCACAACAGGTTCCGACACGTAGTACTCGTAGCTTCCGTCGCGACGACGATTGTTTTCCGGCCCTAAACCTGCCACAAGGCAAATGCCGCCAAGGTTCAATCTGCCGTCCGTTTCGGTGAGATACTCCGCGCAAATTCCGTCAAAAATCTTCGTTCCCAATTGGGCGAAACGTTTGCCCACGATACCCAAACGCGCCGCTTTCAGCATTGCGTAGGCTACCATTGCACTACCGCTTGTTTCGGGATAGTTTCCTTCCCTACCAATGAAATTTGGCACTTGATAGAGCATGTGTGTTTTCTTGTCCACAAACTCGGCGACAGATTCCAGCGCTTCTGCCAAAATATTTTTGACGTTGCCGACAAGTGCGTTTTCGGAACAAACGTCGCAAACGTCTGCCAGTGCCACCAAAAACCACCCGATAGAACGCAACCAGTAGTTGGAAGAAAGCCCGTCTTCGCCACACCAAAAGGCCTGTTTAGAGCAATCGCAGCCGTGATAATACAATCCGCTGTTTTTGTCCCGCATCAAATCGTGCACGTTTTGAATTTGCGATACGACATCGGAAATATCCCCGTCGTTACGTTTGTGCCACAACGAAGAAAACACTTGCGCCATGTACACACCGTCCAACCATATTTGATTGGGGTAGATTTTTTTGTGCCAAAAATTTCCGCAATGTGTGCGAGGTTGCTCATCCAATTGTGTTTTCAACAATTCTATCGCCCGCAAATACTTGTCTTTGCCTGTTCTGTCGTACAATTCAAACAACACACGTCCTTCGTTTATGTCGTCCAAATTGTAGTTGTTTTTGTCGTACTGCAACGGCATGCCGTCCTCTGACACATAGAAATCGACAAATTGTTCCACAAAATCGAAATACTTTTTGTCGCCGCTGATTTTTTCCAATTCCAACAGCGCCGTGAGCATACAGCCGTCGATATAGTTCCATTTGACGGCTTTGTTTTGGGCGTGTTCAACGTTCCACAAAGGTCTTTCCGGAGTGGATTCGTCAACAATTCTGTTCACGAACTGTTTGATTTTGTCGTAGGAAACAACGTTTTCGACATTTTCTGCCACAACACGCTGCCCGTCGCAATTGTCCACAACCACGTCGTTAAGCACCACCCTTTTCACGTTGAAAAATCTCAAGCCTGCTTTTTTGAGCAAAACATTGTTGTTTTTCATCGAAGGATATCCCTCTGCCGCCTGCTCGGAATAGTTGAAACGAACGTTTTGCAACACGATTTGCTCGATTGGGCGTTCCGGCAGTCCGTCGGCATAGCATGCGCAAACGTGGCAATTGTTACAAACCATATCTTTGAAACAGAATTTTCCCAAACGAGGCGTACGATCATCCACCGGAAGTTTTTGACGCGTGGTGTTATATTCCGAATATCTGTCTGGATCACAACAATTGTACCACATGTTGATGACAATGGGTGTTTTAACCCCGTCCATCAATATGTTTTGGAACGTGACGTCGTCCACCACTGCGAATTTTCCGCGTCCGCGACGAGTTTTTATGCGCAAGCCCCTGTCCGTTTGAACAAAACGACATTGTTTGACGGTGAGGTTTTTCACACCGCCGGCCATTTCACTTCCCAAAGTGACGGCACCGTGTCCGAATTGCATCAAACAATTGACGATATTGGTGTTTTTTGCCGCCGTGCGATAGGTTTTACCGATATATGCTTTGCCGGATTTTATGGCAATGCAATCGTCACCGACACTGAACCGACAACCGATGATATTCACGCCGTCGCAGCATTCCGGATCGATTGCATCGGTGTTCGGACTGTCATGCGGAGCACCGACAAAAATATCCAAATAGTTGACGTTTTTGCAAAAATACGGATGCATTTGCCAAGACGGTGAATTTTGCGCGGAAATACCGTGAAAATAGACGTTTCTGCAACCGTTGAAAAATGCAAGACGCGGTCTTCCGATAGGTTGATTTTTCACGTCTTTCCACCAATCGGAGTTTTGCGCGTTACCGTCGATACAACCGCGTCCGACGATGTGAACGTTGCTGATGTGTTCGCCGAAAATGAGAGATTGCTTCATTGCAACGGGATTGCCTTCCCACGTTCCCACTTGAATTTTTTTGCCGTTGCAACAATCGACGATTTCTCCGGGAAGTGCAGGATAATCTTCCATGCAAGTGCTGCCTAGCACCGTTGCATTGCTATCCAAGTGCAACGTTACGTTGCTTTTGAGGCACAACGGTCGAACGAGATAACTTCCCGCCGGAAAATACAAACGTCCGCCTTTGGGCAAACAATTGATAGCACATTGAACGGCATTCGTGTCGTCCCTGACTCCGTCGCCGACGGCGCCGAAGTCCTTAACGTTGTAGCATGCCGTTTCCTTTGCGGTGCGGAACTTGACTTGTGCACCATCTGCTTCCAAAACATAGTCGGTGTTCGGCAACAGGTCGAACACGGAAAACACGTTTGTATCGCCGCAAAAAACCTCCTTGCCGTTAATTTTCGCGACGAAAGGTTGTGGGGTGTTGTAGGGAAGATCGTTTTCCCAACTGAAACATGCCGACACCGATGAGGTGTAGAGAAGTTGAATTTTCATTGTTATTTCCTTATTTTTGAATGGTATCTTCGTCGTTCGAAGAAGTGCTTTCTTTTGTGTTCTTTGCGTTGGCAACGGCTTTTACAATCAAATTTTTGATGCCTATCACTGCCATGTCGAACATCAAATAGAACAACCCGAACAAAATGGGTTCAACGCCCAGCGGAACTTCGTCGCCTTCGGCAAAAATTTTGTTAATGCCGCTGTACAGCAACACGACACACGCCAAAATTACAAAAGCGTAGGCAATATTCAAAAACAACGTCCAAAACTTCTTTTGCGGAAACAGCATCCACTTGTCGTTGGCGTGTTCCTCTTCTGCCGTAAAACGAAAAATATTGTTTACTATCAGATCGGTGATTGCACCCATGGCCAACCCCACAACCAAAAGCAAGTTCCAATAGTTGACGATGTAGTTGCCCAAGCCCCACAAAAAGAAGAAACAAACGGCACCGTTGAACCAAAATTTGATGAACAATGCTTTGATCCATGCCGGTATTTTTGCCAAAGCGCTCGACTCGTACTGCTTCAACTCTTCTGCGCCGACTTCCGGAACATTGTCCTCTTCGGCGTTGATAAGCCTGTCGATAGCATCGTCATGCGTTTGATAGTAGTTGATTTCTTTGGTTTTTTGCTGATTTTTCTTGTTCTTTGACATAGTCACCTGCCAGTTTTGACATCATTGTGCCGCGATTAGATTGAAAATATTATACCACCTGTCGAAACAATATTCAACAAGCAACTGCGATTTTCCGTCGCATACACTTTCGATTGCGGCAACACTCGTTCGCCGCCGTTACTTCTGTTTTACACAAACACCAACCCTTTACACGAACAACGGGCGGCCACTTTCGTGACAGCCCTGAATTGCAATTGTGCGATTGAATTGTTGTGGGTAAAATGCACTTGCAACAACTATTCGTCATCGCCAAGTTCGATTTTTTCCGTTGCTTCGGTATATTCCAACTCCACGTTAGTGTTGACAAGTCGGAACAACTTTCCATACAATTTGACGGTTGCCGCCAACAGTGCGGAAATTCCCACAAAAACGATGTGAGTCACCATCAAAGATTTAGCTCTCAAAACGTAGTCTTGTGATCCGTCCGGTTTGAGTGTTACGGGAGGATTGGGACCGGAGATTTCGTTGATAATCTTGTTGAAATACACCACGTCGCAGAAAATTATCACTGCGCACATCAAAAAGTACAGCACCAACATAAATACTTTTGGACGTTCGCGACGAGGGAATGCATTCAACAAACAAACTATCGACAATGCCGAGAACAACATCACTGCAAATTGACACAACCCCATGTAGGGCTTGCCCAAATATGCCGTTGTGTTGGATACATCCGTGAGGTTGAACGAATAAACAACAAAAGCAACCATTGTCATCACCAATGCAATCAAATGAGGACGACGCTTCAATGTGACCATGGTTTTGCGCAAAAATTCTTTGACGGAAATTCCAAATTTAACAAAAAAGTTTTTCACGGAAGTTACGAATTTAACGAAAAAGTTTTTCATAGATACCTCCGCTAGCGTATTGCCTGTGTCGTTTCTTTGTCGAAGAAGTGAACGTTGTCGAAAGAAACGCTGATTTCGTCGCCGTACTTGTAGTTCAGCCACTGGCGAATTTTTGCAACGACGGTTTTTTGTCCTATCGTTCCGTGAACAAGTGTGTTTTGACCGAGATTTTCGTTGTTTGTGACTTTCATCGCTATGTCGCCGCCACCGAGAATGTTTTCCGGGCGAACGCCTAGAACAATAGTCTTTCCGACATAATCTGCCAACAACAATTTCTGTTGAGCATTAAGCTTGTAGGTGAAACCATCGCACGTCAAGACGTCCGTGCCCACTACTGCATCGAAGAAGTTCATGGGAGGAAGCCCGATGAAACTTGCCACAAAGAGATTTGCAGGAGTGTCGTACAATTCCAACGGCGTTCCCACTTGTTGAACGTGTCCCATGGACATACAAACAATTCTGTCGGCCAACGTCAATGCTTCCGTTTGGTCGTGCGTTACGTACAACATCGTTGCGCCCAGACGTTTGTGCAATAACATTATCTCTCGACGCATTGCACCACGCAACTTGGCGTCAAGGTTGGACAATGGTTCGTCGAACAAGAAAACTTTGGGATTGCGCACGATCGCGCGTCCCATTGCAACACGTTGGCGTTGTCCGCCGGACAGTTGCGGCGGTTTTTTGTTGAGTTGATCCATTAGGCCCAGTATTTCCGCAGCAGCCAACACCTTTTGGTGAATGACGTTGGGATTTTCTTTGCGCAACTTCAACGAAAAGGCCATGTTTTCGTAGACCGTCATGTAGCTGTACAATGCATAGTTTTGGAACACCATTGCTATGTCACGATCCTTTGGCGGCATACGCGTCACATCTTTGCCGTCGATGATAAGTTGACCGGCAGTGATGTCTTCCAATCCCGCAACCATACGCAACGTAGTGCTTTTTCCGCAACCGGAGGGACCTACCAATACGATGAATTCGCCGTCTTTCACGTCCAGATTGAAATCGAACACGGCTTGCACCTTGTTATCATAGATCTTGTCAAGATGCTTTAAACTGAGTTCTGCCATTGTCGTTTATTCCTCCGAAACGTTTGCTGTTTGCAAGTGTTTTTTGTGTTCTTCCAACTGATAGTGACGAATGATTCCGATAACGCCGGCCGCAATAAGCAATGCTGCAGCGCAAACCAAGTAGACTACAACGCGAACGAATTGTGCGTCTTGCATCACTTGCACCATGGTGTCGACACCGTCGACTTTGACGGTGATTTGTTCGTTGTGTGCCGAAAGAGGCAACCCGAAAATACGAACAATTTCAACGACGCCTACAACTATCAGTGTTACGGCGTAGCCGAGTTTGTAGTTTTTGACACCCTCGGACGAAAGGAAAACCGTGAGCATGAATATCAAGTTCAACAGCACAGAAATACCCATTTTGAAACCGTAGTAGAAGTTGAAATTAGATTTGTAGATACTGACGAAATAGAATACGTTGAATACTATTGCAAGCAACGCAAGCCCGCCGGACAGCCCGTTGAGAGTGAAACGCATGCGGTCTCGTTTGACGTAACGAAGTGTTTTTTCGTCCATAATACCCTCCTAGGCAACCGTTGCGACGGCATTTTCCGTCGTTTTGTTTTGATTTAGCAGTTTATTTTCTCGCTTCATAAGCGTAACTTTCCAAATTAAGTTGAATGCCACAACCAAAGAAAATACAATAAGCAAAGCGCCCAAAACGTAGCCCCAATCGCAGCAACGCGTTGTGGGATTGTACGCAATTTTCCACACGTCGCAGTACATTTCCAACATTTCGAAATCGATTTGCAAAAACTTTGCTTTGTAGACGGTGACTTGCACCATCATCCATATGGCAAAAACCACGTTGTGTACACAGTACAACCCGGTGGTAACAAAATTAGACACATAATATTTGCGGCGAACGTTGTTGCGAGTGACTATCATGGAAACTGCAATCAACACACCGATGATAGCAACAGCTACCAAATGGCCAACAAACCCGACGTGTCTGTGTTCGATAGTTTCTTCGCCGACTTTTTCGTAGAGCACATATGTTTGCAATTCCCAGAAAAATTGCGTGCCGTCCACTTCGGTGTAGTCCAAACCTTCGTCTATATCCAAAGTGTAGTACAGAAGGTCGTGCCAATCGGTGATAAATCCCAATGCGTAGACAAACATTACCGCGGCCATTATCAGCGCGGCGAGGCATAGGATTTTTTGGAATTTCATCTGAGTTTTATACATGTTGCAACCTTTTTCGCGGCAACTCGGGAGAAGGCAACCTTCTCCCGGGCCACGATAAAATCAATTTGTTTGTGCTTCACGCCACCACGTTTTGAGCGAATATTCTACGCTTAACGTGACGGCTTTAGGCAAGACAATTCAAACAACACTATTTTGCAAGGCTGTTGTAGTAGATAACAAGTTTTTGCCAAGCAATTGTGCGGATTGCCAAGTATTGAGCGTCGTTCCATTCTTCTGCAACCAATTTTGCTGCGGAAGCGGCATCCGTCACGTTCAATCCTTCGAATTCGCTGATGTTGTAGCCGTTTGTGATCATGTTGATCAAAATGTTGTTTTTGCCCTTAGAAGAGCTGAAGTTGTTGGACAGTTCTTTGTAGGAGCTGATTTGGTCGTTTTGTTTGGAAGTTTGCGGGAACGTTGTGGGAATAGATGTGTACCACATGTTGTCTGCAATGCCCAAAACGGGGTGTTTTACTGTTCCGAGAGCAATTGCTGCGGATACTTTTGCTGCACCTTTCTTACCGATTTCGTGCGTGCATTGATATTCGAAGGCTTGGCTCTTGGGGAATCCGTTCAATGTAGATCCGAGATAGTAACGAGCGTAGTTCGTGTAGTTGCCGCCGGCGCGATCTTGAAGATCTTGATACATTGCATCGGATACAACAGGCATTTCTTGTCCGTTGAAGTTGAATGTTTCGTACTTCTTAGCAACGTCTTCCCAAGTTTCAACAACCACGGAAGCGTCCTTAACTTTGATGAAAGCATCGGAGCCGTAGCTCATTGTGATTTGACCTTGTACGGAGAATGCGAAGTCGATAAGTTTCAATGCAGCATTGAGCTTGTCTGTGTTGAGGCTGCCGTCTGCGTTGGAAACACCGGCCTTGGAGATTGCCCAAGCATCGGTTTTGACGGAACGCCAAGATTCGGTGAAGCGCATCCATGTTCCGTTTTCTGCACCGTCGTCCCAGTGAGCAACGGGAACCATCATGCAGGTGTATTCAGCGCCGTCTTTAAGTTTGCTGTTCAAAACGGTTTGTGTTTGGCAATAGTCGTAGGAGACAATGCCGGCATTGTTCTTAAGACGGTTTTCGCTCTTGACGTCATCGCCGATGGTGAGAAGATTTTCACGATACAAAGCATTGAGTCTTTCAATTGCAAGGTAGGTGTCTTCTTCGGAACGAGCAGAGTGAAGTTCGCCTTCGCTGTCGAAGTAGAGATAGTCGCTGCGAGATTCCATACCGCGAACGCCGAACAGACTGCCTGCAAAGCGGAACAAGTCAACTTGACGTTGAAGGTTGCTGGATTCACGCGGGAACAAACCGCTGATGGGGTTGTCGTCGATGTCGTTCAAAGAAGCAACTGCGCAACGGAGAAGAGCAACAAGTTCGTCTGCGTCCCAAGCTGCATCGTAGCCAAGGAACAAATCGGAACGGTTAGCATAGGTGTTGCCATACATATCGTCGATATATTTGCGGAACATTGCAACGGCTTGGTCACCCGTAAGTTTGCCTGCTGCAAGTGCTTCGTTCATTTGAGCGATGATGTTTTTAGCTTTGGAATAGTCTTTCGTGATTGTTTGTGTAGCTGTTCCGTCAGCAGTCAAAGATTCGATTGCTACGGTGCCTGTGGTGGGCATATAGGGTTCATATGCTGCTGCAGCCAATTCGCGGTTAGCACCTGCATATGCAGTGTCGCCGTCCAACAAAGCAATTACCATGTCGGAACGAACGAGAGGATAACGTTCGATATCGTCAACGCCGTCGAAGTAGGGGCTGAAATAGATGGAGCCGGTCTTCGTGTCGCCGGTGATGGAAAGACGAACGATTGCGTTTTCTTCAAGATATTTTGCGAAGTTGGGCATTTTGTCCAAATAGTCGGCAATATTGATCAATTGACCTTGTGCGCCTGCTTCTTGCAAAACGTCTGCAGAACCTGCAACGATATCAACTTCGGAAAGTTGGTTTTGCCAATACTTGAATTCGTTCTTAGCAGAACCTGCGCCGGTGAACTTGTCTTCGAATTGAATTTTGAGATCATCGGAAATTTGTTTCCAAGTGGGTTTCAAATCGCCTGCTTTGTAGGTTACACCGTCGGGAAGAGTGATTTGTCCGGTTGTTCCGTCCAATTCCTTGATGTAGTCGGTGTTTTTGAATGTGATGGAGTGCTCGGTTTTTTGATAACCTGCAGCAATACGCAACACTGTGTTTTCCGCATAGGGAAGAAGGTCAACGACCGGGTCCGGATCGAGATCCGGATCGGGGTCCTCGTGTCCCTTGCAATGTTCTTCGGAATTCTTGTGCACCTCACAATTATCGTTAGTGCAAAGTCCGCAAGTGGGGCAAGTGCTGGTGCATTCTGCGGGTTGGCACGCTGTGAGAACCACGCCGAACAACATCATTGTTGCCAACAACATCGACAAAATAATTCTTGTCTTTTTCATAGTTTCCTCCTGTTTTTTTGTTTTTAATGTTTGACAGCCTTTGTGGCTGTAAAGACCTTGTTTTTCGTTACTCTTTTACGCCGCCGACGTTAACGCCCTTGGCAAAGTACTTTTGAATGAACGGATAAATGATAAGAATGGGAATGACGGCACACACAATCAATGCGTAGATTGCCGAGTTTGCCGAATACGTCGGATGCAATTGATCCCAACCGGCCAAGAAGTCCAAATCCGTGTAGCGTTCCAACGTGTCGCGAATGTACACTTGAAGGGGCCATTCTTGTTGGTTTTGAATCATCTGTCTTGCCCAGAAATAACCGTTCCAACGAGAGATTGCAAAGAAAAGCGTTACCGTTGCAATGGTAGATTTGCACATCGGCAAGTACACCTTGCCCAAAACTTGCATTTCCGTTGCGCCGTCCACTATCGCCGCTTCCTCGATTTCCGCAGGAACACCTTCGAAAGCATTGCGCAACAGAATTATGTTCATTGCGGCCATGCCCATTGCAATGACAATCAGCCATTTGTCGTCAGTGATGCCTATGCTGTTGAAAACGTCGCGAGTTGCAAGATAATTCAAATACTGGGGAACAAGCCCTGCACTGAACCACATTGTGAACACCAAAAAGAAGTTGAATCCTTTTCGGAAAAGCAATCTCTTTTTGGAAAGAGCGTAACCGCCCAAAACCGCAACGCCCAACGCCCACAACGTTCCGAAAATGGTGAGGAACAAAGTGTTGGAATAGGAATTCCAAAACGCGTTGCTGTTGAACATTTCTCTGAATGCGTCGAATTGAACGTCTTTGGGAAGCAAAATCACTTGGTTGTTTTCGATTGCATCGGAACCGGAAATAGATGCGGAAATTGCATACACAAACGGATACAGGCAACACAATGAGAAGATTCCCAAAAACAAGTAGGACAATATTTTAAAAATCAATTCGGATATTTCAATTCTTCTTTTCATCTTAACCTACCTAAGGCAAAAATTGAGTGCTTCTAGTACAACGAGACGTCGCTGGCTTTTCGGGCTATCGTGTTTGCGCCGATGACCAGAACCATTCCGATGAGGTTGTTTATCATTTCCGCGGCAGATGCCAAACCTTGCAAACTGGAACCTTCCATACCCAAACGATAAGCAAACGTAGACACCACGTCCGCCGTCACCCACGTGCTGTTGTTGTACAGCAACAAAACTTTTTCGTAGCCTACGCTTAACAACGAACCGATTCGGTTGATAAGCATGATGACAACCGTGGACAAAATGCTTGGAAGCACAACGTAACGCATCTGCGCCATTTTGCCTGCACCGTCGATTTGCGCCGCTTCGTAGCTTGTGGGAGAAATTGCGATGACCGCCGCAAAGTAGACAATGCTGTCGTAGCCGGCGCCCTCCCAAATTCCGGAGATCTGATAGATTGCACGGAACAGACTCGGTTCGTTGAGCAAACCTGCTTTTGCCGTTTCCTCGGATACGATTCCCAACATATACAAGAAGCGAGAAATGATACCCATGCCGGAAACAATGTTTTCTTGTTTCAAAAGCAACGTGACCAACGTAGTCATGACAACCGTCGACATGAACTTGGGCAAATACGTCATCACCTGGAATGCCGAGCGAGCAATGTTAGACTTGATTTCGTTGAAGAACAATGCCAAAATGATGGGCATCGGAAAACCGAAACACAATCCGTAGAAACTGAGCAAGAACGTGTTGCGGAATGCACGCCAAAAATCCATTGACGTCGAACCGCCGGAAAACATCAGATCTTTGAAGCTGGAAAAACCGATGAACATTTGGTCGGCAACGTCCGTGCCCACTTTTGTCAGTTTGAAGCTGCCCAACAGTTCGTACATGGGCAAATAACGCCAACAAACAAACACAAAAATCATCGGCACCAACATCAGGTACAAACGCCAATCTTTCGCTATTGTGCGAAGAACGTTCAACCAATGATGCTTTTCCACGTCGTCGCGAACAATCTGTTCCGAATCCATGGAATAAGTTTCCGTTTCTTCGTCGTATATTAGATATTCGTCTTTTTTGATTGCTTCCATTTGAGCCTCCGAAGCAGTTGTTTACATTTTTACAATTGCGGTTTTCCGCAAAAAAATCAGGATTGACGTTGTTTTTGACGTTCTTCTTCCAACCTCAACAAGTAGGTTTTTTGATCTTCGAACATGCCGTTTTGCTTGCGACAAATAAGAACGATAACCAACGCAAACACAAACGACAGCATATCGTACAACACTGCGCGCAGTGCAGAAAGCGGCGTGACGCCGAAACACAGTTGCATTGCAAAACGCCCTGCCGAAACACCGACAAACGTTACGGCAACGTACAAAATGCTGAGCCAAACGTTTTCGCAAATTTTTTGTTTGCCGATGGCTTTGTGCAAAACAAGAACAACCAAACAACACAGATTGCCGACCAACATCACGACGTAGCCTTTTGCGCTGTCGCCTGCGGCAATACAATGAGCCAAGCCTCCAAACAACGCGGGAACGGAGCAATACCCGCCCCAACGCATTGCCACCAATGCCATGAACGCGTAGACAAGGCTGACCGAATAGGGCTGCTCGGGGAACCATTTTATCGCCGCCAACATTACGACGACTTCGGCCACGCAACACAGCACCGTCATCAGTGTGACATCCGCCAAACGATATTGACTGAACGTGAGATTTTTTTGCAATTCACATATCCTCCCGAACGTTTGACGAAGTTGTTTTTGTGTCGACAAATTGCCTGCAAAATTCAAAAGAACATAATGCAAGCCATACTATTGACATTTAACAAAACAATTTTACAATGTCTACAAGACAATTTCCATATCAAATATGGACAAATATTTGCATTTTGCGGGCGTTTTTTTATCCGTTTTATCCATATTTGGCCTATAAGTGCCCAACAACCGATGTGACCCGATAAAATTCGTTGACGTGATGCTCAAAAAAAGCCTTGCACGAAGTTCAAACGGGTGTATAATGTAGATGCATGGCCCGTACGTTTTTTCGACGGGCACAACGGCAAATTCAAAGGATTTTGCACTTGTTTTTTTGAATTACATCACAAAACACAACCGACTTTTGCAAAACCCGACGTCTACAACAAAATATTTATTCAAAGGAACAATCACGTGAAAACATTTTACGCAACACCGCAAAGCAACTTGCAAACAATACTAGACGCCTGCGAAAACGGTGACGTCATACTGCTTGGCGAAGGCATTTTTCGCCAAAAAATCGAAATAGACACCGACGGTATCACAATTATAGGTCGAGGCAACAAAACGGTTTTGATAGGCGACGACTATGCAAAAAAACTTGACGACAAGGGCGTGGAATTCAACACCTTTCGCACTTACACCGTCGCCGTGTGTGCAAACGGCGTGACGTTGAAAAACTTGCGCATAGAAAACGATGCTCACGACTCACCCCACAAGGGCCAAGAAGTGGCAATTTCGGTGTGCGGCAACAATTTCGTGGCACAAAACTGCACTTTCGTTTCCGAACAAGACACTGTTTTTTGCGGACCGCTGCCGGACGACCTCATAGACAGGTACGACGGCTTTTTGAAAAATAAACTGCGCAAAAAAGGCAGTTGCAAACAACTGTTTTACAAATGCAAAATCGTAGGAACGGTAGATTTTGTTTTCGGTTGCGCCGACGCACTTTTTGAAGAATGTGACATTGTGTCGTTGACGGACGGCAGAACAGGGTTCGTTGCCGCACCCGCCCACTCGGCCGAGCAGCAAATAGGCTTTGTATTTGTTCGTTGTAATTTTGTTTGCGATACAAAAATGCCCGTGAACACGGTGTTTCTGGCACGTCCGTGGCGAGATTTCGGGAAAGCATCGTTTGTTGATTGCCACTACGAACCTCACGTGAAAGAAGAAGGGTTTGACAAATGGAATGATACCAGCAGAGACAGAACGGCACGTTTTGCCGAAACAGACAAATCTCTCAAACGCGTGAATTGGAGCAAAACGATTGACGAAAACGACGCAAAAGCGTTGATTGCCCACTTTGACGATCTTGCACAAAAGATAGGAGTTTGACGCATCGATAATCGATGCCGAAAACACAAAACAACGTGCAAATTTAAAAACAGTGTTTTCAATTTGCGCCAATACGTTGCCATGAAAATGCAACAACGACAATAAATAGGCCCGCTTTGCAACCGCTACGGTTTTGCTTGCGAGCCTTTGGAATTTCCACAACAAAAACGAACGGATTTCAACCAATCCGTCCGTTTTTATTGTTTAAAAACTAGTTCTTTTGAAAGTACTTTATTGCGTTGTTGTAGCACACGTCTTCCACCACGTGTCCGACAAAATCGACGTTATAGGGATATTCGCCGTTTTCCAACAATTCACCCAGAATGTCGCACAAAATGCGGCGGAAATACTCGTGACGCGTGTAGGAAAGAAAACTGCGACTGTCGGTGAGCATACCCACAAATTTGGAAAGCAAACCGACTTGCATAAGTGCCGTCAACTGACGCGTCATGCCGTCTTTTTGATCATTGAACCACCATGCCGAACCGAATTGCATTTTTCCGCTTACTCCGCTTTGTTGGAAGCAATTGATAAGCGTTGCAAGCACTTCGTTGTCGCGCGGATTCAGACAATACAAAATTGTTTTGGGCAGTTGATCCGTTTCGTCCAACTTGTTGAGAAGTTGCGACAGTTTTTTTGCAAACGGTTGATCTTCGATGGCATCGAAGCCCGTATCTGCACCCAAAAGACGCATATACCTCGAAGAGTTGTTGCGCAATGCTCCTATGTGATACTGTTGCACCCACTTGCGGTTGGCATATTCTCTGCCCAAATGAACCAACACGTAGCCTTTGTACATTTGCACTTGATCGTCTGTAAGCTTGTTGCCGGCAAGAGCCGCTTTTACAATTTCGTCCACTTGCTCGGTTGTTGCTTCCTTGTACATCACAACGTCCAAAGCATGGTCACTGCAAACGCAACCGACCGAATCGAAATATTCGATACGATTGGTCAAAGCCTTGCACAACGAATGTATCCCGTCGATTTTAAAGCCGCAAACTGACGACAATTTTTCAATGTATTCGCGATATCCGTTAAGTTCCACGTTGATGGCTTTGTCCGGACGAAAAGCAGGGTACACTTCTACAGGGAAAGAATCGTCTTCCTTCAATAATTTGTGAAAATGCAAATCGTCAACGGGATCGTCCGTCGTGAACAGTTTTTTGACGTTGGAACCGACAATCAATTGTCGTGCAGACAGCGTTTTGAGTTTTTCGTTGGCTTTGTCGTAGATGCTTTTTGCCGTTTCGGGGCAAAGAATATCGTTTATGCCGAAAAATCTGCTGAGTTCCAAGTGCGACCACACGTAGATGGGGTTACCGATAGCATAGGGCAAAACTTCTGCGAATTTTTGGAACTTTTCCCAATCGGATTTGTTGCCGGTGATATAACTTTCGTCCACACCGAATTCACGAAGCAACCGCCACTTGTAGTGATCTCCGCCAAGCCAAACTTCCGTAACTGTGGAAAAATGTTTGTCTTCATAGATTTGCTGTACCGGCAAATGACAGTGAAAATCGAAAATCGGCATCTTTTCTGCATAGTCGTGATACAACTTCTTGGCCGTTTCAGTACGCAAAACAAAATCGTTACCTAAAAATTCTTTCATGTGGTTATCTCCAAATATATTTTGTTGCTACAACGTCACACCTGTTTTGAACAGAGCAATTTGACGGTAGCCGTTTTCTTCGTTTTTAGTTTGTTTTCCGCTTGCGACGTCGGCAACAAGTTTGACAAGTTCGTTTGCGGATTGATCAAAGCTTTTGCCAAACACTATTTGCCCGGCATCGTAGTCTATCCACGACGGCTTGCGCAATGCAAGATCGCTGTTGGTGGAAATTTTGATTGTGGGAACAAAACCGCCCAAAGGCGTTCCTCGTCCCGTTGTGAACAACACCATGTGACAGCCGCAACAAGCCAAATTTGTGACTGCAACGATATCGTTTCCGGGGCCGCTTGTGAGGTTGAGCCCGCCGCTTTCCACAAAACAGCCGCACGGAACAACGTCCGCAACGGTGCTGCTGCCGGATTTT
Source organism: uncultured Oscillospiraceae bacterium (assembly GCA_964598315.1). Lineage (GTDB taxonomy): Bacteria > Bacillota > Clostridia > Christensenellales > CAG-314 > Fimimonas. The sequence continues at coordinate 21,918 of CAZRBI010000011.1, forward strand.
TGGGTGCAGCCCAAAGATTTGTCTTCCAACGTGGTTATTCCACCTTCCTTATTCCCCGGTGAAGGATTTTCGTAGCACGGTTGTCCGTTATCGGCGTAGTACTGTTTGAAATCGTTGACCATTGTGACGATCTTGTTGAAAACGTCTTTGTTTTCGGCCCTATCCATAAGCAATTGCTCGGCACCGAACATTTCCGGCACTTCGGTAAGCACGGTGGCTCCACCCAAAGACACAAGCCTATCGGAAAAATAGCCGACAAGCGGGTTTGCCGTGATACCGGACAATCCGTCCGATCCGCCGCATTTCAAACCGACTTTCAAACAAGATATATCTTTTTGCACACGTTTATCCTTTTGCGCAACGACATACAACTCTTGCAACAATTCCGCACCGACGGAAACTTCGTCCGACACGTCTTGCGCAACCAAAAAACGCACACGTTCGGAATCGTAGTTGCCCAAAGTGGCAACAAAATCGCTCATTTTGTTGTTTTCGCACCCCAAACCGAGCACCAACGCTCCGCCGCAATTCGGATGTTTCACCATTTGTTGCAACAGCGTCCTTGTGCGAACGTGATCTTCGCCGAGTTGCGAGCAACCATACGGATGAGAAAATGCGTAGACGCCGTCTACTTTGCATTTTCCGGAAATGTTTTTCTTGAATCTTTCCACGATTGCTTGCGCAACGGAATTGACACAGCCTACAAGGGGGATAACCCACAATTCGTTGCGTATGCCCACTTCTCCGTCGAAACGCGGATAAACGGAAACACTAACACTATCGGAATTATGTTCGGAACGAACTTCGACGGGATTGTAGTCGTAAGACAATTGTCCGCTCAGCTTTGTTTTGACGTTGTGAGTGTGAACGTGTTCGCCGGCAACAATAACTTGCGTTGCAACGCCTATCGGCGAGCCGTATTTGACGACGTCTTGCCCCTCATCGATCGAACACAATGCAAATTTGTGCCCTTTGGGAATGCTGCTCAACAACGTCACGTCGCCAACGATTTGGCCTTGCGGCAAATCGCAAAGTGCAACGGCAACGTTATCTTTGTCGTTAATTTTGATATACGTTTTCATTTTTCTCCAAAAATATTGTTATTTTTAGTTCTACTTCGTCAAGAATTTTTGCAACGCCACACGCATGCCGTCGGAAACGATGTCTTTCAAGTAGCCCGTGACGTCGACAACGTTTTGCCGTGTGCACAGATCCTGCTTCCACACGTTTTGTGCAGAAAGCAATTGTTTTGCAATTTCTTCGAAATCGGATTTTTGCCAAAGATTTTCCCAAAAGCTCAAATTGTCCGCAGAATCTTGCAAATTTATTTTTTCGTCGCCGCGTGTGCCGCGATAAAACACTGCCAATGCAGACAAAGCAAACAACACGTGTTTGGGAGCATGGTTGAATTTTTCGACGTAGTCGTTATACGTAGGCAACAATCGCGTGACGAATTTGGTTGTGGAATTAAGTGCAATGGACATCAACATGTGTTTGATGAAGGGATTTTGGAAACGTTCGTACACGCTTTCGATAAACGATTGCACTTCTTCTTGCGGTAAATTTACGGTGGGTTTGACCTCTTCCGCCAAACCGCGGACAAATGCGTACACGTCTTTATCCGCCATGGCCTCGCCCACAGTGTCCAGTCCGCAAAGATACGCCACGGGAACCATTGCCGTGTGAGAACCGTTCAAAACTTTAACTTTACGTTGCTTATAGGGAACGATGTCGTCGGCATAAATCACGTTCAGCCCCACTTTGTGCGCAGGGAAAACGTTCATAACGAAAGATTCTTTCTGCAACACCCACAAATGGAAAAACTCGCCTTTGACGATATTGCAATCGTAATATCCCGTTTCGGCGCAAATTTCTTCGGCACTGTCTTTGGGGTATCCCGGAACAATGCGATCTACCAACGTGGACGTGAAGTGGTTTGCCGTGTTGAGCCAACCGATAAAATCTTCGTTTTCGCCCTTTATTTTTGCCAATCGGTTCAGCACCTTTTGCAATTCTTCGCCGTTGTGGTCGATAAGTTCGCAAGGAATGACGGCAAGTCCGCAAGACGGATCGCCGTGGAAAAACTCGTAGCGTTCTTTCAAAAATGCCAGCAATTTGCCGGGGAACGACTTGGGACAAGAAGTGAAATCGACGTCTGTTTCGTCCAAAGCAATGCCCGCTTCGGTAGTGTTGGAAACAATCACTTGCAAGTCGGTGCTGTGTGCATAAGCCAAGAACGACTCGTACTGTTCATAAGGGTTGACGAAATCGCCCAAAACATCGATTATCTGTCTGGATTGAACCTTCTTGCCGCCGTCCACACCTTCCAGGCACACCGTGTACAAACCGTCTTGCTTTGCAAGCTCGGCAATGCGTCCGAAAGGCATCGGTTGCACCACCACGACGTTGGCATCGATAACGCCGTCGTCGTTCATTTTCTGAATTATCCAATCGACGAATGCACGCAAAAAATTGCCTTCGCCGAATTGCATTATTTTGATAGGGCGCGTTTTGCCCTCGAATGTTGTTCTGTTCAACTGTTTCATAACCCACTCCGTTTTTGCCGATTGCAACGGCAACTATTCACAAGCAAAAATGGCAAACTTTGCGTTGCCATTTTCACACTTACTATTGCTAGACGATTGCTTCTTCCGTTTCTGCATCGAACAAATACACCGATTCGGAAGGAATCCAAAAATCAATTTGAGAATCTGTGGCAGGCGTATCGTGAGGATTAACTTTAAGTATTGCCTTGATGGCGGCAATGTTCACATAAATGTTGGTGTTGTCACCCAGCAATTCCGTCAATTCCACGTCACAAGGAATTTTTATGCCGTTGATTTGCGACAAAGAAATGGATTCGGGACGGAATCCCAAAACAACGTTTCTTCCCTCGCAAGCGCTTACCAACCTTTCTTCCAGCACTCCGTTCAAATCTGCCTGCACGGAAGTATCTTTCAACGAAAGAATGCCGTTTTCTACGCGTCCGCGCAACAAGTTCATCGGAGGCTCACCTATGAACCCCGCAACGAAAGTGTTGACCGGGTGAAAATACAAATCGTAGGGTGTTCCCACTTGTTGAATAACGCCGTCCTTCATGACGACAATTTTGTCGGCCATTGTCATGGCTTCGGTTTGGTCGTGTGTCACATAAATTGTCGTGGCTTTTGTTTCACGGTGTATTTGCGTTATTTCCGAACGCATTGTCACACGTTGTTTTGCGTCCAAGTTGGAAAGAGGTTCGTCCATGAGGAAAACGCCGACTTTGCGGATGATTGCTCTGCCAACGGCAACACGCTGACGTTGGCCGCCGGAAAGTTCACGCGGCTTGCGGTCGAGATACTCCGTCAAACCCAAAATTTCCGCAGTTGCGTACACGCGTTTTTCAATGATATCTTCGTCTACACCTTGCAAAGTAAGCCCGAATGCCATGTTGTCGTAGACAGACATGTGCGGATACAGTGCATAACTTTGGAAAACCATTGCAATTTCCCTTTGACGAGGAGATTTTTCGTTGGCACGTTCGCCGTTGATAAAGAAATCCCCCTTGCTGATGTTTTCCAATCCTGCAATCATGCGAAGAGTTGTGCTCTTTCCGCACCCTGAAGGCCCGACAAACACAACGAATTCGCCCTTGTTGATGTCAAGATTAAAGTCGTGCACGGCGTGAAAGCCGTTCGGATAGATTTTGTTGACGTTTCTTAAAGACAAATACGCCGTCGGTTTGTTTTCTTCTGTTGCTACGGTGGCTGTTGTTTCACTCATCGTATCACCTCGTGTGTGTTTTTACTGTTTGTTTTATTTCAATTCGGAATTTGCAATGCCGTCCATATCGTCGAACGTCTGGTTTTCACCGCACATTGCCCAAATGAACGTGTAGTTGCTTGTTCCCACGCCGCTATGAATGGACCAGCTGGGAGAAATGACGGCCTGCTCGTTGTGCATGATTACGTGACGAGTTTCCTCTTTCGTTCCCATGAAATGGAACACAACGTTCTCTTCGGAAAGTTCAAAATACATGTACACTTCCATGCGACGCTCGTGCGTGTGGCAAGGCATTGTGTTCCAACTGCTGGTTTTGTCCAATTCCGTCATACCCATTGAAAGCTGACAACTTTGGCACACTGCCGGATGTACGAATTGGTTGATTACGCGTTTGTTGAGGTTGGCCTCGTCGCCGCATGCCACGTGGCGAGCAATATCCTTGGTGAGATGCACCGTGGGATAAGTTTTGTGCGCGGGAGAACTGGCCAAATAGAATTTTGCGGGAATTTTTCCGTCGTCGCTGGCAAAAACAATTTCCTTTGCGCCCATTCCCACGTAGATTCCTTCTTTGTAGTTAAGTTTGTAGGCAACACCGTCCACCGTGATTGTTCCGCTGCCGCCGACATTGATTACGCCCATTTCACGACGTTGCAAAAAATAGTCGGCCGCAAGTTCCTTGGCCGTGCCCAAAACAAGATTGTTTTTGACAGGCATTGCACCGCCGAAAATAATTCTGTCTTGATGGGAATAGGTAAGAGCAATTTCATCTTCCACAAACAACTTCTCTACCAAGTAGTTTTTGCGAATCTGTTCCGTGGTGTAGTGTTTGGAATCTTCCGGATGATTGGAATATCTTATGTCTAGTTTCATAAATTCTGTAACCTCTGCTTAATAAACTTTACCGACTCGGCAATATCGCCGCCTACCGTTCCTTCGAAAACGAGATTTGCGTCGGGATTTGATTGATTGATGAGACGAAGTATTTTGTCGTAGTCGAATATGCCTTTTCCGACGGGGCACTGCACCAATTTGTCACCGTCGACGACACAATCTTTCAGGTGAAACACCGTTATGTTTTTCCCGAACAGTTGCAAGCCTCTGCTCAAGATATCGTAGCGCCGATCCACGTTGGTGACGTGCAAATAGTTGTACAAGTCGAAAATAACGCGCACGTTAGGTGCGTTGATCAAATCCGTTGCCTGTTTCAACCTTTCAGGGCTGTAGCAAACATGATTGTAGGCTCCTTCGATGGCAACGAACTTGTTGCGTTGTGCCGCATAAGCCGCCAATTCACCGAACACATCCACCACTCTGTCGAGGGCGGTATCGGTGCGATTTTGCGGGTGGTACGTCCACTTATCGTCGTTGTAACTGCCGGTTTCCGAACCCACGCAATCTGCGCCCAACTCGTCCAAAACGTCGATATAACTGCAAAAAACATCTTTGCTTAACTGCACTTTTGCCACGTTTGAATGAACGGGATTGAAATATGCACCTACCAGCGGAATGGTTTTTCCCGCTGCGGCCAACTTGTTGCCGACATCGCGGGCAATTTGGCTGTTTATTCCGTCTTTTGTGTAGGTGACGCCGTTCAAAACTTTGTACGCCACCAATTGAACGCCGTCCAAGCCGTATTCGTTGAGTTTGTCGACAACTTCGTCTGCGCCCCTGACACCGAGGTCGTGAGCGCGAATAAACAATTTCATCAGCGTTGTACCCGTCCGGAAGCATCTCCGTTCATAAGGGTTTCAACTTCGCTCTCGCTGACAAGATTGAAGTCGCCTGGAATTGTGTGTTTGAGTGCGCTTGCCGCAACACCGAATTCCAAAGCCTTTTTGAAGTTGCCGTATTTCAACAAGCCGTGGATAAATCCGCCGCTGAAGCTATCGCCACCGCCGACACGGTCCACTATTCTCACTTGATATTTCTTGCTGTGATAAAATTCTTTTCCGTCATAAGCCAAAGCGCTCCAACCGTTATCCGAGGCGGAATAGCTTTCTCTCAAACTGGTGGCAATGTATTTGAACCCGAACTTTTCTTTCATCTGTTCAAAAATTTGTTTGTAGCCGCCCAATTGCAAATCGCCGGTTGTCACATCCGTTGCGCCGGGTTTGAAGCCGAGACACTTTTCGGCATCTTCTTCGTTGCCGATACACACGTCGACATATTGCATCAAATCGGTCATGCACGCTTGTGCTTCGGCCGGCGTCCACAATTTTTTGCGATAGTTGAGGTCGCAAGATACGGTGACTCCGTGTTTTTTTGCACAAATAAGCGCTTGTTTCAACACTTTTTGCGTGTTCGCACCCAATGCCGGGGTTATGCCCGTCCAATGGAACCAAGTTGCGTCTTTGAAAATTTCGTCAAAGTCGAAATCTTCGGGAACACATTCCGACACGCTGCTGTGTGCACGGTCGTAGATTACTTTGGACGGACGCATGCTTGCACCCGTTTCCAAAAAGTAGATACCGACTCTGCTTCCGCCACGAGCGATAAAATCGGTGTTGACGCCGTATCTACGCAAAGAATCCACGGCACTTTGCCCGATTTCGTGCGCAGGAAGTTTAGTAACAAAGTACGCGTCGTGGCCATAGTTTGCCAAAGACACTGCAACGTTTGCCTCTCCTCCGCCGTAGACTACGTCAAAATTATCCGATTGCACAAAGCGTTGATATCCGTTTGTGGACAAACGAAGCATTATTTCTCCGAAAGTGATGACTTTTGCCATGTTTTTTCTCCTCTTATCTCTTAATGAAATGTACGGCAAATCCGCCGATTTCTTCTGCAAGATAGGCAACCTTCAAATTGCCTTTTTCGTCACGTTTGAAACTGCTTTCGTCAAAACGAATGCCACGCAAAGAAAGTTGTGCAACGGCACGATTGACGTTGGGCGTTGACACTGCAATGTGTCCGCAAGTTCCTCTGCCAACGGATTTATTCACTTCTATTTCCGTCCCTGCAAACACACTGGAATTGCCGTCTTTAACGTTCCAACCGAACAAATTGGCAAAAACTTGCGCCGTTTGCAAAGCCTGACTTTCGTTTTGTTGATTGATGCCGATGTGTGCCAAACGGAACGCCAACATTTTTGTGACGGCATTTTGACACAAGCGCGTGATACCTTCCACGTCGCGAGCTTTAACCAAGTTGGCAGGAACAATCCAACTTCCGCCGCAACAAACGACCTTGGGATTGCACAAATAATCCAACATGTTGTTTTCGTTCACGCCGCCGGTGGGCATAAAGCGCATTTCGGAATAGGGTGCGGAAATAGCCTTGATATATGCAATTCCGCCCGCTTGTTCTGCAGGGAAAAACTTGACAAAATCCAACCCCAATTCCATGGCTTGTTCAATTTGACTGCCGTTTGCAACACCGGGGACAAAGGGAACACCGCGAGAAAGACAGTGACTGACAACTTTGGGATTCAGCCCCGGAGCCACGCAAAACTTTGCGCCGGCTTCGATAGCGGCGTCAACCTGTTCCACCGTCAACACGGTGCCTGCGCCCACAAGCATATCCGGATAAGCCTTGACCATTGCCGCAATTGCCTTGTCGGCATCTTTTGCACGGAAAGTTACTTCGGCGGCACGAATTCCGCCTTCGTACAACGCTTTTGCCAAATCTGCCGCAAAAGAAACGTCGTCCAATTTGATGACGGGAATGATTCCCACGTTTTCCATTTGATTGATAAAATCTTTCATCTTTTTCTCCAATTACGCGCAACGCACCGTGCCAAAAACAGGCACGGAGCGAGCAACACAAAACCCTCTTGAGTTGATATCGGGCCGCCTAGCAAAAAAACGACGGCAACCGTTTGTTACGTTTTATACAATTGTTTGACGATGAATCGTGCGTCGAGAACAACGATTATCTGGCCAACCAACCGCCGTCCACGGCAATTGTGAAACCGTTTACGTAGTCGGATGCAGAAGAAGCAAGGAACACCGCTGCACCCATGATGTCGTCGGGGGTTCCCCAACGTCCGGCAGGAATTCTGTCCAAAATAGCTTCGCTGCGATCTTTATCCGCACGCAATGCCTGCGTGTTGTTGGTTGCCATGTAGCCGGGAGCGATTGCATTGACGTTGATGCCGTACTTTGCCCACTCGTTAGCCATGCTCATGGTGATACCTTTGACGGCTGACTTGCTTGCCGTATAACTGGGAACACGAATGCCGCCTTGATAAGAAAGCATGCTGGCAACGGAAATTATCTTGCCGCCACCGCCTTGTTCCATAAATTTGCGAGCTACCGCCTGGCTGAAAAAGAACACTGTTTTTGCATTGAGAGCCATTACGCTATCCCAATTTTGTTCGGAAAATTCGATGGCGTCTTGTCTTTTGATGATACCTGCATTGTTGACCAAAATATCAATTCTGCCGAAAACTTCGATAGCCTTGTCGATGATGCGTTGAATGGGTTCTTGCGAAGTGAGATCTTCCGTCATGTAGCAGAAATTTTCCGCCCCCAACATTTTTTGCGTATCTTCGCTGGGCACAACGGAAACGCCCAAAACTTTTGCGCCGGCTTCGACAAAAGCCTTACAAAAACCTTGTCCGAGCCCCGTGTCGCTACCCGTTACTATTGCAACTTTTCCTTGCAAACTGAATTTGTCCAGTATCATAAATTACACCTCCGAATCTGATTGAACATATAATACATCTCTTTTAGGGGTTTTTCAATTGCAAATATATACCGATTTATACACAAAACGGATGTTTATAGCAATCCTATGCCCTTCATCACCGCCACGAACACAAACAGCGTGACAGCAGAAACAAGGGTATTCCACACAACCAACTGACCCGCCAATTTGTCGTCACCGCCCATTTCCTTTGCCATCACTGCCGAAGCAACGGCAACGGGAGAAGCAAATACCGACAAATAGACGGCATAGTGAACGCCTTTTAGCGACGGAACGAAAACGTAGGCACAAATCAGTGCCACGACGGGCAATACCACCATTCTTAAAGCCGTTACCACGGCAACCGTTTTGGCATTTGCGCCCGTTTCGGCAAAACTGAATCTGCCTCCCAAAACAAGCAATGCCAAAGGTGTTGCAACGTTTGCCAAACTTTTGACGACACTGCCCAAAAGCGTCACTTGCACACCGCAAACGGAAAAATCAAACAAACTGAAATCCGATCCGTTACCGCGCAAAAGAGCACGCACCCCCAAAACGGCCAAACCGCACAACACCGCCAATATCAACGGGTTTGTTGCAACGCCCTTTGCCACAGACAGCAGTTTTTGTTTTTTTGTGGCGTTTTGTTCTTCCGATTTGTTGCCGAACACCGACAAGGCAACGACGGACAACACATTGAACAGCGGAATGATGAATGCCGAAAGCAAACTTGCGGCAGCAGCACCTTCCGCGCCGTACAGACTTGTTGCCAAAGGCACTCCTATTATTGCGTAGTTGCTGCGGAAAAGCGCTTGCACAATCACGCCGCGACGAGAATTGTCCTTTACAAACAGCGGAACAAGCACCATTGCCAAGGCAAAAACCATGCATATCGCAACCACTGCAAACAGCACGAAATTCCAATCTATCGAAGCAATATCGCTTATTCCGTAGACATTGTAGAAAAGCAACATGGGCAAAAACAACTTGAACACAAGCTTGTTTGCAACGTTCCAAAAGGCATCGCCCACGCCCAGTCTTTTCAACAACATTCCCACGGCGATCAGCGCCACAATCGGCGCAATCGCATTCAGTGAAAAAATCAAATTTTCCATAACGTACTTATTTTAGCCCCAAACGGGTCACTGCGCAAGCATACCACTTGCATTTTTCAAAAAAATCACAAACGCCCGACAAAATCTTCGACATCGAAAAACTCGTCCAGATATTTTCCGGTGTTAACAATCATTTGCACGAACAATTCTTTTGCTTGATCGATACTCAACGACGAAAGGGACGGTTGATTGACAAAACTTTGGAAAATTTCGTCGAAATTTCTGTTTTTGATGCCCGAATAACAAGTTTCTTCGTTCATTGCATTGACGTAGACCAAATTGGCAACGGCTTTGGGCAACGGCGTGGCAACAATCGGCGCAACGGAATTTTCGTCGAATACGCAATTTGTTTCCACAATGACGCCCGACGGTAAATCGGACATTTGTCCGCGATTAGGAACATTTACGTTAGAAACGCGTCGTCCAAAACCGCAAATGGCCTTTATCAACTCCACCGCTTCTTCGCTAGATTTTGCAACCTTGACCTTTTCCTCGCCGCTAGCAAACCTGATTGATTGCGCAACCCTTTCTGCTTGCTGTTTTTTGCGAAAATCGACGGAAGTCAGCGCAAATCCCCATTTTTCGACAGTTTGAGGATCGGCCATGTACCAAGACGAATTCATAAATTCGGCAAGATGTCTGTCGCCGGCAGCACCCAACACTCCGTAGCGGCGGAACAAATCCATTTTCACCTTGTTTCCGCACAAAAAACAATCGTTGCGATAGTTTAACGGATCTTTCGTGCGTTCGCAATAGCCGCTTTCAAAATGTTTTTCGATAAATCGCGGCAAAAGTGCAAGCAGGTCGTGCCCGTTGAAAGTTGCACTCGTAATCCAAGTGAAATGGTTGATTCCGCATGCATCGGTGACAAGCTGTTGTCGTTTGGGACGCTCGACTTTCAATTCTTCAGCTGCAACGGCGCACAAAAATTCCTGTGCATGAAACACTTCGTGACAACACCCGAATGCTTTGATTTGCGGAAAGACGTCGTACAACGTTTTGACGCAAACGGACATGGGGTTTGTGAAATTGATCACCCACGCATTTGGACAACACTGTTTTATTGCACGAGCAAAGCCTTCGTACAGCGGAACGGTGCGCATGGCTCGCAACACGCCGCCTGCACCGACGGTGTCGCCCACCGATTGATACACTCCGAATTTTTCCGGTTCGTGAACGTCCGACTGCATTTCGTCAAACGTACCCGGCAAAATGGATAACGCCACAAAGTCGGCACCGTCCAACGCTTTTTCCAACTTTTCGTAGACGACATACTTCCACTTTGTGACGGTGTTTTCGCTTTGATTGATTTTTTCACCTATGGCGGCATTGCGCCTAGCCGCTTCCAAATCGATATCATAGAGAGCAATCTCTCCCTCGATACCTTCCGTCAACGCAAGATCGTTCATAAAAACGCGCGCCCACTGTTTAGAGCCACCGCCGATATATGCCAATTTAATTTTCATTGTACCTCGAATGTTTCGTGCAATCCGCTCTGCAAGAATAGCGGTTCGTTGCAGAGCGAAATTGCGACGGTCGTCATTTGCGACGACAGTAGGAGAAATAACGAGTTTGCCGTTAAGCAAAACTCGGCTTTTGTCTTTTTATTGTTTTTTGTTTGAACTTTTACGTTTTTTGATCACCCGAAACACAACCGCTCCGACTGCGACAAGAGCCAACGCGGCAACGATGATCACCACTATCAGCCAAACTTCAACGACGTTGAGTTCGGAACGCAACTGTGACACTTCTTTGACAAACACTTCGTCCATATAATCCAACAATACGGAAGCTTCGTCCCAATCGGCAAGCAACCCATCTTTTTCTTCCGAAGAATTTGCCTCACGGAATTTTTCGGAGATACCCTCGAAGTAGTTTTTGACGACGGTGTTTTTCCGTTGCGCGGCTGTTTGTTCGTCGTAGTTTTCGATGTTTCCGTAGGTTGCAGCCAATACATCCCAATGTTCCAACACCGATTGTTTTTCTTCCAAAGTTTCAGACGATTCGAATTTTTCCACAAGAGAGTCGAATTGTTTTTCCACAATTTGCGTTTGTACTACTTCCAAAGTGGCTTGGCTTTCGGCAGCCACAATGTTTGCTCCTGCGTTTTGTACGGCACCGTCTTTCAAAACCAGCAAACCATTCATGTCGATTTCGCCGTCGGCGTCACGCGTGATACCAACATTTTTGATGTCCGTGCTGACAAACAAATCGGCAACTTCCAACGTTTTTGTTCCGTTTGTGCAAGCAGAACCGTTCCACAAGTAGTTGTTTTCTGCCTTGATATCGCTTTGGTTGACAAGTGCGTACTTATCTGTTTTGGTCGCACGTCCGCTCGTTATCGAAATCAATCCGCTGACCACAAAGTTTGTCGTTTGCCCCGAACGTTTTGCATATAGAGAAACGTTTTCATTGCTCGCCCCTTGCGTGTCGGCATACACGTTGTTGTTGTAGACAGTGCAATTTTGAATGATAACGTCCGGACAACTGTTGCTTGTGATACCCTTCGCACCGTTGCCGAATGCAACGCTGTTGATAAGTTGATGCTTTCCGGGCAAGCTTTCGCCACCGAGTTTGAATCCGTTGCCCTCGCCGGTCAAGTCGGAATCGGACAAATCTTCTTCGGACAGATATCCGTTGTTATAGGCAACGCAATTTTTTATCACCACGGCACCGATGCTTCCCGTGACGGATTTTGCATACAAGTCGTAGCCGTCGTCAATGTTGTTGTAGGCAATACAACCGTCCAAAACGTTGCCGTCTCCGACGGTGAGTTTGACGCCGAAACCGTCGGCATCCTGACGAGTGGGATCGCAGTTGAAGTAGCTGTCGCAATTTTTGATAAGGTTGTAGGCCGGCCAACAAGCATAAGATTCTTTGCTGTCGCCGGAAATTTGAATGCCTGTGTTGCTGTTGTGATGCGCAGTGCAACGTTCCAAAACGTTGTGCGAACCGCTGATACGAAGTCCTTTGATGGAAAGAGGAGAGACGTTGCCTTCGCTGTCCGTTTGACTTGCAGGTGTATTGACAACGTTGATGCCCCAAATATACCAGTAGTCGCCGGCAATCTGAATTCCTTCGTTTTTGCAGTTTTTCACTTCACTGAAATCGAAAGTGACTCCGCCGGCAGTTTCGGCACGCAAAACGATAGGCTTTTCTTCCGTTCCGTTGACGCCGCGTGGTATGGTGATTTTGTTGACGGGTTTGTACACACCGTCTTTGAGCATTATTATCTGCCCCGGTTGAGCATAGTTCAATGCGTATTGCAAATTGACTGGATTTTCCGCAGTGCCGTCACCGTTTCCTTCTTTCACGGTGGGGTTGGCCCAAATCACGCCGCCTGCACCGGGCAAAGAATGTTGATACACGTAAGTTTGCACCACACCTGCAGAAATACGACTGCTATCGGGATAGAAACGCGTTTTAAGTAGCACCGTGCCCGTTTCCGCCAATGCAAACCGAGTTGTGAACAGCTCGTCGGCAGACAAATGCACGTTATCCACCAAAACATTGTTGCTGCCGTCAACGACTTCCAACGTGCCGTCGGCATTTGAGCGAACGGAATACAAGTAGTCGCTACCGGAACGATAGCTTGAGGCAAACACTGAAAGTTGCAAAGGAACAAGTGTGGGCGGTTCGTCGTACTTGCGTTCGTCGGTGGCAGATTCGGGCGTCACAAAAAACGCATCGGTCACTTGCACGCCCACGTTGCGCGACGCAAAAAATCCAACGTATACGTAGTCAGGGTTTTCACCGTCTTGTGCAAGCAATTTTCCCGCATCGTAGTACACTTTTTCGGCAAAGCCTTTGCCTTCCGGAGATTCCGTCAAAATTGCGTGGTAGCCCGTGTTGGATTTGCGCAAAACAAACGTATAGCTGACGTTGACTCCTTTAACTTCGGAATGCGACTCTTCTGTTTTGAGTGCGCTTGCGGAATATTGACGCAAAGAATCGCCGGTTCCCGTAACATCTTCGCTCGGGCTTGTGCCGTCGGCACTGATATATCCCCACACGCTTCTTGCGGCGGGAATGTTGTAGTTGGAACCGCTGGTTTTGTAGCAACCGGCCGCAACATAGTTCATGTATCTGCCGGTGTTTTGCGTTCCCACCGTATCGGTACAAATAAGTCCGAATCCGTTTTGATTGTCATTTTTCCATTTCGTGACAGTGAACGTTGCACGAAGATAAAAATTTTCCTTGGTGGCATCGATTTTTGTGTAGTAGAAACAAAACCCCTCTTCACTGTCGGCCATCTTGCCTTTGCCTTCTTCGGGAGTTATGTTCACGACGCCGTCATTGACGGAATAAGTTCCCTTGGCATTCGAGCCGGCATTGGCAAAGAACCACTCAGTCTCGGCATACTCGTTGGGCATTGCCTCGTAAGGTTTGCTGTCCGTGCCGGGATATTCTTCCAATTCCTCCGTTGCGCCGAACGCAACTGCTCCGAAAGAGCTTGCAACCAGCAAAACAACCAAAAACAAAATCAAAGATAGTTTTTTCATGCGTCCTCCACGTGCAATTCGCACCACGCTTTTGCGTTGCCGTCCGTTTGTACGAAAGCAACCACAAAACAACTGTTTTTTTGATTAAATTATATAAATGACGGTTGGCCGTGTCCATAAAAAAAACCGTCAGCAATATGCACAATACGGATTACGACACAATTGTGACTACATACGAAACAAGACAAACGCAACGTTGGTTGTTTTGGGAAGCAACATGCAAAAAATGCAATTTAAACTTCTTCAAGAACACAAACAGCTGTCGTTTCGGGCAAAAATAACACCTTGCCCCGAAAAACGTAAGCTGTTGAGCAAAACGACTCAATACGAAAGTGCTCGTTTGTTGCTTCACCGACTTTTTGTTTCGAGGACGCTTTTGCGCAAAAAACGATAACAGACAAAAAACGCCTCGAAAATGATGTGAACCTCAAAAAGTTAGACACTTTTGGAAGTGCATATCAAAAACGAGACGTTTTGAATGTTTGCGGTTAGTTTTTTTATTTTGTGAAATTCAACGTGTTGTACACCACGTTGCCGTCGGAATCGGTCACCGAAAGGACACATCCGGCATAGTAGTTTTTTCCGTTCCAATTGCACGGAACAATTTCAACGGTCACTTCCTGATTTTCAAATTGTTGCAAGAACGCATACTGATTGGCACTGGCAGAAAAAAGAGTGACGGATACGTTGCCGTCGGTAAGTTTGACGTTTGTGTAGTAGGTGTTACGTACAACCGACACAGTGGCTTTGACGACGTAGACTTCCGTTGTGTGATCTTCGGAAACTTTAAGATTGTAGAAATCTTGCAACGTTTTGTCACCGATAAAGGTGTTTTTGCTGTACTCGTGCTGACCGCGATAGTTGACAAGAACAGTGCAATTTGTGAGACTAGAGTGAATTGTTCCCTTATCTGCGCTGTAGTTTTCTCTTGTGCCTTGCAACACGACCTTGTCGCCCAAAGTCAACGTTGCCATTGTTGCAGAATCTACGGTAACGGCAATCACACCGCTTTCGTCGATAAGGTAGAACCCCACTTTGTTGACGACGGACGGCCCGACAATGCCCACGACTGTGACGGAAGAATTCAATTCCGCATCGATTGCGCCCTTGACATTGGTTGCTCCGTCGTAGGTTGTTGCGTCTTCCACTGCAACTTGCAACGTTTTTGTTGCAGTGAAACTTTTGTAAGTGGCTGTGACTGTGATTGTTGCAGTGCCGACATTGTCGGTGTGGAAAATCAAATTGTTGTCAACGCTTTCGAAATATGCGACGCTTTCGTCGGAAGAAACATAGTCCAAAACGACGTTTTCGAATCCGAGCAATTCCGAAGACACCGACGTCACCAATTGCGCGGCGGGATCGCCCTGATAGACGGATTCGAATTGATCTGCCGCATGATAGTCGATGGCAAACTGCGCAGCGTTTTCGGTGTTGAAAACAAAGTTATCGAACGAGACCGAAACAGGCAAGAAACGCCACACGCAACCGGAAGCAGAAGATTTGGCGTTGATTGCCGACAAATACACCGTGCAAATTTTGCCGTCGAATTGGTCCAACCAATCGAAATCGCTTCCGTTGCACTGCGTGTACACGTAGCTGCCCGTTTTGCCGTCCAAATCGTCGATATAGTAGTTGACAAAGCCTGTTCCAACGGCCTTTTGAACGAGTGCATTCACCTTGAAAACGGTTGTGGTTATGTTTTCCGTCACAGGGGTGTCCATTATCTTTTTGACGGTGCTTTCCTCAACCCAATCGAAGTCTATTTTGTTGTTGCCGTTGTCGTTATCCAACAAAATACAGTCGTCCACTTGAATGCAACCGTCGTAACCGAATTTTTCGGCATTGGATTGTTCTTTTTCCAAAATCCAATTGGTGCGAGTGGCGGCAATTTTCACTTTGTTGCCCACAGACACTTGCATGGCTATTTGCGAATCGTACACGTAGATGGAATTTGTTGAATCCACCAAGTAGAAGCCGGACGGGACTTTGCCGAAAGCATAAGTTATGCGTGCGACAACTCCTTGCAACGCAACTTTTGTTCCGACCGCCTTTTCGCGCGCCTCGGCAACGGTTGTTTCCGCGTAGTCGTCGGTGTTGACGTTTTGCTGATTTTTTGTGAAAGAAACTATCCAACCGCTCTTAATTTCCTTTGTGCCGCCAAAGTTTTGCAACTGTGCGTAAAGCAACACCGCATCGCCGGCATAGGGTTTTTCGAACATTTCACCATATCGCAATTCGCCGTCGGCGCTGTACGTGCCGTACACGGACATTTCGCCCGTTTCATCGGTTATCGTCATCTGACCGTAGGAGGGATTGTCGACGGATTTCACTGTTCCTTGAACATACACTCGGTCTTCCGCAACCCAATTGTCTTGATCGCCGCAAGCGGCCAATGCCTCGGCCACGGTGAGAATTTTTTGCCAACGTGCAGTCAAAATCACGTCACTGTCCGGCATGACGAAGGTGTCGCCAACAACATAATCTTTCGAACCGTCCGTCCAACCGACGAAGACGTAGCCTTCGCGAGTGAAGACGTTTTCTTCAACGACAACGCTTTCGCCGACTTCATATTTTTTAACGTCGGCAACACCTGTTGCGTTCTGGCCACCTTGGTAGATTACGCTCGGAAGCGTCGGCTGACAAGCCACAAGCATAAAAACCGAACAGAGAGCCATCAAAACCAAAACGGCAAAAGATACAACCTTGCTTTTCATACGTTCGCCTCCTGCAAGCTTTTGTAGACAACGACTTGCGTTGTTCAATATCATTTTACCACAGCAGAAACGAACGTCAAAAATTGTTGTTACATTTTTACGCCGCTTGCACATTTTGAAATTGCCTGTTTGTACCGTTTGACTTTGAAAAACAAATTTTGTATAATTATGTCAAAATGCGAAGCACGCAAAAGGAGTTACAAATGCTTACAAACAAACAAATGGAAAACTTTGCCGAATTGGCAGTAAAAATCGGCGCAAATATGCAAAAAGATCAGGAAGTCGTTATCCGTTGCGACGTTAAATGCAAAGATTTTGCCCACCTTATTGCACAAAAAGCCTACGAATTTGGCGCAAAACGTGTTGTTATGGAATGGGGTGACGAAGATTTGCAACGTTTGAAAATGTTGAACGAATCGGCTGAAACTTTGAGTGCGATTCCCTCTTTCCAAGTGGAAGGCTGGAACTACAGCATCGACCACAAATGTTGCCTCATCTCCATTTCATCGGGCAACCCGTCCATTTTTTCCGGTTGCGATCCCGAAAAACTTTCCACCTACCAAGTGGCATTTTCCAAGGCACGCAACAGATTCCGCAACGCTACAATGTCCAACTACTTGCGTTGGACGATAGTTTCCGTTCCCACCGAGGCATGGGCTGCAAAGGTGTTCCCCGACGACGCACCTGACGTTGCCGTGGACAAAATGTGGCAAGCAATAGGCCACATAATGCGCTTGGATTGCGACGACCCCGTTGCAGCTTGGCGCAAACACATCGATACTTTGCACCGCCGTGCAGACTTTTTGAACAGCCACAACTTCGAATACATTCGCCTTACCAACGGTTGCGGAACGGATTTGAAAGTCGGCCTTGCAACAGATCACCAATGGATTGCCGCCGAAGAGGAAGGGCAAGACGGAATTCCTTTCACAGCCAACATGCCTACAGAAGAAATTTTCACTGCACCGCACAACCAAAAAATCGAAGGCACGGTAGTGAATGCACTGCCCCTTGTTAACAACGGCAACGTTATCGACAACTTCAGCATCACTTTCAAAAACGGCAAAGTTGTGGACTACTCCGCAGAAATAGGCTACGACGCACTGAAAGGTCTTTTGTCGACGGACGAAGGCGTGTTGAGTCTTGGCGAAATTGCGCTTATCGGCAAAAAATCTCCCATTGCAGAAAGCGGCATACTGTTTTTCAACACGCTGTTTGACGAAAATGCAAGTTGTCACCTTGCATTCGGCCAAAGCTACCCCACCACCGTTAAAGGCGGCAACGACATGACAGAAGAGCAACTTGCTCAACACGGCATGAACAAGAGTTTGCAACATGTCGACTTCATGATCGGAACTAAAGACATCAACATCGACGGCATCACTTACGACGGCAAAACCGTTGCACTGTTCCGTGACGGCGAATGGGTTATTTGAAAAATTGACAAGCACAACACGAAAACATCCGCAGAGCCAATGCTTTGCGGATGTTTTTTGTTGCCTTAAACATCAAACAACTCTATTGAAACAATCGGCCGAACAACTTGTTCCGAAGATGTCTTTTGGGCGAAAAACATCGGTTAAAATCACAAAAATTGCAATACGTTATATAAAAAACGTTGCAACTGCAGAAAACAATTTTCCGTGTCGCGCACGCACACACCGCAAGAAAACAACTTTTGCGCCACAATTGCAGTTGACATTTGACAAACAAAAAACGTCTCGAAATCCACTTCCGAGACGTTTGTGTTATATTGTTTTGAAACAAACATCAAAACGGCAAAGCACCGTTTCGAGCAAGGCCTTCTGCTGCAAACGAGCAAATTTATTCGGCAATATCTCCGACGCCGTTCAAAATGATGCGCGGGCGATACGGAAAACGTTCCACCGTTTCTCTGGAAGAAACGCCGGAAAGAACCAAAACGGAATCCAAGCCGCTTTCGATTGCTCCGACAATGTCCGTGTCCATTCTGTCGCCGATCATTGCAACGTCGGGCGAGTGCAAGCCCAGTTTGTGGAAACGCTCCATTGCAGCACGCATCATCAACGGATTGGGTTTGCCGACATAGTAGGCCTTTTTGCCCGTGGCAAATTCGATTGGAGCAATAAGTGCTTTGCAAGCGGGCATTTCGCCACGTTCGGTGGGCGTTGTGATGTCGCTGTTTGTGCCAATGAGCCGTGCCCCTTTGTTGACAAGTCGGGTTGCTTTGCAAATACTATCGAAATTGTAGTTTTCCGTTTCGCCGATTACGACAAATTCCGGATCAACGTCGTTCAACGTGATTCCAACGTTATACAATGCGTTTGTCAGCCCGGCATCGCCCACCACGTAGGCAGTGGAAGCACCTTGACTTTTCAAAAAACTTGCCGTTGCAAGTGCAGCCGTATGAAAATGCTCTGCCGAGACGTCCAACCCCATGCGTTTGAGCTTTTGAGAAAGCTCTTCGGGAGATTTTTGGCTGTTGTTTGTGAGAAACAAAAAGTGTTTACCGTTTTCGTTCATCCAATCGACAAACTTTTTCACTCCGTTCAAAAGAGTGTTGCCGTGGTAGATGACACCGTCCATATCGCAAATAAAACCTTGTTTTGAACGTAACGTTTCCATAAATAACCTCCTGCTACACGAACAATTCTACTACATCGTGAGCAAAAAGTAAATACCTTCTGCAAAATTTGACAAGTCAATTTGTTTTGCGCCACTGCTTTGCACTGCGACACTGGAAAATCGCCCACAAAAACACTTTTGAACCGAGATTTTGCAAAAAACTGCATGAAGGCAAATCTGTTCAACCGTTTGACATAAAAAATACAATGCGTTATTATGAATTCGGCGAAAAACTTGTTTTGAAAACACACATTCGCACTTACATACGGATTGGAGGAACTTACAATGGCACAATGCAAAGAAAATTGCAAAAAAACAGCTATTTTGGTAGTAGACATGTTGAACGACTTCGTCACAGGATCGTTGAAATGTGACCGCGGACTGGCAATAGTGCCCCAAACTGCAAAACTTTTGGACGGAGCAAGAAAGGCCGGCGTTCCCGTAGTGTTCTGCAACGACGCACACTTGAAAGGCATCGATCACGAATTGAAACTTTGGGGAGATCACGCAATTGTTGGCACAAAAGGCGCAGAAGTTATTCCCGAATTACACCTGTGCGACAAAGACTACGTCGTTCCCAAACGCCGTTACAGCGGATTTTTCCACACAGACTTGGACCTTCTGTTGCACGAACTTGGCGTTGACACCGTTGTTATGACGGGATTGCACGCACACATGTGCGTACGCCACACTTCCGCAGACGCCTACTGCTTGGGCTACAACGTTGTTGTGGCAAAAGATGCAACGGATTCTTTCACGGAAGAAGACTACGTCAGCGGCATCAAATACTTGCATGACGTTTACGACGCGGAAATCACCACCGTCGACGACTTGCTGGCAAAATGGAACGTTTTGTAAAACAAAAATAAGCTGTTTGAAATTCTATGCATCTCCCGAAGCGTACGGCTTTCGGAGGTGCATATTTTCGTTTTACACAAAAATGAGCTCGATGCAACACCGAGCTCATTCACAATTCGATATTCAATTAAAAATTAGCGCAATTTGGGTTTTATTGACTTTTTTTGATCTTTTCCAACGCCCAAAAATAAATTTCTTCCGTTGCAAAAGACAACTTCGTCAATTGCGTACGTTTGTCCGTCGGATGCAGCCAATAGCTTTCGTCGTTGGTGGAAATATCCACGCAGTCGCCGAAATCGTTTTTGGGATACATTTTTTTGTTGAACGGATAGTCGTACTCGATGTGAACGCTTTCCAATTCTGCCGCTTTCCATTCCACGTGAGTGGGTTCTCCGTAGGCAACACAATCCAAAACGGTGCCTTCCGCCGTTTGCACCAATTTTCCTTTGCCGTGGTTGTAGAAACGTTTGGCGTTGGGCAACGTGTGCACGTCCACCTCCGATTCGAAACGATAGGTGCCGTTGCGAACCTCTTCGCGCACCGTTTGTCTTTCCCAATTGAACCAATCTGGAATGTGCGAAAACTCCGTTTCTCCCTCCGTTGCCTGCAACTGCCCGTATTTGTTCATTTCCCACGTCTTTCCGCAAGCTCCGCAACGCAACACCGTGCCTTCGGAATACATTTCAAATTCCTTGTTGCAATGAGGACAACGATACAAAATGTTGTGCAAGCCTTCTGCGCGTTTTGGATAGTTGTTTTCTATGCGATTTTCCAGTTGGTAGCGGTAGTCGTCGTGTTTTAAAGCAACGTGGATACGTTCGTTGATCTCGTCAACCGACAACACGGACATTTCATCTGCTGTGACAATTTGGCTGATTTCCGCATGCAGCGGCATTTTTTGACGAGGTTTGTTCCACTGCGGAGCAATGATAAAATTGCCGTCCATGTTAAGCGTGACAATGGGCACGTTCAACAATTTTGCCATTTTTCCTACCGAAGGCGGAATATAAGACGTGCAACCGTCCAAAGAATAGCGTGCCTCGGGGTACATACACAAAACGTCGCCGTGTTCTTTCACACAATAACGCATGTTTCGAATCAGGTTGAAATCCTTAACAAACTTGCGTTTTGTGATACCTCCCAGCCTGCGCATCAACCAATCGGAAAAATCGCGAACGGCATCTATTGCCACGACAAAATTTGCCAATTTGTAGGGATAAATTGCTTTGTACATCACGGCAAAATCCATCATGCTTGCATGTGTTGCCAACAAAAGATAGGGCGGCTTCAAACCGTCCATATTTTTTCTGTCAATTTTAATTTTGAAACCCGCCGTTACTATAGGAATAGCAAAATCGCGAGCAATAAACATCCAAAATCTGCTTGCTCTTCGCGGCTTACGCGCAAAATCGTACTTCTGAACTTCCACTTCTTTCCGACTCCGTTATCTCAATTATCTTCCTACCCATTGTACAGACAATATGCCTCCGTGTCAAGCAATCCCGCCAAAATTTAACTTTTGTTTACTGTTATTTTTTTAAAAACGGCATCACACCGCGGCAATCGGCACAAAACGACGGCAAATGCACAAATAAGAAACATGCATTCGGGCGCGACGTTTCGGCGAAAAATTATCCGCATTTTCCAACTTACGCGAAAATTATCCTTTTGTTTTCTCCGTTCGTTTTCTTGCAATTAAAGACGCAGTTTAGTATAATAAATGGGCTTGATAAAAGCAACGGAACGCGTGTTTTTGCACCGTTCGAGACTAGAACTCGGAGATTTTCAAATGGATATCAATCAAAGAATTACTGAAGAACTGGAAGTTGCGCGTTGGCAAGTAGACGCAGCCGTAAATTTGATCGACGAAGGGAACACCATTCCTTTCATTTCTCGTTACCGCAAAGAAGTGACGGGACAACTGAATGACGAACAACTGCGCAAACTGTCCGATCGCCTGACATATCTGCGCAACTTGGAAGAAAAGAAAGCGCAAGTCATCAACAGCATAGACGAACAGGGCAAACTTACCGACGAACTTCGCGAAGCAATAGAAAATGCAGAAACGCAAGTAGCCGTGGAAGACTTGTACCGTCCCTATCGCCCCAAACGTCGCACCCGCGCAACCGTTGCAAAGGAACAGGGCTTGGAACCGCTGGCAATGATCATTTTGTTGCAACAAACGGATAAAAACGCAAAAGAACTTGCAAAAGAATTCGTCAACGAAGAAAAAGGCGTCAAAACGGTTAAAGATGCTTTGCAAGGTGCTTTGGACATCATTGCGGAAGTCATTTCCGACAATGCCGACTACAGAAAAGTTATTCGTGACAAAACGTTCCGCTTGGGAAAAATCACTTCGGTGGCAAAAGATCCCGAAAAGAAAACGGTTTACGAAAACTACTATAAGTACGAAGAACCTATTTTGAAAATTGCCGGACACCGTGTGCTTGCAGTCAACCGCGGAGAGGCAGAAAAGGTGCTGACGGTGAAAATTTCTGCACCTACGGAAGAAATTTTGGAATACTTGGAAAAACAGGTTATAACCAAAGACAATCCCAACACCACACCACTTTTGAAACTTGCAGTGGCAGACAGTTACGCTCGCTTGATAGAACCAAGCATCGCAACGGAAATACGCAATGCGTTGACGGAGAAGGCAGAAGACGGAGCAATTTCCGTTTTCGGCAAAAACTTGGAACAACTTTTGATGCAAC
>CAZRBI010000012.1:0-10057 GCA_964598315.1 uncultured Oscillospiraceae bacterium
GTTGCAAATTCCAAACGTCCAGTTTGATTCTTGCATACAAGTCGACGATTCTGTCGCCACTGATACCCTTGTTAATAACTTGATAGGACAACGGATCTTTTTCCGACAGTTTTGAAGCAATCACCATGGGATAGCCTATGCCGTAGGACCAGCAATCCCCAACTGGGCAATCACGGTTTCTGCTCATATCCGTGATTGAATCTCCAAACAGTAAAATATTCATATTGCGTTCTCCTTACCTGCAATAATAAATTAGTTTTGTTCTGTTTTTATAGTGTAGCCTATTGGCTGCTTCATATTTTCAAAAATAGTCACCTTTGCGAAAAACAACCGCCGCTTGTTGTGTCGAAAACCGTATGCCGATGTGAACTTTTTCAATGTTCGATAACATTGAAAAATTTACAAACGCTTAACACCGCATTTACACATTTTGCTTGTATAGCGTTGAAAAATCCGAATACAATCCAACTGTTTTTGCACGCAATGCACCGCTATTTTTCACAAAAAACTCACATACGTATTGCCGTTTTAGTTTCCGTCTTCGGTTTTTGCGTCGAACTCTGCGGGACGCAACCCTTTGCGATATATTTCCGGGTGGCTTTTTTTGTTCAGCCAAATGTCAAACGTGTGACAAGCGTAAAGCACCCAGCACATTGTCATCGGCGCCACACCAAACACAATCAAAACCAACACAACAAGATATTTCACTATCAACAACTGCACAAACGACGTTATAAGCCAAAACGGAAGTATCGTGCATGCCAACAACAAAAGTGTTGCAGGAAAAGTGTTGATAAAATATAGCACGGCGTTTTTGACAATCTGCGTCCACCGCAAACGGTAGTAAAGTTTTTGCAGCAACACCCAAATTCCAATCGGAGCGAAAACTACAAAAACAATGCCCAACAACACCCAGTAGAAATCCGACATCAACAACAAGTTGACAACATAGCCAAACGCCGAAATGACAGTGCCGACAATGGCAAAACTGCCGATATTTTCTTTCACGCCCTTTTTGAAATCGTCACGGAAGAAAACCGGCTCGCCCCAACAAAGTTGACGCACAATCTGCGCCACACCGGAAAACAATGCAAAAAACAACGTGAATGCCAAAAATTCGAACAGTCCGAACACTTGGTTTGCCGATAAATAAATTGCCGCTATATTCTCCGGAGTTTGCTCTTCAAGCGAATTTAGGGCGTTGGTCAGGTATGCGTCACGCATAAGCCACACCACGATTATGGGGACAAACATCAACAAGCACACCAGCCCTATTTTGAAAATAAGGAAAAATTGTTCCTTGTAACAATCGAAAAACATTTGTTTGCGTGTTGCCGGAAGGTCGGCTTCGGTGAAATCTTGCTTGGCGCACCTAATTTTCTTCATAGTGACAACAACCTCCCTGCTACAACTATCGCACCGTTGCGTTCGGTGGCTTCCGAAGAAAGTTCCCCAAGATGCAACGACTTTTTGTTGAACACAAGATAATAGTTTTCTTCCGTATCGCCGGTGCCGAAGTCCAAACAAGACACGACACTTTCGTGAGTGTCCTTATCGTGAATTTTAAGTCCGCACACTGTGCCATTCGACGTGAAAGTGCCCAAATTTGGCAAAAGTTCACACAACTCCGCAGAGATTTCCGCATACAAAATCGCCGAGGATTCATTTTGCAAATAACTTTCCGAAAGAATCAAAACATCCGATTCCCCAATGCCGAAAACGCTCAACGACTGCGAAAAATTCTTCTCCGCAACGGAATGAACGTTGACTTCCAGTTCAAGAACGTAGCCCGGGCAGGCTTCTTTCAGTTCGGTGTACTTATCGAACGTCTGCGATCGGGTTCCGATGAAAACGATGATTTTTTCTTCTTCGCGAACGCGTGTTATCATGCCGAAAACCGCTGTCCACAAAACGCAAACGACGGCAATCCACGCAACGTATACCCACACGTTTTTGCCGATTTTTTCAAAAAAATTCTTCATTCCGACACCTCGTAGGCCACAATGCAATTGCGCACGATGCGGAACGCAACTTGTTTATTTTCCAAGTCGGGGAAAGGCATTGCCGTATCCCAATACAACAGGGAACAACCGTCTTGTGTTTTAACCGTCAATTCCTTTGCACGGATATTTTTGGAAATTGTAAATTCCTTTCCAACGCTTTCTACTACGCCCACAAGGGTTTTGTGTTCGGAAAAAAGCAACGGCTCCACAAAGTTTTTGCGTGCAACTAACGGCAAAATACCGTTGAACAACAAATACAATGCCACGCAACCGCCCACGGCGGAAATAGCAACGTTGATAACTTTAAGCCACGATGCGTTGGTTCTGTCCACAAAAAAGCAAATTGCCGTGCAAACGGCAAGGCACGAAACCACAACCGCTATCGCAACAACGGCAAACCGCTTGATTGCCGCCCGAAAAGAGGCCAACTGTTCTTTTGAATACAATTCCGTCATAAGTTTTGTGCGCCTCCGTCAAACAACGATCTTACCACGGGGTTGGAACTTTCAAACACTTCTTTGGGAGTGCCGCAAATTTCCAATTGACCGTCGTTCATCACATACAAAGTATCGGCCAAAGCAAGTGCTTCTTTTGTGTCGTGCGTGACGTAGATTGCCGTACATCCTACCATGTGAAACGTGCTTTTCAGCCACTCGGAAGTTCGTGTCCTGGTTTGCTCGTCGGAATTTGAAAAAGGTTCGTCCAAAAGGCAAACCGTGGGTTGTTTCACCAATGCGCGAGCAATGGCAACTCGCTGTTGCTGACCACCGGAAACGTGCCGTGGCTTGCGTGTTAGGCACGCGGAAATGCCGGCAAATTCGGCAACTTCTTTCACGCGGCGAACAATTTCGTCCCTACTTGCGCCCATTTGGCGAAGAGGAAAAGCAATGTTATCGAAGACGGTGTATTGAGGATAAAGTACGTATTCTTGCGATACGTATGAAAAATTTCTGTCTTTTATCGGCATATCGGTGATATCGTAGCCGTCCAGCAAAACGTAGCCGTCGTCGCAGTAGGTTAGCCCGGCAATGGCTCGCAGAAGGGTTGTTTTTCCGCAACCGGACGGTCCTGCGATGACGTTTATTCCCTCCTTGAACACTGCACTGAATTGATTCAGCGCCGTGACGTTGTTCTTTTTGTTTTCGTATATCACACTTACGTCTTTCAGTTCGATCACCGACATAAATTCACCAACCTTGCGATTTTTTGTGATTAGTTAAGTTTGAATTTGGCAACTCTTGCGCCGTAACTCACACCATAAGAAAATGCCTTGGTATCAAACGATTGGTCGGAAACAAGCTCCACTTTTTCGCCGTTATCCAACCAAGTGATATCGGAAATTTTCTTATCCGTTTTCAAAACGACACGACGGCGGTTTTCCGCACGGGTAACGTTGCAGTTAAGTTCCATTGGCACTTTGCGAATAAATGCGTAGTAGGTGTCGCCGTCACGCAAAATATCGGCGTTTTCCGCTTGGATATCCGCAGGAACAACGTTATAGACAAAGCCGCCGTTAACTTTAAGCCACTTTCCGATGCCTTGCAAAATACATTTTTCGCCTGTGACGATAGTTCCGTCGGGTTTCAAGCCTGTGTTCAACAGCAAATTGCAATTATATTTGCGGCAGTCGATAAGCGTTTCCACAAGTTGGAACACCGATTTTTGTGCCAAATCTTCCTTTACGTAAGCCCAGTGGTCAGTGATTGTTTCGCACATTTCTCCTGCTATCGGCTTTTGGGAACAATCCACGAAAGTGGGTTTTCCGCGCTCGAAAGTGACGCTGTCTATCTCGATGTGGCCCGTTTGACCGAGTGCATTCAAGCCTGTGTTGTTTATTATCATTGCTTCGGGCTGATATTTGCGAATTGTGCCATAGATTCTGTCTTCTTGCCAATCCGCATCCGGCTTGTCCCACATTCCGTCAAACCAAAATCCGCCTATTTTTCCGTAGTTTTTGCAAAGAATTTCAATGCTAGCCACCAAATAGTCGATGTAGGCGGGAAAATTGTTTTCGTAGTCGGGATTGTACCAATCCAACAGCGTGTGATAGAAAAACGGAACTATATCTTCCTTTGCGCATTCTTCCACAAATTCCGCAATCAAATCCCTTCCGCACTTGGAATGCGGAGCGTCAAAAGTGTTCAGACCGCGCACGTCGTAAAGCGAAAACCCGTCGTGATGTCGGGTTGTCAGCGTGATGTACTTGCAACCGGCGCTTTTTGCCGTTTTTACAAGTTGTTTTGCCCAGTTCTTTTTGACGTCGAACTTTTCCATCAATTTGTTGTATTGTTGTTGTTTGTCCAATTGGGTGGATATGTACCATTCTCCCCTTCCCCAAATGCTGTACAAACCAAAATGGTTGAACATTCCGAATCCGAGTTTTTTGAATTTTTCAATATATTCGTATGCCACGGTTATTTTCTCCTTTTTCACTTTTTTACAGCGATTTCAAGTACGCCGCAAGTTTTTGGGCAATAAGTTTGTGTCCTTCGTCGTTGGGATGCAATCCGTCGCAAATGAAGTACTTTGCGTTGTCGCCCAAGTTGGGATTCAAGTCGTAGTCGTCCCACAGGTTGAAAACGTTCAAATTCATGGATTTTGCCGTTTCCAAAATGGCGTGAACGTAGTCTTTCAACAGCGGTCCGGGCGCAACCTTGTTTGAATCTTCGCCAAACGGGTTGTCTTCGCCGAAACGATGCAACGGAGTGATGACGACAACGTTGCCGTTGTAGGTTTTTACAAGTTTTTCAAAAAGACATTTGCACGCACCGTAGAAAGTGTACACGGTGTCGTCGCCCAAAGTGCCCATCGGGGCATCGCCGTGCCCGAAATCGTTTGTTCCGCCAAACACGATTGCCAAATCGGCGTCGATATCCATTTCGTCCGCACGCAAGTTGAAATCCAAGTCGAAACGAGGTTCTTTGAACGGCGTTATTTGACGTGCAATGCGCGTGCCGCCTATTCCGTAGGCAACAAGTTCTTTCAAATTCAACATTCCCTTCAAAAGTTGA
The DNA here is from genome assembly GCA_964598315.1 of uncultured Oscillospiraceae bacterium. GTDB lineage: Bacteria > Bacillota > Clostridia > Christensenellales > CAG-314 > Fimimonas. The sequence continues at coordinate 5,015 of CAZRBI010000012.1, forward strand.
TGATACACGTTGGGTTCAGACGACGCTGCTGCGCCTTCTGTGATACTATCGCCCAATACGACTATTTTTTTGCCACTCCAATCCATAATTTTATCCTTTGGGCACCACTTGCCCCGTTTAAATTTGCAAAGCACCCAACTTTGCATGCGATTGTTCTGCACAAACACGTTTTCGCCGTTTTTTTTGACGTGACGAACTGATTTTTGCTTGTTTGGAACAATCGGGTTTGAAAAATTATTTTTTTCAACAACTTCGTTCAAAACAGTCCGTTTTTGCCGGCCGTTCAAACCTTATTCTAGCAAAATTTCCTTAAAACAACAAATCGATTTTGATTTTTTTTCAGCAACACGCAAATTTTCGTTGAGTTCTTTGATGAAAAATCACGCTGTTTGCTCAAAACAATGTTTTTTCAAAGCTTTTGCCTTAAAGCCGCTTTTTAGTTAAATTTCACGTTCGAAAAAGCCTTCGAACGCAACGGGGTTTTTGCCTTGCGCAACTATTTGTCCCGTCAACACCTTTGCGAGTGCAATTTGCGATTGCGCAACGTTGGAATACACGTTGACGTATTCCCTCAAATAGGGAAAATCGAACAGTTTGTAGGGGTCGCCCAGCGACGCAAATATCATTTTGGGGTGTTCCAAAACGTAGCCGCGCCAAAACGCCATTATGTTGTACCAACTCACGCGCATAGATCCGCCGTTGTAGTTGGTGGAACTCATGTCGCACAAAACAAGCAATGCGTCGTAGCCGTCCATAACCCTTTTGATGGCTTTATGCTTGGGGTTGATAAGATAATCAACCGTGCAACCGAAGTCTTCCACGGTGCGAATAAGGGGCAAATACGGCTCGATTGTAGCTTCCTTGTGCCAGTAGGGTTCGGAAAGAGTTATAACCAACAACTTGTCGCTCTTTTTAAGCGTGGGGATAATCTTTTTTTCGTCACGAACGACGGTGATGCTTTTATCGGCAATTTTTTGCGCAACGGCAAAAAACTCGTCGGAGCAATCTTCGATTTGCGGTTCTTCGCCGCCGAACAATCCTACTTTTTGCTTCAATGCCAAAATTCTGCCAAGTGCATCGTTCATGCGTTCTTTGGAAATTTCGCCCTTTTCCACCGCTTGCCGAATGTTTTGTGCATCGTCGTCTTCGGGGAACAGCACCACGTCGCCGCCTGCTTTCAAAAATTCCACGGCAAGGTTCTTTTCGCCGTCCACAACTCCGCAGGCACCAATCATGGACATTGCGTCGGAAATGACACAACCCTTGAAGCCCAGCTCGCCCTTCAACAGGTCGGTCATAAGACTTTTGGAAAGCACTCCTGGCAATCCCTGTTCTTCTTGCGGCATGAACGCCGGCAAGCAAGAGTGTCCCACCATCACCGAATCGGTTCCGCGACGGAACATTTCCTTGTAGATTTTGCCGTAGGTGGCCATCCATTCTTCACGGCCAAGAGGGTTCACTGTCGTGCAAAAATGGCTGTTGCGTTCGTCTGTGCCGTTGCCGGGGAAGTGTTTTGCACCCGTCAGCATCAGCCCTTCGCTGCGCAAACCGTCGGAATACGCCCCTGCATATTTGATGACTGCATCGGCGGAATCGGATACGGCACGAATGTTTGTTTCCGGCGAACGAAAATTGTAGTTCAGGTCGATTACCGGTGCAAACGTCCAGTGCACGCCGCAACGGCGAGATATTCTTGCCGTCAAACGTCCTGCTTCACGAACGAGTTCTTCGTCGGCACAAGCACCCCAAGCCATGGGGTACGGCAACTTGCCGGTGCCTTTCACACCGCCTTCGGGACCGTTTTCGATATCCGCCGTCACAATGACGGGGATTGTTGTGTGCCTGTTCACCATTTCGGTGTACATTTTCACCTTGTCGGCACACATATCCGAAACGAAAATACCGCCCGGTTTCATCACGGAAACGATTTTTTCCACTTCCTGTGGATCGTCGTGATCGTAGATATCAAAACAAAGCAGTTGTCCGCACAATTCGTTGTCGTCTAGCATTGCAACCACTTGCGACAAACTGTCCGCACTTTTGCCGTTGTTAAGTTTGAATTTCATTTAAGCTCTCCTTGCCTCTTATCATGAATGATGAATAAAATTGTTTTTTCGGCGAGATTTCAAAGATTTTTTCCGCCTTTTTGTTGCATCGCTGCCATTTTGAAAAGATAACGAATTAGTGCTGTGATTTTTTCGACAGTGTGTACAACTAAAATGGTTGTTTTTAGTTCAAAGTTACAAATACCTACCACTCTTTTGGCTCATCGCACGGTGAGCCAAAAGAATTTGACGTAGATTTTGTTTTGAAATTTTGTTGCCGTTTCGGTGTCACGTGCGCCGTGACGACTGTGCCGCAAACGTTTATTTCAAATTGTCGATAGTTCCGTCTACGATAGTTTTTCCGTCGCAAACAAAACCGCCGCTCTCGGCAAAACGTTCGATGCCAAGCGCCTTTGCATCCGTTATTATCTGCTCCAAAGAATCGTTGGCCTTGGTCGTTGCACCGACAAACACCACACTGAATTTGCTGATTATGTTTGTGTGCAAAACTTGCCTCATGTAGCGAATGGTCAATGCTTCCACTTGAATTCTGTTGCGCAACGTTTCGTCGGAGGTTGCATCCAATGCGCTCTCGATATAGCCGTACCACGTGGCCAACATATCTTTATCCCAGTACTTTTTGTCGAACAACGAAGCTTGCGTTACGTGTCCGCCTTTCATGTTGGCGGCAATCGTCGCATAATGCGCTTGCTGTGCCTGCAAAAGTTGCTTCATGTAGGGTGCTGCCGCTTCGCCGTAGTACGCCTTCAAAAAGTTGTCCGTCAGCTTGTCCACGTCCGCATCCACGTCTTTTGCCAGTTCGGATTTCAAGTAAAGTTTCAAAGCCGACCAATCGGGTGTTACCTTGTCGCCGACGCCTTGGTCGTGAATCACCGTGATGCCGTTTTCATGGTAGAATTTGTATCTCTGCTGCATGTTGGAAATAGTATCCAACGGAACAAAATAGTTGTCGAAATATGCCGAGTAGTTCCAAACGTACAAAGAACAATTCTTTTTACTCCATGCCACAATCTGATCACCGAACCACTTGTTGGTGTGTCCGTCTTCGTTTGTGAAAGTGTCGTTATCGAAACCGTAGTAGTAGTTGCTTTCGATGGGCGCAACCATAACGCCGAAACTAACGTTATCGGTGGGCACCAAATCTACCGAAGGTGCTTCGAACGTCGATACGTATGCCAAAAGCAACAACTCTATCTTTCTGTTGATTTGGCTGTTCAGGTTTGCCGCAACCTTGTTCATGAAGGTCACGTAGTCGTCCGAGTTCAATTTTTCATCTTCGTAGTCCGGTGCGGAAAGCGACCAAACGTTGCGACTGCTTGCGTTTATCAAAGCCGCAAGTTCGTTTGCCGCAGCCGTTGCAATAGCGTCGCAGTAGTTTTGAATATCGAGAGTTTCAAAATTTTCCGTGCCGTAGGCCGTTCTTGTGACAAACCATTCGGGATGCTGTGCAACTGTTCCGTTTGTGCCGTACTTTTCTTGGCTGACAATGGTTGTGAAATTGTGCCAACCGCTGCCCACGCTCTCGTAGGCGTTGGATAACCCAAGGCGATACATATAGTCGTCGTTGTAGATGACGTTGCCGCTAGCGTCCGTTGCCCCCTTGGTGATTGCTCCGTCTACCGCCCAGTTGTATTCGAAGTCGTAGTTGACAAGAACGTCTTTGTTTTTGAACACGGGGTCGGTATCGGCAATATCGAACACGTTATCGGTGTAGTAGGTCAAGCCAAAGTATTCCTTCAACAAGCCGTACACCGCATTCATCATTCCGTCGCCCGTTTGGCTGTACACGCACAAATGTCCGTTAGTAACGTTAATTTTGTAGCCCGTTTTGTTTTTAAGCCCAACGTCTGTGATGCCCAACTTTTCCGCAAGGTGTCCGAACACAAGATAGCTCTTGCTTGGGTCAAAGGTCGTTTTGTCTTCGTGGTATTCAATCAGCAGTTCAATTCCTGCGTGTTTTTTTAGTTCTGCAACCAAACGTTCGGCCGCTCTCATTGCAAACACGTCGGATTTGTCGTCACTCGACATGGCAATGGCTTTTATCTGGTTCAACTTCATGCTGCCCCACGTTCCACGCATATCCGTGACGTACATGGCAAAGTTTTCGTCGTCTGAATGCCAGTCGTTGAGAATTTGTTTCAAACTAGTGCCGTGGCGTTGGAACACAAGATTGTCCCCTACTTTCACTTTCCAGTAGCTGCCGCAGTTTTCCAATTCGACGGAAATCCAATCGTCGGTAGGTGCAACGGTTACGTCGCCCGCCTTGAAAGTTCCGCACAATTTGATCATAAAACTTATACGGTCGTAGGACGAAATATCTCTGTCAGAAAAATTGCCCTTTTCTAAACCGTATTTTTTGTAGACGTTCTCAAAACCACTCGGAACACTTTCGCTGTCGGTCAAATACAGCTTGGAGAAAAGCAAATTGGATACTTTCACGGTATCCTTGTCGTTGGTCTGCGCTTTCTTTATTCCACGAAGATCGGTGAAATAGAAATCTACGTTTGCCGTATCGTTGTACCAAGATGCAAGAATTTCGCTCAACTTGGTGCCTGTGTAGGTGAAAGTTTGCGTGTCTTGCGTGCTGTACACACTCACGTTCCACTTTCCGCTTGCCACCTGCTTCATCACAACCGTCACCCATTTGTTCGGTTCGTGAAGATATGCGGCCCAACCATTGAAAAGCATCCAACTTGACGACTTGTAGGCAAAACGCAGTTCGGCATATTCGGAAACGTTAATATCGGCAAATTGAAATCTTGCCGCACCGCTTCCCGTGTTGAAAACGCTCACCGCACCGTAACCGTTGGGCACAATTCCCGAAAAAGAGCTTGTACTTGCAACAGGGGAAACGGTTGCCCGTTCCCCCCAGATTGCACTTTGGGTTTCCGCAGCTTCTTCAGTTGCGGTAGTTGCTCTGATTTCGGTGAGATAAACTTCCGTGTTGTCGCCGATGTAATCATCATTAAACCATGAA
>CAZRBI010000012.1:10157-39190 GCA_964598315.1 uncultured Oscillospiraceae bacterium
GCCGGTTGTTGAGCCTTCGGCATAAGCACCCCAACCGTTAATCAAGAAAGCACCGTCAGCTATTGCAAAGTAGAATCTAACTTCACTGTAACCAGAAATATCCACGTCTGCAAACTTAGTGTTAAGCAGGTATGCGTTCTTATAGTATACTTTGCTGAATTCATCGGGCGCAACCATTGCGTCAGATGCAGTGAAACCATCGGCAGGAACTTCGGAAACTACTTCGCCATAAAGCGGAGCTGCCGGTTTCTTGACACCGCGAACTTCGGTGAGATAAACTTCCGTGTTGTCGCCGATGTAATCATCATTAAACCATGAATTTAACACTTCTTTAAGTGTTGTGCCGGTTTTCGTGTATTCGTATGGATTTGTTGTTGCGGCGGCCAATTTACCATTAACAGTGATTGTCCAACTGCCATCTCCGTTGTTTGAGAGAATGACAGAAACCCAACCACTGCCGGTTGTTGAGCCTTCGGCATAAGCACCCCAACCGTTAATCAAGAAAGCACCGCTCGGTATTGCAAAATAGAATTTAATTTCACTGTAGCCGAGAACGTCAATTTCTGCAAATTTTTCGTTCAAAAGAGCTGCTGCATTTTCTGTTTTGTTTGTATAGTAGTACACTTCGGTGAAGTCTGCCGGAGCAACTTTTCCTGTTGAAGTTGTGAAAACACTAACGGGTGCACCGGTGGTGATAGCTTCGTCGCCATAAAGCGTGTAATCGGTCTTGCGCAGTTCGGTGATGCTGAACGTTACGCCGTCATCAGCATCGCTAGACCAAGTCAAAACATCCTCAAGAGTAGTTCCGCTACATTCATCCGTAGAGAAGCTTGATGTGTACGTTACGTCACCGCCACTCATGTGACTGATAGTACCTGCCACGGAAACAGTCCATTTGCCTGTGCCGTCGTTGGTCATCACAACGTCGTACCAAATACCCGCCGTTTCGGCATAGGAAGAATATCCTGCCAAAAGAATCCAACCACTTTCAACTTTGAATGCAAAGCGAACTTCTTTTGTCGTGCGGAGAGCGACGTCGGCAAAGATATCGGTTTTTGCACCGGTTAGTTTGTAGACCTTTTCGAAACCGCAAGCGGAATATTCGCCTTGGCCAAGAGTGACTTCAGTGCCGCCGTTAACGGGGCTGCCCGCAACTGCCGTGCCGAAGGACGGAGCAACGTAGGCGTAGATTGCCGTGTCTTGCAAAATTTGTGCGGTAACGTCGCTAACCCAAGCACCGAGAGTTTCGCCTTCTGCAAGGATTGCGGCCTTTGCTGCATTGAGTTGATCTTCCGTCAAGACGGATTTTGCAGTGACTTCCGTGGTGTGTTTTTCAACCGTGTTGCGGTAGAAAGTTACATTGTAGGTGTTGAGTGCAATGCCCTTGACGGTGATTTGGATATCCTTGTGGGGGTTTGCGATTGTGTAGATACCGGATTCGTCGGGAGTTACAGCGGCTTCCTCGGTATCTGCGGTTTTGTAGTACACTTGGATTGCACTTGCACCTTGAGTGTAGTGCTTGGTGAGCGTGATTTGGAATGTGAAGTTTTGTGCTTTGTAGTCGAAATCTTCAACGGTGTTTTCCAATGCGTCATCGAAGTTTTCGGCCGTGAAGGTTGCTTTGAGAGTAACTTCTTCCACGCCTTCCACCGTGATAACAATGGCGGACGTTACGCTAGCGATTGTGTAGTTACCATCAGTTCCCGTGACGGGTTCGCCGTTTGCTTTAACTGCAAAGCTTTCGCCTGCTTTGTAGCCATCGTCAATTACCAACATGAACGTGTAGGTTTCGCCCTTCATAACGGTTGCTTCGCCGCTGACGGTGTAGCCTTCGCCTTGGGGAAGAGTTACGTTGTAGGTGGGTTTTGCAACGACGCCTTCAACCGTGATTGCGGTGTCTTCCGTTACGCTTGCGATAACGTACTTGCCGTTTGTTTCGGGAACAGCCGTTCCGTTTGCCTTAACTGCGAAGTTAGAGCCTTTTTCGTAGTTGCTATCGATTGTTACGACGAATTCGTAGCTATCGCCCTTTTCGATTGTAGTTTGGCCGCCTGCGACGGTGTAGCCAACAGTTTCTGTGGGCAACGTTACGATGACGTATTCGATGATTTTTTCAACGCCTTCGACGGTGATTGTGAGGTCCTTTGTGACATTTTCAACAACGTACTTGCCATCCTTTTCTTCAACGGCCGTTCCGTTAGCTTTCACTGCGAAGCTTGCGCCCTTCTTGTAGCCTGTGACAATTTCAACGGTGAATTGGTAGGTTTCACCTTTCATTACTGTTGCTTCGCCGCTGACCGTATAAGATTCGGTATTTTCCGGCAAAGTTACGTTGTAGACGGGTTTAGCCGTGACGCCTTCAACTGTGATTGTGACGTTTTCCGTTACGCTTGCGATAACATAGCTGCCTTCAGTTGCCGTGACGGGTGTGCCGTTTGCCTTGACAACCAACGCTTCGAGAACTTCGTATTCGTTGGAAATTTCAAGTGTGAACGTGTAGCTTTCGCCCTTCATGACGGTTGCCACGCCATCGAACGTGCAACCTGCAACGGTTGGGAACGTTACGTTGTAGACGGGTTTAGCCGTGACGCCTTCAACTGTGATTGCGATATCTTTGGTTACGTTTTTGACAACATACTTGCCGTCAACTTCTTCAACTGCAGTTCCGTTTGCTTTGACTGCAAAGTTTTGGGCCTTTTCGTATGTATTGTCGATTGTGAGTGTGAATTGGTAGTCGTTGCCTTCCAACACCGATTGTTCGCCGACAACCGTGTAGCCTTCGCCTTGGGGAAGCGTGACTGCACAATATCCGGGTTTTTTGTTGACGCCTTCAACTGTGATTGTGAGTTCTGCCGTGACGTTTTTAACAACGTACTTGCCGTTTGTTTCTTCAACGGCCGTTCCGTTTGCTTTCACTGCGAAGTTATCGCCCTTTTCAAAGCCGGTGGCAATTGCAACGGTGAATTCGTAGTTTTCGCCCACTGCCACTTTGGAATTGCCGCTGACAGCGTAGCCGACGGGGCTTTGAGGAAGATTTACGTTGACAGTCTTTTTGACAACGCCTTCAACCGTAATTGTGAGGTTTCCGAGCACGTTTTCAACAACATACTTGCCGTTTGTTTCGGTGACAGCCGTTCCGTTTGCTTTCACTGCAAAATCTGCACTCTTTTCGTAGATATCGCCGATTGTGACGGTGAACGTGTAGCTTTCGCCTTTCATGACGGACGCTTCGCCGCTAACGGTGTAGCCAACGGGGCTTGCAGGCAAAGTTACTGTGTAGACAGGTTTTGCAACAACGCCTTCAACCGTGATTGTGGTGTTTGCAGTGACGCTTTCGATAACGTACTTGCCGTCCTTTTCTTCAACAGCCGTTCCGTTTGCTTTGACTGCAAAGTTTGCGGCCTTTTCGTAGGTGCCATCGATTGTTACGGTGAATTCGTAGCTTGTGCCCTTTTCGATTGTGGTTTGGCCGCCTGCTACGGTGTAGCCAACAGTTTCTGTGGGCAACGTTACGGTGACGTATTCGATGATTTTTTCAACGCCGCTCACTTCGATGGTGAGGTTTTCCGTTACGTTTGCAACGACGTACTTGCCGTTAGTTCCGCTGATCGTTTGGCCGTTAACTTTCACTGCGAATTCGTTTGTGGGTTCGTACCCGTTGGAAATGGCAACGGCAAATTCGTAGCTTGCGCCCTTTTCCACCGACGTTGCACCGCTGACCGAGTAGCCGACAGGGGATTCGGGGAAAGTTACGGTGAACGTTTCCGGAGCGGGAATATCCTCGACAACGCCCTCTACGGCAATGACGAGATCCTCGCTGACGTTCTCGACAACGAATTTTCCGTCCGTTTCGGTGACTGTCGCCCCATTGACGGTGACACGGAATTCGTCGCCCTTTTTGAATCCGGCGGAAATGGTTACCGTGAATTCGTAGCTTTCGCCTTTCACAGCGGTTTCCAGACCGCTAACCGTGTAGCCTGTTTGCACAGAGGGCATTTGCACGTTGACTGTTTCGACGTCGCATGCGGCGAACGCGAAAAGCACTGCCAATACACAAACAATAGCTAAGGTTGTTTGAATAAGCTTTTTCATGTGTTCCTCCTTAAAATTTTTTTTAATTATTTTTCAATAATTATTTTACAAAACTAGGAATTTTGTCGGGAGCCGTAACGTCCCAGACTGCTTGATTGAAGCATTTGTTTGCAAAGTATGCTGCCTGAACAACCGAATTGGTAGCATAGCAATTGTTTTTGGAATGTTTGTAGATTTGATCGCCTGCGGCATCGTTGATGAATTGCACGTTTTCTGCGGGCACGTCCATCAAAACTATAACGTTGGACAGCGATCCGCCGTACCACACCCATTCGGCTTGTGCAAAACCGTAGACGTTGTTGTACTTATCCGTGAGCAATTGTTCTTCGTCGGCGGCATGCATATACACAAACACGTTTTTCAGGTTTACGCCGTATGCACTGCGCGTGATGCCTGTTGCAATCGAACCCTTTTCACTCGAAGCGTCGAAATCGTAGGTGAAATCGGCACTTATGTTTTCGAAAAGATTGCTGATTGCGTCAACACCTTCCATGTCGCTGAAATGGTGAAGCAACGAAGCGCAAAGACCAAAACTGTTGGTTGAATTGAACACAACGTTTTGGAAAGCAACATTTTTCACCGTTGCACCAACCGTTCTGCCGAAAATTGATTGATGATTTTCGGGATTTAGTTGGCTGTCTTCCGCCCAAGCGGTGATATTTTTCACCGTGTGGTAGTTTCCGTTAAGTTCCGAGCAAAAATGATAAGCATTGTCGTTTTCGCTGTTTGCTCCGTAAGCCACCGGGCCGATATCGTAGGTTACATCGGTGAAATCGATGTCGTTTTTGAGGTAAAAACGCTCTGTCGTTGTGATTTTATCCGAGTAGTGACCGGAATTTTCAATCATTTCGAGCCATTCGGCCGGAGTGGAGATGCTTGCCGTGTAGACATCGGCCAAAACAGAGACGCTGATGCCTTCGCATTGAACGACTATCGTTGTTTGTCCCAAGGAAACGGGGGTTACGATGCCGTCTGCCGATACCGTGACAACAGATTCGTCAGCGGAGCGGTAGTTTATCGTCTTGTCGGTACTTGCACTGTCGCTTCCGTCCTCGAAATACTGCACGTCGAGCGTTACGGCGCCGTCTTTGAGGGAAAGCAACAAATTTTCATCGACAAGCAGTTTTTCACCGTTTTCGCCGGTAGATTCCACCACCGTGAGGGTGCAACTTGCCGAAATGTCTTCTATCGACACGGTGATTGTCGTTGTGCCGACTTTTTTTGTCAAAATTCTTCCGCTTGAATCTACCGATGCCACTTTTGGATCGCTAGACGACCAAGTCAACGTTCCTTTCGCATCCGTGGTGACCGTCAAATACAACTCTTCGTCGACAGAAACGGTACATTCCGTCTTGTCCAAACTGATTGTTTTTTCCACAGGAGGTTCTTCCGGGGTTACATCGCAAGATGCAAATACAGCCGCACTTGTGGCAAAAACCACACAGAGGAGCACAATCATCAATTTTTTTGTAAGTTTCATTGTTTCCTCCACTAGTTAAATATTTGCGAGTACCACAACTCGATAGAATCGGCAATTGTTTGCTTGCCTTCTCTGGAAGAGGTCATGTTGAACTTTTTGGTGATATAGTTGAGTTCTTCCCAATACAATTCCTTTTCCGCTTGAGTGAGTGAAGACATGTGGTGAGTGAACAACAGATAAACGGGAGCAACCTTTTCTTTCAAAATTCTGTCACGCAAGGTGTTGTATTTTTCGGGATCGGATTGCTTCAAAGGCTCTATCTCTTCCATGGCCTTGTCCAAAATGGACAGCATTTGATTGCAAACGTTTACCGGCCAATATTGAACGTCATCCGCTTCGACGGTGAGTGAACCGCTGAATGCTTTTTCTTCTTGCAAGTACTGCAAGTAGGCACGATAGAATTCGTAGTACTCCGTCATGGCGGGAGCAGCGTCTTTGTAGTAGTTATCGATGAAATCTTCGACAAGATCGTTGTAGCTGAGGTCGTAACGATACATCAACTTCGACATTGTGTACAAACGCAATTCCTCGAAGCACCCGACTCTGCTGTCGTGCACGAATTGGTCCATTATGAAACTTACGCCGATATCCGTCATTGTTTTGTAGTGTTCGCCGAAATACGCGTAGTTGTTGGAAGGTGCCATGTAGGAGTGTGAAGTGATGCTGTACGTCCAAATGCAAATGTTCTTTTCCACGCCTTGCGATTTGAAAATTTCGTACCAGCCAAGCAGTTGTTGATACAAAGCGTTGTTATCTTCGCTGTTGAACTTTTCCGAAAAGTCCATTTCGATGGGACAATACAAAAGCATTGTGTTTTTGTGAATGGAAAAATCGTCGTAGAGCGGAACGTACTTGTTTTGCTCGTCATCCCATTTTACGGGAGGTTCCGACGACGTTTGGTAAGCAAAGAACACGTACTTCACTTCGCGGCCGGGGTAGTTTTCTTCCACCCACGGGGTTACTTCTTGCGCGATTTTGTTTGTGAAATCCAGTTCTTGTCCGCCGTAGCCGCCAAGACGCTCTCTTGCGGCAACACATTCGTCGCATTGGCACATATCATAATTGTCTTCGTGACCGATCATGACATATTTGCCTTCGGGGTTATTTTTGATTTTGGTTTTGATTTGCTCCACCATTTCCTGACGCATTTCCTCGTTGGAATAGCACACCTGCGTTCCGGAATCGTTGTACCAATCGGGATGTTGTTCGCGATAGGCCGAAGTGGGCAAGAAAGTTGTGATTGTTGTGTGTGCAAACGTGATCCAAATGCCGTGTCCGTAAGACGTGAGCAATCTCATGCGCTGATTGTACATCGTGTTTTCACTGAGAGCTTTGGACATGATGTAGCGAACGTCGACGGTGGGAATGAATTTGATATCAAAATCGAGCAGAGGCACGTCTGCCTTTTTATCGACGTGAATTTCATCTGCCGCGTAGCACTCGAAGCCCACAAGATAGTAGAGCATGTCGTAAGCGGCGGAAACGGAACCGAGATTGTCTTTTGCATTGCAAACAATCAAATTTCCGAACCTTTTCATCAAATATCCCGTGTTCAACAGGTCGTCCGTCAGTTCCAATCCGCAACCGTTCCAAACGGTTGTAGGACCGATTGCAATGATTTTGGAGTTCGAGTCGAACACGTAGGCCGCATCCCCCTCGATCGGGAGCAATGCTCCCGTTGAGTTGAAAATGTAAGTTTGCACGTCGTTTGCCGTTGTTGTCAACAATTGATCGGCATTGCTTGGAATGACTATTGTGTAGTCGCTTTTTCCGTCTTTAACAATATATTTGCCTGTTTCCGGAATTTTGTCGGGCAACATCGATTCTTGATCGCCGGAGCCGATTTCGCCGTCGTCGCAACCGACAAGTACCAAACCGCACAGTAGCACCACAAGCAACAAACAAATTATTCTTTTCATAACGTTTGTCATGCTGTTTGAATTCCTCCTTTACGAAACAGTGATTTTGAACGTGTAGTTCGTTGTGTTTCCGTTGTCGTCGACAACGAAATAGTAGATGAAGTAGGTTCCTTTCTTATCCAATTTGACAGTTCCGTCACCGAGCACCGCCACCATTATTCCGTCTGGGCCGCACACATACTTTTTGACAACGACTTGGTCTATATCGCCGTTATCGGAAACAGTGTACTTCGGAAGTGTGATAGTTGTGCCGACCTTCGCAGTTTCGGGAATCGACTTGTCGAACGAAAGCGTAGGTTTCACGTCGTCGATGACCACTATTGACGAAGTGTAGGTTGTCTTGTTGCCGGAAGCATCCGAAACGGAATATACAACGGAATAAGTTCCGTAACTTTGCGGCACAAAGAGTAGTTCCTTGTCTGCGGTTCCGGAAGCAACCACTTGGCCGGACGCGGACTTGACCGTCACGGTGATTTCACCCGTTGCGCCCAAAACGTCGTAGGCAGTTGCAGCGGGAAGAGTAACTGTTTGTCCGGGAATATACGTTCCGGAGAATGATCCGTCGATTGTCAACAACGGAGTGATGGCGTCACGAACATAGTTGTTGAAATTTTGGTTTGCAATGGACGTGATGGCCAACTTACCGTCTGCTTCGATTTCAAAATATACCATACCACTGGGGAAGCCGTTGAATTCCGTTCCGTCTTGATAGTGAGTGATTGTGCCGATTTCCATACCCAACACGTCCAAAATACGTTTTGACGCGTTGTCGTACTTTATAGCAAAGTTGCCGCTCGTATCGAAGTTGGCATTGTATTCCGTGCCGTCGTTTATGCTTAACGTTAGTTTGCCGGAATTGTTTCTGTACGTAAGTTTTACCGTTGCGTTAGGATCGGACGTATCACGCAAGATGATGTTCATTTCCTTGAACGAATCGACGTCTTCGCGTCTCAAACCGATTGTCAAATATCTTTGAGATATTGCTTTTGCAAAAGCAATGTGCAAGGATTCGGTGCCGTTAGGCGTGAATACCACTGCATAATTGACTGCATCTACCGTTCCGTCGGTTGCAAAAAATCCTTTGAGATAGCCCAAGCCTTTGTTTGGCGTGAGGACAGGAACCTTTTTGACAACAGACGTCGTTTGATTGTTTGCCGTGAACGAGAAAGTGATCTCGGCAACGCTGTTTGTTTCCGATGCAACGGGAACGTACTTGCTGCCAGTCAACACATTGGTTCCGTTTGCATCCGTTACGGTGATAACCGCTTTGACTTGTTCGGTACCGCCCTCACCGTTGTAGTAAGTTGCGAAGTATTCCGAAAATTCGTAGGCATCGCCGGAAATGAATGCGCCCGGCAAAACAATGCTCGATTCGTCGAATACGGGTGCGGCAGAGTAGGCAACCGTCGTCCACAATCTTTCGGTTTTGGTGTTTCCGATATAGTCTGTTGCCGTGTACACAACCTGATAAAGGCCTGCATACATTGCACGGAATGCACCATTGGTTATTTCAACGTTTTTGTTATCGGCACCGACGGCGATCACTTCAACTTTGACGGAGATTCCGCCTGCACCGCCGACTGCCGTGGCATCGGGCAATTGCACCAATTCTCCGAAGAAAAGTTCGCTTGAAAGTGTTCCGTCAACAGTGATGCTCAACTTGGACAACGTGTTTTTGGCTTCGACTTTGATTGTTTTTGTCACCGTGTTTCCGAATGTATCCGTTGCGGTGTACACGATTAGGTACTCTCCCACTTCGTCGGGAATAAACGCGCCGTTGTCCAATTCGATTTCTCTTCCGTTGTGCAACACTTTTACCGTGTCTTCGGCAATAAGAGAATACGCATCTTTTGCAACGTGACTGAACACGTTGAATACTTTGCCTACTTTAGCAAAAGGAACGTTGTTTTCGTCTACGTCGACGGTGAGAGTGGGGGCTACGTTATCCACGTAGTATTTTCCGGTCAAATCTACCCCGTCGATGTTGGTGAACACCAAATCTGCCGTGTCGCTGATGCCCGTTGCATAGACAGACAAGTAGACTTCTCCCGTTGTAAACCCTTTCCACGGAGTGTCGCCTGCGCTGAGGGTGGGATCCGTTGTTTTGTAGTCGCGAATGAGCCACGGAATGGGGATGTAGTTGTCTGTGGTGCTGTTTCCGGCCTTATCTTGCCACGTTCTGGTGTAGAGACGGCCGCTTGCGTTATCGAAATACAGTCGCAACTTTCTTTCGGAAAAATCTCGTCCGTCGGCAGACTGCATGCAGTTGAAACTTACGATTGTGCCGCCGTCGTCATGCCCTTGCGCAGAGTCTACGCTGATATCGCCGGTGTAGAATTCGTAGTCGTATCCGACCCAAGACTGCCCCGCCGCCATCGTTCTGATTCTCATGTTGTTGGGCAAATAAGACAAATAATTTACACGAATGATAATGTAGTTGTTCGAATCGTACTTATCCGTCAACGTGATATACAACGTTTGCAAATCCGAGACGTTCAATGAATGCGGTTGTGCGTACAATTCCAACAACGGAGTGTTTTGAGACTTATCTTCGAGAGTTTCGTCGAAGCTATTGTCAGAAAGATCGATAAGTTTGGTGAATGTCACCGAATTGCCGTTTGTTAGAGTTACTATTTGACCGTTTATCGTGTTGTTTCCGACAAGCGTTCCGTATTTGGTTGACGTGAAATCGCCGGAGAACAAGTCGCTGTAAGTTTGACGCACGGTGAATTCTTGTTTGAACACTTCGTTACCGTATTCGTTGCAAATAACGTAGGTTCCCAGTTCGTTCAACACGTGTTCACCTGCGGTGACGGTTTTCCCGGACGGATATTGCATGGATACGCTCATTTCGTAGACGAAATTTTTGTAATACACCTTACCGGCCGTCAGATTGATTGTGGAACCGACTTCGGCTTCTTCCGACATCTCTTCTATCACGTAGGTGGGGGTTCCGCCGGACACGGTTACCGTTTTTTCATCGACCAACGTTTGACCGTTGATTTTTGCTTGATACACAAACGAATAGGTTCCCGCTTCAGTAAACGTATATTCAAATCCGCCTGAAACGTTTTCGTAGTCTGCAATAGGTTCGCCGTTCTTTTTAACGGTGACGGTTGTAGCCATGCTGCCGGAAACAAGCAAATTGCTTTGAATGGTTCCTTTGGGCACGTACACCGTCGTGTAAACACCCACTTCATCGATACTGTCGATATCGCTACTATCGTAGGAAAACTCGTGGGCGCAATCGGTTTCGGCCACCGCCGTGATACGATAAAACGCCACGGCATCGGGTTTTTCGTTCTGACTTGTTTTGTAGGAATAGTAAATGTAGTAGTCGCCGTTTTCACTTGGAGTAAACTTGTACTCGCCGTTGTTCAACACGTTTCCGTCAACGTCGTAAACACTGACGAATACGTTGTCTGCCGACATTTCGCCGCCAACCAAGTCGACGACTTGTGCTTGCGGTATCGAATACTCTTTTCCGATGATCGCATTGGACGTCACGTTCGCAAACAACGAAATGCTGCTGTCAACGTAGGCATTTTCGAAGGTGTAGCCGCCGAAAGAATAGACAAGCAATTCGCCTTTTCCGTTGGATTTTACTTCGTCGAAAACAACCTTGACCGTGTATTGGCCGAATTGAGGCAAATCGTGTTTCAGTTGTTTGCCGTCGTTATATTCCTTGGAAAAATCCCACACGGGGTGGTACGCACCGCCGTTGCCCAACACGTTGACTTGCATTGTGACAGGATCGAACACCAGTTGAATTTCGTTGGAAGCAACGTTTGTGTACGTTTCCGAATTGTTATACAATGCGGTGTAGCCCAGCGCCGTTCCGTTGACGTCATATTGCGACGTGTAGTAGTAGATACCTGCCTTGTTGCCGTCCACGCTTACACAGACGTTGCTGGACGAACCTTTGTTTTCAACAATAACCGAAAAACTCTTTTGGGTTTGTGTGTCGGTGAACACCAACGAATACTTGGAAAGATCTGCGCTGTTTCCGTGCTTTAACGCTTTCAGGTCGGCACTGAACGATCCGTTCATTTCCGCTTTGAATTGCGCAAACGCACCGCTGTCGTAGCCGTACAGCAACAATCCTTTTCTTCCCGGCTCGTCAGCATCGCCTTGAGCCGTTTTGTACTTCAAATTTACAGAAGAAGCCGAATAGTCGAACATTTCTCCGCTTGAAGATGAAGCATTTGCGGTCAGTCCGACACAAGTTGCTGTCGACAATATAAGTAACAATGCCAACATCAAGCAAATGCATGTGGCCGTTTTTTGCTTTATTTTTGTCATCCTTTGATGCCTCCTTCTGTCAAATTACCCATGATTTTGTTTCTGAAGCACAAGAACAAAATGAATATGGGCAAGAATACGATTATTCCGCCGGCAATTTTAATGGGCGGAAAAGCCATGTCTCCGTCTGTGGAAGAATAAATAACAAATAAGCCGTAGGATGCAGTTCTGTAGTCTTTCAAATAGAACATGGGCGTTTGGTAGTCGTTCCAATATTCGATGAACAACAACAAAAACACCGTTCCCACCAAATGGATCATCAGCGGAAGCATAATTTTGAAAAAGACTGTAAAATGCGATGCTCCGTCCATAAATGCAGACTCGGCATACGTCCACGACAAACTTTTGAATGCCGCATAAAAAATGAGGTAGTACATGTTATTGAAGCCGAATTTCATTATCCAAGCCCCAATCATCGTGTTGTAGAGCCCCAAACTTTTCATAAGAGAAATCATCGAAGGCGTGTTGCCGACGATGGGCAATATCAACGTTACGATAACTATGTAGTTTACTACCGTACTCACTTTGTTTTTGTACTTTGAAGTGCAATACGCCACTATCGCCGTGCAAAACACTTGAAAGAATGCGCTGCCGCCGGCATACAAAAACGAATACAACAACATCGATTCGTAGTACTTCGGGAAAATTCCGTTTTTCGTTTCGACGTTGTACGATATTTTGTTGAACACCTCAACAAAGTTTTTGAAGTTGAAAGAATTTGCCAGTCCGGACGGGTTGTTGATAAAATCGTCGCTGGTTTTAAGTGAAGTGCAAAATGCCCACACGAAAAGTGCAACGAAAATGACGCAGTACAGCACCAAAATACAGCCGACAATAATTTCAAATATTGATAGTTTTCTTTTTGATTTTAGCATTGTTCTGTCCTCAATCTTCACTCGGTCCGTATTTTAACAGCAGTTTGCGTGCAATAATCGTGATTGGCGCAATGATCACCGTTGCCAGCAAGCCGTAGGCTGCCGCTTTGGGATACATTGTGATATCGTCGCCGTTGCTGGTTGCCATAAGGTTGAATATGTAGTAACCAAGAGTTTGTTGCGAATACGGTGCAAGCGATCCGTAAATTGAATACAAGTTGGCTTGTCCGAGTGCAATTTCCGCAAAAGCCAACACCAACAAGGAAACAATCGTGCCCCAAATGGACGGAATAACGATGCTCAAAAAGGTTCGGAATTCCGACGCTCCGTCGATTTTGGCGGCCTCCAGAGTGGATTCCGGTATTGACGACATAGCATTGAGGAACAGCAATATGCTACCCGAAAAACTCAACAAAATGTACAAAATTACTAACGGAATTGTTGCCGCGTTGCCTTCTCCGCCCCACAACGTGTCCATGTTGAACAACGGTGCTATCACAAAGTCTACAAAGTCGCGATAGAACATCACGATCACCATGTTGCAAATTATGCTAGGCAAAAACAACATCACTTTGAAAAATCCGTTGAGACGCATCTTTTTGTAGATGTAGTAGGCAAACAGCAAACTCAACGGCAAAATAATGCACACTTTCAGCACAAAATATCTCAATGCATTGGGCAGCAAATTTGCAGAAATCCACGGTGTTGTTTTCCATTCGTGGAATATCTGCGCAAAGTTTTCAAATCCTGCCGGCACAAGACTGTAGCCGTTGTCGCCGATATCGTACTTTTGAAATGCCAACACGATGCTGTTGAAATTTACGACAAAATAGAATATGAAAAATTGCAAAAGGGGCAAGGCCATCATCGTGGCAAAAAAGATTGTGCCGCCCTTGCTTTTTTTCTTCTTGCGTTTTCTGACGGGAAAATCGGGAGACTGCTTGATCGCCACAGCAGACCCCGTGCCGTCCAAGTTTGTCAAATCTTCGAAATGATCAGTTTTTATATCCATACTTTTCTCCCAAATCAATGTGTCAAACACATTTGTGTGCCGATACGCAGATTGTTGCTACGGCTTGTGCCTACAAACAAAAACTCTGCGTATCGAACTTGTTTTTTTGTTCTGCCAATCTATTTGATAGACCAGCTACCCTTGTAGTGATTCAATATTTGATTGAAGTAGTTGATTGCACTTACGTTCGGGTTATCCTTGAAATAGGTGAACGGAGCCGTTGTGCTTGTTCCGTTGTTAAATCCCCATTTTGAACTGTTGAGCATTGATGCGTTCAATTTTGTGGTGTTGGTTGTGGGCATCCATTCCAGCCAATCGGTTGTTGCAGCACGAGACGTTTCGTAGTTGTTTCTTCCGTAGTAGGACATCTTTGCAAGATTTTCCTCACTGATTTCGTAGTCCATGGCTCTGAGAGCATCGGTGTGCACCGAGAACAACGTCATGATTTCGTCCGATTGAAGGAAACTCATAAATTCCAAAACTGCAGGAAGAACGTTTTGCGGGCAATTCTTGTTGACAAACATCATAGAATTACGCTCGGAAAGACGAACGGTGTTTTCGCCGATTTGCGACGAATCCGGTTTAGGAATGGGCATGATTGCAAATTTTTTGGTCAGACGTTCTTCTTCGCTACCGTACTTGGACTTTGCTTCGGCATTCCACCAAGAACCGTCAACAAGCATTGCAATCGATTTGTTGTCGTCTGCTCCGTTGATGAACATTTCTTGCGCCATTGTGTGCGAGAAAGACGGAGAAAACGTTTTGGTGTAGTAGGACGAACCCATCATCATTTTGACGAACTCGATTGCGTCGAGTTTACCCTTTTGTTGGTGAAGAAGATAGGCGTTGGTTGGAGTGATGGTTGTTGCAGACAACAACTTAGCCTTGCCGTTTGCATCATATTGGACGTTACCGTTTGCATCCAAATCCAACAGCGTGTTGGCCGTGCCTTCGAAACTCATGCTCAAAGCCATTTCTTCCAAACCGGATGCCGTTGCCCACACTTCCGTTGCACACGGCGTGAGATAGTCGGCATAACCGTTGCTGATAAACGAATAAGCATTCATCCACTCGATTACGGTGAGCAATGCTTGGAAATCGGCATAAGTTGCAGGGAGACCGTCGTCGGAAGTGCCGTAGATTCCGTCCGGGCCGGCAGATTTTGTTGCCGTCGGGTCGGAGTCGAGGAAGAGTCCATAAACGTCTTCGCCGTTTTTCAACTGTTCTTCCGTCATGCCTTCGGCAGATTTTCCGTCGATAAAATACCAGCCTTTTTCGTCGAAAAGATCCACGTTGTAGATCAAACTTACCGATGATTCGTAGTACGGCAATGCATAGTACTTGGGATTAGATTCCGTTCCGAAGTTGTAGAAATTCTTTCTTGCGGCGGACAATTTGGATTCGATTGTTTTGGACTCGGAAGAATCGGGGCCGGTTGCCGCACCGCTCCTTACAAGGTCGGTGATATCCAACATGACGTCTTTGGTGATAAACTCGTAGTAGTTTACACCTTCGGTGATGTAGATGTTGTTGCTGTCGCCTTTCACAAGGTCGGCCGTATCGGCACTCTTTTCATAGTCTTTGAGCACTTGCACACCAACTTTTCCCTTTTCGAAAGAATAGTTTGCGTACTTCGTTTCAAATGCCGAAATTGCCTCATCCATCCAAGCGGTACCCATGCCGCCGGCATAGTACTTGAGTTTTACTGTTGTTTTCGTGTCGTCGATTGTCTGTCCGGGTCCTCTGTCGCATGCCGCAAAAGTGAGTATTGCGGGGACAAGAAGAATTGCAACGAGAAGAATAACAGACACAATTCTTTTAGTGACTTTCATTGTTTTTCTGCCTCCATAATGTAATCAAAATTGTTTATATCTGTTTCGAAACCAAAATCGATGCCGTATGTGTTGTTTTTGCAATCTTTACATTTCAAACGAGCAACCGATTTTGTATCGTCAACAACTAGATGCGACATTTGCGCATGTGTTCGAGAACGTCGTCCAACGCAACTGTTGCAACGGAAACGTATTTGTCCGCACATCCGTAGTAGATGTACAACAAGCCGTCTTTTTCCACCACGCCTGTCGGGAACACACAACCCGTCCAAACGCCGTCCACTTCGTAGTCACACTCCGGCTCCATGACGTAGTCTTTGGTGCGAGCAAGTATCTTTGTTGGGTCGTCAAGATCCAACAACATCATTCCCACTCTGTAGAACCGGTCCGTTCCGCTGACGCCGTGATAGATAAGCAACCAGCCGTCTTTGGTTTTTATCGGGGGACATCCTGCCCCGACGCGTTCTGCTTCCCAGTCCTCCACTCCACTGAAAAGTTTTGTGGGACGTTCCCATTCCAAAAGGTCGTCGCCGAATGCAATCCAGACGGACGGTGCATTGCCGTCACACTTCGGACGACAAATCTTCACAAATTTTCCGTTAATCTTTTCAGGGAAAAGAACAACGTCTCTGTCGTCAAATCTGGAATCGGTGATTCTTCCCATTCTTTTGAATTGTTTGAAATCGTCGGTATAGGCCAGATAGGATACCGTGTGTCCTCTTTTAACTATTGTAGGTGCAGTTGCCGGCTGAAAACTTCTTTCCGCTTGAACCTTGTGCCAATCGTCGGCATTCCAATATCTTCCCGGATAGAACGCCGTTCCTGCATATGTAACATAATAGTGTTCGTCGATTTTCACAATTCTGGGATCTTCGATGCTTGCTTCGCAAGTGTCGCGAATTCCGTCCATGGCAGGGTCGTTGCCACAACGCTCGAAATGAAAACCGTCGTCGCTGACGGCAAGTCCAAGTCTGATCCAATGTTCCCAATCGTCGCCGCCCGCACGGTACAGCATAACAAACTTCTGTGTCTTTTCGTCGTAGATAACACCCGGATTCAAAACGCAAAGGTTTTCCCACCGGTTTTGCGGATTTGGTTTCAAAATCGGGTTGCCTGTGTATTTTTCAATTTTCATAAATATCTCCTCAACAATTTGCCAAGCCGATGCAACGTGCCGCTCACACGATTTGCTGCCGTGCACTCTGATTTTTTTCACACTCGGCAAACTGCACTCAAAATCACTTTTTGTTTTTTTCTTTGTTTTTCAAAAATCTGTAATATGCGGAAAAACTGCCGAACCCTGCTTCCAAAATAAACTTCGTGCGGTTTTTTCCTGTTTCGCGATGTCTTTCTTCGATATATTCGACACGCTTGTTGTTGACGTAGGTTTGTATGCTTCCTTGAAAATAGGTGTGGAATATTCGAGATATATGCTCTCGGGAATAACCCATTTCCTTGGCAATGGAAGAGGTTGTTATCTTTTCACGATAGTGATTGGAAATGTACAACATAATTCTTCTTGCATATTCCGCTTCGCTTTCCGTGCCGGTTGTAGAATCCGTGAAACGAAAATGCTTGTAAATCAACGACAAAATGTATTTGACGGAAGTTGAAATAACAAAAGCATTGTCGCGTTCGATGTTGATCAAATCCACTACGTTCAAAATTGTGTCGGCCAACTTGGCATTGCATATCACGGGGTTTTCCACTTTGCGGTGCATACGTGCCTTGTTGAACTCCAATTCGTCGCCGTTGGATATTCTCAAAATGCAATCGTCCACGCGCGGCCCCAGTTCTTCCAACGAATGCAAATCGTAGTGATCGAAAAACACTACCGTTCCGTCTCCCACGTCGTAGGTGCTGCCGTTGATTTCAATTCGATAAGTGCCTTTTCTGACGATAAACAATTCAATATGCGGATGAAAATGCGTAGGCCATGCACGTTCGTCATTCCTGGAAATGATATCTCGACTTTCGTAGTTCCCGGTATTTTCGAATAAAACTTTCATTGTTTACCACTTCTTTTTCGCTTTATTTTTGCCGCACGGCACAAAGTACCTATCGTACGCTACAGTATACCACCCCCCCCCCATCAATTGCAATAATCAAGGCCCTTTTCGTCACAAAACGCAACTTTTCTGTATAAAACGCCATAAAATTCTTTACGTGGCTCTTGGCTTTGCACCAATCGAACGACAAGAATAAAATTTGTTCGAAAAAAAACACATTTCAAAGCACGGCAGTGGCAACAACAACGCACATTACACAAATTGTTTATTTCCAATTCTACGTCTTCGGTTATGTTCGAATTTAAAAAGCTTTGTTTCGCTTGCAAACGACAAGTTTTTTGTCCTTCGACAAACGTAAAACCGGCTTGACGGGCAACTTTGAGTTCCAATCGTTTTGCGCAAAATCGCTTCGGAATCGAAACGATAAAAACAATTCAAAGTAAAAGCAAAACCGACAACAAAAACCGTGTTTACGCTCGATCCGACGAACGGCAAACACAAAATGACGATGCAACACCGCTGTAATCGACAAAACACATCACAAAAACTCACTTTCAAAACAAAAAAAGCAGGAACGAAAGAAAATCGTCCCTGTTTCGATTGCGAGTGGAATTTGCGAATGACAATCACAAAATTGTTTGCAAACGTCGACGTCACATCACCGTGTACCCGTCGGTGTTTTGAATGACTTTGAAAATTTCTACCTCTTTGCCTGTTTTGGAATCAACGTAGATCAGATATCTGCGTCCGCCGTTTTCACACAAAAACTCGTAGCAAAGATAATATTCGTGATCCTTTTCCACTAAACAGTTGCCGGAGTCAATCACTTTCAGTGAACCGTCCAATTCTTTTTGGGCATTTTCTTGCGAGACACTGCCGAAATCGACGTTCCAATTGCAATGGTTGAACAAATATGCCTTTGCTTCGCACCCCAAAACCGTGCCGTCGGACGCATCCAATGCCACTTTAACAAGGTCGGGGTACACAACGACGCCGTTCGTCACCGTTGCACAATTGACATACGTCACTCCTTGCACGGTAGACGTCCAAATTCCTTGGACGTCGTAGCCCAATTTACGGCAAAATTCCCCGGCACGTTGCATACATTCTTCGACGGAAATGGTTGTGCTACCCGTTGGTTCGTGATAGGTGTCGTACTGCGCAACTCTACCGTCCGCAGCCGTCACAACACGTCCGTTTGCCGTTTCGAAACAATACCAAATACCGTTGTTGTTCAGTTCGCCGGCCCAAACGGCAGTTCCGAACAGCTCTTCCACCGTTTGACAAACCTTTTCCGGGTTGACTTTTTTGCATTTCAAAGTTTTTTGCTCGACACTGTCGGAAAACGGACCGTCGTAGACCAGTTTTTCGTAAGCAAAAAGATTGTTGTCGGCGTTTTCAAACGTGTCGGAAATAGCGCCGACGCCGTTTGTTCCGTTGCCGTTGGTGACAAACATGCCGGAATCGCTTTCGGCATAGGTTTGCAACACGTTGTACAAGTTTGTTGCAACTTCTTCAAGGTTTTTAAGTGCCGTTTTATGTTCGGCCGCAAGTTCGTTGCCCGAAGCAACGTGTTTCAACAAAAACGAGGCATAATCTTGCGATTGATTGACAAACTTTTGGCAAGCCAACAAATTGTCGCTGTCGGCAACGGGCAAGTTTGCCAAATATCTGTTCACCAAATTGGCATGAATAACAACGTTTGTGAGCATTTGCACCCTGTTGGCGACATCCGACGACACCGACGCTTTGCCCAAACTTGCATCCAAGTTTTTCAAGTGATCGCATGCGGCATAAAGCGAACGACGGTAGTTGTTTTCCTGCGCTACTTTGTAGTAGTTTTCGTCATCCACCACCGACATGCGTATACGTGCGTTTTCCGTTGTGAAATATACGCCCACAAACACAGACGTTGCAATTGCCAACAGCGCAACTACACCGAAAAATATCATCCAAAAATTTTTGATTGAAGATTTTTGTACCATTTGTCACCTCACGAACAAAAAATGTGCTTTCCTATGGTGATGAGTTGCGGACGTGACCAAATCCACTTGCTTGTGGCCGTTGCAGGGTTGAAGTAGTAGATTGCGCCGCCGGTAGGATCCCAACCGTTAAGTGCATCTTGCGCGGCACGAGTGCATTCGTCGTTTGTGCCAAGGTTAATTTGACCGTCGGACACGCACGTGAATGCACCTTGCTGATAGATCACGCCGGATATGCTGTTTGGGAAACTGGCACTGCGCACTCGGTTCAACACCACGGCCGCAACGGCAACCTTGCCGGTGTAGCTTTCGCCGCGAGCCTCTCCGTAGACACAACAGGAAAGCAAATACAAATCGCTGTTGGA
Organism: uncultured Oscillospiraceae bacterium; assembly: GCA_964598315.1. GTDB lineage: Bacteria > Bacillota > Clostridia > Christensenellales > CAG-314 > Fimimonas. Next base: position 30,026 of record CAZRBI010000012.1, read on the forward strand.
AATGCTTCCCGCGCTTGTGGAACCGCTAGATGTCACTCCGGAAAGACTTACGCCCATTGCCGCGGCGGTAGCCTTGCCCACAATGCCGTCCACCGTCAATCCGTTTTTACGCTGAAAATATTGCACGGCCGCTTTTGTTTGCGAACCGAAAATGCCGTCGACGTTGCCGGTGTAGTAGCCCCAACGTTTCAACTTTGTTTGAATTGTTCTGACCGTTGCGCCGCGCGAACCGCTTTTGATAACTGCTGCGTTTGCCGTTGTGGCACAGAATGCAACAACAACTAACGCCGCAAGTAGCAACAGCATCAAAACAAACGCCGACACGTTCACTTTGTTTGTTATTGACACGAATTTTTCCTCCGAACTAGTTTGAGGATAGTATGCAAAAAAAGACTTTTTTATATTCTTTGGACACAAATCAATCACAAAATGTCACCAAAAAAACACAACGTACCGCAAAAACCCTGACAAAGCAAAAAAGCCTCGACAAAACGTCGAAGCTTAAATGTTCTTAAAATTATTGTTCTTCTTGCACTGTTTTATACGTTATCTCGGCTGAGCCGATGCAACGGCAACTGCCTTGTTAGGCAACAATTCTTGCATCACCGATTCGGTTGACAATGCCAAGTTATTTGGCGGAATCCACGCCCCAATATTCACGTGTTGCCGCCCACAATTGTTCGTAAGTTTTCAAATTGTTGTACTTACTCTCCGGGGTGTAGCCGGTTCCGTGAATGTTTGTTCCCAAAGGCGAATAGTATGCCGCAAACGTATAGTAGATTGCCCAATAGAAGGTTTTGCGAGTGCCGTTTGTGGTGACAACCGTGCCGGTATAGTTGGTTAAGGGAATGCAAGTTTGTGCAATTCCCTTGCCGTAGGTGCACGCACCCATTTGAACGGCAGTTTTGTAGTCGCGCAATGCGCCCGTCAAAAGTTCGCTTGCACTGGCACTGTTTTCGTCCGTCCACACCACTATGTCGCAAGTGTCGGAGGGAGTATCGAACCAATCGCCGTAGGTAGAAGTGCGATATTCATACTCGGTGTCGGCACTGTTGCGAGGAACAAGAGAAGTTATTCGTAGTTGTCCCAAGGTTTTTTCTTCCGTCGACGTTACGCTGTTTTTCTCGGCGTCTGTCAATTTTGCATCGGCAACCAGCATTCCGGCAATATCGCACACCGCATCTACACTTCCGCCGGGGTTGCCTTTCAAATCCAAAACCAAACGCTTCAAACCAAGTTGTTTGAACAACTGCATCACTTTAGCAAATTCGGTGGCGGCAGTTACTATGCTAGCATTGCCGTTTTCATCTGTTTGAAGATTGCCGCTTGCATCGTAGAGATAGTAGTACATGAATTGATCAATCCTGACGTACCCCGTGCCTTGAGGCAGTTGATCGAGGTGACGCAAGTCGTACGTGCTGCATTTTGCGTAGTTCTGAGGGATCGTTGACAAATTAGTGTGCTTTTTTCCGTAAGCATCAACAAAGAAGTACTCTATAAAGGAAAAATTGTTAGTGTCGGGCACGACGTCGTTGCCGTTGCGTGTCACTCCCACACGTCCGCGTTTGACAACACCCGTTTCGTACACTTCTCCGCCGCGCAGATAGTGCAAATTTGCCGCGCTCATGTGCCCCATAAGCGAGGTCAACTCGTCACTGTCCGTATCGGCAACAACAACTTGGCTGATTATTTCGCCGTCTGAATTGCGAAGCGGATTGCCGAACGTAGTGGATATATCCGTAAACTTCAAAATGATGTCGCCGCTTTCCAAAATACCGTAGCAACTGCCGTCTACCGAAACTTCCGAAACATAAAGGCCGACACTTGAATTGCTGTAGCTGAATCCGAAGTACTCGCGGCTTGCGGATATGCCGTCGGAAGAATCCGTCGAATACAACAAATCATAGTACTGTTGCGGTGTCAACAGCCGCGAAAACTGATCGCCTGCCGATTGCAAAATTGCCGTTCCGCCGTCCGCAATTGCTTGTAGCATTGCTTCGTCGGAGATGTCTTTGTAGTACTGGGTGTCCAAGTAGGAAACAACTTCGCTCAAAATGCCGCTTGTGGTGGTCGGTGTGCAAATGCTACACAGCACCCATCCCATAATAAGAGCCAGCACAAGTGCAAGACACACCAGAACGACGTACAACGGACGATGTTTCACGTTTTGGGCACTGTTGCCTCCGTTGCTACCGGGGCCATAGTTGTACCAATCGTTCACCTGACGGCGACGTTGTTCGTTCAAGTTGTTTTCTTGTTCTTTTCTTTCAAACTCTTCATCGAAAAAATCTTTTTCCATTTTTCTCCTTTAAGTCAACCCAAAAATCTGTTGACCAACTACAATTCTTTCAGTTTTTCCGAAAGCCATTGCAGATTTTTCACTACGTTTTGCGCCTCTTCCGCTTCACCTTGAAAAACACACGTCTTGCCGTCCAGCACCACGGTGCTACCAACTGCCTGCGACGGATTTGTCGTGAACACCACTTGCATTTTACAATCGAACAAGCAGAGCACTTCTTCCATGCTTAAACAGTCGTCCATAGTATCGTCAAAAAAACCGTCAAACAAAACAATTTTTCTGGGAACGGTCAATCCGCGCACAATGGCCAGTTTTTTTTGCAAAACGGGCGAAAGCGTGCCAACTTTTTTGTTCCAAAACTCCAACAAACCGAATTTGCAAGCCAATTGGTGCAATTTTTCTACGTCGATTTTTTGTTTGCGCACTTTCAACGGATATTGCAAGTTGTAGCCAACCGTTCTGTTTTGAAAAAACGCCGGTTTGGACGGCAACAACAACGCATCGACTGCGTCGAACTTTTTGTTCGAACCAATATCCTTGCCGTCGACGACAATTTTGCCGCTATCGGGTTTGACCAATCCCAAAATCATTTTGCACAACGTGCTTTTTCCGCTCATCACGTCACAAAGCACGGTGTTTGTGCCATCGTTCAAGGTGAAAGACAAATTTTCAAACAGAGCATACTGTTCGTAGTGATATTTGAACGAAACGTTTTGAAACTCAATCATATTTCCAGTTCATCCAACGTCAAGAAAAACGCAGGCAGAAAGTTTTCCATAAAATAGTTCACTTCCTGCGAATCGAAAGCACTGATTTCCTTTTCTATCGTTTCCTTTGCTTTGAAAAATTCGGAATTACCCATTTTCACTTCGTCAACACATTTGATATATGCACAAATTTTATCGGCATATTTGACGAATTTGTGTTCCACACTGCTGTCGTCTGTGACGATTTTAGAATACTCAACTGAAAGTTGGCTTGGAAGTTGTTTCAATAATCTTTCATTTGAAAGTTTTTCCAAGTTTTTGTAGGAATCGCGAATTTCGGGGTTGAAGTACTTTATCGGGGTGGGAAGGTCGCCGGTTATCACTTCGCTGGTTTCGTGAAAAAGCGCTTTCACGGCAATGGAATTGGCGTCCAAATTGCCGCCGAAATACGCGTTGGAAATGCAAGCCAAGGCATGTGCGACAACGGCAACTTGTTGACTGTGTTCCATGATGTTCTCGTTGGTTGTGGAATGCATCAAACTCCAACGTTTGATATATTTCATTCTGTTCAGATATGCAAAAAACTTATACATGATTTCCTCCGTCTACATTTTACCACATTTTTCGCATTTTGCAACAGTTTGCCCGAGCAACCTGAAAAACACGTTTTGCGTCGAGTAGTGTTTTGCAACACTATCCGAGTGCTTATCGTCCGGTTGCAACACCACGAATTACGCAAACCAAACCGACACAAGCACACCCAACGACGTCGCGCGAGACAAAATGCGTCAAGAATTTCACTGCAGTGCAAAATCACCGCTCACGCATTCTTTCGACACAACAAAAAGCTTTACCGCAAAACACATTCTGCTTTCATCGGATGCCTACACAAACAAAATGATGCCAAGGGGCATTTTTGGTTGATTTCGCAGGAGAAATTGTGTATAATATTTTCAAAACTTCAAGAGGTGTGAAAATGTCTAAAGGTACTTTGTTGTTCGCTCAATCGGGCGGACCGACGGCAGTTATTAACGCAAGCGCGGCAGGTGTGATCGCCGCTGCACAGCAACACGGATTTGACAAAATCTTGTGTGCGCATTTCGGAATGGACGGAATTTTGAAAGAAGATTTCTACGACGTGACGGACATTTCGGCCGAACAACTGGATTTGTTGTCCAAAACGCCGGCTTCCGCATTCGGTTCTTGCCGTTTCAAACTGCCATCTGCCGAGAGTGACGAAAATGTCTACAAAACAATTCAATCCATATTTGAAAAGTACGACGTTCGTTGTTTTGTATACAACGGAGGCAACGACTCGATGGACACGTGCAACAAAGTGGCAAACTACTTCCGTGCAACCAATTTCAATTGCAACGTGATCGGAGTTCCCAAAACGATAGACAACGACCTTGTAGGAACACACCACTGCCCGGGGTTCGGTTCGGCAGCAAAATTTATTGCCACCAGCATGGCAGAAGTTGCGTTGGATACCGACGTCTACAAAAAAGGACGCATAACCATTTGCGAAATTATGGGACGCGACGCAGGTTGGCTGACAGCTTCCAGCCTCATTGCAAAGCCCGATTTGATCTACTTGCCCGAATCGTCATTTGACACGGCAGCGTTTTTCGACCGCGCATTGGAAATCTACAACAAAAAAGGAAAATGTTTGGTGGCTATTTCCGAAGGCATTCGCGACAAAAAAGGCAACTACATCGGCGCCGTGGGGACACTGGACAGTTTCAACCACACACAACTCGGCGGCGTTGCCGCCTACTTGGCAGATTGCATCACTTCCAAGTTCGGAGTGAAAACAAGAGCAATCGAATTCAGCTTGTTGGCACGCTGTTCGGGACACATTCAGTCGTTGGCAGACAAAATCGATGCAGAAAAATGCGGCAGATATGCCGTTGAACTTGCAACAGAGGGCAAAAGCGGCGTTATGGTCACATTGACAGAACAACGCACTTGCGAATATTTGGATTTGAACGGAATTGCCAACGAAGTAAAATCCGTACCCAAACACTTCATCACGGAAAACGGTAGCAACGTTTCGGAAGAATTTTTGCAATACGTCTTGCCCCTTGCGGAAGGCGAAGTGACACGCGAGTACCAAAACGGCATTCCCGTCTACTTTGACAGCAACTCGTTGAAAAAGTATTGCAAATAACCCCTTTTGCAAAGTTTTACCGCACCACGTTTGACGTTTGCAAAAGCGTGCAAAAAACTCCAACCGTTTTGGAGGCATCCACAACTTCTGTTGTGAACTTTACAGATGAACATCAATAAAAATCCCCAAGCAACTGCTTCGGGATTTTTTTGTGCCGTTTTCAACTGCAAACGACAAAACTTCGGAAAAACAAACACGGCTACTCCGTTACGTGCAATGCAACGCGAAACGATTGTTACCGATTTACCCAACATTTTGCCGATTATGCAGTCTTCGCGTGTGAAGGAACTTAAAAATGTACTTCGCCCCCCTTGAATATAGGTGATCGGCAATGATTACCTATAGTTTTGGCAGAATCGGAAATTTCGCCAAACAGCAACAAGAATGTGCTTATTGGTGCGGTCACGAAAAATGCGATGCACTTGCGAAAACTACAATTTCAACAACTGCTGCACCAACGAATCCAATCTTTCCTTTTGTTCTGCATTCAAAAGTGGCGAAATTCTTTTGGCAAACTGCAAAAGTTGCTCATTGGTGAGTTTGCCTGCAGCTTTTTGTTCCAAAACGTTGTTCAAAATGTCCTTTACAAGCTGTCCTTCGCCTTCGCGCTCGTACTTGGCGGCAAGTTTTTTCATTTCCTCCAGTTTCTTTTCGTAACTATCTACATCGGTATCGGCGTTCGTCGATTGTGTTTTCGCAGGCTCGTCTTGCATTCGCTGATTGAAAAATATGTTTCGAGGGTCGTTGCTATTCAATTTTATCTCCTTTCAAGTTTTTGGTCACTATCAATTATATGCCGGCATATAATGTATTGATAACCGAAAAGGAGGCGTTTGGCGTGAATTTGTCTTGGCTGGCATTGGCACTGATTGCCATGCAGTTGTTAAGTTCGAAAGCGAACAAGTCGCAACCGCCAAAACCCGATTTGACGGAATTTTTATCCGACGACACCAAAAGCATGCTAGATTGCTTCAGCAAAATTTCTTCGGAAAAAGCCGAAGACAAACTGGGCGCAATTATGCAAGCCATTTCCAACCCGGCGGTGATGAACATTGCCCAATCCGTTTTTGCCTCGACAGCAAAAAAGACGGAAGACAACGATGCTTTCGTAAACGACGAAGGCTACGAATTTGAAAAGCCGTCCCCCGAAGCAAAGGACTTTTTTCAACCGATTGAACACATTGCCGACCCGGAAGTTAAAAACAAACTTTACACTTTGTACAACAATTGGTATTTGAAATAGCAAAACGTGCGCTTCGAACCGAAAGACCAACCTCCGCGTTAGCCTTTTTTGCGTGCAAACCACTGCATCGTCCGAAGTACTTCAACTCGGCAGCGTTTGTTACGTGTTTCGATGTTGAATCTGACTTGGGCAAGACGGCAATTGTGCCCCTGAACCGTTGGAATAAAACTTCAATCGTAAACTTAAAATGCCCTCGAAAGCACAAAGCTTTTGAGGACATTTTGTTATTAAATATTTGTTATTATTGCAAAAAAATCAACTACGTACTGCCATTTTTCAGTCCACGCATGTCAAAATATAATCGCCTACACCCGTGATATCGACATTTTCGCCGGCAGAGACAAAGTACGTTTCTCCACGCTTAGCGGCAACTCCGTTCAATGCAATTTCACCGTCAACAACAGATACAGCCGTGAAACTATCGGGATTGTGCAATTGCATGCTGCCGCTGTGACGATACGCCGAAAAATACTTGCAACCACCCAAAAAACAATCTCTGTGGGGATCGGGCACATCGTATTTTTTCAAATTTACAACTTGCAATGCTTTTTCCAAATGCAATTCGCGTCTGTTGCCCTTGTCGTCGACACGGTCAAAATCGTACACGCGGTAGGTCAGCGTGCTGTTTTGCTGAATTTCGATCAACGTGACGCCTGCGCCGATTGCGTGCAACGTGCCCGACGGCACGAAGTAGGTTTCACCGGGGTGCACCACAACCCTGTTCATGTACTGTGTGATCGTTTTGTCACCAATGGCTTTCAAAAACTGTTCTTGCGTCATATCGCAATTGAGTCCCAACAACAATGCCGCATCTTCTTCCGCTTCCAAAACGTACCACATTTCCGTTTTGCCCAGTTGATTTTCCCTTTCAAGTGCAAATTCGTCGGACGGATGAACTTGCACGGACAACGTGTTTTTTGCGTCGATAAATTTCACTAACGTTGGAAAACGCGAGAATTTTTTGCAGTTTTTGCCCCAATCGGCCTCGGTTGTGACAGAAAGCAACGTTTTTCCCATATATTCGCCACTTGCCACAACAGAAGGTGAATTTTCGCAAAAAGAAAGTTCCCAACTTTCCGCAACGCGGGGTAAATCGCAATCTTTTCCCCACGATTTCAGCTTTGTTCCGCCCCATATGTAGTCTTTCACAGGGGCTTGCAGTTTTACTATCATCTTGCCACCATTTGCCTATTTGACGTAGAGTTTGCCAACTTCATCCAAAAATTCCTTACGTTTGGAATAGTTTTTGACGTTGCAACCGTTTTCAAAATCTTTGAGACGCTGTTTTTGTGCGTTTGTGACGCCTTTGGGCACTTCAACCATTATTGTTGCGTACAAATCGCCGCTTACGCCACGAGCTGTTTTTATGCCCTTACCGCGGAAACGAATTGTTTCTCCGTTGGCCGTTCCTTCCGACATTTTGTAGATGAAAACGCCCTCGGGAGACGGAATTTCCACTTCTCCGCCACACACCGCAGTTGCAAAACTGACAGGAACGGTCACGTGCAAATCAAAGTTCTCGCGAGTGAAAATTTTGCTTGGTTTGACGGAGATCACCAACAGCAGGTTGCCGTTTCTGCCGCCTTTGCCCTTCACGGCATTGCCTTCGCCCGCCAGTTGAAGTACAGCGCCGTTTTCCACGCCGGCAGGTATAGAAACGTTCATCACTTTGTTGCGGTTCACAACGCCCTTTCCGCCGCAGGATTTGCAGTTTTCCGTGACAATTTTGCCGGAACCGCCGCACTTTTCACACGGACCGACGGTTATCTGTTGTCCGAACAACGTGGAACGAGAATACCTTCTTTGTCCAGAACCGCCGCAATCGGGGCAAGTTTTCAAATGCGCGTCGTCTTTTGCACCTGTGCCGCCGCAATCGGGACACTTTTCCACGCGTGAAAAATTGATTGGCTTTTTGCATCCCAAAACGGATTCCATAAAAGTCAATTCCAACGTATAGGTGATATCGCTACCGGCCGAACTTGCACTTCTTCTGCGAGAAGACGTACCGCCGAAACCGAAAGCGTCGCTGAACATATCGAAAATATCGTCGAAACCGCTTGCGGAATAGGTGCCGCCCCCGAACGGGTTGAAACCGCCGCCTGCGTCCATATCCATTTCGCCGCGATCGTAGCGTTGACGTTTGTCTGCGTCACCCACCACGGAATATGCTTCGTTAACTTCTTTGAACTTCTCCGCAGCGGCAGCGTCGCCGGGATGCAAGTCCGGGTGATACTGCTTGGCAAGTTTTCTGTATGCCGATTTAATTTCGTCCTGAGATGCCGTTTTAGACACCCCAAGCGTTTGATAATAATCTTTTTGAGGCATTTTGATTCCCTTTACAAGCCAATGGAAGGCACCGATTTCTCATCGGACCTTCCTTGACTGTTTTTTTTGTTTGTTTTTGACAATTAGTTTTCGTCGTGCACGTCGTAGTGAACATCACTGCCGTCGGCTTGCGTGCTGCTTTGGCCGCCGTTAGCTTGTTGTGCTTGTTGGTAGAACTTTTGGAAAATGCTTGCGCTGCTTTGAGCGATACGATCCGTTTCCGCCTTCAATTCTTCGGTGGTAACACCGGATTTATCCAAAACTTCTTTGCCCTTTTTGATTTCTTCTTCTAAAGTGCTCTTGTCGGCAGCATCGAGTTTGTCGCCGCTTTCGCGAATGAATTGTTCCAAAGAAAGAATCATTTGGTCCAAACCGTTGCGTGCTTCCACTGCTTCCTTGCGTTTTTTGTCTTCTTCGGCAT
>CAZRBI010000013.1:0-38503 GCA_964598315.1 uncultured Oscillospiraceae bacterium
TAACAGTGTTTGTCAGTTCATTGCCGGAGATATCGAAATCTTTGAGGCACAACGTTGTTATCGAGATTGCCCCGCCTAAATGTGCACAACTTTTTGCCACAAGCAAAATTTGTGCCAAAAATTTTGCACTGCGTGCAAAGTGGTGGCCCAACAAAACAATTTCAAACATCAAAAAAACGCCGTTTTTGCAAACGGCGTTCTTTTTCTGAAAGTTATTCCACAATCACATTTCCAAGCTGCGTGGATCAAGCAAAAAGTCCAAAATATTCACAACCAGGTAGCCTTTTTCGGTGTGCCATGGTGCAACGTTATCTTGCACGACAATAATTTTTTTGAATGAATCGTCAATTCTATCCAAGGACGCCTGTTCTTGTTTCATTTTGTCAGCATCGGGGATGGAATATGCCGATTGCACGTAGTAGCGTTGGCTGCCTTTGTTGCAAACAAAGTCTATTTCCAACCTTGTAACTGTTTTTTGTCCGTTGTCGTTTTGCGTATATTTTTCCACGACGCCGACATCCACGTTGAAACCGCGCAAGATAAGTTCGTTGTACAAAATGTTTTCCATTGCGTGTGACGGCTCGATTTGGCGGAAATTGATTCTAGCATTGCGCAAGCCAATATCGGAAAAATAATATTTGAATGGGGAACCGATATATTTTTTGCCTTTCACGTCGTAGCGTTGCGCTTTGGAAATTATGAAAGCGTCAACAAGATAATCGACGTAGGTTGAAACGGTGTTGGCATTTGTTTTGACGGAACGAGAGTTGAAACTGTTTGCCAGTTTTGTGGGATTGGTAAGTGTGGCCGTATCAGAGGCCAAAACGTCAACCAGCGTGTCTATCACAATATCGCCCCTTAACTTGTGCCGTTCGACAATATCTTTTAAGTAGGTGTTTTGAAACAGATTGCCCAAATATTTGACTTTTTCGTCATCGTTTTGAATGGCGGTGACGTAAGGAAGACCACCAAACAACGAATAATTGCGATATCCCGAATACTTATCGCCTTGATACACCGACATGAACTCGGCAAAGGATAGCGGATAAACACGAACTTCATCGCCACGGCCGCGAAATTCCGTCATGATGTCAGTTGACAAGAATTTCGAATTGCTACCCGTAACGTAGATATCCACGTTGTGCCGACGCAAAAGACCGTTCAAAATGCCATACAATTTGATGGGGCTGTTACTTTTTTGTTCCGATTCGGTTATGGCAAGTTGCACTTCATCTAACAAAACGTAGAAAGTGTCCTCGTCGTTGATTATTTGTGACTTCAAGTATTGCGCCAGGTTGGAGGGATCAAGCAAGTTTTCGTTTTCGTAGTCATCAAGTGACAGTGAAATGATACATTCCTTTTTTACTCCGCTAGCCAGCAAGTGTTTGCGAAACAGTTCGAACAAAAGATAACTTTTGCCGCAACGTCTAATGCCGGTGATGATTTTAACCATTCCGTTGCATTGTTTGGATATCAATTGATTGAGATACAGGTCACGCTTAATTTCGATCATGTCAAATCTCCTTGTGCTGTGGTTAGGGTTTGTGTTGCCGGTTTGTGAACCGATGGCAGTGCTACGACGTTGAAAAACGCTAAAAGTCGTTTGAAAGATTCGCTGGCCAAATTTTGGGCAAAGTGGCTTATTTATCTAATTGCCGGTTTTGGGGGAAAGTGTTTCTTTGCGACCATGAGCGGAAAGAATAGGGTGTTGGCGTTGATACTGTTTTTTGCGGGTGTCGCCGCATGGTTTTTTGAAAAACGTATTTAGAATTTTCTTGGTAAGCCAACTTTTCACGAAATAGAATAGCACAAAATTGAAGAATAATCAATAGGAACACGAAATAAATATTGAAAAAGATTGGTATTTTGGCAAATTTGGAGTCGAATTTTGGTGTTTCCCCCAAAGAAATCCGCTTTAGCTTGCACCGAACTAAGTTTTTGAGGCTTTTGGGGTGTTAAAAGTTTCCCTTTTTCGCACGTCTTGTTAATTTCTATTTAGTATTTCGTTGCCAAGCCAACTTTTTACGAAATAGAATATCATTTATGTTGCATTTGTACCTCATTTTTTTCTTTCCTATTGCAGTCAACTATCACCACGGTGATAGTATAATAAACACCGCAACCAATTTTTAGCGGTTACAATTTTTCAAGCAGCTTGTAGCATGATTGTTACCAATGTAGTGCAATTAAAGATTATCAACTTTAAAAATTCTCAAAAGCTCGCCGCAATCCCTATAATCACTTGACGTACCGACCACAAACCATAACACCGCATCAAAAAAACGCCGTTCGCAAACGAACGACGCATTTTTCAAAACTTTATTCAACAATCACGGTGACGGGTACGGCAAGTTCGGCGTACATTTTCACGCTCACGGGGTAGCTTCCCACCGTGCGAATGGGTGTTTTCAAAACAATTTGTTTTTTATCCACGGGGTAGCCCAGTTTCACCAATTCGTCGGCAATTTCCTTGCTGGTGACGCTTCCAAACATTTTGCCTTGTGCCGAGCCTTTTGCCGCAACAATGCGCACCGTTGTGCCCTTCATTTTTGCAGCGATTGCAAATGCTTCTTGGCGTTCCGCCTCTTTCTGTTTTTGCACTGCCTGTTCGTGAATGGCAACGCTGTTCATTTTGTCGGCCGTGGCAACTTCGCCCAAGCCTTTTTTCAAAAGAAAATTTTTGGCATATCCGTCGGAAACGTTGACGATTTCCCCCTTTTTGCCCTGACCTTTCACGTCTTGCAAAAGCAACACTTTCATTTCACACCTCCAAGAGTGCCGTTTGCCGTAGCATCGGCATTTCAACCGTATTATAATGCATTTTGTAAATAAAGTCAACAGCGCAAAAACGTTCGGTGAAAATGGTGTTGTTTTGGCAGAAAAAATGCCCCCTTTGCAGGGGGCGGCGGCCGATACAAATTGGCTTTGCGACTACTTTTCTTGGTAGTCTTTGCAGTAGTGCGCCGTTTCGCAATCGTCGCAGGGCGTCACGGTTATTTGCGCCAGTTTGCAACAGCCTGTGCCGTTTTGAAGTTTGTGATGTTTGCACGCGCACACGTCACACAAAATTGTTTGTTGGTTTTTCATCGTTACCTCCTTTTTTGCAAGTGTTCTTGCACAACTAGTTTTTCCGTTGTTGTGCCAAATTATACTTTTGCAAAAACTTACTTTGTCGCAAAAATTTTGCGCGAAACTCAAAAATCGACAAGCGTCATTCGCCGTTGTTTGTTTTGCAATGCCGCAAAAAATGCGAAAAAATGCAATGGCAGTGCGCAAACAAGGTTACAACAACGTCGGTAATTGTAAAAAAATGTTTGCTTGCAAATTTTTCAATATTTTTTAACAAAAAGTTTAGTATTCGTAAAAAAAGTTTAGTAAAAGTAATAAAAACGTTTGACGTCACTTAATTGCAGTAGTATACTGTTTGCAGTTGCCCAAAGGCAATCAAAATATTTTGTGTAGACGCCTTGCGCGCCCTTGCCGAACTCGGCATACATCGAATAGTTGGTTGTTTGCTTTGGGTATTTTTTTTGAGGAGTTGGCGAAAATGTTGGAAATCGGTCGAAAATTGAAACAGTACCGTTTGAAACTGGATTTGACGCAGGAAGAACTTGCGTTACGCACGGAATTGACAAAAGGCTACATCTCGCAGTTGGAAAACGACTTGTGCTCGCCGTCCATTGCCACGTTGGAAGACATTTTGAACGTTTTGGGAGTGTCGTTGCAAGAATTTTTCACCGAACCGAAGGTGGAAAAGATAGTGTACACCAAGGACGACTACTTTGTTTCCAAAAACGGCGGCGGAACCAACACCTGGCTCATTCCCAATTCGCAAGTGAAGGAAATGGAGCCGATAATCCTCACTTTGCCGCAAGGCGCCTGCTGCGAAGAGCGTTTGCCCTTCGACGGCGAAGAATTCGGCTACGTGTTGGCAGGTAAGGTAGAAATTGTCACTCAAACGGAAAAAGTCAAGCTGAAAGCCGGCGACAGTTTTTCCATCGACGGCAAAAAACAGCACGTCATTCAAAACGCACACAAGGGAGAAAGCAAAGTTTTGTGGGTTACAACCCCATCGAACTTCTAGGAGGGAACGGAAATGAACGAAAATATCATCGAAATAAAAAACGTGTATAAGTCCTACGACGAAAAACCCGTAGTAAAAAATTTGTCGCTCAACATCAAACGCGGCGAATTTGTAACGTTGCTTGGCCCCTCCGGTTGCGGAAAAACAACAACTTTGCGCATGATTGCCGGGTTCGAACAACCCACCGAAGGCAAAATTTTGTTCAACGGACAAGATATAACCACGTTGCCGCCGCACAAACGCAACGTCAACACCGTTTTTCAAAAATATGCATTATTCCCGCACCTCACGGTGTTTGGAAACATCGCATTCGGTTTGAAGTTGAAAATGGTGCCCGACGGAGAACCTTTCGTGGATAAAAAAGGCAACACCGTTCAAAAAATGCGCAAACTCACCAAGGCGGAAATTTCCGAAAAAGTGAATTCCGCATTGAAAATGGTGGATTTGGAAGACTATGGCTACCGTTCGGTAAATTCGCTTTCCGGCGGACAGCAACAGCGTGTTGCCATTGCCCGTGCATTGGTTAACGAACCGCAAGTTTTGCTGTTGGACGAACCTTTGGGCGCATTGGATTTGAAAATGCGCAAGGACATGCAGTTGGAAATAATGTCCATGCACAAAAAATTGGGCATAACTTTCGTCTACGTCACTCACGATCAAGAAGAAGCCTTGACAATGTCGGATAAAATTGTCGTTATGAAAGACGGCGTAATTCAACAAATAGGAACGCCCTCCAAAGTGTACGACGAACCGGCGAACGCCTTTGTTGCCGACTTTATCGGCGAATCGAATATTCTTTCGGGAATAATGGTAAAAGACTTTTGCGTGGATATTTCCGGCCACAGATTCGAATGCGTGGACAAAGGTTTCAAGTATAACGAACCCATCGACGTCATCATTCGCCCCGAAGACATCAAAATTGTGGCAACCGACGACAAAAATTGTTTGGTGGAAGCGGAAGTGCTGACCTGCGTGTTCAAGGGCGATCACTATCAGGTGACGGCACTCACTTTCGGCGACGAACGCAACGAAATTGTCATTCACGACAACGTCAACGTGGAAGTTGGCGACAAAATCGGCATCTACATCAAGCCTTACGATTTCCACATCATGCACAAAGCGCGCCTTATCAACACTTTCCGCGGCGAAATGTATGACGAAAACGTTGTGGAATTTTGCGGCGGCCGTTTCGATTGCATCAGCAGTTTGGAAGAAAGCACGCAAGTTAAAGTTTCGGTGGATTTCGACGACGTGGAATTGACCGACGACGAAGAGGACGGAACAATCGGCGCAACGGTCATTTCCTGCATTTATAAGGGCAGCTATTGGCAATATATCGTGCGCACGGACACCTACGACGACTTTTTTGTGGATAACGACTACGAATGGTCGTTGGGTGACAGAGTGGGCATCAAAATCAACCCGTCCAAGTTGATTATCGAGGCACAGGAGGAACAAAATGCAGAAGAAAACTAAAACTTCCAAACTGCGTTTCTCTCGCAAAATGCTGGCCTATCCCTACATGGCATTTTTGCTTGTGTTCGTAGTTTTGCCGTTGGTGCTTATTCTTATCAACGCATTTGTTGCCGACGGAAAGCTGTCTTTTCAAAACTTTGCCGATTTCTTCACGGATAGCGGCAGTTTGACGGTTTTGGGCAACTCGCTTGTTATCGGCGTGGTGACAACACTCATCTGTTTGGTGATAGGCTACCCCGTTGCCTACTTTTTGGTGAAATATCACGCATCCAGCAAAGTTTTCGTGCTTATGTTCATTTTGCCCATGTGGGTAAATTTCCTCATTCGCACGCTTTCCACAAAAGCAATATTTTTGGCAATCAACGTGCCGCTTGGAATGGGCACGGTGGTGTTCGGCATGGTGTACAACTATTTGCCCTACATGATTTTGCCGTTGCACACAACGCTTATTTCCATCGACCATGCCTATATCGAGGCGGCGGAGGATTTGGGCGCAGACAAATTCACGGTACTTGCCAAAACCGTGTTGCCGCTTTCCGTTCCCGGTATCATCAGCGGCATAACAATGACGTTTATCCCTGCAATTTCCACCTTTGCAATTTCCGAATTGCTCTCCAACCGCCAAATTTATTTGTTCGGCGACAGTATCAACACAAAATTCACCGTGGCACAAAACTTCGGTGTCGGCAGTGTGATGAGTTTGGTTATGTTGGTGTTGGTGATAGTGGCAAATTTGTTTGCAAACGCAGTCAACAAAGAAGACAGCGGAAGGAGTACGCTATGAAAAAATCCTTTTGGAAAAGATTTTTTGCCGAAGGCTACCTTGCGTTGGTTTTGACAGTGCTCTATTTGCCCATTTTGGTGATAATCGTTTTCAGCTTTGCCAACAACAGCAATTTCAGTTTTGCCAACGGTTTTTCATTCAATGCCTACAAGGCAATTTTCAACGGTCCCAAATCGGCCAAATTGCTTTCCGCATTCAAAAATACCATGATTTTGGCAGTCGTCAGCGGAGTTATCTCCACAATTTTGGGCACTTTTTCCACGATAGGTATTTTCTACTTGGGAAAACGTGCAAAAAAAGTGACGTTGACGGTAAATCAGTTGCCAATGATCAACAGTGAAATCGTGTCGGCAGTGGCATTCATGGTGTTCTTCTCGGCGTTTAGTTTCCTTTTCCCACAAGGGTGGACGCGCCTTATTATCGGCCACGTATCCTTCTGTACGCCCTATGTGGTGCTGTCCATTTTGCCAAGATTGCAAAAAATGGACC
Organism: uncultured Oscillospiraceae bacterium; assembly: GCA_964598315.1. Classification (GTDB taxonomy): domain Bacteria; phylum Bacillota; class Clostridia; order Christensenellales; family CAG-314; genus Fimimonas. The sequence goes on from CAZRBI010000013.1 coordinate 6,834, forward strand.
CCAACATGTACGAAGCGGCATTGGACCTTGGCGCAAACCCCATGGGCGCTCTGTTCAAAGTGGTGATGCCGTTCATTGCGCCGGGCATTGTCTCCGGTTTTGCAATGGCTTTCACAATGTCGTTGGACGACTTCATCATCACCCAGCTTAACAAGGGCGAAACGGGCATCGAAACTCTTTCCACCTACATCTACGAAGACGCACGTCTGAAAAGTCTGGAACCGTTCTGGTTTGCAGTGTTCTCTATTTTCTTCATTGTGGTGTTGACGTTGCTTATGCTCATCAACATCAAAAAGACGCAACGTAAGGAGGCAAAAGTATGAAAAAATGTTTTGCCGTGGTTGCGGCGGTGTTATTGTTGCTGACGTTGTGTCTTTCTGCTTGCAACACGGAAAAGACGGAAAAAGACGAACTTGTTGTGTACAACTGGGCCGACTATATCTACGACATCGACCTTACGGAATTCAAACAATACTACAAAAACGCTACCGGGCGAGAAATTGACGTAGTGTACGTCACTTTCGATACCAACGAAACAATGCTCACCAAAATTATGAACGGCGACAGCATCGTGGACGTAATGTGTCCTAGCGAATACGCAATTCAAAAACTGTTGGAACAGGATTTGCTGCTTCCCATGTACTACTTCGACGAAGACAAGTACACAAGCGGAATGAACGTGAACGGTTATCAACACTACAGCAGCAACGTCGACCCAAATTTCGTAAATAAAGTGGACGAAGTGTTTTCCGAAGTGAAAGTAAACGCCGCCGATGGCGAAAAGACTGTGAAAATGTCCGACTACTTTGTTCCCTATATGTACGGCACGATAGGCGTGTTGTACAACAAAGTTTATTTTGAAGAGTTGGGGCTGTATAATCGTGAAGTGATGAACGATGCCAACTGGGGCTTGCTGTTCAATCGCAACGGTAACGGCGAAGTGCTAAGCGAAGGGCTTACCGGCCGAATTTACATGAAGGATAGCATTCGCGACAGCTATGCCGCAACGCTGTTCTACATGAAAGAAAGCGGCAAATTGGACGGTTTGAAAAATTCCGACGGAGTGGCCTACGTGGATTTGCCCGTCGGCGAACTGATCAACACCGTCGACGACACTTTGATTGAACTGTGCTCCGCAGTGTTGAAAGAACAAAAAGAAGATTTGTACGGCTACGAAGTGGATTTCGGCAAAAACGAACTCATTCAAGGCATCGCCTACGTCGATTTAGCCTGGAGTGGCGACGCAATGTATGCCGTGGAAGAAAGTTGGGACGACGACTACATCGACCCGATGTTGGACTACGAAGAGGGGGAAAGCGGCGGCTACACGCTGGGCTACTACGTTCCTCACGGAAGCGGCAACATTTGGTTCGACGGTTGGGTTATTCCCAAAACATGTCCCGAAAGCCACTTGCAAGCGGCCAAATTGTTCATCAACTATCTCAACGATTTGACGGTAGGCACGCAAAATATGATGGAAATAGGCTATTCTGCTGCTATCGATCCGAATCAAATACGCGAAGACGCGGACTGTCGCACAATTTTGGGCGAAGCCTATGGCGTTTTCGGCTATGCAGTGGACGAAGACTGCAACAAACTGTCAATTGACCAATGCGACTACGAAAATTGGGAAGAATTTGCTGAATTTTTCTTCGACTACAAAGATCCGATCGACGACAGCAACTGGCGCTATCCGTTTGTTATTGCAGCAGATAACGAGTACGGCAGACAAATATCCGATTTGGGCGTCATGCGCGATTTCGGTGCCAACAACACCAAGGTTTCAACCATGTGGGAAAGCGTTCGTTCCACCGGCATAACGGTGTGGGGCCTGCTGGGTTGGACGGTGGCAGTGTTGGCGGTTGTGGTTGCAGTGGTTGCACTTGCTTTGGCAATTGCTCGCCGCAAAAAGAAGTACGTCATCATCAAAAAGGCAGAATAAGTTCTGTTTGCAGGTGAGAAAAATCACATCTGCAAGATATTCACAAATTTCTGTTGTTAGCTGTTGCCTCACGGCGCAACACGCAATATCTAAATTCCAAACACCCCGAAATGCATGTTTCGGGGTGTTTTTGCATGGTTCGAACGGTGTTGTAGACGCAAAAGATTGTGTTGAAGGTAACTTTTCTTGTTGTTTGTTCATTTGTGCTCGAAACTGTCAACAATTTTTGAGGTTGAGTGTTTTTCAAGTGCCTTTCGTTGTGTAAAATATCTGCAAAATGTGTAAAAAAGTTGAAAAAAACAAAGTAGTGTGGTAAAATATTAATTGTAAAGTTAAACTGAAACTCAACGGATAAACTTTGTTTGTCTTTCATCATAATTTGGAAAATAAAAATGAATATAATACCTAAACCTAGAAAATGTGAAAAACTCGGCGGAGAATTCACTCTTTTGCCGGACACGAAAGTGTATTGCGATGCGGAATTTTCTTGCGAAGCTCAACGCTTCATCGGTTTGGTGCAAGAAAGTTGCGGCAACGCGTTGTCGTTGACGCAAGATATCTCTCAAGCGCAAGTCATTTTCAAAGTTAACGAAAATTGCAGCTCGGAAGAATACTATTTGATGATTTCCGATGGGTTGTCTACGGTGTCCGCTTCAACGGAAGTGGGCTGTTTCTATGCGGTGGAAACGTTGCGACAGTTGCTTTGTTTGGACGAAAAGCAGGAAACGCCGACTTGCAAAAACTGCTACGTACAAGACGCTCCAAAGTTCGGCTATCGCGGGCTATCCGTGGATATTTGCCGACACTTTTTTCCGCTTTCCACTCTCAAACAGATTGTGGATTTGATGTCGCGAGTGAAACTCAACAAGTTGCACTTGCATTTATCCGACGACCAGGGCTTCCGCTTCGAAGTTGAAAAGTATCCTCTTTTGAACAGTATCGGTTCGGTAAGAAGCGGGTCCGAAGTGGTTTCCGACGGCAAGCGTTTTGTCGACGACAAAGAAGTTCGCGGCTACCTCACAAAAGCCGAGGCGCAAGAACTTGTTGCTTACGCCGCCGAACGTCAAGTGGAAATAATTCCGGAGTTGGACGTGCCCGGGCATGCGGTGGCAATGATTGCGGCTTATCCGCAACTTTCGTGTGAGGGGACACCGGTTGAAGTGCGTCAAAAATGGGGCATTTCCAAAGATATTTTGTGTGCCGGCAACGAAGAAACGTACAATTTCGTCAAAGACGTTTTGGATGAATTTTGCCAAGTGTTCACGGGGCAGTACGTGCATTTGGGTGGCGACGAAGTGCCCAAAGATAGGTGGTGCAATTGCAAAAAGTGTCGCGAAAAACTTGCTGAATTGAAGTTGGACAGCTACGATCAACTGCAAACCTATATGGTTGAAGTGTTCCGTGAATATCTGGAAACCAAGGGAAAAACGGTTATTTGTTGGAACGACGGGGTGACAAAATCGTCGTCGGCACAAATAGTAAGCCAAGTGTGGAAACCTTTCACGCGTCGTTCCGGAGTACACCAGGCAAACAGCGGCAGAAAAGTCATCATGTCTCCGTTTTTCTACATGTATTTCGACTATCCCTACGCAATGACGCCGGTTCGAAAGACTGCCCAGTTCAACGCACTGAAAGGTGTCAAAAAATCTTGCATCAAAAACATTTTGGGCGTCGAGGGTGCAATGTGGACGGAATATGTTGCTACCGAAGAAAAATTGTTTTTCAACTTGTTGCCACGATTGTTGGCACTTGCGGAATGTGCTTGGAGCAGCAACAGCGTCGATTTCGTAAAAAGCGCACACAACTATTTGCCCGTGTACGAAAAACTCGGGCTAACCTACAATAAGCACGCGTTGCACGCCGGACGTCATGCACGCACGGTGCGACAATTTTTCAAAAAGAATTCCAACGTAGAATTGGATAAGCAAAACAAAAGTAATAAGTAAACGGAGAATAACTATGAAAAAGATAGCAGTGTTGACTAGTGGCGGCGATGCACAAGGAATGAATGCCGCAGTGTATGCAACGGTAAGATACGCAACAGAACACGGTTTGGAAGTGTTTGGTGTAGATTTGGGCTATAAAGGGCTCATCGAAGGAAAAATTCGCAAAATGACGCCTGCCGACGTGGATTATATCGTCAATCGCGGTGGAACAATTTTGAAAACGGCACGTTGCCCGGAAATGAAAACGGAAGAAGGACGTCTTGCCGCAGTGAAAACGTTGCGAGACAATGGCATCGAGGGGCTTGTGGTAATTGGCGGAGACGGCAGTTTTCAAGGTGCAAAAGTGCTTTCTACCGAGTACGGCATTCAAACAATGGGTATCCCCGGAACAATCGACAACGACCTTGCCTACACCGATTTCACATTGGGGTTCGATACGGCCGTCAACGTTGCTATGAACACAATCACCATGTTGCGCGACACAATGGCTTGCAACGACCGCAACTGCGTTGTTGAAGTTATGGGACGTAACTGTGGCGATATTGCTCTTTATGCAGGCATCACAAGTGCTGCCGAAATGATTTTGGTTCCGGAAGTTCCCTACACGTTGGACGAAGTGGTGGAACACTTGCAACGCAACATCGAACACGGCAAGAAAGACAATATTATTGTGGTTGCCGAAGGTGCAGGAAAAGCCGAAGTTTTGTACAAAGAAATTGAAAACCGCATTCCGTGCATCAACATTCGCCCCATGATAGTAGGTCACATTCAACGTGGCGGCGATGCAAGTTTTCAGGACAGATTGCTTGGTGTAAGAATGGCTGCACACGCAGTTCAATGTTTGTTGGACGGTAAAACCAACAGAGTTGTTGGTATTCGCAGCAGTGAAATCATCGACGAAGACATTGTCGAAGCTCTTGCCGCTCGCAGAACTTTCAACATGGATTTGTATAAGCTTGCAAACAAACTTGTGGACACCTACTAGGATTGTCCGTTTGTGTGCTTGGCAATAATTTTCAAAAATTAATTTTGTGGGACTGTTGCAAGTTGCAAAAACTTGCAAACGGTCCTCTTTTTTTGGTTTTATGGCAAATTTTTGTGTCAAGTTTTGCCTTGCGCAAAACAGTATCGAATCGAAAAATTTCGATTGACACCGGGGCCTTGCGCAATTTTTGGGTTGACAAACAAAATGCATCAAGAGGACCTGTGTGCTCGTTTTTTTTCAGCCTTTATTAAAAAATTTTGTTTTTAACACAAACAAAAGGCTGTCGCTCGATGCAACAGCCTTTTGTGCTGGTTTGTTTGTGTTTTCCGTGTTGCGCAAAATTGAAAGAGGATCTATTCGTCGAAGCACCTTTTGACCAACTCAATCACTTCTTCGCAATTCATGCCCATATCTTTGCAAAAACGCACGGCTTCCGTCATTTTTTCTTTGGAAATGTCGTTTTTCTTTTGCTCCGTCGATAATTCCGCAACAAAGCAACCTTTGCCCGGCACGGTGTAGATGTATCCGTTTTGTTCCAACAGATCGTATGCCGCCTTCACGGGAACAACGCTTATTTCCAACGCCCTTGCAACAACTCTTATGGAAGGCAAACATTCGTGAGCTTTGATTTCCTTTGCAATCACGTTAGACACTATTTGGTTGTAAAGTTGTTCGTAGATGGGCGTTTCGCTACGAGTTTTGATTGCAAGTTTCATTTTATAAGTTCACTTTCTCAAATTTTTTCACAGAAATTCTAATTGCGCAGACGTTGGCTCCTAAAAATGCGATAATGCCTACAGCCAAAACAATTGCACGTGCCCAGACTGTTGCAGGGGCATATCCGTCCAAAGATGCGGTCAGTGCGGGTATCACCTGCACAAGTGTTTCGCACACGGCATACGTCGCCAAAAAAGCAAGCAACCCTAGCAGTGTGGGAACACCCACTTTGTAGCAAGTTTTGAAGTAGTGGGGCAAAAACACCAAATTGAATGCGCCGAAGCACAAAAGCACAACACCCAGCAACGTTAAGTTGGCGTCCAGGCCCACAATGTTTCCGTCGGGGAAAAGCATTTTCGACGGCAACAGACACAGTGCAATCACGACAAAATTCAGCAGTTCGAACAGTATTATAACAAGAGTCGTCGCTCCCACGATATCGCTGCGCTTTGTGGGAAGCATCGCCGTGAACTGCATGGATAAGTTTTGGTTGCTTGCCATAAGGTAGTTGAAAACTTGCAACACTATGTAGCCTGCCGCCACGATGTAGGGATAGTTGGGAATCAACACCATAAGTCCGAACAATGCAAAGAGGTAAAGCGCCGGATGAACGTTCAATTCAAGCTCTTTTTTGAAAAGTTTCAACATATCAGTCCGCCTCCTTGCTGTAGTAAATCATCACGTCGTCCAATGTGGGTTTTTCCGTCACAAAGTTCTCCGTAGGAAGGAGCAGTTCTCGTTTTATAAGTGCGGTAAATCCGAAAGAGTGTGTTTTTGCGGCAACTATTCGTCTTTTCAAGTCGTCCGTCAATTGCCCGCCGCTTTTTATCAAAACGTGGCTTTCCAACAACTCGTCTTTTCCGCAATTCAACAGCATTTTTCCGTTTTTGATAAAAAACACGTAGTCGGCACATTTGTCCAAGTCGGCAGTGATGTGCGTGGAAAACAAAATGCTTTTGTCGCCGTCTTCCACAATGTCGCGGAACACGTCTATCAATTCGTCGCGAGCAATTGGGTCCAAACCACTTGTCGGCTCGTCAAAAATGAATATTTTCGCATCGTGAGACATCGCCAATGCCAGTGCGAACTTAACTTTCATTCCGGCAGAAAGTTCTTTCACTTTTTTGCTTGTGTCTAGACGGAACTTTTGGCAGTAACTTCGGAATTTGTCTTGATCCCAATTGTCGTAAAAAGTGGCGTAGACACGGGCAATTTTTTGCAATTTGCAATTGCTGTAGTAATCGAATGCACCACAGGTGAAACTTATCGCCTGCTTGTTTTCGCGTTCGAATTCTTTCATTTCTTTTCCGTCCACAAGCACTTCTCAGCTGTCCGGAACAACTGCTCGCATAATGCATTTCAAAGTGGTGGACTTTCCCGCGCCGTTTTGACCGATAAACCCTGCAATTACGCCATCCGGCAACGAGAAACTGACGTTGCTCAACCGGAAGGCAGGGTAGTGCTTGCACAAATTTTTCACTTCAAGCATATTTTCCCTCCAAAAATAAACTGTGCATATTGAATATACACAGTTTAGCATTGTCAGGGGGCTATGTCAACTTTTTTTCTTTCTTTTTTTCACGGTTTTTCCCTTTTGAGCCGCTTCGTTCAATCTGTCGTAAAGTTCTTGCGTAACTCGCATTTTTTCTTCGCGAGGATTTTCGCAGTCGTGATTGTACGTAACTTTGTCGCCTACGGTCATTTTGTTGCCTTTTTTGTCAACGTAAAGGGGGTAGAATGCAAGAGTTTTCCCGGTTGCTTGGTAGTAGCGTTCGGCAATTTCAACAAAGCCGGTTTGCAAACGATCTATTCCACCCGATTGGTAGTGTGCGCCAAGGCGCGGTTTTTCCGGAAAAACAATCAAATTGTCCCCGGTTGTCAATGCCGTCACGCTATCTTCAAACATTTTGTCGATTTTGTCGTGATGCAGACGGTAAACGGGAATTGGACGAGTGAAGTTGATAAATTTTGCAAGCGGTCGTGCGGCAATGCGCGGAATGGCTTTTCGAATGGGTGCGATAAGCCATTTTTTTGTCAGTACGTCCACACCGCCTTGAATTTGCTTGGCAATGGTTTCTTCTTTTGTCATGGCCGCTTCCGTCCAGATACAGCACGAGTAGGGGAAGTGCAGTGCGCAAATGAACGGTCCGTAAATTTCGTAGTGGTTTGCAACGAAGCAAGCCGTTTCGTCGGTAATTTTTTCCGCTCCCACAAATTTGCAACGAAAAACGTGCGAAAACAATTTTTTCAAAAAGGCAGCCAACGGATAGTTCTGATAGTTGCACAATCTGTCGTAAAGTTGTTGTTTTGTCGTTTCAACGTCAAAGTTGTCGTTGTGTATTGTTTTGATTTTGTTTTCGGCAACGTCGTCGAGCGGTTGCCTAAGGTAGGTGAAAGTCAAAACCGTCATCAGTACGGCACAAACTATGTCGGAACACAGGTTCGCAGTGTAAATTCCGTTTTGAGAACACAACGCGTTTGTAGGAATAACAAAACAATTGACTGCAAAAAGCACAAACGCCAAATTTCTCAAAAGCAAAAACGGTGTGACGTTTTCTACTTCAAGCAGTTTTGCGGCTTCTTTTAGTTTTCTGTTTTGAATTTGCAAAGATATCAAAACGCTGATGTTCACCGTGAGTGACAATCCGAAACAAACGGCACAATTTGCCGATGTCGTTTGCGGAATGCATGCAAGTGCAATCGAAGCGGTAAGAGCCAATGCAAACCACGCATACGGTCTGCGAGTTATACGCGAAATAACGGCAGAAGAAACGTAGCCTACAAACGTTTGCATTGCAAAGTAGATGCAAAAAAACTTTAGCGGAGCAACGTCGGCGTAGAACATGGCCGATGCGCGTGCGTTATTTGCCGTTTGCACTGCAATGCACCCCAGTGCCAGTGCATAGACTATCGAAAAAACATTTTGAGCGTTTTTCAGGGTGCTTTTTTTCCAAAACGAAAGCAAAACAAGAGGACTGACTGCAAGTGCAATCAGCCAAAGCGAAGGTGTTGCCGTCAAATACAAGCACACCGTCATCATCACGCTAATCAATGTGATCCAAATCATAGTTTTCCTCTACAATAATTATAGCAAAATGTGGGCTATTGGTCAACAGTTCGACAAAAATACGATATTTTCGGCAAAATGCCCGATGATTTGAAACGTATTCAATGGAGTTTGGTCGCAAACTTCAATCAGTTTAGCACAAAAAACTTAAAACTGTGTGAAATCATTGTATTGTTCGGTGTCGGATAGTTTTCAATTGTCGGTTGCAGAGTACCAATAAAGCCGATGCGCAGCGGTACAAAACGTGTGTTCGGTGCGGAAAAATGTCGTCAAAACGGCGCTTTGTACGGTTTTGCGTGCGCGCACGGCGATAATTTATAAGTTCGAAATGATTTTTCGAAAAATCGAAAAAGTCTGTTTTGTAAAGTTGGTAATTTTGGTGTTGACATTTGCATATGCTTATGTTAATATACAATTGTACCCCCACCCCGTGGGGGGGGGTAGAGGTAGATATGAAGAAAAAATTTGATGTAACGGGGATGACGTGTTCGGCCTGTTCCGCTCACGTCGAAAAAAGTGTCAAAAAACTGGACGGAGTAAAATCCGTTGCAGTCAGCTTGTTGTCCAACAGCATGACGGTAGAGTACGACGAAAAAGCACTTTCGGAAAAGGAAATTATCGATGCCGTCCCAAAGGGCGGCTACGGTGCAAGCCTTGCGGGTGCAACGGTTGTTTCAAAGGCCCAGCCCACAAATTCTGTCGGGCTTTTTCGTTTGATTTTCTCTCTTGCCCTGTGCGTTGTTTTGATGTACGTTGCAATGGGACACATGGTGGGCTTGCCGCTACCGGAATTTTTGAACGGCACGGAAAACGCCGTGTCGTTTGCGCTGGTGCAACTGTTGTTATGCCTTGCAGTGTGGTATGTCAATCGTAACTATTTTATTGTCGGATTCAAGCGTTTGTTCGGCGGTTCGCCAAACATGGATTCATTGATAGCAGTCGGTTCTTTTGCCGGAGCACTGTATGGCGTAATTTCGCTGTTTGTCATGAGCAGCGCTTTGGGGCGCGGCGATATGGCAACCGTATCCAAGTATCATCACGAATTATACTTTGAATCTTCCGCCATGATTTTGGCACTTGTGGATTTGGGCAAGTATTTCGAGGGGCGTTCAAAACGTAAAACCGGCGATGCGCTTTCCAAGTTGAAAAAACTTGTGCCCAACACGGCATTGCTTGTGGAAGACGGACAAGAAGTTCAAGTGGACAGCAAAACGCTTGTAAGAGGCAACGTTGTTGCCGTGAAAAGCGGAATGTCCTTTCCGGCCGACGGTGTTGTCGTTTCTGGCAGTTGTTTTGCCAACGAAAGTGCAATAAGCGGCGAAAGTCTTCCTGTGGAAAAGCAAACGGGGGCCAAGGTTGTCGGCGGAACTGTCAACGTCGGCGGCTACGTGCAAGTTCGTGTCACTGATGTCGGCGAAAGCAGTGTTCTTGCTCAAATAATTGCGTTGGTGGAAGATGCCGGTGCATCAAAAGCTCCCATTCAGCGTTTTGCAGATAAAATTGCCGGCATTTTCGTGCCGATAGTCATGTCAATTTCTCTTGTGACATTGATTGTTTGGCTTTGTGTCGGTCAACCGTTTTCCGTGGCATTGGAATTTGCCATTGCCGTGCTGGTCATTTCTTGTCCTTGCGCATTGGGATTGGCCACTCCGGTTGCCATCATGGTTGCAACCGGCAAAGGAGCACAGAACGGAATTTTGTTCAAAAACGGAGAAGTGTTGGAAAAACTTTCCGCTGTCAAACAAGTGGTGTTGGATAAAACCGGTACCGTCACCGAAGGCGTTCCCGTTGTCAAAAAGTTCTGTTGTAGTGGCTCGTCCGAGGAATTTTTTGCCACAATCGGTGGCATAGAAAAGCAAAGCGAGCATCCTTTGGGCAAAGCCATTGTAACTTATTGCAATCAAAACAACATAGCAATGAAGTTGCCTACGGAATTTCAAACGTTAACGGGGCGCGGAGTCGTCGCAACGGTAGACGGCGTTTCCTATGCTATCGGCAATTTGCGACTTATGCGGGAAATGAACGTGGAAGAAGCATTTTCTGAGCAATCGGAAGACTATGCAAACGAGGCACTCACTTGTTTGTTTGTTGCGACAGACGGCAAGGTTGTCGGTGTTGTCGGGGTGGGTGATAAGGTCAAAAACACTTCCGAAAGTGCCGTTCGCCGGTTGCATTCGCTGGGAGTAGGTGTCGTGCTCCTAACGGGGGATAGCAATTCCGCAGCGAAAGCGGTGTGCAAAGAAGTGGGTATCGACGAATTTTTTGCCGAAGTTTTGCCCGATCAAAAGGAACAAAAGGTTGCGGAACTTATGAAAAGCGGTGTCACTGCAATGGTCGGTGACGGCATAAACGATGCGCCTGCGCTCACGCGTGCCGACGTCGGATTTGCCGTTGCAAACGGTTCGGATATCGCGGTGGACAGTGCCGACGTTGTTTTGATGAAAAACGATTTGCAAGACGTTGCCACGGCCATTTCGCTCAGCAGGAAAACCATGCATAACATCAAACAAAACCTGTTTTGGGCATTTTTCTACAACGTGATAGGCATTCCATTGGCCGCAGGGGTGTTGTTTATGACTCCGCTGGCCTTGAAATTAAGTCCCATGATAGGTGCTGCCGCAATGAGTTGTTCCAGTTTGTTTGTGGTGGGCAATGCGTTGCGCCTCAACTTCTTCAAACCGCTAAACGGCGGAAACAGCGTGTCCGAACGTTGCGGACAATGCACAACAGATAACAAAGAAAAAGGAGAAAACGTTATGAAGTATCAATTGACAATCGAAGGAATGATGTGCGGACATTGCACCGCAAGAGTGGAAAAAACGTTAAGAAACGTGAGCGGCGTCAGTGACGTTGAGGTCAGTTTGGAAAACAAAACAGCCGTTGTCACCGCTTGCGAAAGCGTATCGGCCGAAACGTTGCGTCAGGCCGTCGAAGCACAAGACTACACCGTAACTTCCGTAGCGGTGCTGTAGGCTCTGTCGTGGGAGAAATGTGTTATGAAGGCAGATAAAAAACAAATCACAAATTTGCTTGCAACCGCGCGCGGACAATTGGACGGAATCATCAAAATGGTGGAAGATGACAGATATTGCATAGATATCTCCAATCAGATCATGTCCAGTCAGGCAATTTTGTCGCGTGCCAACAAGGAAATTTTGAAAGCACACGTGTTGCATTGCGTTCAAAATTCCAAGGGCGAAATGTCCAAAGAAAAATTGCACGAGATAACGGAATTGTTGGACAAAGTTCTCTGATCGGTCAAAAGGCTGTTTCGTTGTGCATATAATGTGCTTATGAACAGATCTTTTCGACAATGCATCGCAAACATTTGCGGCTTGGAATTGACAACTGCCGCAGGATGCAAGTACTCCGTTTTCGATAATTCCGTTGTCGTTGTTGAGGGCCATGGCGGAATCGAGGTGTACTCTGAACAAAAGGTGTCTTTTGCGTTGCGTTCAAACGTGTTGGAAGTGTGCGGATCGGACCTAAAAATAAAGTGTCTGGAAAAACATTTTGCCGTAGTTGTCGGAAAAATTCAATCTGTCGCGGTGAGAAATGTCTAGTTTTCGCACGCAAATTGTATTTTGCGGATTGAACATCGGTTGCACACTGAACAAATTGTCGCGAAAATACATGTTGTTCGACGTTGAAAGGCAAGGAACAAAATGCAAAATAACGGTGGATACAACCGTTGCAAAGCAGATTGTTGCATATCTCGAAGAAAAGTGCTATAATGTCGTTGAAATAAGAAAACTGGGCGCAAGCTGTCTTTCGGAAATTTTTCAACGACATTTTGTGCTGTTTGCGTTGCTTGCGGTAGGCCTCATTGTCTTGGCCGTGTCCTCCGAATTTTGTTGGAAAATTCAAATTGTCGGCGACTATTCGGAAGGCGAAGTAGCTTCGGCATTGCAAAGTTTCGGTGTACAAAAGGGCTGTTCGCTCCGTAGTTTCGATGCCGACGTTTTGGAAAATCGGTTGGCGGTCAAATTGGATGCGATGTATGCCGTCGTCCATCGAAAGGGCAGTGCGTTGTACGTCAATGTCGTCAAAAAGAAGCAGGCCGATTCGCCTGTGGACTTGCATTCGCGGCGAGACGTAGTCGCTTCGTGCGGCGGTGTTGTGGTAGAGTTGTTTTGCGAACAGGGTACACCGATTGTTGCCGTGGGTGACAGCGTCAACAAAGGCGATGTTCTTATATCCGGCCAACGTATTTTTAACGACGGTACTTCGGAAGACGTCTATGCCTTGGGCAAAGTGGTGTTGCTGCAAAGTTGTTCCGCTTTTGCGGAATTTGACGGAACTGTCACCGAAACGGTGGATACGGGGCGGACTTTTTGTGCCAACGACATTTGGTTGTTCGGCAAAAACTACGGTCGAAAGCCTTCCTTTTCGTCCTATCGAACGGAAAGGGAAACAGTTAGTCTTTTCCCGCTCAACATCAACGTCGAACGTGTTGTCTATCACGAAACGCAAAATGTCACAAGGTCGGCGCAACTGTCGGAACGGTTGGACGACCTGAAAAAGCAAGCGTTGCAACAGGCAACCGAGCAAGCAACTTTTCAAATAAAGTACGTTGTTTTTAAGGTGGAAAATCAAGGCGTAACGGCAATCGTATTCGGAGAAACGCAAATAAACTAGGAGGACTATTCTTACGGTAACAAGGAAAATAGAAGTGGAATCCATGGACGAATTGATCCGTCTGTTCGGGGCTTTTGACGAAAACATAAAGGCCATTTGCGATGCATTCGACGTAAAAGTGGTGATGCAAGACGGTCAAAGTCATCTTATGGGTGACGAGCGTGATGTGGAAAGGGCGCTTGCCGTGTTGTCCAAACTCAAAGGTTTCATCGATTCCGGCGAAAATTTGGATATCGGTCGAGTCAACTACTTGTGCGGTTGTGCCAAGAACGGACAACTGGACGAAGTGGACGAGTTGTTGTACGACGTGGTGGCAATCACCAACAAGGGCAAACCTATAAAAAGCAAAACCGTCGGGCAAAAAAAGTATGTCGATTTGATGAAGAAAAAGACAATCACTTTCGGCATAGGTCCGGCAGGTACGGGCAAAACCTATCTTGCGGTTGCAATCGCCGTCAATGCCTACAAGCAAAAACAGGTGGAAAAAATCATTCTCACTCGTCCCGCCGTGGAAGCAGGCGAAAAGTTGGGATTTCTGCCCGGCGATTTGCAAGAGAAAGTCAATCCCTATTTGCGTCCTCTGTACGACGCATTGCAAGAGTTGCTCGGTGTGGACAGCTTTGCCAAAATGATGGAGCGCGGCACAATCGAAATTGCCCCGTTGGCGTATATGAGAGGTCGAACCTTGTCCAACGCCTACGTCATTTTGGATGAAGCACAGAACACAACCAAAGAGCAAATCAAAATGTTTTTAACAAGGCTTGGCGAAAACAGCAGAATGATAATAACAGGGGACCTCACACAAGTGGACTTGCCAAGCGGCCACACGTCGGGGTTGAAACATGCCGTAAGAATTTTGAAAGATATCAACGACATCGGTATCATCAAACTTTCGGAAAAAGACGTAGTCAGACATCCGCTGGTGCAGCAGATAGTCAAGGCCTACGAAAATAATGAGGAAAAATAATGACAAAAGTAAAACGAATGAGCGTCATAAAGGGAAAGCAAGTGCTTGCTTGTTACGTAGTGGCATTTTTGCTTTTCACCGCCATGGCAATTGTTCCAAATTGGCAAGAAGTGTCAATGGGCGGTGGTCCCAAAATCATAGTGCAACTGTCGGCAACGGCAATGTTGTTGGCTACGTTGGCATTGTATTGCTACTTTGCGGACAGAAAAACCATGGAACAGGTTCGCAACACGGTTGCAATGTTTGCAACAATGCTGTTTTCTTACGTTACCATTTCATGTGCCAACTTTTGGGAAACGTTCGGGTTGTATATCGTCCCGTTTTCTCTATGTTCGTTGGTTCTTTCATTGATAGTTTCGGGCAAATGCGGCTTTTTTGCCAATTTTGTCGTCATCATGATCTACTATCTGCAAAGTATCAACTGGCAAACAGATGCAACGGTGGCAACGGAAGGCTACTTCTATTTGCTTTTCGGCGGCGTTGTCGAAATGGTTTTTGCCTCCTTCGTGTTGGGTAAAGACTATCGCCGTTTGCGCTACGTCGTTGTGGGCATTATGCTGGGATTGGTGTCTGTTTGCTGCTCGGCAATAAGCTACGTGATGTTTGAAGACACTTGGAATTTGCGCGACTTCGGCATCAAAGTGGGTTGTGCGTTTGCAAGCGGGCTTATCGGCGTGATGTTGATGTTCGTGCTTGTGCCCATTTCTGAAAAGATTTTCAAAACCACGTCTGCGTTCCGCTTTTCGGAAATTGCTTCCAGCGATAACGAACTAATGCGCAAACTGTTCGAAAAAGCTCCCGGCACCTACAATCACAGTTTGAGCGTTGCAATATATGTTGAAGCATGTGCAATGGCAATCGGCCAAAGTGTCGTTATGGCACGGGCCGCAGCCTACTATCACGATATCGGCAAAATTCGCAACCCCACCTATTTTTCCGAAAACCAATTGGGCGGAACCAACCCGCACGATGCAATGACTCCCGAGGCAAGCGTCAACATGATAAAGTTGCACACGGTCAACGGGTTGGCAATTGCCAAAGAATACGGATTGCCCAAAGAAGTGCAAGCGGCAATCATGGAACATCACGGCACAATGCCGTTGAAGTACTTCTATTTGAAAGCCAAAAAGTACACTGACGGCGAACTTCCCTATGACGGCTATTGCTACGACGGTCCCAAACCTACCAACAAAATCTCTGCAATTTTGATGATTTGTGACGCAACCGAAGCGGCTTTGCGCTCTAGCGGCGACAAATCCAAGGCGGAAGAGATAGTGGACGGAATCGTGGACGAACGTATTGCATTCGAACAATTTTCCAACTGCGACATCACAATGAAAGAGTTGGACGTCATCAAAAGCACAATCATAACAACCTATTCGGGCATTCGTCATCAAAGAGTGAAGTATCCCGAAGTGAAATTGGAAGGTGACAAATGAAAATTTTCTTCACAAATGTAGGACTTAAAAAATTTGAAATCAAAAGAGTTTTGGAAAAAGCTTTGAAGCACTTGGGACAGCCGTCGGACAAGCTGGAAATGTCGCTGTCCGTCGTTTCCCCGGAAGAAATTCAAGAACTTAACAAACAGTATCGCAACGTTGATGCCGTCACCGACGTGTTGTCTTTCCCTGTTGCCAACGTCAACCGTGAAGTGGTGGATTTGTCTGCTTTTGCGTTGGACAGTATCAACCCCGAAACAAAAAGATTGAACCTCGGCGACATCATCATTTGCTTGGACCGTGCAAAGCAACAGGCAGAAGAATACGGCCACAGTTTGAAACGCGAAATGTGTTTTTTGTCCTTGCACGGATTGTTGCATTTGTTGGGGTACGACCACGAAGAAAAAGACGATGAAGAACAGATGACGTCGTTGCAAAAAGCAATTTTGCAAGAAGCCGGCGTGACAAGAGAGTAAAATATGAAAAAAACAGGATTTATCGCCATCGTCGGTTTGGCAAACGCCGGAAAATCGACGTTGTTGAACGCACTTATCAAACAAAAAATATCCATTGTTTCCCCCAAACCTCAAACCACGCGCGATAGCATCATGGGCATTTGGACGGACGAGGACAGTCAAATTGTATTTGTCGATACTCCGGGATTTTTGCAGAGTAAAAATGCCCTGGGCGACTATATGCTCAGAAGCATCGACAATGCCGTCACCGACGTGGATTGCATATTGGTGGTCATCGACGGACACGACGGAATTTCCGAAAGAGAACTTGCTCAAATTGCCAAGTATAAAAAGCAATCGGCTCCGATAGTCGTTGTTGTCACCAAAATCGATATCGTTCAGCCGGAAAAACTCATGCCGCAACTGGCCAAACTCAACGAAATCGAGGGTATTGCGGAAGTTTATTGTGTTTCTGCAAAACGCAACCGCGGCGTGGAAGAATTGAAATCGGCACTCAAAAAGTATCTGACCGGCACGGAAGTCTATTTTGAAGAGGACGACGTAACGGACAGAAGTCAACGCTATTTGGTGTGCGAAATCATTCGCGAAAAGGTGTTGTTGGGTTGCGAAAACGAAGTTCCTCACGGAGTAGGCGTGCAACTCAATAAAATGCAGTACGAAAACGGTTCGTGGGATATCGATGCCACCGTTTTGGTGGAAAAAGCGTCGCACAAACCAATTGTGTTGGGTAAACACGGCGCGATGATCAAAGAAATAGGCATTCACGCTCGTGAAAGTATCGAAAAACTGTTGGAAGCGCGCGTATTTTTGACTCTTTGGGTCAAAGTCAAGGAAGATTGGCGCAACAATCCAAGTGTTTTGAACGAGTTGGGCTACACTAGCAGATAATTGTCGGAATAGGACTCACCTTGCTTGCTCACACTATATGCGAGGTGAGAACGTTGAAAAATTTGGTGTGGAATCTTTTTGAAAAAACAGGCAAAATTGCCTACTACGAGTTGTACAAGGAATTGCGCGATGGACGTGACGACGAAAGCGGTGGCGCTGAGATCCACCGACTACAAGGAAAACGATAAATTGGTTTTGCTGTACTCGTTGGAGTACGGCAAAATTTCCGTTCACGCAAAAGGCGTTCGCAAGGGTAGTGCAAAGTTGAAATATGCGTGCGATCAGTTTTGTTTCGGACAGTACGACCTGGCCGAAACGGGCGGACGATACACTTTGAAAACTTGTGAGCAATTGGAAAGTTTCTATTCAGTGCGCGAAGACATCGTCGCCTACTATGCGGCATGTGTTGTTGCGGAATGTTTTTTGAACTACACGGAAGAAGGGCAAACCGATCCGGAATTGTTTGTTCTTTTGTTGCGTGCGTTGGAGCAGTTGTCGTCCGGTGTGCAACCGTTGCTCGTTGCACTCAAATTTATTTTGGATTTTCTCGATGCCGACGGCTTCAAATTGGGTTTTGACAGCTGCTCGTCATGTGGCGCAAAGCACACGACGTTGTACTTGGATATCGAACGCGGCGGTGTGGTTTGCGATGTGTGCAGAACCATTCATTCCCAACAGATAAGCCCCAAAGTCATTTCGTGTTGCAATATGTTGGACGGCATTGCCTATTCAAAATTGAAAAATCTCAATTTCACCGTCGACACATTGAAAGAAGCGTTGTACTTGTGCCAAAACTACGTCTCACACAGTTTCGTGCCTCTGGTAAGTTTGGCTGAATTGCTAAAGCTGGCCTAGATGCATTTTTAGCTATACGTATCGAAAAAAGCGTGCAACGTAACACATATTTGATGTTGTCCTTCGACGTTTTTTGCGTCGTGCGTAGCCGAACGCAAGTGTTTTCCCGGTGTTCGATTTTTTCAAAAAGACAACTTTGCAACGTTCAAAAACGTGAAAAATCAAAACCTACTTTTGTGCATCGCACAAAGATTTTTCTACCAACAAGGGCACGGCCGATAAGCCGTGTCTTTTTGTTTTTTCGTTTGTTTTCGTTTTTTGTGCCTTGACATAGTTGTCACATTGCTGTATACTGAAATCAAACAATACTATGGCTGTCGGGAGGTTTTGTATGGCAATGTTATTTTTCGAGAACGGACACTACGAAGGACAAGTGAAATATGACGACACTATGCATGGTTATGGTGTCTACACTTGGAATGACGGCGATACGTACGATGGCCAATGGGTGAACGGCGAAAGGCAAGGCCGTGGTGTCTATACTTGGGCTAACGGCAACAAGTACAATGGCCAATGGGAAAACAGCAAAATGAACGGTCACGGGGTCTTCACTTGGGCTAGCGGCGACTGGTACGACGGCGACTGGAAAGATGACGCAAGAACCGGCCACGGCGTTTTTGCGTGGACAAACGGTGATAAGTACTATGGCCAATGGGTGAACGGCGAAAGGCAAGGCCGTGGTGTCTTCATTTGGGCTGACGGAGATAAGTACGAGGGCGATTGGAAAGACGATTTGAAACATGGCCGTGGTGTCTTCACTTCTGCTGACGGTGGTAAGTACGATGGCCAATGGGTGGACGGCGAAAGGCACGGCCGTGGTGTCTACACCTGGGCAAACGGCAACAAGTACGAAGGTGATTGGAAAGCTGACCAAATAAACGGTCACGGCATTTTCTACTATAGTGGCAACAAGTACGAAGGTGAGTTCAAAGATGGTGATTTTTATGGTCACGGCGTCCTCACCTGGGCTGACGGCGACAAGTACGAAGGGGAATTTGTAAACGGCAGTTTTCAGGGCCACGGCGTGCGCACGTGGGCTGATGGCGGAAACTATGTCGGCGAGTGGAAAAACGACAAAAGGCACGGACGCGGTGTTCACACTTGGGCTAACGGCGATAAGTACGAGGGCGAATGGAAAGACGATTTGAAACACGGCCGTGGTGTCTACACTTGGTCTGACGGTGCCAAGTACGAAGGGGAATTTGTAGACGGCAATTTCCAAGGCCGTGGTGTGCGTTATTATATCGACGATAGTAAGTACGACGGTGACTGGAAAGATGACGAAAGAAACGGCCATGGTGTTTTAACTTGGGCTAACGGCGATAAGTACGAGGGCGAATGGAAAGACGATTTGAAACACGGCCGTGGTGTCTACACTTGGTCTGACGGTGCCAAGTACGAAGGTGAATTCCAAAGTGACAAGTTTCATGGCCGTGGTGTCTTCACTTGGTCTAATGGTTCCAAGTACGAAGGTGAATTTGTAGACGGCGATTTCCAAGGCCAAGGTGTGCGCTACTATATCGACGGCAGCAAGTACGAAGGTGAATGGCAAAATGGCAAAAGAGTAGGTCGCGGCGTTCTCACGTTTCCCAGCGGGAACAAATACGAAGGGGAATTCCAAAGCGACAAATTTCATGGCTGTGGAGTGTTCTACTATGCCGATGGCAGCAAATACGAAGGTGAATTTGTGAACGGACGTATGCAGGGACATGGTGTGCTTACAATTGACAACGGCAACAAGTACGAAGGGGAATTCCAAAGCGACAAGTTTAATGGCCGCGGTGTCTACACCTGGGCTAACGGTGCCAAGTACGAAGGGGAATTCGTAAACAGCAAGTTTCAAGGCCATGGAGTGTGCCACTATATCGACGGTTGTAGGTACGAAGGCGAGTGGCAAGACGATATGCGGAACGGCTACGGCGTTCTCACGTTTCCCAACGGCAACAAGTACGAAGGGGAATTTGTAAACGGCAGTTTTCAGGGCCACGGCGTTTTTACGTGGGCCAACGGCACTAAGTACGACGGCGAGTGGCAAGATGACCAAAGAACCGGCCACGGCGTGTGCACATGGGCTGATGGCGGAAACTATGTCGGAGAGTGGAAAAACGGCAAAAGGCACGGACACGGTGTTCACACTTGGGCTAACGGCACTAAGTACGACGGCGAGTGGCAAGATGACCAAAGAACCGGCCACGGCGTGGGCACCTGGCCCGACGGAGATAAGCACGACGGCGAATTTTTAAACAACAATTTCCACGGATATGGCGTGCGCTACTATGCCGACGGAAGTAGGTACGAAGGCGATTGGCAAAATGGCAAAAGGCACGGACACGGCATCAAGTACTCTGCCGACGGCAGCAGTTGGGAAGGCGAATTTGTCGACGGCGAAGCAGTTAAAGACTGAAAACATCACGTTTTGAAAAACAAACAAAGTCAGGCGGCGAGTCAAGGAAATTTTTCGAGAATTTCGTTTGATTGATGCAAAACGCTTGACTTTGTTTTTTTGTTAATGTAAAATGCTGTTTGTAAAGTAAATTTGCTTTACATCATGCAACACACGGAGGCGTGCTATGGCGTTGACCAAACTTCAATTGTCGGAATTGCTTTCCACCTACGGAAGTTTGCTCACGCAAAAACAGCGTGACGTTGTTGCCATGTATTGCGATTGTGATTGCACTCTTTCGGAAATTGCCGCCGAACACGGCATTTCACGGCAAGGCGTGCACGATGCCATTGCAAAATCGGAAGCCACGCTTTCCAAGTTCGAAGAGAACTTGCATCTTGCGGAGTTGATTCACGATTTGCGTTCGGCCTTGCAACAATCGGACGAGAAGTCCGTTGTGCAATTGGTTCAAAATTTTGTTGAAAAGGAGTAGTGTGCTTTGGCTGCGTTTCAAAATCTAACAGACAGAATGAATCACGTGTTTTCCAAGCTGAAAAACCGCGGTGCGCTGACGGAGTTGGAAATCAAACAAGCCATGCGTGAAGTGCGTGTTGCTTTGTTGGAAGCCGACGTAAACTACACCGTCGCAAAAGATTTCATTGCTGCCGTAACGGAAAAAGCGGTGGGCGAAGAAATTTTGAAGAGTTTGACTCCGGGCCAACAAGTTGTGAAAATCGTCAACGAACAACTCATTCAGTTGTTGGGCACAACTCAAAGCAAACTGGGCGTTTCGCCCAAACTGCCGACAATCATCATGATGTGTGGCTTGCAAGGTGCAGGCAAAACCACAATGTGCGGCAAACTTGCCTTGCATTTGCAAAAACAAGGCAAAAAAGTGCTTTTGGTGGCCGACGACGTCTATCGTCCGGCGGCAATCAAACAGTTGGAAATTGTTGCCAACAAGGTGAAAGCAGGCTTTTTCCAAATGGGACAAGGCAATCCTACCAAAATTGCCGAAGAGGGCGTTAAGTTTGCCGAGAAAAACGGCTACGACACGGTGATAATCGACACTGCAGGACGTTTGCATATCAACGAAGAGTTGATGGACGAATTGAAATCCATCAAAAAGGCCGTCAACGTGTTCGAAACTTTGCTTGTTGTGGACAGTATGACGGGCCAAGACGCGGTGACGGTTGCAAAAACGTTCGACGAGGCATTGAACATCAGTGGCGTCATCATGACAAAGTTGGACGGCGACACTCGCGGCGGTGCCACCCTTTCGATAAAGGCAGTCACCGGCAAACCCATCAAATTCTGCGGCACGGGCGAAAAGCCGGAAGATATCGAACCTTTCTATCCGGACAGAATGGCTTCCCGCATTTTGGGCATGGGCGACGTGCTGACGTTGATCGAAAAGGCGCAAACGGCTATCGACGAAGAACAAGCGTTGAAACTTGCCAAGAAAATCAAAGATGCTTCGTTCGATTTGAACGACTATTTGGAACAATTCGAACAAGTTTCGAAAATGGGCGATTTGAACAGCCTTGTAGACATGATCCCCGGCGCCGGCAGGTTGAAATTGGGAGACAAAAAAGTGGACGAAGCGCAGTTGAAGCGTAACAAATCAATCATCCTTTCCATGACGGCAGAAGAACGTTCAAATCCCAAAATTTTGAACTATTCGCGCAGAAAGCGTATCGCATCCGGCTCGGGCACACAAGTACAAGACGTCAACAGATTGATAAAACAATTCGAACAAACGCGAGATATGATGAAAAAAATGGCAAAATCCAAGCGTTTGCCTTTCTAAAACGACGATTCGCGGCAAAACCGCAAACGATATCAAACAAAAAATACAATTTGGAGGAAAACTAAAATGGCAGTAAAAATGAGATTGACAAGAATGGGAGACAAAAAAAGTCCTTTCTATCGCGTAGTGGTAATCGATTCTCACAAGGCTCGTGACGGACAATATGTAGACCTTGTAGGCACCTACAATCCTTTGAACGAAGAACTTAACCTCGACGTTGAAAAAGCAAAGAAATGGATCGACAACGGCGTTCAACCCACCGAAACCGTTCGCACGCTTCTTGTTCGCAAAAACGTTTTGGAGCCCAGAAAGTCCAAGTAGTAGGTGTGTAGCATGATTGAACTTGTCAAGTACGTTGTAGATCAACTCGTTGACGACGCAAATGCCGTCAACGTGACTTCCGATAACGGCGCCGAAGTGGAAACCATCACTATTCGTGTGGCAGAAAGTGATATCGGCAAAGTGATCGGCAAGCAAGGAAAAATCGCAATGTCCATTCGCACGTTGGCAAAGGCCGTCGGCGCGAAACAGGGCAAAAGATATAACATCGAAATTGTAGACGACTAGTATCGGTTGACGCAGATTGTGGCAATCGAAAACACAGCCACAAGTTTTCTTGCGGCTGTTTTGTTTTATTTGAATTCGGTAACTATTATGAAACTAAAAGTAGGGCAAGTGCTAAAAGCACAGGGCATCAGGGGAGAATTGAAACTTTCCTGCTTTTTGGACAGCCCGCAAATGCTTGTCGGCATCAAAAAGCTATATTTGGGCAACAATCCCCATTCCGTCGTGAAAATTCGAACGGACGGAACTTTTGTTTTTGTTCAATTGGAAAATATTGCAGACAGAAACGTTGCCGAAACTTATCGCGGTTGGGACGTTTTTTGCGAAAAATCCGACGTTCATCTTCAAAATGACAGATTTTTCGTGCAAGATATCATCGGTTGCCGCGTTGTTTTGGACAATGGTGTGACGGTTGGCGAAGTAACGGACGTTTTGCAGTACGGTGCGGCGGACGTGTACGTTTGTCAAGGGGAAAAATGTGAAATATCTTTTCCTGCATTGAAAGATTTGTTGTTGTCTGTCAGCATTGAGGACAAGAAAATTTTGTTGGATGCAAAACGTTTTGAGGAGGTGTCTGTCACCGATGAAGATTGACGTACTGACCCTTTTCCCGGAAATGTTCGTGGCCTTGGACAGTTCACTGATAGGAAAAGCCAAAGAAAAAGGGTTGTTTCAATTGCAGTGTCACAACATTCGCGACTATTCTGCGGATAAACACAAAAAGTGCGACGATTCGCCCTTTGGCGGCGGCGCCGGCATGGTTATGACGCCGCAACCCATTCACGATTGTATTGTCGCGGTGGACCCCGATCACCAAGCTAAACGTATCTATCTTTCGCCCAGAGGAAAAACACTCACTCAATCGATAGTTAAAGAATTGTCGACGGAAAGCAATCTTTTGCTTTTGTGCGGTCACTACGAGGGTATCGATCAGCGCGTGTTGGATTTGGATATCGACCAAGAACTTTCGATAGGTGACTACGTGTTGTCCGGCGGCGAGCTGGCGGCAATGGTGGTTATCGACAGTGTTTTGCGCTACGTTCCCGACGTTTTGGGTAACGCGGAAAGCACCGTCGACGAATCTTTTTCGCAGCCGTTGTTGGAGTATCCGCAGTACACCCGTCCTCAAGACTTTTTGGGGCTTAAAGTTCCCGAAGTGCTTGTTTCTGGCAACCACGAAAAAGTCAACGAGTGGCGCAAACAGCAATCGTTGGAAATAACAAAAAAGAATCGTCCCGATTTGTTGAACAGGGACAACTAGCAAATATCGGAGAAACAGATGAGTGTACAATGGTTCCCGGGGCATATGACAAAAGCCCTCAGAATGATGGAAGAAAACGCAAAAGTGGTTGATGCCGTCGGCTATGTGTTGGATGCGCGCGCTCCTTTGGCGTGTTTCAATCCGTCTTTTCAAAAGATAGTGGGCAACAAACCCTGCGTTTTCATTTTGAACAAGTGTGATCTTGCCGATGCGTCCAAGGTCGATGCCTGGTGCAGCTATTTCAAGTCACACGGGGAAAATTTCGTCAAGGTGACGGCAACAGCTTCGGCAGAGGCAACGAAAATAACTGCAGCTTTCGAATCGGCCACCGCACAAATTCGCGAAAAAAACCAAAAAAAAGGCGTGTTTAAGCCCGTACGTTGCATGATTTTGGGCGTTCCGAATTGTGGAAAGTCAACGCTCATAAATTGTCTTTCGGGGCGCAAAACGGTCGTTACGGGCGATAAGCCCGGTGTCACCAAGGGCAAGCAGTGGGTTCGCCTCAAAAACGGATTGGAATTGTTGGATACGCCCGGCACTTTGTGGCCCAAATTCGACGATGAACGGTTGGCGTTTGAACTGTGCTTTATCGGCAGTATCAAGGACGACGTAGTGGACTTGTTGGAAATTTCCTTCAACTTGTTGAAAGTGCTAACGGAGAAATATCCCGAAGCACTTCGCGAACGGTACAAAATCGATGTCGATGCCGACACCGAAAGTGCGCAAATTTTCAATAGTATTGCTCAAAAACGCGGCTTTTTGTTGCGTGGCGGAGATATCGACGACGAACGTTGCGCAAAGGCAATTTTGGATGATTTCCGCAAAGGAAAACTTGGCAGAATAACGTTGGATTTGCCCGACGACATGAAGGACTAGGTTATGTTTGAATACGAAACGAAAGCGCAATCTCGAGGCGCAAAATTTATTGCCGGAATCGACGAGGCCGGACGCGGTCCGCTTGCCGGGCCGGTGGTGGTGGCAGGCGTTGTGATGCCGCTAAATCAAGATCAAATAATCGATGGCATCAACGACAGCAAAAAACTTTCGGCAAAAAAGCGTGACGTCTTGTTTGACAAAATAATGGCAACGGCATTGGACGTTCAGGTGGCAGTTATCGATTGTGAAGAAATTGACAAACTCAACATTTTGAATGCAACCAAAAAGGGAATGTTGCAATGCATCGACGGATTCAAAAACGTAGACGTGGTGCTGATCGATGCAGTCAAATTGCAAACTAACGTTCCCACCGAGTCTATCGTACACGGAGATGCTCTCTCTTATAGTATAGCGGCGGCAAGTATTGTGGCAAAAGTCACTCGTGACAGATTGATGCAAGAGTACGACAAACAGTATCCGCAATATGCTTTTGCCAAGCACAAAGGGTATGGCACCGCGGAACATATTCGCTTGCTCAAACAGTATGGTCCGTGCCCCATTCATCGCAAATCTTTCATAGGTCATTTTGTTGAAGTATGAACACCAGACAAGTCGGGGCAAAAGGCGAAGACTTCGCCGTTAAATATTTGGCAAAACACGGCTACAAAATTTTGGAGCGCAATTTTACTGCTCCGCACGGAGAAATCGATGTTATTGCAAAAGACGGTAAATTCATTGTTTTTCTGGAAGTCAAACGCAGAAACAACGATCACTTCGGCTTGCCGCGGGAAGCCGTCACTCCGGAAAAGCAGAAAACAATTGTCGTTTGCGCAAAATATTGGTTGTCAAAAAACAAACTATACGGCACACCCGTGCGTTTTGACGTTGTGGAAGTGGTCGGTGAAACTGTCACCGTATTGAAGGACGCTTTTCGCGTCTAGTTTTGCTTTCTTGCGCAGAATGTAGTGTACTATCACAGACATAATAGCAATTTATCCGCCGATTTTGCCGTTTTGCGGCCAATTTCGGCGGTTTTTTGTGGGAATGGCCTTGTTGCAATCGGCACTTATCGTGCGTTCGACAGTTTGATTGCGGTAGGTCGTCGAAACAGTTACGGCAGCAGTTTGCCGCCATTTTTCACCATGTTTTTTCAAAATGAACACGGCTTATTTTGTCATAAAAATGTGGTGCAAAACAGTTGCAAAAAAGACAGTGTTATGCTAAAATACACTAGTGACTTCGGGCGGTCCTCTGACTTTTATGGTGTATGAACGCTTAGTTAACAAAATTTTTTGGAGGAAAAGTCAAATGGACATCATCAAGACAATCGAAGCAGAATCTTTGAGAGAAGTTGCCAACTTCAACGTTGGGGACACGGTAAGAGTTAACTTCAAAGTTATCGAAGGTAACAAGGAAAGAATCCAAGCCTACGAAGGAATCGTTATCGCACGTAAGCACGGCGGTCTTCGCGAAACTTTCACGGTAAGACGTATTTCGTCCGGTATCGGCGTGGAAAGAACATTCCCTCTTCACAGCCCCAAAATCGAAAGTATTGTCGTTGTAAGAAAAGCTGCAAAGGTAAAACGCGCAAAACTCTACTATTTGCGTGAACGCACCGGTAAAGCTGCAAGAGTTAAAGGACAAAACTAATTGCAACAAGGCAACCTCAAAAAGAGGTTGCTTTTTTGTTAAAGCAAAAACTTGCCGTTTATTTTGGGCGTGTGTAGCAGTGTAAAAGATGCAAAACGTTGTTCTTCCGGCTTTGACAATTTTCGTTTACTGCCTTAGTGCAAAATTTTTTTCGCGTTTTTGCAAAAACTAATGGACTTTTGTTGTCAATTGTTCAAAAACAACCGAAACGGAAATAATGGTGGTTTAAAACAATTCAAATTCAAAAATCCTTGGCCGAGTGCCGATTTTTCGGTTGGCATTCGGTCATTTTTTTGTCGTTTGGCATTCGCGGAAATCGTTTGCCAAAAAATATCAAATGTTGTAAAATTTTAAGATGTATTCAAGCATTTAAGAGGGGTGTCAGAATGGTTTTCGGCAAACACATAAACAAATATTATTTGCGCTACTCTTGGCTGCTGTTCTTGGGGCTTTGCGCACTTGTTGCCGTCGACTATTTTCAGTTGAAAATTCCGGAAATCTACGGAATGATAATCAGCGGATTGAACAAAGGTGTTGTAGAAGTGGACGGAGCAGTGGTACCTTTCGACAAAGACGTGTTATGGAGTGAAATTTGCATTCCCATGTTCGCTGTTATCATTGTCATGGTTATCGGCAGATTTTTGTGGCGTGTGTGCTTTTTTATTCCCGGCGTGCGTGTGGAAAAGCATTTGCGTGAAGAAATGTTTTCTCATTGCAAAACGTTGCCGTTGCAGTTCTATCAGCGCAACAAGGTGGGCAACATGATGTCGTTGTTCACAAACGATCTCGACACTTTGAACGAAGCCTTTGGCTGGGGCGTGATGATGTTGTGCGATTCGTTGGCACTTGGGTCCATGTCGTTGTACAAAATGATTCGAATGGATTGGAAGTTGGCCCTTTATGCAATGATTCCCATGGCATTCATGGTTGCAATCGGCGTTATCGTCGGCAAATACATCACAAAAAAGTGGGACGCTCGTCAAGAGGCATTTTCCGAACTTTCGGATTTTTCGCAGGAAAACTTTTCCGGCATAGCCGTGGTAAAAGCGTTCGTCAAGGAATTCAAAGAATTGCTTGCTTTTCGTCGTTTGAACAAAAAGAACGAAAAAGCCAATGTCGAGTATACAAAAATAAGCGTGTTGCTCAACATCACTGTCACACTGTTTGTAGAATCGGTCATATGCGTAATTTTGGGCTACGGCGGCTACTTGGTGTATCAAAAAGTGTTTGATGCAGGCGAACTTATGGAGTTCATCGGCTACTTCAACGCAATTGTTTGGCCGGTGATGTCCATCACGGAACTTATCGATTTGTCTTCACGAGGAAAAGCATCACTGAAACGCGTTTCGGAATTGTTGGATGCCGAGAACGAGGTAAAAGACGATGAAGGTGCGCAGGAATTGCAATCCTTGCGCGGAGATATCGAATTCAATCATCTCACTTTCCGTTATCCCGACGGCGACTACGACGCATTGTCTGATGTTTCTTTCAAGGTTAATGCCGGCGAAAGAATAGGTATTATCGGCAAAACTGGCAGTGGCAAAACCACTTTGGCCGATTTGATTTTGCGTTGCTACAACATTCCCCGAGGTATGTTGTTTGTGGACGGTCAAGACGTCAACGACGTCAAAATCGACAGTTTGCGCAGTTTTTGTGCATATGTTCCGCAAGATAACTATCTTTTTGGCGACACAATATCCAACAATATTGCTTTCGGCGTGGACGAATTCAACGACGAACAGATTGTCGATGTTGCAAAACTTGCCGACGTGCACGAAAATATCGCGGAATTTCACAACGGGTATCAAACGGTGTTGGGAGAACGCGGCGTCACCGTTTCCGGCGGTCAAAAACAACGCATTTCGATTGCTCGCGCTTTGATGAGGGATTCCTCCGTGCTTATTTTGGACGATTCCGTTTCTGCTGTCGACACCGACACCGAAAAGGTGATTTTGAACAACCTCAGTGAAAATCGTAAGGGCAAAACAACAATTTTGATTGCTCATCGTGTTTCGTCCGTGCAGAATTTGGACAAAGTTTTGTGCTTGGATAACGGCAAAGTGCTTGGTTTCGGCACTCACGAACAACTTGTAGCAACTTGCCCGGAATACAAGACGATGGTCGAGTTGCAAAAATTGGAAGAAGAAAAGGAGGAGTGGACCAATGTATGAGTATCTTCCTCTTTTGATAGTCGGCAGCATCATCGGCGTGTTTTCCGCCGTGTTGATTTTGGTGTATGCCACCGTAAAAGACAAAAAAGAAGCAATGGGCTTCGACAGAAAAATGAAGGACGGCGAATTGTTCAAACGTTTGCTTGTCTATGCCAAGCCGTATGTCAAAACTTTTGTATTGGTTGGCTTTTTGATGCTGTTTTCCATTGCATACAGTATCGTAGCACCGTTGCTGGTTTCCGATATCGAAAATTTGGTAAAAGACGATTTCGAACTTGTTGAACTGTTTTTGAAAGTCGGGATATACGCAAGCATTTTGATTGTGTCTTTGGCATGTAGCTACACTCAATCGATATTGTTGCAAAAAACCGGTCAAAAGATAGTTTCTCAACTTCGAGAAGACGTGTTCAGCCACATCGAAAGTCTTTCCCATGCGCAGCTGTCGCAAATTCCTGTCGGTAAACTTGTAACTCGCGTCACAAACGATACGGGCACAATTTCCATGATGTTCACGGGCATGCTTGTGAATTTGGTGCAAAATTGTTTTGTGATAGTGGGCGTTTTGGTGGCAATGCTCTGCATCAACTACTTGTTCACGTTGATGGTTCTGTGCTTTGTTCCCTTTGTGGTGTTGTTCACAATCATGTTCCGTAAGTTTTCAAGGCGGGCATTCCGCAAAGTGAAAGACGGTTTCACCGATGTCAACACTTTCCTTTCGGAAAATCTCAGCGGTATGAAGATTATTCAAATTTTCAATCGTCAAGATCGCAAAACGGAAGAATTCAATGCAAAGTGCGACAAGTTGTATCAAGCGCAGAAAGAACAAGTTTTTGTGTTCGGTATTTTCCGTCCGTCGGTGTACATGTTGTACATTTCTTCGGTGTTGTGCTTGTTTTTCTTGGGCTGTAAAGGCTATATGGATGGTTGGGAATTTCTGGGACAAACAATAACGGCAGATATTATCGTTGCGTTCTACATGTACATTTCCCGTTTCTTCAACCCCATTCAAAGTTTGGCCGAACAGTTCCATCGTTTGCAATCGGCGTTTGCTTCTGCGGAAAAAATATTCACGATAATGGATATTCAGCCCGACGTCGTGGATGACGAAGACGCCGTAGAATTGGAAAACGTTCAGGGCGACATCGAATTCAAAAACGTTTGGTTTGCCTATAACGAAGGCGAATGGGTGCTGAAAGACGTCAGTTTCCACATCAAGGCAAAACAGACTGTTGCATTTGTCGGCGCAACAGGTAGTGGCAAAACAACCATTTTGTCGTTACTGTGCCGCAACTACGACATTCAAAAAGGTCAAATTTTGCTGGACGGCGTGGATATCAGAAAAATAAAAATCAGTTCCTTGCGCAAACATTTCGGTCAAATGTTGCAAGACGTTTTCTTGTTTGCAGGAACCATTCGTAGCAACATAACCTTGCGAGAAGACTTTTCCGACGAGGAAGTGGAGGAAGCTTGCCGCTACGTCAATGCAGACAAGTTCATCGCCAAACTTTCCGACGGCTTGGACGAAGAAGTGCGCGAACGCGGCAACAACTTCTCGGCCGGCCAACGCCAGTTGCTGTCTTTTGCCCGCACAATCATTCACAAACCCGAAGTGATGATTTTGGACGAAGCCACGGCCAATATCGACACGGAAACGGAAATTTTGATTCAAGATTCTCTTTCCAAAATGATGAACGTAGGCACCATGATAATGGTTGCTCACAGATTATCCACCATTCAACATGCCGATAACATCATTGTGCTTTCGCATGGCGAGATAGTGGAGCAAGGCAACCACGATCAACTGCTCAAAAATAAAGGTCGTTACTACAATTTGTACACTTTGCAATTTTCAAAACAGCAATTGCAAGCAAAAGCGTAACATAATTTGTTTAGACACCGATTTGCAGTTTGCCGAGTTTGGTCAAGTGCATTTTGTAAATATTGAGATTCGTGGAGCAAGGCACAAATGAAGCTTGTATAGTTATTCAAACAACGGCGAACTTAAACTTGTGCCACTCTATTTTTCTAACGTATTCAAACCAACAAAAAAACCGCTATTTTCAGCACACGACGCTGCTAAACGCAACGCCGTGTGTTTTTTTTGTTCGGATGTGGCAACGTTTTGTTGGAAAGCAGTCGTGCGCGTTTGAATAGCGTATATATCCATTTTTACTAACTTGCTGAAAATTTTCGAAAAATTTTATCCGTATGCCTTGACTGTAGTTAAAAAAGTGGTATAATCTTGGTATTATCTAGAATGGTCGTTCTAGAACGAGCATTCGCAAAAGGAGTAAACATGCCCCCGAAACCCAAATTTTCCAAAGAAGAAATTGTCGAAGCAGCATTGCAAATCACGTCTGAAAACGGAGTGGAAGCGTTGACTGCAAACAGCTTGCGCGAAAAACTCAACTGTTCCGCAAGCCCAATTTTCACCGTGTTCGACTCTATGAAAGAAATCCAAAACCAAGTGAAATTGGCTGCAATGCATCGTTTCGAGACATTTTCCGCCAACTTTTCCGAGTTGCCGCATTTCAAACAAATAGGAATGAAAATGGTGCAATTTGCCACGCAAGAACCCAAGTTGTATCAACTGCTTTTCATGCAAGAAAATTCTCAAACCGTTGCGTTCGACGATCTTTTTGTCAAATTGGGCAGCACGGCAAAGGAAAGTATTTTGGCGTTGGAAAACGACTATAGTTTGACGGAAAGCCAAGCCAAGCATGTTTTTCGCACTGTGTGGATCTACACTTTCGGAATTGGTGCATTGTGTGCCACAAAGGCATGTAGTTTCAGCACTGAAGAACTCAGTGCAATGCTAACTGCACAGTTTTCGGCAGTTTTGGCATTTGAAAAATCAAAAAACAACGATAACTAAACACTTTTTGTGCAACAAATTCAAATCAACTGCTCTACGTGAACTTTGCACTTAAAAGTTGCAATTTAACAGCAAAAGGAGAAAAAATAATGAAAATAATGGTGTTGAACGGAAGTCCCAAACGCCAAAACAGCGACGTTATGTGCCTTACAAACGCATT
>CAZRBI010000014.1:0-34341 GCA_964598315.1 uncultured Oscillospiraceae bacterium
TCCTTAAAATTGACTGTGTTTCAATTCTTCTTACTATTCTGTTGTCAAGCTTCAAACTGTCCTTTAACGGAACAGCCTACTTATAATACTACATACTCTTTTCTTTGTCAACTGATTTTTCGCAAAAAATTTAACATAATTTTCGAATTATTTCAGTTTTTTTCACTTGTTTTGAACTTTGTCTCTGTGCAAACATTCGACAAAATCGAAAAACATCAAAAAAGTGTGCAGTGCTTCATATTTTAGCGCAAAACTCTTTTTGTGTCTACCTAAATTGCACACAAAACAAAAACTTTTTTGTTTCTTTTTCAAAACAATGCAACGATTTCGTATTTGTTCCGTTTTCCGACACGCAGGCGCACAAACAGTCGGCCATCAAATATCAATTTGTCCCAACAAACCAAGAAAATCCCGTTTTCGCCACACCAAAAGAACGTCGCAACGTTGCGACGTTCCTCTTTTTGCACATTTCCCTTTTGCATCGCGCGGTGTTACGCCTCGGCAAAAACTTTGCTCTTTCACAATGCGGCGGCCCGTTCCTAGTAGTTTTCGCAACGCAATTCGAAATATGATTGCGGATGCACACACACGGGGCAAGTTTGCGGCGCAGTCTTGCCAACGTGAATATGACCGCAGTTGCGGCAAACCCAAACATTTTCGGTAAGCTTCACAAACACTTCACCGTTTTTAACGGCACTTGCAAGTTTGTTATAGCGTTCTTCGTGAGTTTTTTCAATTGCTGCAACTCCGCGAAATTTTGCCGCGATGTCATCGAACCCTTCTTCTTCCGCGACACGCGCAAATTCCTTGTACATTTCCGTCCACTCGTAGTTTTCCCCGGCAGCGGCATCCAACAAATTGTCCAAAGTGCTGTTTATGCCGTGGAAAAGCTTAAACCACAGTTTTGCATGTTCCTTTTCGTTTGCCGCCGTTTCTTGGAAAATTGCAGCAATCTGTTCGTAGCCATCTTTCTTGGCTTTCGACGCATAGTAGTCGTACTTGTTGCGCGCCTGACTTTCTCCGGCAAATGCAGCCATGAGATTTTGTTCCGTTCTGCTTCCCTTCAAATTCATAGTAACCTCCGTTTACGTTTCTTCGTTTTTCTAGTGTTCCCATTTTTGACAATACTACAAACAAAAAAACACTCTACCCATAAATTGTAGAATGTTTTTTGCAGATTGTCAATATGGAATTTTAAAACGGCCGTTTACTTACTCCAAGCCAAACCGCCTTCTATCGAAGTATAGTCCGGACGGCCGGCAATACGAACAGGCACACCCAACTCGTTTTGCAAGAACATATCCAAACCCATAAGTTTGGCGCCACCGCCGCAAATCATCACGCCTTCGCTTTTCACGCCGGAAACAAGTTCCTGCGGTATGCTGGCATACAAGCTTTCGATAATTTTGACATATTGAGTGACAAATTCCACCACGGTGTCGAACAATTCTTTGGACGTGACGTTCAATTCCTCCGTTACGCCGTTTTGAGCATTTTGACATTGCACGGTCACACTGGTAGCATCGTTGGAATACAAACTTGCACAATTCAGCTTCAAATATTCCGCTCTATCAGTGGAAATTTGCGCCATATATTTGGAACTCAAACGATGAGCAATTGCTTCCGTAAGCTGTTTGCCCGCATGAAACAACGTGCAACCGGCAATAATTTCGTTTCCGTACACCACCGCCAAATCGGCACATTCGTATCCGAGATTTACAACGACACCTTGTCTTGCACGAAATTCCGAAAACAGTTTGACACTGTCGGCAACAGGTGTTTCGACAAAGACAACAGAACGTGCGCCAACTCCCAAGAAAATACTTTCGATATTCTTTTTGTCGCCGGAGATCATTCCACACGGAACAATACACGTTGCCAAAAAGCGATTGAAGAAATTGACGCGTTTTGAAAGCAACCTGTTCAACAAAGACGTTACCAAGGCCTTTACGCCGACAGGATCGATCGCAGTCCCCTCCAAAATGGGATGGGACAATTTGACGGATGCATTTGTCTTGGACAAATTCAACGCATCCAACCCAACAGCAACAACTTGTTTGGAATCTCCGCCGGCATATGCAACAACGGAAGGAATTTTGTCTACAAAGCCGTCTTCTTTAAGCCCTGCCGACACATACAATGAACCTAAATCAAAAACCAATTCGTAATTTGCCATAATTTTTCATCCTTTGTTCAATTTTTCTAACGTTTCTGCCAATCTCTCGGTGGGCAATCCGACAACATTATCAAAGCTGCCCTCAAATTTTTCCACAAAATCACATTCCTGTATGCCATAGCCGCCGGCCTTATCCATCGGACCACCGCTTTTGACATAACGACAAATATCGTCGTCCGACAGTTTTCTGAACGTGACGGCTGTTGTTTCGCAAAACGTGATTTCCCTGCCGTTGCTCAACACACACACTCCCGTGTGTACAAAATGCGTGTTGCCGGACAATTCCTTCAACATTCGTACGGCATCCGCTTCGTCCGTCGGTTTGCCCAGTACGTTGCCGTTCAAATCAACGACGGTGTCACAACCGATAACCAAAGCATCTTCGTGCGACGAATACACTTCTTTCGCTTTGTGCTGCGCCAATTCGACAACATAGACGCACGGATCGACGGCATTGCTGAATTCTTCGGAGCAAGCGGGTATCACCCGAAAATCGTCCGTTATCTTCCCCAACAATTCCCTTCTTCGCGGAGAATTGCTTGCCAAAATCACTTTGTTGTTCATACAGTTAGACACCTAGTTGCCCCGTGCAACAAAATTTTGTCAAAAAAGCCAGGGCAAATTTCTCGAAATAAACGTCCCACGAAGCTTCGCAATGCGCCAGTTCGGAATCCAACCACAACTCCGTCAAAATGCCTCGTTTCGAAAGTTTTTTGTACAAATTGACCGAACATCGTTGCATAAAACCGTCCGTCGTCGTGTCCAATCCCTCTTTGCCTCCGCAATACAAAATTGCATTCTGTCGTGTTGTTTGCGGCGTCTTCCGCAAAAATCTGTTGAATGCCGTCAAATTGAAGGGGGTAAACGTTGAAAACAGCCCCATTGTTCCGTAAGTTTGCTGATGTGACAATGCCAAATAGCAACTGATAAGTCCGCCCATACTGCTTCCGATAACCGCAGTTGCTTCACGCGACGTATCCGTGTTGTAGTGCGAATCCACATAAGGCTTCAATACGTTCACGAAAAAGTCGGCGTATTTTTCGCCTTCGCCGCCCTTGTTTGTTCCGTGCGCCAAAGTGCGCCGCATATAAAATGCAAACGGGAAAACTTTCCACGGACTGTATTCCGACAAACGATACCTGCCATCGTTTTCCACGCCGACAACTATTGCGGAAAGGCCGGTTTGTTCAAAAATTTTATCCAAGCTTTTGTCCACGTGCCACGCCGTACCGTAGGCAGTCAAATTGTCGTAGAAAAGATTTTGTCCGTCGTGCATATAAATGACGGGGTAACGTTTTTGGCCGGAATCGTAGTCGGTGGGGAGATACACCCACACGGTGCGTTGCCGATTCAACGAAACAATATCCATTTCGAATTTTTCAATTCTAGACACGCATTCCTCCTGCTGCTTGACGTCAAACGCCAAACGCATGCACACTTGCACATATTCGCATTATAGCATAACGCGCATTATTTTTCAACACATATTGCAAACTATGTGCCGTCATTTGCACCAAAATCAACAAACGACTTGTTCCCCGCTTGCACAACCGTTTTCACGCAAAACGCACGTAGATCGCAAAAATCTACGTTGCATCGAGTGACAAATCAATCGTCAAACTCCCTCAAATGTCCCACAAAATTGAATCCGTCAAAATTGTGTTGACGCAAAACTTCGTAGACGGCAATTGCAACGGAATTCGACAAATTTAACGAACGCGTGTCGCCCATCATAGGAATTCGCACGGCACTGTCGTAGTTGTCGTGAATAAGCTGTTCGGGCAAACCTTTCGTTTCCTTGCCGAACACCAAAAACACGTTATCTCCGTAATGCGGAGAACAGTGTGTTTTTTGAGCTTTGGTTGTGAAAAAGTAGAACTCACCGTCGGGATAGGCTTGTTGCAATTGGGAAAAACTGTCCCAATAGTGGATTTCGCAATCCTTCCAGTAGTCTAGACCGGCGCGTTTGAGCATTTTGTCGCTTGTGTCGAACCCCAAAGGGCGAACAAGGTGCACAACACTTTTCGTAGCCGCACCGGTACGCACAATATTGCCGGTGTTTTGCGGAATTTCCGGCTCTACCAAAACTATGTTAATCATTACCGATCACCTCGTATTCAGGATGTTGTTCGAAGTACATTTTCAATTCGTTTTCAATTTCCTCCACACTCGAAGACTGCATAACTGCCAAAAGAGTTTGTTTTGCACCACGCATTCCCTTCAAATAGTAAGCAACGTGTTTTTTCATTTCGTTGTTAACAACTCTGTGCGGAAGATATTCGTTCAACAATTCCACGTGCTTCAACACGTTTTGCAGAACGTCGAATTTGAAAGGCAAATCTGCCAATTGTGAAAAAATATAGGGTTTGCCCAGCGCACCGCGACCGACAGCAACGCCATAGGCGCCCTGATCCAACAAATGCAAATATTGCTCACGCGACGTTACGTCGCCGTTGGCAAAAACCGGCACACCGCATTTGGCAATTTGTGGCAAAAGCGTATAGTCGGCATTGCCGGAATACATTTGCTTGCGTGTGCGAAAGTGTACCGTGATAAAATCCGCGCCGTTATCAGCACATACTTTTGCAAAATCAACAGCACCGCTACTATCCGAAACACCCAAACGAAATTTCACCGAAAGCGGCTTGTTGCCCACGGCAAGTTTAACCGCAGAGATGCATTTGGCCGCCAATTTGGGATTTTCCAACAACGCAGAACCGTCACCGTTGCCCACGATTTTCTTCACCGGGCACCCCATGTTGATATCTACACCGTCAAACGCCTTCATTTCGTCAATCTTGACACTATCTGCCATGACAGACGGCTCATGCCCGAAAATTTGCACAATGCAAGGGCTGTCGCCTTCGAATTTTTTCAACAACGTTTTGGTAAGAGAGTTGTTCATCTCTATCGCCTTGGAACTGACCATTTCCGTGACCGTCAGCCCGACGCCGTATTCGTGACACATTTTTCTGAAAGCAGGGTCGGTGTACCCGGCCATAGGGGCAAGAATGGTTTTTGCGACGGCATTTTCAAACAGTTTTTCAACCGACATTGCTCTTTGCCTCTTCCCAAACTTCATCAAACGTTTGCTGCGACAACTGCTTGAGCGTTTCGCCACGCCCCGTCAAAATGCGTTCGCATTCCGCAACTCTTTTCACGAACTTTTGCGTGGACAACAGCAATGCCGTTTCGCTGTCCACGTCACAAAGACGCAACAAATTGACAACGGCGAACAACAAATCTCCGCCCTCCATTTGTTTGCTTTCGGCAGGAGCGTTCAAAAACTCGGCAAGTTCTTCTTTCACCTTGTCAACCACCTGCGTAACGTCGGAAAATTCATAACCGCCCTTGGACGCACGAGATTGCACTTTTTGGCTGCGTAGCAACGCAGACATTCCGAAGGGCACGTCCAACACATTTTCCGCCACACCCTTGATTTTGTGTTCTTTCAGTTTTTGTGCGTTCCACACGTCCAACGATTCGTCCGCGGTTTGCGCCTTGACTCCGCCAAAAACGTGCGGATGTCTGTCGATAAGTTTACGACACAGTCCCGTGTACACGGCCGACGGCAAAAATTCCCCGTCGTCGGACGCAATTTCCAAATGGAACAACACTTGCATCAGCAAATCGCCCAATTCTTCAATCGTGTGGTCGACATCTTCCTTTTCCAACGCATCAACAAGTTCGTAAGCTTCTTCAATGGCGTTTTTCGTGATACTTTTGTGCGTTTGCGCTCTATCCCACGGACAACCGTTTTCGCCGCGCAAAACAGTCAGAACGTCAACTGCGTCGTAGTAGCCGAACACTTGGCGTTCTTGCAATGGTTTTGGAACAATGCACAACGCCGTTTCGTAGTTGTAGCGTTGCTTGCACAAATCGCAAAGGGCAATTGTTTTTTCGCTTTTTCCGGAAACAAATTTGACGTTTGTGTCCGCGTCGAACGCTTCCGTCAGCTTCAATTGAATTTCGCCGGCTACGAACTTGTCGTCGACACAAACAATGACGGTGGGCAGTGGCAAAACGTGTGTTTCGTTGCAAAATTCTTGCGCCGTGTAAACTCGAACGCCACCGATTCCCGGCATAGCGGCAGAATACAACCCCACGCCGCGAACAAACTTTGCAGACGGAAGAATTTGTGCAGTAGTATCGTCCGCACCGTCACCGACAACACAAAAAGCAACCTTTCGTTTTCCGAAAGATTGCAATCTTTCCACTATTGCATGGTTCAAACTGTCAAAATCCTCTGCCGATTGGTACAAATCGTCGCAAAAAACGACATCGTTACGAATTTTGGCAACCGCCTCGGCAGCATGAGTCAATTCGGATTTTACGACAACGACATCGGCATTTTTGATTGCTTCCACGCCGGCCAAAGTTACGTCGTCGACACTACGTCCCATTCCCACAACCGTTATCATCAGTTATCTCCTTCGATTTTGGTTTGAAGGGCAAGAAACGTTCCTTGTCGAAAACTTTCAACAAAGAAATCATCGAAAAATACACCACTGCGGAAATGGCAATCAACACCAACGTTCCGAACGTTGTGGCGAAAACTTTTTCGGCAAAGACGACGGCAATCGTGATGCACAGCGTCATGAAAATACCCGCCGCCATCGGCTTCAACAAACATTGACCGTCCACTTTCAAGCCCAACTTGAATCTTAGGTAGATTATAACACAAATTGCCGCAAAAAGATAGCACAATGTTTCCGAAATTGCCGCCCCATAGATATTTATGTTCGAATTTGGCAACAAAACAAGGTTCACGACAGCTTTAACGACAATTGCCAACGACACAAACACCACGGTGGCATAGGGTTTTCCCACGGCCTGGCACACCGATACACACGTTAGAACAACCGCCATACACACAATGGACGGGGCGGAAAGCGACAACAACACTGCGGCTACGTGTATTTCATCTGCAGGCAAACTGCCATACAACAACGACAATATCGGCCCGGAAAGTGCCATCATACCCAATGCGCACGGCAGAGAAATGACCAGCGTCAGTTTTATTGCCGAGTTGAAACTTTCGTTAAGCTTTTGTTTGTCGTTTGCGCAATAAGTTTGCGTGATGCCCGGCAAAGCAGAGACGGCTACACCGCTAGACAATGCTATCGGCAACCCTAGCATTGAATTCACCGGCCCGGTCCACAATCCGTACATTTGCGTGGCGTTGCGAACGTTAAGCAAATTGACAACCATGACAGAATCGATAACCTGCGACAGTTGCATTGCAAATCCGCCCAAAGCAACCGGAACGGCCAACGAAAACACATTGACTGCTATGCCGTTAACTTCGTTCTTGCGCAAAACAACAGGGACGCGCATGCTCTTTTTGCAATGAACTGCATACACCGTTCCCATGATGACCAACGAACCGAATTCGCTAACCGTAATGGCAAAAACCGCACCCATGACGGCCTTTTCTACATCGGGCATAAACTTAGTTGCACAATACAACCCGACAATCAGCTTGACAACCTGTTCCAAAACGGTTGTGACACCGGACGGAACCATGTTCATATTTCCTTGAAAATAAGCCTTCAACACGTTTGTAACCGGCACAAAGAGCAAGGCCGGAGCAACAATCAAAAATGCTTTTTGTGTGGCGACATTACCTTGCGCACCGGCAATGACACGAGACAACAGTGCCATCAAAACAGCACAAACCGCACCGGAAAGCGTCAGCAATACCAACGAAAAACGGAATATTTTTCTTCCTTCTGCGGGACGCCCCAGTTGATTGTTTTCCGCTATCAATTTGGAAAGTGCCGTTGGCACACCGGCTTGCGCAACCGTCAAAAACAAAATGTAGGGAGGAAAAACCAATTGATACAATCCCATGCCGTAGCTTCCAACCACGTTGGTGAGCGGAATTCTGTACAACGCACCCAAAATTTTGGCCAGTAGACCGCCTAAACTGAGAATTAACGCACCGCTCAAAAAATTACTGGATTTTTTCATACTGTATATAGTATGTTTGAACCGAGATAAAAATATCAGTACCGAAGACACACGGCTCAACGCAAAGTTCAATATTCCCGACCCATGCGTCGATGCAAAGAAAAATGCTTAAATTGCTCAAAATTTGCCGAACGTCACGGTTAAAAGCCACCAACTGCACACGGCAAAAATGCCGACAAAACCGACTTTTCGTTGTTCGGCGTTCGCAACGCGCAAAACAAAAAAGTTCGGCATAAAAGTCACGCAGTCAAAGAGTCAAAACCCTTGAAAACGATATTTCCAAACCAAACTTTTGTCAATGCAACAATACGGCATCAACTGCCAACAAATGAACGTTTGCACAGATGCACATTTGTGCACTTGTGCAAGCTTTTTGTTTTTAGCGAATTTCCGACGCCTCGGGAAAGCAGTGTTGATGAGTGGGGCCAAGCACACGGTAACCATCGGCGCGCCCCTTGCACGAACGAAAACCGAAACGAAGCTGTCTTAACGAAAAATAGCTTTTAAACGAACGAAGCGTCTCTGCCGAAAACTGCGATTTGTGACAAGCCAGTGCTTTCATGTGCAATTTTCGTGTTTTGCAGACTCCCACAAAACGATTGGGACGATGCGTAAAATAGTAGGCAATGTTTACTTCGGGCACAAAACCTTCCTTGCCGAAACGAGCTGTCAATTTTTCCCATGAAGCATAAAACACGGCGTCCGTCACCAACTTTCCGACCGCCAAATGGTCGGGATGACATTCGGACGGCACTGTATGATCGGGGCAAAACACAATTTGCGGCCGAACGTCCAAAATCGTGGCGATAATATCCCCCAACATCGCACGTTGATCGTAGTCGCCGCCATCGTGATAGGATAAAAAACGAACGTCCGAAACACCCAACACTGCAGCAGATTCAATCGCCTCTTTACGACGAATTTGCACTATCTCTTCTTCGCTAAGTGCAGGATCCAAACTTCCGATGCGGCCGTCCGTTGCAATCAAAAACGTCACACGCTTGCCCGTGGCCACCAATTTTGCAACGGTTCCGCCACACCCCACTTCGATATCGTCCGGATGCGGTCCCACAAACAAAAAGTTATCAAACTTTTCAATTTTAGGAATAGGAACAGCTTTTTTCAGTATGGAAAGTATCATATATGCTCCTTTTCGCAAATGCACAATTGCACACGTGTTCACCTGTTGAATTTTTTACATTTTATCACAAAAAACAGGCAATGTAAACAGTGAAATTTCCGTCCCGCCCATTGCATTTTCCCGCAAAACAACAAAAATACCGTCCCTGTCGTTTGCAAGTTGACAACAAAGAACACCACAACGTCTGCAAAGAAAAACGTCCAAAACACGGCCGAAAATTTCGAACGCAAAATTTACCTACCCAAACAACTTTGTTTGTTGCAACCATATCTACGTCCCATTGACACGAATGATTTTTCAACCGTCAATCGACAAGCTCAAAAAAATGCACCCCAAACAACTTTGGGATGCATTTTGTTTGTCACCAACACTTATTCTTCTTCGCTGTCCAAAGAAATGGATTTTTCGAAATCGAACGTGATTTCATTATCTTTCAAGAACTTATCGAAGATATCTGTTTTGCTGATTTTGCTTTCGTAGTACACCTTGTTCAATGCATCGGCATCTTCTTCAATCAATTCATCGGATTCTGTCGAGAAGAAAGCTTTGAACAATCTGTATTCGGAAGTGCTTGTATTCAGCCAATTGGAAGCGAAATCGAACGTTTCTGCTTTGACATCTGCCGAATAGAAAACGATATGAACGCCGTAGGTGGAGATTGCAATTCCGTAGGTGGTTCCGGCAACTCCGTTTGCAACATTATACGCATCGTTTGCCGCGTCGACAAATTCGTCAACCCAAGGAGCCTCGTAGCTTTCGGGTACTTCTCCGATACGAACAACGTAGTCGTACAACGAAGAGTGGGAAGCTGTGTCTGTGTTGAAACGGCTCATCAATTCGATGATTGTTTCTTCTGCAGTCTTGTTTTCCATCGGAACAACTTGGCCTTTATCGTTGAAGTATTTTCCAAGTTCGGCATTTTCAAAATTGATGGAAATGTTGCCGTCAGCATCTAATTTGAACACGTTGGGAACTTTTGCGTAGTTGCCGTCTTCGTCCTTTTCGCTGAAATAATCGTCAGCAACTATTTGAGAAGCCAATTCCTTGCACTTTGCCAAATATTCCGGCGTAGTGGCAGAACCTTGTTGTTTTTGAAGGTTAGACAAAACAGCTTGTTGTTCCGCAGTGAACGGAATAAGAATGTTCTTCACAAAAATGTAGTTGTAGTTTTCGGGAACATAGTAGATGTGGCTGTCGTCGTCCAAATCTTCGATGAAATCAACAAAGTTGGAATTGATTTGGAAATCCGTTTTTTGGCCCACTGTTGCATCGGCAACGTCGGCTTCGAGACGCTTCAACGTTTCGGAAAGATTTGCGTTGTCGATTGTTCCGTAAACGCTGTAGTTGTACTTTGCAACGATGACGGAATTGATGTAGTCTTCAAGCTGTCTGCTGATGAGTGTTTGCAAGTCGTAATCGTAGCTGATTTTAACGTTCTTTTCGTATTGCTTCAAAGCTTGAGCCTGATATTCGGCATACTTGGCAACGTCAATGGGATCAGAACCTTCGATTCTGTCGTTCAAATCGGCAAATTTCTTTGCAAGTTCTTCGGATACGGTGATCTTTGTGTTGTACACGTAATCACTGTAGTTCAAAGTGTTATCCTTCAAAATATCGCCATAGTAGTAGTTGCTAAGATATTCGTCCATTTCTT
The DNA here is from genome assembly GCA_964598315.1 of uncultured Oscillospiraceae bacterium. Taxonomy (GTDB): domain Bacteria; phylum Bacillota; class Clostridia; order Christensenellales; family CAG-314; genus Fimimonas. The sequence goes on from CAZRBI010000014.1 coordinate 10,945, forward strand.
CGTTTTCGAAAGTTTGGTTGTAGGTGTATTCCGAATAAGATTGTGCACCTTCCAAATCGTCGAATTTAACAAAATCTCTAGACGTATCTTCAGCTTCTTCCTCTTTGGCATCTTGCAAAGTGTAGTCGCTGTCGATGTAGCTTTCCACCATTGTGTCCAAAGTAGAGAACAAAATGTACTTGATATACTTCACGCCGTGTTTAAGTTCCGTTTCGTTCAGATATTCTTGGTTTTCCAACGTGACATCCAGCCAACCGTGTTGATACGTAGCTGTGTTTGCATTGCTCTTGTAAGCATCGATTTTCGTATACTGCGAGTACAACGAAGAAACGGCCATTTCAAAAATATCATCCAACGTAACATACGTTCCGACGTAGCTTGCGTAAGTGTTGTAGTAACTGTTGTAGGTATCGATCAGTTTACCTATTGTGATGTTTTCATTACCGACGGTTATTGCAACTTGCGAACGATACTTTTCGGTGTTTCTGCCGAAAAGAGAGCAACCGGAAAAGATGCTCAATACCAAAACGGCAACCAACAACAACGTCAGAAATCTGCTTGCTTTTTTCATTTTTTACTCCTGATACTTTGTGTGTTCGAACATTTTTGCATACGAACACTTATACTTGTCTATTATACATTTAACTTCGACTCTTGGCAAGCAATTTGCCCTCAATTTTGCGCACTACTTTTGCAATTTAAGCAAAAAACGACGCATAGACTGCACAAGTCGATCCTTTTGAAGAAAGTCGGGCGAGCTGAAAACAATGCTGTAGCCGCTTGCGGAAGCAGATGCACGCGCACCCCATTCCGACAAAGCGTCGAACACTTTTTTGTTCATCATACTGTCCCTATCCGCAAAGAATATTTCGCCACGCCCGGGTTTTACAGTCACTTTGCACACATTGGCTTGCGCTGCAAGCAGCTTCAACTTGGCAACTGTGAAAAGATTTTCCACCCGACGCGGTGCAAAGCCATAAATTTCCTGCATCTGCTTTTGCAGATTATCCACGGCAGAAACGGTTTCACAACCGGCCAACTGTTGATAAAAATCCATTCGTTCGGTTTGCGTGGCAACGTAGTTTTCCGGCGCATACGCTTCGATATCGATTTCCAGTTCTACGTTGATTTTCTTTTCCGTCTTTTCGCCCTTAAGCTCGGCAACCGTTTCTTTCAACAAGCGGGAATACATCTCGTAGCCCACTTTCATCATGTGCCCGTGTTGTTCGCGCCCCAACACGTTGCCGGCACCGCGAATTTCCAAGTCTTTCATGGCAATTTTGAAGCCGCTGCCCAATTCGCTGTATTCCGTTATCGAAGCCAAACGTTTGTAGGCTATTTCGTTCAAAATTTTGTCCTGACGGTACAAAAAATACGCATACGCAAGTCGATTGCTGCGACCGACACGACCACGCAACTGGTACAACTGAGAAAGACCGAGCTTATCCGCATCGCAAACTATCAAAGTATTTGCATTGGGAATATCTATGCCGTTTTCAATTATGGTTGTGCAAACCAACACGTTGCCTTTGCCTTGCGCAAAAGCATATATGGCGTCTTCCAGTGCGTTTTCGCTCATTTGCCCGTGTGCAACAATTATCTTTGCGTCGGGAAGCATATCCGCCAACTTGTGAGCAAAAGCATCTATCGTTTGCACCCTGTTGTACACGCAATACACCTGTCCGCCTCGCGCCAATTCGCGAGAGATCACGTCGCAAACAAGAGCGTCGCTTTCTTCCACAACAAAAGTTTCAACGGCCATTCTTTCCACCGGCGGTGTGGTTATCGTGGAAATGTCTCGTATACCGGACAACGCCATGTGCAGCGTGCGCGGGATCGGCGTTGCCGACAGCGTCAACACGTCCACCGACGTTTTAAAAGCTTTTATTTTTTCCTTGTGTTCCACGCCGAACCGCTGTTCTTCATCCAAAATTAACAAACCCAGCTTGTTGAAATCGACGTCCCTGGAAAGCAATCTGTGCGTTCCCACCACTATGTCGACGTCGCCGTCTTTCAGCCGTTTCAAAATGTTGTTTTGCGTTTCTGAATTGCGAAAACGGTTCAAACATTCCACCTTGATGTCAAAAGGCGCCATACGTTCGGTGAACGTTGCAAAATGTTGTTCCGCCAAAATTGTCGTAGGCACCAAAACGGCTACCTGGTAGCCGTTGGATACCACGTCGAACGCGGCACGCATGGCAACTTCCGTTTTGCCGTACCCGACGTCGCCCACAAGCACGCGATCCATTATTCTGTCGGACATGAGATCTGCCGTTATTTCCGTTTGGCACTTCAACTGGTCTTCCGTGGCCTTGTAGGGAAAATACTGTTGAAATTCCTCTTCCAAGTACTTATCCACGTGATATCTGAACCCGCGAGCCTTTTCACGTTGTGCATAAAGTTTCAGCAAGTCCAGCGACATTTCCTTGATGCCGGATTTCACCTTAGATTTCACCTTGGCAAAATCTTCGCCGCCGATTTTTGAAAGAGTTGGATTTTCGCCGCCGCTGTAGCGGGAAAGCATGTTGCTCGAATCCACCGGAACGTACAACTTGTCGCCGTGTTTGTACATCACGACGATGTAGTCTTTTGTTTCGCCGGAAGGCGAAGTTATTTTCTGTATGCCCTCGCAAAGGCCTATTCCGTGGACGTCGTGCACGACATAGTCACCGCGTTCCACCGACAAAAACGCGCGTTTGCCACTTTTGCGCAAATTTTGTTGGGACAATCCGCGGCCGATATCGCGCGTGCCCACAACAACAAGTTTGTTGGTGTGAGAAACAAACCCCTTTTCGATGCCGACGGATAAAACAAGGCCGTCACACGACGTTTTTCTCAATGTTTGTTCTTGCGTCACGAAAACGCCGAAATCCGACAGCTGCCGTGCCACGGGATCGCCGCCGTCCGTTCCGGCAAAAATAACAACTTCGTAGCCAAGCTTTTTCCAATTTTTTATGTCGGTCGATAACGCCTCGACAGACGCCGTGTAGTTGGGAACGGCGCTTGTTTTAAAATTGAAAATCTGTTGCGGTTGGAAAAATGCCGATTGATAGGGCAACGTTTGCAATGCAATTTGCGGAAATTCGTTTTGGAACACTTCGTTTTTGTCTGCCAAAGAATACATGTGCACCGACAAAATTTCGCCGGCAACAACAAGATTTTTCACACGTTGCTCGTGTTCGGAGTACAAAAAATCAACACGATTTGCAAGCAGTTTCGGTTCGTCCCACAACACAACCGTGTCACAAGGAAGGTAGTCGCAAAAACGCGAAGATTTCACAAACGGTGTCAACCAGCAGTTGTCGCACAGGCCACCGCCCGACGATGCGGTCAATTCCGAAACAATCGCCGAAGCTCTTGCGCGAGCGTTTTCCGATTTGATTTTGTCCACGTATTTTTGAACGTGCACCAACTTTTCCGACGACAGTCCGACAGTGTCGTACACGGGATAGATTTCCACAAATGACATTTCCTTTGCAACGTCTTCCACCGTTTTGATGCTTTCCACCAAATCGTCGAAAAAGTCGATGCGGTAGCGCTTGCCGAAAGGCATGGATATTTCCAAAATGTCTCCGCGAACAGTGAATTCGCCCTCGGACGAGATGCCGTCCACTCGGCGATATCCGCAGTTAACAAGCTTTTTCACCAATCCGGACGTAGCATAAGCTTTGTCTTTGCGAATGGTGAAACAATCTTGCAAAAACTGTTCTTTGACGGGGAAAAACTGCATCAATGCTTCCACCGTCACCACGGCGGCATTGGCTCCGTGACAAAGTGCATAAAGCGCGCGGTTGCGTTCGTACACAAAGTTTTTGGACGCACGTTTATAAAGCAAAACGTCGTCGCGAGAGGGCACGTACACCGTTTGAGGCAGCAATGCCGATATTGTTCTAAACACACGTTGCGCCTCTACGTAGTCGGACGTCACGTACAACGCAAAGCCCTGAATATTGGCGGCGACAAACGGTTTTTCGCTTGGTTGCACGCCAAAAGCCGCGATGTGATTTTCATCGCGGGCTTCATCTATCAAATTTTCGTAAGCGCGAGAGTTGTTCACCCTCTGAAAAAAGTAGTACATGCCTCTTTTGAACGGCGCTACCCACGCGACAAACCGTCAATGCGTTTGCGTGGCCACTTGTTGCACTAGTGTAGCACAATTTGCAACGATTGTAAACACCGTGGCGAAAAATTCGAAAAATAGCTCCGAGCGCAGCCCGTTGCTTTGCAAAACGTTTACATTCCAACCTTTTTGTGATAATATATACCATAAGAAGTGATTATTTCGCCTTGCAGCAAAACATTTACAAAACTTGCGTTTTTTCACTTCAAGTATGTGAAACGGCGGCGTTCGCACTTCTTGCAAGCAAAGTGCAAACTTCTTGTATCATTAAAACAAAAAACATGCGAACCGTTCGCAAAGGAAAAACTATGTTTTTGGTTGTCGGATTGGGAAATCCCGAAAAAAAATATTTGAACACTTGGCACAACGTCGGTTTCATGTGCGTGGACAAACTGGCAAAATTGCTTAATGTGTCCTTCGATAAAGCCGAATGTCGTTGCATGACGGCTCACGCAAAGGTAAACGGCGAAAAAGTGATAATTGCCAAACCGCTCACCTACATGAACCTTTCCGGTGAAGCCGTGCAAGAACTTGTTCACAAGTACAAGGTGGAAAAAGGCAATTTGATTGTCGTCTACGACGACGTAGACATTCCCTTTGGCAAGTTGAGAATACGCAAAGAAGGTTCGGCTGGCACACACAACGGCATGCGCAACATCATCAAAATGATAGGCACGGACAATTTTCCGCGGGTGCGTTTGGGCACGGGCAAGGAAACACCCATGGCGCTGATAGATTTTGTTTTGTCCGCCGTGACGGAAGAAGACCGCGTGGCACTGGACCCCGTTTTGGAAGACGGCGCAAAAGCACTGCACAGCTTTATATGCGGCAACCCGCTGGACAGCGTGATGCAACAGTTCAACAAAAAGTAGAACGGCATTCAACAACTGTTGCAACATTCGAACACAAAATTACAAAAGCGTTTGCTGTGGCCTGCAAACGCTTATTTGTTTTAGCAATTTTTATATCACCCCGTGCAACGTTGTCGCACCGTTTTGCGCCACTGCGACGGAAACAGGTGCTTTCATGCGGAAAGTTCTTTTGCCAAATCTTTCAGTTGTTGCACGTTGGCATCCGTCAATGCCGATTTCACCGTCACGTCGGGAAGCCAATTCAAGTTTTTGCCCACAAGTTTCGAACGGATAAGTTTTGCGGCAACTGGTGCCCAACTGCCGTTTTCGACAACTGAAATCGTGCGATTTTGGTAGTTTCTTTCTGCCAAATGTTCAACAAAATCCCTCATCACGGGGAAAACATCCATATTGTAGGTTGTGGTTGCAAGCACAATCTTTCCGTAGCGGAACGCGTCCTCCACCCCTTCGCTGATGTCACTGCGACACAAATCGGAAACTACAACTTTCGTCCCCTGCTTTTGCAATTCTTCGGCCAGCAACAGCGCGGCCTGCTTTGTGTGTCCGTAAACCGACGTGTAGGCCACAAACACCCCTTGGCTTTCCACACCGTAGGACGACCACGTGTTATACAAATCCAAGTAGTAGCCCAAGTTCTCCGTCAAAACCGGTCCGTGCAACGGACATATCGTGGCAATATCCAACGCTGCGGCCTTTTTCAACAACGCTTGCACCTGCACACCGAATTTGCCCACAATGCCGAAGTAGTAGCGTCTGGCCTCACAAGCCCAATCTTCCTCAACGTCCAAGGCGCCGAACTTTCCGAACGCATCGGCCGAAAACAACGTTTTGGAGAGCGAATCGTACGTCACCATAACTTCCGGCCAGTGCACCATTGGCGCCGTCACAAACGTCAAAACGTGTTTGCCCAGGCAGAGTGTAGAGCCCTCGCCCACCTCCAAAACGTTTTGTACGGCATTGCCGAAAAAGTTGCGCAACATCACGTGCGCTTGTTTTGTGGCAACAACCACCGCTTGCGGATATTCTTCCAAAAAGCGCGCCACGTTGGCGGAATGGTCCGGTTCCACGTGCTGTACAACCAGAAAGTCGGGATTTTTTCCGTCGGGCAAAACGTCGGCAACGTTTTGCAACCACTCTTCGCCGAAACGTGCATCGACGGTGTCCATAACGGCAATTTTTTCGTCAACAATCACGTAGGAATTGTACGCCATGCCGTTTGGCACCTTGTATAGTCCCTCGAACAAGTCAATTTTGTGGTCGTTGACGCCAACATAGACAATATCTTGTAAATTTTTGATGTTCATAAGTTTTTACGGCCGCAACAAAACGGCTCACTCCCTTTTTTTACTTATTATCCCACACAAAAAGATTTTTGTCCACTGCCCAAGCCGTCAAACGCAAAAATGCAAAGAATTCTCCGCGGCGAACAAATGGATTGCAAAACAATAGTTCAAGTATTCATCGCGTTCGCCGTCACGATTTGTTCGTCGGATAAGCACAATCGCACAAACAATAGTTCTTGTTCTGCCCACTTGCAGAAAGAACCACTCGCACATTTACACACTATGCTTTTATTCTTGGAACGTTCGATGCAAGGCGAAACGGATTTTTTTCATTGCAACAAAAAAAGCGGAAGCTTTTTTCAAACTTCCGCAATTTTCAATCAGATATTTTATTGTTCAGAACACAAATTCAATCGTGAACAAACTATTCTTCGTCGGCAACATTGCGTCCGACAACTTCTTCTTTTACATTTTCACCGGCACGATGACAATCGTCGTCTTGTACTACAGATACTCCGGTTGCACTGCAATCGGTAACCTTTGCATTCATTTGTGCACAACCTACAACTTGGCCCACGTCGCGTCCGCCAAAGATTTTACAATCCGTTGCCGTGCAACCACTGATTGTTCCGTTCAAAGAGCCCACAACACCGCCGACTTTATCGCCGCATTGATCTTCACTTATGTGAACGCCTTCAACATTGACCTTTACAACATGACAATTCTCTATAATACTTGCCATCTCTGCATTTCCAACGATTGCGCCAACATTATGATCACCAAAAACACTAGAATCTTTGATTGTCAAATTTTTGACAACGCCGCCCACTGCTGTTCCGATGAAACCTGCCGAATAGTATTCTTGGTCCGAAGTGGAACCGCTGTTATACAAATCCAAAGATTTTATCTGTTCTTTTGTAAGACCAATTTTGATGTTAGAAATGCTATGTTTTTGTCCGTCAAACGTACCACAAAATTGTACGGTGTCTGCGTATCCAAGGTTGGCATAATCCAAAGTGAAATCTTGACCTGCCGGCACCCATATTGCTCCACCCATGTCGATGTCACTTGTCAGTTTGATAACCGAACCGCCAAAACTATTGTGTTTGTTGTTGATTTGATCATTGAACCAGAACAAACCTTCAGCGGAGGAGATGAGGTAGACGCCTTCGTCGGAAAGGCTTACACCGTTTGCAATGTATTGTCCGCCGTCAATCACAAGTTTGCCGCCGACAATACGTCCGAACAATTCGTGACCGGGGTTAGCAATTGTTTGTCCCACGTTCTTGCTGTCGTTCATAACAAGTGTATTGTCTTTCAATGTGCAATTATTAACAGTGACTCCGGTTTGAACCGTTCCTACAACAGAACCAACTCTCCAATCTTTATCCGTTGCAGTAAATGTGGAATTTGAAACAGTACAATTTTCAACCGTCACTCCGCTCCAATCATTGTAATCGCATTTAACTTCGTGACCAACAATACCGGCAACACTGCCATCTGCTTTTACGACGCAATTGTTAACACTACAATTTGTGATAGTGGCGCTTCCGGAAACATAACCTACGAGTGCTGCGGCACGTGTGTCACCGCCTTCAACTGTTACATTGTTTGCATGGCAGTTGGTCATTGTAACATTGCACCATTGTGCTCCGCCAATGAATGCACCCAAGCCCAAATAACTCCCTTGTCTTTCAATTTTCGAATCTTTGATCGTCAAGTTGGAAATTTCTACTTTCGCATTCATCAAATCAAACAATGGTTGATTCAATCCGGAAATATAGTGATCGTTACCTTTAACAACCAGTCCGGAGCCCACGCGCAATTCCTTTGCATTGAAGTCATTGATCGGCGTCACATAATTAACATCGGCCATATTGATGTCGTTCAAGAACTCAATTGTTTTCACAGAATTTGAATCGGTCCATTCTTTTGAAACAACAATATCTTTAAGTGCAGCAAGGTCAGCTGCATTGTGAATATAGATTGTTCCTTCCGGTGCATCTTCAGTTTCCGCATTGCCTTGAACGGCTTCGATTGCGTAGGAAATGGTAACAGACTTGCCTTGGTATGCGTTGTTGTCTTCACCCTTATCTTCAAGTTCGATTGAAACGGGAACCGTTGCAAGATTTTGTCTTACTTCCAAAATTTGCCATTTGGAAACTTCGGTTCTGCCGGTGTAGGTTGCAGATGTGTCACCGATTGTGATCTTCAATGCAGCAAGCAAACCTGTATCGTCGCATGTGAGCACCGTGCGGTACTTCACTGCAATTGTGCTGTTGTTTTCAACAACAATGTTGAATTTGACGCCGTCACCGGGAACGATGTTGGGAATTGTGATGTTGCCGTCTGCGACAACAATTCCGCCACCGTAGGTGTTTTCGATTCCGTCGACATAGTCTTTGTCGAGTTGCTTTGTTTGAACAGACGTTTCGTCTACGCTTGCAACAACATCCACCTTGCCCGAAGTGACTGCAATGTTGACATTGCTTTCAGATGTGAACAAAGCAAACGTTGCTCCGGCAATAAGGCTAACGCAAAGTACGATAGACAAGATTGCCGACACAAGCACTTTTGTTTTGACTGTGTTCATAATTTTTTCTCCTTTTTGTTTTTTATATTACAAAACGGTTCTACCCGTTTTTTAATATTCAGATTTGTGTAGCACGAGATTGCAATTTGTGCGAGGTTCATTGTTACTTATGAATGGCTCACAATTGTGGTGTCGACTTGCGAACAAGCACAAGGGTGTAGCTACACCAAGACAACTTTCAACACGCCACTTTGCGTCGTTTTTGAATACGCAAAAATGATCATATAATAATCTATTATATGAACGTTTCTGTATCAATTATATGCCTGTCCAACCCGTTTGTCAATAATTTTCTGAATTTAATGTTCAAAATTTTCACTATTTTGCCGTATTTTCTATATCTTTTACCGAAATATCTATGGATTTTGTCGAATTTTTGTCTTGTTGCGCTTTTGCGTCCACCGTGTTTTCAAAAAAGTGTTCATATAATAGATTATTATATGATCATTTTTTGAGTTGGCAAGGCGCACCGCCTTGCTTATTTTTTTGCGGATTTTCGGGTGACGGCCACAAAAATCGTTCGAAAGTAAAAGAAAAACATCTTCTCATTATTGCGCCACACAAACCGTCAACACAACGCTCAAATCACTTGCGAGCGACTGCCCAACGCAAAACAAACAACCTACAACACAAAATTGTATAAAATACACTTACGTTATGCACTTTTGCCAACAGCAAAAAAAAGAACACCCAACAACGTTGAGTGTTCTTTTTTCTTTTCAATCTGTTTTACAGAATAACAATCAAAGCCATTTCAGCTGCATCGCCGCGACGAGCTTCTTCCTTGTAGATTGCGGTGTAGCCGCCCTTTTGACCGTTTTCTTCGGCACGTTTAGCAAATTTAGGTGCATAAACGTTGAAGATTTTTTCAATCAAGGGGTGTTTGACCGTCTTGGTACGAAGTTTATATTCGATACCTTTTTCTTTGGGAAGGCGAGCTTCTTGCAAATCTGCAAGGTTAGCCATAAGCGTACGTCTAGCTGCAAGTTTCTTTTCGCCGTCGTTCACCACTTTGACGGTGGTAGCGGTTCCGTTGACGATTTTTGTTTTTTCAACTTCCACTACATCCGTGTAGGTGTTGACTGCCAACGTGATATACTTTTCGGCAAGTTTTTGAACTTCCTTAGCACGTGCAAAGGTTGTTTCCAATTTGCCGTTCCACAACAGTTGCGAAACTTGGTTTTTCAACAGCGCCAATCTTTGATCGGTTGCTTTTCCTAATTTTCTTTGTGCTGCCATAGTGCAATTCTCCTATTCATCCTTATTTCTCAAAGAAAGACCGTAACCTTCCAATTTTGCAATCACTTCGTCCAAAGACTTTCTGCCAAGGTTGCGAACTTTCAACATATCGTCTTCACTCTTCTTGGTGAGGTCTTCAACGGTTTGAATGCCTGCGCGTTTCAAGCAGTTGTAGGAACGAACGGACAAATCCATGTCGTCGATGTTCATTTCCAAAACTTTCTTGTGGTTGTCGCTCTCGCGAGGAATCAAAATGTCACGATTGAAGTTCTCGGAAAGATCAACGAACATTCTGATGTGATCCTCGATGATTTTTGCTGCCAGAGAAACAATTTCTCTGCCGGAAAAAGCACCGTTGGTTTCCACTTCCAAAATCAATTTGTCGCGAGTGATATCTTGGCCGACACGCGCGCTTTCCACATTGTAGCTTGCCTTTTTGACAGGCCCAAAAATGGAGTCGATGACGATGTGACCGATTGGATAGTTAAGTTTGAGTTCTCTGTTGCGTTCCTTGTTCTTTTCGACGGAATTGTAGCCGCATCCGCGTGCTACGTACAGTTCCATGTTCAAAGTTGCGCCCTCTTCCAAAGTACAAATGTACAAATCGGGGTTGAGCACTTCAACTTCGCTGTCTGTGACGATATCGCCTGCGTGAACTTCACAAGGACCGACTTTGTTGATGGTTATCGTCTTTCTGAATTCGTTGTCTTCGTTATCCGACTTCAGAGCAAGACATTTGATATTCAGGATGATGTCTGTAACGTCTTCTTTGACACCGGGAATCGTAGAAAATTCGTGTTGCACGCCTTCGATTTTCAAACCGACAACTGCAACGCCGGGCAATGCTGCAATCAGCACTCTGCGCAAAGCGTTACCAAGCGTGATGCCGTAGCCTCTTTCCAATGGTTCCGCAACGATTTTGATAATGCTGGCGTTTTGTCCGCTTTCTTCAACTGTCATTACCGGTTTTTCTATTTCCATCATTGGACAACATTCTCCTTTTATTAAATTTAGATTGGACTTTTGGTTTGATGTTTCAAACACAACCTGCCCAGTAGTTAATCTTGCGCGTTATTACTTGGAGTACAACTCGACGATCATGTGTTCTTGGATGGTCATGTCGATGTCTTCGCGAGTAGGTGCGGCAAGTACCTTACCTGTGAGTTGAGCAGGGTCGAAATCTAACCATTTGGGAAGATTGCCCGCTTTTTTCGCTTGTTTCAATTCCACGAACAAAGGTTGTTCTTGTTTGTTTTCCTTGACGGAAACAACATCGCCAACTTTGATTTGGTAGCTGGGGATTGTGACGCGTTTGCCGTTGACGGTGATAAGACCGTGGTTGACAAATTGTCTTGCTTGGCTGCGAGAAACGGCCAAACCCATGCGGTAAACAACGTTGTCCAATCTTTCTTCCAAAAGGATAAGCATGTTGGCACCGGTAACGCCCTTTCTGCGTTCAGCTTCTTCGTAGTACTTGTGGAATTGTTTTTCTTGAAGTCCGTAGATACGTTTTGTTTTTTGTTTTTCTCTCAATTGCAAACCGTATTCAGTGGTCTTTTTTCTGCTGTCGGCGTGAACTCCGGGAATTTTTCCGCGTCTCGTCAACGCGCATTTGTCGGAGTAGCATCTTTCGCCTTTAAGAAACAATTTGCATTTTTCACGTCTGCATTGACGGCAATCTGCACCAGTATTTCTAGCCATTTCGATATTCTCCTTTCACTAAACTCTTCTGCGTTTGGGCGGACGGCATCCGTTGTGCGCAATGGGGGAAACGTCGCGGATCAACGTTACGTCGATTTCTGCAGTTTGCAAAGCGCGGATTGCAGATTCACGTCCTTGTCCGGGACCTTTTACGTACACTTCTACGGAACGAATTCCGTATTCTTTTGCGCCCTTAGCGGCAACTTCTGCTGCTTGTTGAGCTGCAAATGCCGTGCTCTTACGAGAGCCGCGGAAGCCAAGACTTCCGGAACTGCACCAAGAAAGTGCATTACCGTTCATATCGGTGAACGTTACGATTGTGTTGTTGAAGGAAGCGTGAATGTGCACTTGTCCTTTGTCAACTTTTCTTATGTCGCGTTTTTTCTTGACAACTCTTTTTACTGCCATTGTTGACCTCCTCCCTACTTAGCTGCTTTCTTGCCGCGAGAAACGGTACGTTTGGGTCCTTTTCTCGTGCGTGCGTTTTGTTTTGTCGATTGTCCTCTCACGGGGAGTCCTTTTCTGTGACGGATTCCGCGATAGGAGCCGATTTCAATTTGTCTTTTAATGTTCATGGAAACTTCACGACGAAGGTCACCTTCTACGTGGAGATTCTTTTCAATACAATCACGGATCTTAGATACGTCGTCTTCTGTCAAATCTTTGACGCGAGTATCGGGATTAACACCTGTTTCAGCAAGAATGTTCTTTGCTGTGGTGCGTCCGATTCCGTAAATGTAGGTCAAGCCGATTTCAATACGCTTTTCTCTGGGTAAATCTACACCGGAAATACGAGCCATTTGTTTTTCTCCTTTTTAACTTTTGGTTTGTTAGCAAATTTTTGTTTTTAGCAATATATCTAACACGACAAAAACCGCGCGAGCCTAGTGGAATGATGTCGCCGTGGTTTTGTGTGATTGTATCCTACTATTAGCCTTGTCTTTGCTTATGCTTGGGATATTTGGAACAGATTACCATTACTTTGCCGTTACGTTTTATCACCTTGCACTTGTCGCACATTGGTTTAACAGATGGTTTAACTTTCATTTTGTTCTCCTTTTTACTTTTGGTTTGTGTTCAAGTTCTGTTGCAAACTGTGTTTATTGCTGAGGCGCACCTTTGGAACGCCACACTATTCTGCCTTTTGTCAGATCGTAGGGACTCATTTCCAATTTGACAGAATCACCAGGCAAAATACGAATAGAGTGTATTCTCAATTTGCCCGAAACATAAGCCGTTATTTCGTGATTGTTGGTGAGTCTTACGCGAAACTCTGCATTGCGCAACGCTTCTACTACTACGCCTTCAACCTCGATAACATCGTCTTTTGACATACTTTCTTTCTCCTCTTATTTCTGTTGGTTTAGTTGCCGTAAAGCACTTTTAACTTCACTATCAAACACCTTTTTGCCTTCCGCAAACTTTTGAGCGATTGCATCCAGCTTGACTCCGCTATCGGAAACGTGTTTGACGTTTTTCTTTTTGGGATTTGCCAACTTTCTTGCTCCGCCGTCTGCCAACAGCACAAAACCGTTTTCGACAGCTGTCACCAAAAAGTAGCTTCCCTTGTCTCTGCCTTGCTTGGACAGCACAACGCTGCCAACGTCAATATCACAATAGTTCATTGTAGCACCTACAAACTTAGAATTTCAATTCTGTCGTCCAAAATCGCTATCGTATTTTCGTAGTGCGCCGCAGGTTTTCTGTCGCGTGTTTTCACCGTCCAACCGTCAGACATAAAGTCTACTTTTTCGGTGCCCATTGCAATCATCGGTTCGATTGCGATGGTCATTCCGGAAGACAACCTCATGCCGTGTCCGGGAACACCGTAGTTGGGAATGTTGGGATCTTCGTGCATTACACGTCCGATACCGTGGCCCACAAGCTCACGCACCACTCCGTAGCCAAAACTTTCGGCATAACTTTGTATTGCATGGCCCAAGTCTCCGAGCCGAGTTGTTCCGGCTTTGATAACCTTCACGCCTTCAAAAAAACTTTGTTCGGTGACGTCGATGAGTTTTTGACATTCGGGAGATATTATCCCGACGCCAACCGTTCTTGCGGCGTCGCCGTGCCAACCGTTGTAGATTGCGCCAACGTCGTAACTGACGATTTGGCCTTCTTGCAAGATTTTTTTCTTGGAAGGAATGCCGTGCACAACTTCACAATCGATGGATACGCATATGCTTGCAGGGTAGCCGTTGTAGTTCAAAAAACTGGGCACGGCACCTTGCTTGGTGATGTATTCATGCGCAAGTCTGTTCAACGTTTCCGTCGACACGCCTTCTTTCGTGTGATCACGAAGCAGATTCAGCGTGTCGCGGACGATGATGTTTGCTTTGCGCATTTCCGCTATTTGCGAATTTGACTTGATAAGAATCATTTTTTCAAAACGGCCAAAATTCTGCCGTACACTTCGTCAACGGTTCCGTTTCCGTCAACCGTCAGAAGTTTTCCCTGCTTTTGGTAGTAGTCCAACAGAGGGAAAGTAGTCTTGTCATAGACTTTCAGTCTTTCTCTTACCGTTGCTTCGCTATCATCTTGACGTATGATCAATTTTCCGCCACAATTCGGGCACACTGCCTCGTTTTCCAATGTGGAAACGTGGAACGTGCCGTTGCAATCGGGACAAAAACGACGACCGGACAAACGCCTTACCACCGTTTCTTTATCTACATCCAAGTTGACAGCAAAGTCTACGTCTTGGAAGGTATCCAACGCTTCCGCTTGCACGAGAGAACGCGGAAAACCGTCCAAAATATAGCCATTTGCACAATCGGCTTCGGCAAGTCTGTTCTTGACGATTTCAATTGTGATTTCGTCAGGAACAAGCGCGCCTGTTGCCATGATGCTTTTAACCTGCAAACCCAACGGAGTTTCTTCCTTCAAATTTTTGCGGAAGATATCCCCTGTTGAAATTTGAGGAATACCTAGGTCTGTTGTCAGTTTTTGCGCCATCGTGCCTTTGCCGCTACCCGGCGCACCTAAAAGTATAAGTTTCATATTACTTCAAAAATCCTTTGTAGTGACGCATCAAAATTTGATTTTCCAATGCTTTGTGGAATTCCAATGCTACGGACACTACGATCAACATTCCCGTTGCGCTCATGCTGCCAACCAACTTGGTGTTGAGCGTTACGCCCAAAAGTTGAGGCAACAACGTGAACAATACAGAGGGAACAAGGTTGATGATTGTGAGGAAGATTGCGCCCCACAACGTGATGCGGCTGACAACCTTAGCCAAATATTCGCTGGTTTCACGACCGGGACGAATACCCATCACGAAACCGCCGTTGCTTTGAATGTTCTTTGCAATGTCAACAGGATTGAATTGAATTTGCGAATAGAAATACGCAAACACGAAAATCAAAATTGCCAACACTACGTTGTACACTGCGATACCGACACCGTTTCCGTTTGCCGTCATCCATGTAGTCCACCAATTACCGAATGCCGTACCTTCCCAGAAAGAAGCAATAAGCATGGGGATGAAGCTCATCAATGCATAAGCAAAAATCAAAGGCATAACACCGGAAGCGTTAACTTTGATGGGAATGAAGGTGGATTGTCCGCCATACATTTTGTTTCCCTTAACTTGCTTTGCATATTGAACCTTGATTTTTCTTTCGGCGCCATCCACCCAAACGATGAATGCAAACACCAAAATCAATGTTACAAGGAACAATCCGATGGAAATGAGGTACTCGGTTTGACCGTTAAACACGTTGATGAAGGATTCGCCCAGTTGTTGAGAAGCCGTAGCAACGATACCGACGAAAATCAACATGGAAATACCATTGGAGATTCCGTGTTCGGTGATACGTTCGCCCAACCACATTGTGAGCATGCTGCCGCCAACAAGAACGATCGTGATGTACACGTACATGATCCACTTGTGGTCGGAGAAGAATGTGGGCAAACCGCCTTCGTACCAATCGGCCAAAACGCCTGCGCCGCCAAGCCATTCGTAGTTGATGTAGTCACCGCTGTTTGACAACGTGAGAACAACGCCAACTGCACTGATGATGGCAAGGCCCAATGTAACCCAACGAGTGATTGCATTGATTTTTTCGCGACCTTCTTCGCCTTCTTTTGACATTCTTTCCAAAGCAGGAATAGCAATCGTTAACAACTGCACGATAATCGATGCGTTGATATACGGCGAAATGCCGAGAGAGAACAGTGTGCCCTGGCTCAGTGCACTACCTGTGATGGAGTCCAGCAATCCCAAGACGCCGTCTCCGTCAACTTCTATCGAGTTGAGCCCGGGGACCGTGATGTAGCAACCCAATCTGTAGATAACTACAAGCAGGATTGTCCACAAAATTTTTCTGCGTACGTCCTTTATCTTAAAGGCATTTCTTATTGTTTCCCACATTATTCGATTACCTCTGCAACGCCGCCTGCCGCTTCGATAGCTGCTTTAGCAGAAGCGGAAAACTTATCTGCTTTTACAGTAAGTTTTTTGGTAAGTTGTCCGTTGCCGAGTACTTTAACGCCGCCGTTGTTTTTCACGGTGACGATGCCGTTTTCGGCAAGAAGTTCGGGTGTTACAACCGTTCCGTCTTCAAAGACGTTGAGGCTGTCAACGTTCACGATATCGTAATCGATTGCAAACTTATTGTTGAAACCACGTTTGGGCAAACGTCTTGCAAGAGGAGTTTGTCCGCCTTCGAAACCGGGGCGAACTCCGCCGCCGCTACGTGCCCATTGACCTTTGTGGCCCTTTCCGCTGGTTTTGCCGAGGCCGCTGCCGATACCTCTACCCAATCTTTTTTCGGAAGTTGTTGCTCCGACTGCCGGTTGAATTGTGTGTATTCTCATATTAGCCT
This sequence comes from uncultured Oscillospiraceae bacterium, assembly GCA_964598315.1. GTDB lineage: Bacteria > Bacillota > Clostridia > Christensenellales > CAG-314 > Fimimonas. The sequence continues at coordinate 27,585 of CAZRBI010000014.1, forward strand.
CCTACTTCACTTCTTCCACAGCAACGAGGTGCTTAACTTTGAAAATCATTCCGCGAATTGCGTCGTTATCGGGCAAAACGTTTGTGGTGCGAATTTTCGTCAAGCCAAGAGCTGCCACTGTTGCTTGGTGTTCTTTCAAGCAGCCTGCCGTGCTTTTGATCAAAGTCACTTTCAAACTGCCGTTAGCTTTTGCATAAGGTGCTGCGCCCTTTGACGGTTTGGTCGGAAGTTGTTTTTCAACAACGTATCTGCCATTGACGTAAAGGGGAGTTTTCGCAACGTTCTTTTTTGTAGTTTTTGCCATTGTTCTTCTCCTTAAATTTCGTCAACGCTCTTTCCGCGCAGCGCTGCGATGTGTTCTTTGGAACGAAGAGATACCAAACCGTTGAAGGTTGCCTTCACACAGTTGATGGGGTTGTTCGTGCCATAAGATTTTGTTCTGATGTCTTTGATGCCGACAGCTTCCAAAACGTTTCTTGCAGGTCCGCCTGCGATAACGCCGGTACCGGGTTGAGCGGGCATAAGCAAAACTTTGCCGCGTCCGAACTTACCGATAACTTCGTGAGGAATCGTCGTATCCAAAACGTCGATTTTTACCATTGCTTTTTTTGCTCTCAAGTTGGCCTTTTCGATGGCTTGCGGAACTTCCGCAGCTTTAGCCATACCGATACCAACGGAGCCTTTTCCGTCGCCGACAACAACAAGTGCCGAGAAACGCATTGTGCGTCCGCCCTTAACAACCTTCGTTACGCGGTTAACCGCTACGAGTTTTTTGATAAGGCCGTCGTCTTCTTTGTTGTCTCTGTCACGATTGTTGCGTCTGCCGCCACGTCTGTCGGGGCGACCTTCACGGAAATTACGTCTGGGATGCTCTGCATTTTGAGTTTGTGGAGCAGCCGCTTCTGCCGCAACAGCAGTTGCAACAACTTCAACTTCTTGTACGTTATCCATTGTGTCTACCTCCGATTAGAATTTCAATCCGGCTTCTCTTGCGCCGTCTGCCAATGCTGCAACTCTGCCTGTGTAGATGTAACCGCCGCGGTCGAAAACCACTTCGGAAACTTTCAAAGCTGCTGCTTTTTCAGCAATGTCTTTGCCAACGATTTTTGCTGCTTCAACCTTGGTTTTGCCTTCGCAAACGCTTGCCAATGCCTTGCTGGAAGTTGCGCAAATCGTAGTTCCGTTCACGTCGTCTATTACTTGTGCATAGATGTAGTTAGTTGAACGGTAGACGCACAGACGGGGTTTAACGCTTGTGCCGTACACTTTTTTTCTGACTCTTTCATGCCTGATACGTCTGTCGGCATTTTTGTTAATCTTTTTTATCATATCCGTTCTCCTTACTTACCTGCCTTCTTGCCTTCCTTCAAGATTACGACTTCTTCTTTGTAGCGAACGCCGTAAGCGTGATAAGGTTCGACAGGACGTTTAGCCTTGATGTTTGCTGCGGTTTGGCCGACAAGTTCCTTGTCAAAACCGGAAACGACAATTTCCGTTTGAGTGGGGCACTCGAATTTGATGCCTTGAGGTGCAACAACTTCTACGGGGTGAGAGTAGCCGATATTCAACACAAGTTTGTCTCCGCTGACGGAAGCTTTGTAACCTACGCCGTTGATGATGAGGTTTCTGGTGAAACCTTCGGATACGCCCTTAACCATGTTGGCAACGAGCGCACGATACAAACCGTGTTTTGCTTGTACGCTTCCGTCTGCCTTTTCGGGGCAAGTGAAAACGATTTCATTGTTTGCAATTTCGCAACCGATAACGGTGTCGATTGTGCGAGTAAGTGTTCCCTTGGGGCCGCTCACCGTAACAACGCCGTTGTCGTAGTTGACTTTTACTCCGGCAGGGAGAATGACGGGTTTCTTACCAATTCTTGACATATCTTCCTCCTTACCACACGAATGCAAGCACTTCGCCGCCCAAGTTTTGGTTGCGAGCGTTCTTGTCCGTCATGATGCCTTTACTTGTGGAAACGATAGCAATTCCCAATCCGTTCAAAACTCTGGGAAGTTCTTCGCTCTTTGCATAAACACGCAAACCGGGTTTAGAGATACGTTTAAGTCCCGTGATAACTCTTTCGCCCTTTGCACCGTACTTCAACGTTACTTTCAATACGTTTTGCAATTCGTGTTCGATTTCTTCATAACCTGCGATGTAGCCTTCTGCAACGAGAATATCCAAAATTGCTTTCTTGGTTTTGGAAGCAGGAATTTCTACATCTGAATGTTTTGCCGTGATAGCGTTTCTGATACGTGTGAGCATATCAGCAATAGGATCTGTAACAACCATTTGTATTTCCTCCTTACCAACTTGCTTTTTTAACGCCGGGGATTTCTCCCTTGTACGCTTTTTCTCTGAAACAGATTCTGCAAATGCCGTACTTTCTCAAAACAGAGTGAGGACGACCACAGATAGAACAACGGGTGTACGCACGTGTGGAGTACTTCGGTGTTCTTTGTTGTTTGTTTATCATTGATTTCTTAGCCATAATTACACCTCACTATGCTCTGAAGGGCATTCCCAAGTACTTGAGCAATGCTTTGCCTTCTGCGTCGGTTTTTGCCGTTGTAACAAACGTCACGTCAAAACCTCTGGTCTTTTCCACTTGATCGTATACGATTTCAGGGAAAATGAGTTGTTCGCGAATACCCAACGTGTAGTTTCCTCTGCCGTCCAAGTTAGTGTTTACGCCACGGAAGTCACGGACTCTGGGCAATGCGATGCTAACAAGTTTGTCAAAGAACGAATACATACGTTCTCCGCGAAGTGTAACTTTTGCGCCTACAGCCATTCCTTTTCTCACTTTGAAGTTAGCAACAGACAATTTGCTGTTGGTTACCAAAGGTTTTTGACCCGAAATGGATTTGAGTTCCTCTACTGCAAGTTGGAAAGATTTAGAATTGTCTTTTACATCGCCAAGTCCGCTGTTAAGCACGATCTTTTCCAATCTGGGAACTTCGTTGATATTTTTGTAACCGAATTCTTTGATGAGTTGAGGAACGACAACTTCTTTGTACAACGTCTTCAATCTGCATTCAACCGGTTTGTTGCTTGTTTCAGCAGTTTTTTTCGTAGCCATTTTGTCCCTCCTTACTCAGCGGCTTCTGCTTTTTTTGCAGTTTTCTTGGCTCTTACAGCCTTTGTCGCCTTTTTCGTTGCTTTCTTTTCTTCTTTTGCGTCGATAACTGCTCCGCACTTTTTGCAAGCTCTCAAATACTTGCCGTGATCGCCGAGAACGTGTGCTACTCTTGTGGTTTCTCCGCATTTAGGACAAACGAGAGCAACGTTACTTACGTCGATTGCGCGAGGTTGTTCAAACTTGCCGCCTTGTTCTTGTGCAGAACGAGGTTTTCTGTGTTTTGTGACAAGATTCAAGTTTTCAACGACAACTTTGCCTTCTTTGGGATTTGTGACGGTAACCTTGCCGCGCTTGCCGCGGTTTTCAACGCCACCGACAACGATTTCGACGGTATCGCCGGATCTGATGTTCATACTAGCCATTTCAATATCCTCCCAAATTACAGCACTTCCGGTGCCAAAGACACAATTTTCATGTAGTCTTTTTCACGAAGTTCTCTTGCTACAGGCCCAAAAATACGTGTACCTTTGGGTTGCTTTTGTGCGTCGATGATGACTGCTGCGTTGTCGTCGAAACGGATGTGTGTTCCGTCTTTACGGTTAACGCCGGATGCGCTTCTTACGATAACTGCCTTAACAACATCGCCTTTTTTAACAACGCCGCCGGGGTTTGCGCTTTTTACGCTGGCAACGATAACGTCGCCGATGTTACCGAACTTACGGAAGGAACCGCCAAGTACCTTGATGCACATAAGTTCTTTTGCGCCGCTGTTGTCGGCGGCTTTAAGTCTTGTTTGTGGTTGAATCACTGTACTTTCCTCCTACTTAGCCTTTTCAACGATTTCCAACAAACGCCAGTTCTTATCCTTGGACAATTTTCTGGTTTCAACGATTCTGACGGTATCGCCGATTCCGCATTCGTTGTTTTCGTCGTGTACTTTATACTTTTTAGTTGTGGACACCGTCTTTTTGTAAAGAGGGTGTTTGTACTTACTTACGATTGCGACAACGATCGTTTTGTCCATTTTGTCAGAAACGACGATGCCGACTCTTTCTTTTCTACTATTTCTTTCGATAGCCATTTTCTATACCTCCGCTTACGCCTTGTTGGCCGCTTCTCTTTCGTGAAGAACGGTCTTGATTCTTGCGATATCTTTCTTAACGTTAGCAAGCGCAAGAGGGTTGGTCAATTGTCCGGTTGCGTGAGAAAGACGCAAGTTGAACAATTCTTTTTTCAAATCGGCAAGCTTTGCTACCAATTCTTCATTATTAAGTTCACGCACATTACTTGCTTTCATCTGCACTCACCTCATCTTCTTTTTTCACAAATTTGCACTTAACGGGCAATTTGTGACTAGCAAGACGCAATGCTTCGCGGGCTTGTTCCTCGGGGATACCAGCCATTTCGAACATCACTCTGCCGGGTTTAACTACTGCTACCCAATATTCGGGCGAACCTTTACCGGAACCCATGCGGGTTTCAGCAGGTTTCTTTGTAACGGGTTTATGAGGGAAGATGTCTACCCAAACTTTACCGCCACGTTTAACAAAACGCGTCATTGCAACACGGGCTGCCTCGATTTGATTGGAGGTAATCCAGCCGCATTCCAACGCTTGAAGACCGTATTCGCCGTAAGCAACTGTATTGCCCTTGTGCGCTTCGCCTTTCATTCTTCCGCGGAATTGACGACGCCTTTTAACTCTTTTAGGCATTAACATTATTCAGTTACCTCCTTTTTGACGGTCTTTCTTCTTCTAGGCAAAATTTCTCCCTTGTAGATCCAAACTTTGACGCCGATGATACCAAACGTTGTGAGCGCTTGTGCAAAACCGTAGTCGATGTCTGCTCTCAAAGTGTGAAGAGGAATGCTGCCTTCGTGATATTGTTCGCAACGAGCAATTTCAGCACCGTCCAAACGACCGGAAACCATTGTTTTGATTCCTTTTGCGCCGGAACGTGTTGCTCTGCCCATGCATTGACGCATAGCTCTGCGGAAGGAAACACGCTTTTCAAGTTGAGCTGCGATGTTTTCTGCAACAAGTTGAGCGTCCATATCGGGATATTTAACCTCGATGATGTTGATTGTGACAGCCTTGTCTTTTGCGATTTTTTGAACAATAGCTTTGATTTCTTCAGCACCTGCACCGGCCTTGCCGATAAGTGTTCCAGGACGTCCGGTGTGGATGTCAACGGTAACTTTGCCTTCGGCACGTTCTACAACGATCTTGCTGATGCCTGCATTGAAGTACTTTTTCTTCAAAGTTGTTCTGATTGTATCGTCTTCTTTGATGTACTTAGCGAAATCCTTTTTGTCCGCAATCCATTTTGCGTCCCAACCTTGAATAACGCCAACTCTCATTCCATGTGGATTAACTTTTTGTCCCATAATTCTTCTCCTCTACGCTCTCTCGTCCAAAATCACTGTGATGTGACTGGTTCTTTTTAAGATACGGTATCCTCTGCCGCGAGATACAGGTTGCATGCGTTTCAAGGTGGGACCTTGATCTGCAAAGCATTCTGCTACGTAAAGAGTATCTTTGTTCATACCGAGATTAACTTCAGCATTGGCAGCAGCGCTGTTCAAGCACTTCAAAACGGGTTCTGCCGCAGCCTTGGACGTTGTTTTCAAAATAGCAACTGCATTTTTGTAGTCAACACCGCGAATCAAATCCAACACAACGTGTACTTTGGAAGGAGAAATGCGGATGTATTTTGCTATTGCCTTGGGGCGTCTGTCTTTATTGGCAGCGCGATCAAGGGCTTTTGCCTTACTTCTTGTAGCCATTTTATCCTCCTATCTTCCGCCTGTGGTTTTGCTTCCTGCATGGCCTTTGAATGTTCTTGTGGGAGCGAATTCGCCCAACTTCAAACCGACCATGTCTTCCGTGATGTAAACGGGAACGTGTTTTCTTCCGTCATGTACGGCTATCGTGTGTCCTACGAAATCGGGGAAGATTGTAGAACTTCTTGACCACGTTTTCAAAACTTTCTTTTCGCCTTTCGCGTTCATTTCCTGAATTCTTTTCAAAAGAACGGGTTGAACGTAAGGTCCCTTTCTGATTGATCTGCTCATATTCTTTCCTCCGAACTAGTTAACACGCTTTACGATAAATTTCGAAGAAGCTTTTTTCTTCTTTCTTGTCTTGTAACCCAAAGCAGGTTTGCCCCAAGGAGTTACAGGACCGGGACGACCAACGGGAGATTTTCCTTCGCCACCACCGTGAGGGTGATCGCAGGGGTTCATCACACTACCACGAACGGTAGGTTTAACTCCCATGTGACGTTTCTTGCCGGCTTTACCGATAGAAACGATTTCGTGATCGAGATTGCCAACTTGACCGATTGTTGCGCGGCACTTCAACAAAATCAATCTGACTTCGCCGCTGGGCATACGCAATGTCGCATATTTGCCTTCCTTTGCCATAAGTTGAGCAAAGATACCTGCGGAACGAGCAATTTGTCCGCCCTTACCGGGGTTCATTTCGATGTTGTGAACAATTGTACCGACGGGAATGTTTTCGAGAGGCAAGTTGTTGCCGACTTTGATATCGGCATCTGCACCGGAAACAACAGTGTCGCCAACGTTCAATCCGACAGGAGCAAGAATATATCTCTTTTCACCGTCAGCGTAGTGCAACAATGCAATGTTTGCAGTACGGTTGGGATCGTATTCGA
>CAZRBI010000014.1:34441-36708 GCA_964598315.1 uncultured Oscillospiraceae bacterium
CGACGAGCCGGAGAGGTCGGTTTGTATTTTTTAATAGCCATTTTCGTTACCCTCCATTATTAGGACAAACTCTCGAAGAATTCGATTGCTTTGCTATCCGACGTAAGACTTACCGTAGCCTTTTTCCAATCGGGAGTGTGGCCTTGGGTTCTGCCTTGTCTTTTGAGTTTGCCGTGGACGATTGCCGTTGTTACTTTTTCCACTTTAACGCCGAAGATTTCTTCAACCGCATTTTTGATTTCCACTTTGTTAGCGTTTTTTGCAACTTCGAAAGTGTAGGTCTTTGCGGGAATTCCGGCATAACTTTTTTCCGTCAACACAGGACGTCTGATGATATCGTAGGAATTCATAGTGAGTAAGCCTCCTCAATTTGCTTCAGAGCATCGCGTGTTGCAATGATTGCAACGTTGGATACCAACTGATAGATATTTGCCAAAGCCGCATCGGTCACCGTCAACTTTTCGATGTTAGCACCTGCTCTCACCACGTCCGTCTTTTCACCGGCAACAATCAACAGCGTTCTCTTTTCGCAGTTGAAGTTCTTCAAAATTTCTGCAACCAACTTGGTTTTGGGAGCAGCGAGTTTAACGTCGTCCAAAACGATAAGTTCGTTGTTTGCAATTTTGTAGCTGATTGCGCTACGGAACGCTTCGGCCTTCATTTTCTTGTTGATTTTCTTGGAGAAATCTCTCGGTTTGGGTGCAAACACAACGCCACCCTTTATCCATTGCGGAGCGCGAATGGAGCCTTGACGAGCGCGGCCCGTTCCTTTTTGTCTCCAAGGTTTGATTCCGCCGCCGCGAACTTCCGTTCTTGTCAATGCGGATTTTGTTCCTTGTCTTTGATTTGCTTGATAAGCGACAACTGCTTGGTGAATGAGAGGTTCGTTATATCCACAAGCAAACACTGCGTCGTCAAGCGTGATTTGTCCGACTTCTTTAGCCGTTTGATCGAAAACTTTCACTTGCATTGTTTATTTCTCCTTTCACCTTATTTCTTAACGGCGTTACGCAGATGAACGATGCTGTTCTTTGCTCCGGGTACTGCGCCTTTAACAAGGATAACGCCCTTTTCTTTGTCGACTTTTACAACTGCCAAATTCAAAATAGTTACTTGTTCAACACCATATTGTCCTGCAAGGTGCTTGCCGGGCATTACGCGTGAAGGGCTGCTGTTTGCACCCATAGAACCAACTTCTCTGTGAACAGGGCCCACACCGTGGGTTTCTTTCAATCTGTGTTGATTCCAACGTTTGATAACACCGGTGTATCCGTGACCTTTTGTGGTTCCGCATACGTCAACAATGTCGCCTTCTGCAAAAACGTCACAAGTCACTTGGTCACCAACGTTCAAAGTGCTGTTTTCAAGTTTGAATTCGTGAAGATATTTAACCGTAGCACCGGATTTTTTCAAATGTCCGAGTTCGGGTTTGTTGAGCTTCTTCTCTTCGACCGCATCGAATCCCAATTGGATTGCTTCGTAGCCGTCTCTTTCCAACGTTTTCTTTTGTGTAACCGTGCAGGGTCCTGCCTGAATAACGGTTACGGGAACCATCGTTCCGTCTGCCAGGAACACTTGAGTCATTCCCAGTTTCTTTCCTATGATTGCTTTATTCATTGATAAAGTTCACCTCCGTATCCTTATTTAATTACAGCTTGATTTTGACGTCAATTCCGGCGGGCAAATCCAGCTTTGTGAGGCTGTCGATTGTCTTGGAATTAGGACTGTAGATGTCAATCAAGCGCTTGTACGTGCGAAGTTCGAATTGTTCGCGCGCGTCCTTATACTTGTGCGTTGCACGAAGTACCGTCACAATTTCCTTTTCCGTGGGAAGAGGGATGGGACCGGACACTTTACTGCCCATTTTCTTTGCTGCTTCTACTATCTTAGAGCAAGCAAGATCAACCAAATTGTGGTCGTAGGCTTTGAGTCTGATTCTGATTCTTTGATTAGCCATTAGTTTTTCTACTCCTTTTTGTGTTTTATTCACCGAATTGACCTGCGGACAACACCTCCGTGCGTTCCCTGTTGCGGTTTTTAATAAAGCAAACACAGTTTGCTTCCTACACCGACGCCAGTTTGACGACTTGCGCCACTTAACGTCCCGTGCAAAACAATTCGGCCACAAAACTCTTGGTTTTGTGTGGGTTCGGTTGGCAAGTTTTCTGTTCTCTTCAGTAACCTTGCGCCTCAATCCCCATATTTCGCAACGTATCGATTTTATCACAAACGGCAATACCCTGTCAAACGATTTGACAGGGTATTTG
>CAZRBI010000015.1:0-36201 GCA_964598315.1 uncultured Oscillospiraceae bacterium
TTCATATCTATATTTTCTTTTTCTATCAAGCCAAAGAAATTCTGCATATCTGCTTTAACGCTGTCGCCAACGTCGATTGTTTCATTCGGATTTAGTAATTGCACCAAACGAAGAATGTCGTTTTTGTGCTTTTTAAGATCTCGCTCATTAATATGTTGCCCCTCTGAATGTTTTCTTGTCAAATCGACATGCGCTTTTGCCTTGAATGCAATCAAATAAATCGGCTTTAGTACAGGCAGGTCGTTTACAATTTCAGAACCCTCTTTTAGAAAACGGTAATATGTATCGTCAAGCAATATTGCAGACAAACTTGATATTTCATCGCTTACAACAATTTTGGTATATTTGCCAACCATATCATCGGGTATCCAATCTTGCTTTCTCGAAAACAATTCTATCATTTTGGGGTATGAAGAATTTTGCGGATTCAAGAATCTGAAGAAGTGGGTTGTTTCTTCGGATTTCCAGAACTCATAACCGCCTTCTTTGATAAAATTCCAAAATGCTTTTCCGAAATCTGCGGACAAATCTTCAACGATAACAATCATATCGATGTCGTTTGTTGCCCTAAAGTTAATGCCGGCATCATTCATTTCCAAAGAACAAGCAGTTCCGCCAACAATGATAAAATTGTCGGAATACGCTTTTAGTTTTTCTGCAAATATATCCAAGCCGTTTACCATATAATCAGCCATTTTCTATTTCCTCCATAAGTTCGTTTAATGCCTCAATTGTTCTTTCATCGTTATCTTTTTTGAATGAAAGGTATAAAGAAAACTTATCTACACATTCGTCTGTCATAAAAATTGTAGGATCATATTTCCATACTTCGACTTTAACAACCTTGTCGGAGGATGCGAATTCATCCAATGATTGCTTGCAAATATCCTCAATACACTTATATGCATTTTTTGATATTGCATAGGTCTTAACAGAATCGTCCACGATAGAGGATAGTTGCTCTAATGCTGTATATCCTGCTTTAATACCGATGTTAATAACGTTTTCTTCTTTTGCGAAAACGACCTTTTGAATAGGTTCAATCAAAAAGTCCTTTATAGTTGAAATGAATTTAACTTTATCTGTTTTGATAGTGTAATAATTTGTTCGAGCATTCTTTCTAACGATAAGCAAGTCAAGTTCCGCCAATGCGGAAACACCTCTGCTTACAGCCATAACATTTAATCCGGTAATTTCGGATATTTCGCTTGCGGTATATTCTTTCTTTTTTTGATAAAGGAAAAATAATGCACAAAGTTGAATTTGCGGTGTAAACTTTTCAACAACCTTGTTATTTGTATTCGTACGTCTATTATCCAAAATAGTGCCAATACTGGGCATAAAGATTTGTTTTTCAGGTTCTACAAACTCGATATTGTTATTTATAAGGTTTTCGCGTTGTTGAAAAATTAGATTATTCGCACACAAAACAATCGGCAAAGACAAAAGCCTCTCCAACTTATATTTTTGAACTTTATATGATTTAAGATTAATATCGTTCTTGGGCAGAACAAAGACATATTGCTTATTGTGAATGCTAATTTTATAAAAACGATATGCATTATTTAGATAAATCGGCAAATTGTCGGTATCCAAATTGTTTTCGACGACGACATCCGCTCCAAATACTTTTTTTAGATATTCTAACAGCATAAAACACCATTTAACATTTTTTCTACATTGTAACATTTGAAATGTTAAATGTCAAGAAAATTTGTTAAGACAAAACATTATTTTAGATAAAAGTTAAACAGTAGGGGTATATTCACATTTATCAGACCAATTAATCTCCGTCTAACAAATCATATGTATCCAGTTCTTCGTCTGTATATGGTTCATACTCACTTGTTGCTCTTTGGGGCTTATAAACCTCTTTAGGCTTTGTTAATTCTCTATATAATTCAACTTGCTGTCCGATAGTTAATTCTCGAACAATAATTTTCTTTTTGAAAATGAACTTAAATTTTATCTCAATGGCAGAATCTGAAATTTCAAAAGACGCAACATTGGTTTGATCAAATTTGCTTTTGAAACAGATGGTATGCTTTCCTTTTGGCAAACCTAAGAACAAATGTCCCTTATCTTTGATTATTCCGACTTCAGTTTCATCTATTATAACTTTAAAACCAAGTACTTTTGAAGTATTGCACGTTATAATTGTGTTTGTTGCTATCAACCCTAGAAAGTCTTGAAATCGCTTGTGAATCCGTTAGTGAAATACACGATAACACCGCAAACTCCTACAAGCAAAACGACGATTAGCAAATATGAAAGTATCGAGATTACTTTTGAAGTTTTACGATTCATAGTTCACCTCATTAAAACTGAATAGAAGTGTAGTGAATTGTCAAACTAAGTGCAACACTTAGAAAGAAAATTGTTGAATAAATCTACCGGTTTTGTAAGACAAAGGCAGGCTTTCACAAGATATGGTTTAGTTAGTAAAAAGACGGTGTATTTATTGCGTAATAAATTGTTTTGCGGCTATTGCGGTCAAAAAATGACTGCTCAAAGCGGAACGGCTAAAAACGGAACAGTAAACCGTTATTATATGTGCACTGGTAGACGAGCTCATAACGGATGTGAAAAAACACAAGTTAGAAAAAACGTCCTTGAAGATTTCGTTGTAGACATAACCCTTAAAGCACTAAACCACGACAATGTAATAGAAACACTTGCCGACAAATTGATGGAAATTCAAGATGCCAGATTAAACGACAAATCTATACAAGCCGTTTTAAGCAAGAAAAAGGTTCAACTTGAAAAACAAATAGAGAATTTCCTCGATGCCATAGGCAAGGGAATTACAACGATGTCTACCAAAATAAAGCTTGAACAGTTGGAGCAAGAACTTGCAGACGTTTCTTCAAAAATCACAGCCGAAGAATGTAGACAACGAGTAGGTTTATCTAGGGCTGAAATTATATCCCATATCCGATCGGCTTTACAAAAAGAACCGCAACAAATGATAAATGCATTGGTGAACAAAGTAATTTTGTATAACGACAAAATAGAAATCTACTATAACTACACACTGAGAAATGACCCTGACAATCGTTGTCAGGGCCTTTTATTTTATACGGGGAATAGTTCAATGCTGGTATGCGTAAGTTTTCGAAAAACAAAACAACAACCAATGCAAGTTCGTCTATATATTTAACTAAAAAAGGTTAAGCAACAATTTGATGCCTAACCTAAATTGTGTTTCGCAGTTCGATGGGGTGCGATTTTTTTTGTAATAAAAAAGCTTTCTAACCAAAACCTTTGGGGGTTCAAATTAGAAAGCTCTTGGCGGAGAGAACAGGATTTGAACCTGCGGAGGCTGTTAACCTCGCACGCTTTCCAAGCGTGTGCCTTAAACCGCTCGACCATCTCTCCAGGGTGCAACTATTTGCTCTGTTGCTATGGAAATATACCATATTTCTCGCACAAAGTCAAACGTTATTGCACATTTTTTGCCGCATAACTGCACTTTTTTGTTTTGTTACATGCCGAACGGAATTATCGGAAATTATTTTCAACATATACAGGCGATTTTGTTCGTTAAAAAATCTTTTTCAAATCGCTGATGTTATCAATTGCAAAATCTGCGTAGCCTTTGCCTAGCGATACGTCTTGTTTTGCGGATATGCCTTGGCGAATCCACACTGTTTGCATTCCCAACGATTTTGCCGGAATCATGTCGTTATCCAGTCTGTCACCAACCATAACGGCGTCTTGTGCAGTGCAATTGGCCATTTCAAAAGCCTTTTGAAATATTTGCGCGTCCGGTTTTGTCGCGTCTACTTCTGCAGAAGAGGCAATCACGTCGAAGTAGTGTAGCAATCCCCAGTTTTGCAAACGTTGTTCCGTTCCAAGCGGTTGGTTGGCAATAACACCAAGTTTGTAACCTTTGCTTTTCAGGTATTCCAGCGTTTCTTGGGCATCGTCAAAGGCTGTTTCGTCTTCGGAGTGCCACGGAGTTTTGGTAAGATTGAAAAATTTTATTGCAGCGTTATTCCCGTCCGCCCCCGTTTGCGCCAATTCCAGTCGCTTTTTCTCGAACATTTCTCTTGTGATGCCGGAACCGGGCAGAATGTCCCGCAGTCTGTGTTCAAATGCTTCCGTTTCGTCAACCAACGTCGAACCGACGTCTAAAAAAATCCATTTTCTCATAGTGTGCTTTGTGTTGTGAAAGTGTCAATCGAACAGGCGTAGTGTCTGTTGGGTTGAGTGAGTGTAATTCGTTGTGTTTATATCTGACAATGTGTTGTAATATTTGGGGCCGAGAGTGTCGCCGAAAGTAAAAGTCAATTCGGCGGATGTTTGTGGGCGCATGGAAACGCTTGGCAATATATTTTGTTCAACAAATCTGCTTAAATTTGTGGCCTTAAAACCACGTGGTTCAAACGTTTTAAATCAGTTGTTTGAATGATGGCTTTTTTTGTTTTGCGTGTGCGCAAAAAACAAAACGTATGCGACATTGGCCGACAAAACGTGTGCATAAACTTGTTCTAGTTTGTTTTGCAGCGGTAAACAAATTTGCAAATACGTTGTGTTGTGCCTTGGTAGAGCCCTTTGCCGTCAAAGATTTTTTCGAACCCGCATTTTTGCATAACTTTCGCAGATGCGGCGTTGTCTGTTAAACAAATTCCGTAAAACACTGTGTTTTGCAGTTGTTCTGCAATGTGTGGCAAAAATGCTTTAAGTGCTTCGGTTGCGTAGCCGTTACCGGTGAAGTTTTTGCCAACGTGATAGCCTATTTCCCAGCCGTCCTCCACCAAAATTGTCTGAACGTATCCTATCACCGTGCCGTCCTTCAGCAAAATCGGGTGAACAAAAGGTCCGTTTGGCAATTTATAGCAGTTCAGCAGATATTCTATTGTTTCTAGTGCTTCTTCGTCGCTCTCAAAAACTTCGTCCGGAACAAATCTGCGGTTGTCTTCGTCGATAGAATTCAAATGTACCGCGTGGGCCATATCCGTGGTGAAATCCGAAATGATCAGTCTGTCGGTTTCAATTCTCATGCTTTACTCCCTCATCTGTTGTGTTGGCAAGCTTTGCGTTATGGCAAAACTTGTTTTCAACATTATACACCCAAACGGTTAGAATTGCAATGGTGGCATATTGTTTCATTTGCAGTATCTCCGCGAGTGTTTTTTTTTGTTTGGATAGCGATTCTTATTTTTGGATTAAACGCCCAACATTGCAGTTATCAATTGCAACCGTTGGCTTTTCTTTCGGCACGGCGTGATAGAGCATCAAAGGATTGAAGTGCGATAGACGTTGCGAGAATTGTTTGTGTTGCGATTCGCGTGGTATGGGAAAGTGCGCAGCTTTGCAAACAGCGGAAGTGGCAAAAAAACGATGCGCGTAATGGTAAAAAAGTGGTTGTTTGCAAAATGTTCGTATTGACAAATAAGTGTCTGTGATGTAAAATAAAAACAATACATACGGAAGGTGTGTTATGGACGAAGTGAGAATTATAGAGATCAAAAAAAGTGTTTTTGAGGATAACGACAGAGATGCAGACAAGCTACGCGAGCAATTGAGGCAAAAAGGAGTTTTTCTCCTTAACCTAATGTCTTCTCCGGGAAGCGGAAAAACAACAACGTTGGTGGGAACGATAAACGCGCTTAAAGAAAAACTCAAAATTGCCGTGATGGAAGCGGATATCGATTCGGACGTGGACGCGATAAAAATTAAGAACGCAACAGGAGTACAATCGGTGCAGTTGCACACGGGCGGAATGTGTCATCTCGATGCAGAAATGACGCGTCAGGGCTTGGCCGGCTTGGATTTGAACAACGTCGACCTTGTCATTCTGGAAAACGTCGGCAACTTGGTTTGCCCTGCAGAATTCGACACGGGTGCAAGCAAAAATTGTATGATATTGTCCGTTCCGGAAGGGCACGACAAACCGTTGAAATATCCTTTGATGTTTTCCGTGTGCGATTTGGTGCTTGTCAACAAAATGGACGTGGCACCTTACTTCGATTTTGACTTGGAAAAATGCACGGAATACGTGAAAATTAGAAATCCAAATGCCGAAATTATTCCCATTTGTGCAAAGAGCGGCGAAGGGCTGGATAAATTTGCACAATGGATTTTGAAAAATATTGAACAATGGAGGAAAAACTGATGCCTGAAATGAGTCAAAAATTCACTCCGGCACACATGTATGATACCGACCCCAACCCCAAATTGTTGAAGTTGGTAAGACGTATCACCGACAGATTGCCCGGAAAGTTGAAAGGCATAACCGCACAAGACCCGGAATATTGGGGATTTGCATGTTTGTTTGAGGACGAATTCACACCCGAACAGCGCGATTTGTCGCTAGATTTGCTGTTAAAGATGAAAGTGCGCCAAAAGTACAACTACGTGACGTTGAAGGAATTGTCCGGCTACGACACGGAAACTTTCGATTCCTTGATGGATATGTTGTCCTACTACGGATTGGTGGAATACGACTACGGCGACAAATACACCAAGGACGGACCTTTGCCGGATGTTTCTCGCAACCGTGAAGACAGAAACTACTGGATTCCCGTATTTGTTCCCGGTTCTGCCGAGTACACCAACATGAACACCAAACTTATGGATAAGCATCCGGAGTTGGCAATGTTTTTCGAACGCATGACGTTTTTGCCTTTGGAAAAAGTCACGGCTATGGTTCCACCAGGAGGCGCAGGTATAGGTATGCACGTTATTCCCGTAGAAAAAGCTATTTCTATGGAAAGCACGACAATGGATATCGAGCACATTTCCTACTGGCTGAAAAAGTACGAAGGACACTTGGGTGCATCCATTTGTTCGTGCCGCTACGGCAGAAAACAACTTGACGAAGGCTGTGCCGACGACTACCAAGATTGGTGTATCGGCGTGGGGGATATGGCCGACTACTGTACGGAAACGGGTAGAGGTCACCCCATAACCTACGATGAAGCAATGGCTATTTTGAAGCGTGCCGAAGACAACGGTTTTGTCCATCAAGTGACAAACATCGACGGCGAAGACAAAATATTTGCCATTTGCAACTGTAACGTTAAAATTTGCAATGCGCTCAGAACGTCACAGCTGTTCAACACTCCCAATATGTCCGCATCCGCTTATCGTGCGCACGTGGACAAGGAAAAATGCGTTGCTTGCGGTGCCTGTGTGGAATATTGCCCGGCCGGAGCACTGAAACTGGGACAAAAGCTTTGTAAAGCCGACGGCACCGAACAAAAGTATTTCAAACAACCGTTGCCCGATCACTTTGCGTGGGGCCAACACATGTGGGACGAAGACTATCGCGACAAAAACAGAATCAACTGTCACGAAACGGGGACGTCTCCGTGCAAAACCGCTTGCCCGGCCCATATTGCCGTTCAAGGTTATCTCAAGAAGGCATCGCAAGGTAAGTATAAAGAAGCACTTGCTATAATCAAAAAAGAAAATCCGTTCCCTGCTGTCTGCGGCAGAGTTTGCAATCGTCGTTGTGAGGATGCTTGCACGCGCGGTTCGATAGACCAAGCCGTTGCAATCGATGCAGTGAAAAAGTTTGTTGCCGAACAAGATTTGCACGACGAACACAGATACGTTCCGGAAATTGTCGTTGCATCGAACGTCGGAAGATGGAAAGAAAAAATTGCCGTTATCGGCGGTGGTCCGGCAGGATTGTCTTGCGCGTTCTATCTTGCGCAAATGGGCTACTATCCCACCGTGTTCGAAAAGAATCAAAAACCCGGCGGAATGCTCACCTACGGAATTCCTTCTTATAAATTGGAAAAAGATGTTATCGATGCCGAAATCGACGTTATGCGTGAAATGGGCGTGGAAATCAAGTGCGGCGTGGAAGTTGGCAAAGACGTCACCGTTCAACAACTTCGAGAAGAAGGCTACAAAGCATTCTACATTGCAATAGGGTGCCAAGGCGGTAAAAAGGTTGATATTGCAGGTGCCGATGCGAAGGGTGTTACCACGGCAGTGGATTTCTTGAGGGTTGCCAACTGCGGTGAATATTCCGTCAGCGGAAAGACTGTTGTTATAGGCGGCGGCAATGTAGCTATCGATGCTGCAAGAGTTTCTGCTCGTTCCGGAGCGGCCGAAGTGCAAATGTTCTGTTTGGAAGATCGCAACACAATGCCTGCGTCCAATGAAGAAGTGACCGAAGCGCAAGAAGACGGCGTTGTCGTCAATTGTGGTTGGGGCCCGCAAGAAATTGTCACTAAAAGGGGTAAAGCTGTTGCCGTTGTGTTCAAAAAATGTCTTTCTACTTTGGACAGTGACGGAAAATTCAATCCTGTCTACGACGAGACGGAAACAATCAAAGTTGATTGTGACAACGTCATTTTCGCCGTGGGCCAAACCGTGGAATGGGGCAAGTTGCTTTCCGGCAGTAAAGTGGAACTCAATCACAACTATCCCGTTGCCGACGGATTGACCTATCAAACCGCACAAGAAGACATGTTTGTGGGCGGCGACGTGTACACCGGTCCGAAATTTGCCATCGATGCAATTGCACAAGGACACGAGGCGGCAGAATCGTTGCATCGTTTTGTTCAGCACGGACACATGACGATAGGGCGCAACAGACGTGAGTTTGTTCAGTTGAACACCGACGACGTGCTTGTTGAAAGCTACGACAATTCTTCCCGCCAAGAGGCCGGAATTGACGAAAAGGTTGCAGAAAAGCCGTTTAGAGATGTGCACAAGACGCTCACCGAAGAACAAGTGAAAATCGAAACGGCAAGATGCCTTGGTTGCGGCGTGACGATAGTGGATCCCAACAGATGTATCGGTTGCGGAATTTGCACAACCAAGTGCAAGTTCGATGCTATTTCTTTGCATCGCGATCACCCTGAAGCGTCAACAATGCGCGTTGCGGAACAAAAGTTCAAGTATATTCTTCCCTATGCGGCAAAACGCGCCGTCAAAATTCTTTTCGCCAAGAAAGATAAGGATCAAAAAGCTTACATTCGCAAAAGAAAGCAAGAATTCAAGAAGGAAGAAGACTGATGCACGAACTAGGAGTGGTGTTTCATTGTATCAAACAGATAAATGAAATCGCTGCCGAAAACAACGTTAAAAGAATCAATTCCGTCACGGTGGAAATAGGGGAAGTGTCAACGGTCATTCCCTACTACTTTGAGGATTGTTGGAAATGGGCGGTGAAAAAGGAAACGGTGTTGAAAGATTCCGTTTTGCACATCGAAAAAATCGATGCCGTCACCCATTGCGAAAACTGTCAGAAGGACTATCCGACGGTTGCTCACGGAAAAATTTGTCCTCATTGCGGAAGTGAAAACACGTATCTGTTACAAGGCAACGAAATAATGATCAAACAAATCGAAGCAGTTGAAGAATGATTTAAGCCTGCAAAACCAAGCGTTTTGCAGGCTTTTGTGAATTTTGGAACAGCAGAAACACGAAGCGGTTCTGTGAAAATCCATTGTTTGATGCTTTCGACAAACCAAGAAAGTTTTGTTTGGCGAATATGTCGAAAGTGCAGCACTTTGTTGAAAAGACTAAACGTCAAAGCGGTGTTTGTGGCGAAATCTCAATATGCTAAGTTGAAACTACAGAACGGCATTTGTTTAAAAAAAACCACAACGTAGTGGCGTTTTGTTGCAACAATTGCTTTTGTAAACGGCGTTTTTCAAAAAAAACACGCACGAAGTTGTTTTGTGCGTGTTTATTGTTTTCGGAATTGTTTCGGCGTTTTGCCGTATAGCTTTTTGAACTGTCTGTTGAAGTAGGATATGTTGTTGAACCCGATTGATCTTGCAATCTCGGCAATTCCGCAGTCGGAATCCAAAAGTTTTCGTCCGGCGATGGTCAGGCGGTAGTTGTTTGCGTAGTCTACGCAAGAATAACCCGTGAAGTGTTTGAACAACTTCATTGTGTAAAACTCGCTGTAACCGCAATGCTTTGCAAGATTATCAATTGCAATCTCATTGGCAAATTCCGAGTAGATGTATTCCAGTGCGCGTTTTACGGTGTAGCAGCGTTTGTCTTCCGTGAGGTTCAGCGACGTGTTTATAAGTCGATTGGAATATATTTGCAAAAACAATTCGTTCAAACAAGTCAAGGCATCTTTGCTTTGGTCGGTGTCGGCAAAAACGTTGGATAGGCAGTCTTCGAAGTAGGAATAGTATTCGTCGTTCGGGCTTATTTTCGCAGGAATGGCGTTTTTGTCGTGTAAAAGCGGTGCAAAATATTGCAACGAGCGTCCGTTGGCGTCCGTGAGTAGTCTAACGTTGAAAACAATTGCTTCCACCTTAAGATTCGTGTCGTTGTGCAAAACGGAATGCATGGCAAAGGGACGAAGCACTATAACGTCGCCGGACGTTGCCTCGTATTTTGTGCCGTCGATGCAAAAACAAGCGTTTCCGTCCGTCACTCGAACAATTTCCATGTCTTCGTGCCAGTGCACCGGATAAAACGGAAAGTTTTCGAAGACGGTTGACTTGTATTTGGCAAAATCCGTTGTGGGAGTTTCGTGTATGTTTTGCCGAAATTGTGTGTTGAGTTGTTTTGTCAGTTCTTCACCCATAAAAATGCCTCAAACAACAGTTTTGTGTTATTCGTTGTTAATTATAGTGCAAATTTTTTCAAAAGTAAAATGTTTGCGTCGATGCTGTCAAAAGTTTTGTTGCGTCACGCAAGTGTGTGTCGAAAAATTGCACAAGCATTTGTTTTAGTTGTTGAAAAAACAACGGCTATGTGGTAAAATAAAGCCAAGGAGTACAAAATGAAAATAATACACACGGCCGACTTGCATCTGGATTCTCCTCTTATAGGCGTTTCCGACAGCGTAAAACGCAGGGCAGAGCTGATAAATGCTTTAAGTGAACTATCCGAAGTTGCAAACAATTGCAAAGCAACGGCAGTCATCGTGGCGGGCGATTTGTTCGACGACAAATTCGTTTCCTCTTCCACGGTGAAAAGCGTTGCACAAATCATTGCGCAAAGCAATTTGCGGTGGTTTGTGTTGCGTGGTAATCACGGAGATATCGCTCCGTACGAAACGTTGCACAAATTGTGTCCGAACGTGCTGTTTTTCGGCGACAATTGGCAACGTTACGATATTGGCAACGTCACGATTGTCGGGCGTGAGCTCGGTGTCAACGATACGGTTGCTTGGCAAAATTTCGCAGTTGATGCCGATCGCTACAACATACTTGTTTTGCACGGCGATGTCGACGGCGACGACTACGGAATCATCGATAAAAAGGCCATTGCAAACAGCAATGTCAACTACGTTGCATTGGGGCATCGTCACGCGTATTCTGCGGTAAAATTCGGCCGAGTGAAGGGGTGTTATAGCGGCGTTTTGGAACCGCGTGGCTTCGACGAACTTGCCGACACCGGTTTTGTTATCATCGACACGGACAAAGATACCGTTGTTTTTCACAAGCAACATTTGCGTAAGGTGGAATCCGTCGCTGTAGACGTGAGCGGTGTGGAAAACGACGTGGCATTGGAGAATTTGATATATCAAAAAACGGCCGATGTCAGTGCCAGAAACTATTTGAATTTGTCGTTTGTGGGCGAGTTGGCGGAGGACGTTCGACCTGTTTCCGTTGCCAAGCGTCTGCTTGAAGGGAAGTTTTTTGCGTTGCGCCTAAAAGACGAAACAAAATCCAAGGTGGATTTGGCTGCATTGCGAAAGGAAGTTTCGTTGCGCGGAGAGTTTGTCAAACTTGCCGAAGAACTTGGTGAGGAAAGCCGCGACGAGGTGTTGCGTTTGGGATTGCATGTTTTGAACGGAGGTGATTTGCAATGAAAATAGTGTCCGTTTATATTCATTCGTTTGGTAAGCTGCAAAATTTTGACTGCAATTTTCATTGCGGAATAAACGTTTTGCAACAAACCAACGGTTTTGGCAAAACAACGCTATGCAATTTTATTCGGGCAATGCTGTACGGCTTCACGTATGGCCGACGCACGCGTGGCGGTGAAAGCATTTCCGACGTGGCCGTTTGGAAAAACTGGAATTCATCCGAAAAAATCGGCGGAAGCATGGAGGTAGAACACAACGGTGCAACCTACCGCATCGAACGTTATTTCGGTCTGACGGCAAAAACGGAAACGTTGTCCGTCATCAACGAATTGACCGGGCGGACCGAATCGATTGCTGAGCCGGGCGAATATTTCTTGGGGTTGACTGCGGACAGTTTCGATCGTTCGGCTTATCTTCCGCAAGAAAGCGTGACCATTTCTTCCAACGAAAATTTTGACACCCGTTTGGCCGGATTGGTGCAAAATGCCGAGGACTTTGACACGGTAGAACGCACGTTGCAAGAGTATTTGAACAATCTCACTTCTTCGCGCAGAGCAAATTCGGAATTGAACGTTGCCGAAAGACAAAAATATCAACTGCAACAAGCCATTCAAAAATGCCAACAGGACGAATTCCGTCAAAAGGCGATAGATGCGGAATTGCAAGAACTAGAAGTCCAAAGGCAGTCTTTGGAAGAGAGCGTGAAAAATCACAGTGAAAACGTTGCCGAGGCACAACGACGTTTAGGGCAGTCGCAACTTTCTCCGGAACAAATTCGCGCACGAGAAAAATTGTTGGAATTGCAACAAAAAGTGAGCCGTGTGGGCGATAATTTCGAAGCAGACGTTGCACGGTGTGACGAATTGGACAAAAGAATTCAAAACACTCCCGATTTGGCGCAGAAACAACGGAAAATCAGCAAACCATTGTTGGTTTTAGGGATAATTCTGCTCTTGGTCGGCATCGGCATGTGTTTTTTGCAGCTGATAGTCGGCATTTGTGCCGTTGCGGCAGGAATTGTTATCGCAGTGCTTTCGTTTTTTGTTCATCCTGCTCTTACTACGCTGCCGTCCGGCGAACGAGATGCGTTGGTTAGCGAGTACTTCAAATTGGCGGGCAAACACGTTTTCTGTGACGGCGACTACGCTCAGGTGAAAAAGGAATTGTGGACAAAATTCCACGATTACCAATGCGACAAAAGAGAAATTGCCGAATTGAACTACGTTGTTAACAGTCAAAAGAGGGACGATCAAACAAATCACGATTTGGATGGTTTAAAAAAGCAGTTAGAACACGAACAATCGTTGTTGGTGGAATTGGCCGCAAAGCGCGGACGTTTGCAAGAAGAACGCAAAAATTTGAAAGTCGATTCAGTTGAACTTCGCGAAAAGTTGCAGGAAACACAAATTGAATTGGAAACAATTCGACACAAAGAGTATGTCGCAACCAAAACGTTGGAATTGTTGCGTCAAGCAAAGGAAAATTTGTCCCTCAGTTATTTGCCCGCGCTGAAAGATTCGTGCACGAACTTGTTGCAACAAGTGACTGCTCAAAACTTGGAATTAGTTTTGGACAGAGAATTCAATTTGAAGTTGCGAGCCAACGGGGTTACGAAAAGCTTGGATTTCTATTCGCGCGGCATACGCGAAATAACGTTGTTGTGCTTCCGCATTGCAATTTCGCGATTGTTGTTCAACGGTGAAATTCCGTTGCTGTTGGTGGACGATGCTTTTGTCAACTTTGACGAAAAGAATTTTGAAAGAGCAACAAAGTTGTTGGATAGTATATCCGAAAACACGCAAATAATCTACATGACTTGTCACAAAAGACTTGGCAACTTGGCTTAATGCAAGCATTTGTGTGTAAGTGGTGGTTAAAACTTGCAAAAATGTTGCAAACGCTGTATAATCGTTTGTGAAAACTTACGGGCATTGCCCGAAACTAAATATGAGGTGAATGAAGATGGAAATGTCACAATTCAGCAAAGAAATCAGAAGACAAACACTCAGATGTTTGCACAGTCAGGGCAGCGGCCACGTGGGAGGCTGTCTTTCGATAGCAGACGTGCTTGCGGTGTTGTATTCCAAACATATGGATGTCGATCCGAAAAACCCCAAACGTCCCGATCGTGATTGTTTGGTGTTGAGCAAAGGTCATGCGGGCCCTGCTTGGTATGCAACGTTGGCACTCAAAGGATTTTTCCCAATGGAATGGTTGGACACGTTGAATAAGCTTGGCACTCGTTTGCCCAGTCACGCAAACCTAAATCTCACTCCGGGCGTAGATATGACGGCCGGCAGTCTCGGCCAAGGCTTTTCGTGTGCATGTGGCATTGCGCTTGCAAAAAGATTGCAACACGACAACCACTATGTGTATGTCATCACCGGTGAAGGCGAGTTGCAAGAAGGTCAAATTTGGGAAGCTGCAATGTTTGCTGGCAATCGTAAACTGGACAACATGATTGTGTTTGTCGATGCAAACAAATTCCAAATTGACGGCGCTACAAGCGAAGTTTGCAACGTGGAAGACATTTGCCAAAAGTTTGCTTCCTTTGGTTTTGCAACGGACAGAGTGGACGGTCACGATACCGAAGCAATCGACGAGGCAATTTGCAGAGCCAAAGCACAAAGCGGTGCACCTCATTGCATTGTGTTGGACACTGTCAAGGGTAAAGGCATCAGTTTCTACGAAAACATGGGCGCGGCAGTGCACAGCACAACCGTCACCGACGAGCA
The DNA here is from genome assembly GCA_964598315.1 of uncultured Oscillospiraceae bacterium. Taxonomy (GTDB): domain Bacteria; phylum Bacillota; class Clostridia; order Christensenellales; family CAG-314; genus Fimimonas. The sequence goes on from CAZRBI010000015.1 coordinate 14,485, forward strand.
ATACCAACTTGCATTGGAAGAATTGAAGTAGGAGAAGATAATCATGGAATTGAGAAAATCTTATGCGGCGGAACTTTCTCGCCTTATGAAAGAAAACGAAAAAATAGTTGTTTTGGATTCCGACTTGTCCGGTGCAGGCGGAACAAAGCCGTTGTACTCGGAATTTCCCGAAAGATGTTTTAACTGCGGAATTGCCGAAGCCAACATGGCATGCATTGCAGTGGGACTGTCTTCCAACGGATTCATTCCCGTCATTCACAGTTTTGCTCCCTTTTCGACACGCAGAATTTTCGACCAAATTGCCGTGTCTGTAAGCTATTCCGAACAGAACGTAAAAATCATCGGTTGGGATCCCGGCATCACAACAACGTATAACGGCGGAACGCACATGTCGTTCGAAGACGTTGCGGCGTTGCGTGCATTGGCAAATGTTTGCGTTGTGGATATTGTCGACTACGTGCAAATTGCCAAAGCATTGCCTCAAATAATCAACCACAACGGTCCTGTCTACGTGCGCATGGTTCGCAAATCGACGCAAAATTTCTACGACGATAACTACGAATTCCATTTCGGCAAAGCCGACAAAATCTGTGACGGCAACGACGTCACCATTGTTGCAGAAGGTGCATTGTTGTACGATGCCAAAGAAGCGGTGGAAAAACTTGCCGCAGAAGGCATCAAAGCGGATTTCCTTGCCATTCACACTATAAAGCCGTTGGACGAAGAAGCAATCATTGCTTCCGCAAAGAAAACAGACGCTGTGTTGACGGTGGAAAACCACAGCGTTCACGGTGGTTTATATTCCGCAGTTTGCGAAACGCTTTCCGCAAAGTTGCCCACTTTGTGCGATGCAATTGCTGTTCACGACAAAATCAGTCAGGTTGGCAGTTTGAACGATCTTAAGCGTGACTACAATCTTTCCGTCGACGACATCGTTGCCAAGGCAAAGCAACTTGTTGCAAGAAAATAGTTGCCAACAATCGGTTTTTGAATCAAAAAAGAAACCCTCTCGAACTTTTTCGAGAGGGTTTTGTGCTTGTGAGTGAATTATACTTTTAAGTGCAACGGGTAGGACGGAAAACAGCTTGTATAAATCTATGGCACAATCCTACTAAACAAAATAATCAACGAGAAGTATATGAACCGTTACAAACAATATACTCTACAAAAACGTTTCTGTCTGTGCGAATATGATGTAAAAGGTAAAAGCTACATAGGGCGAATAGTGCTTTTGCACACAACAACTAGGGCCGGAATTGTTTGCTCACATTCGCTGATAGGGCATTGTGGTTCAAAAAAGCTTTTGCTAGATATTTACAAAAGCGTTGCGCTTTTGTTTGACAATTCAAATTGTGGTGATATGCTTGCAACCACAACGCAATTCGGGACTTGTATGCGATGTAGTTGCGGGAAAGTACCGAATTGAAAGTGAGTATATTGGTATTTTTTTTCTTAACCGAGCCGAAGGCGAACGTCGGTGCGCCAAATAAAAGAGACTGCGAAAGCAGGACAAAAGAAAGAAGCGCGCCCTTAACCGAGCCGAAGGCGAACGTCGGTGCGCCAAATAAAAGAGACTGCGAAAGCAGTCTCTTTTATTTGGCGCGCCATAAGGAGCTCGAATCCCTAACCTTTGGTTCCGTAGACCAACGCTCTATCCAATTGAGCTAATGGCGCATATCTAAATGCTCAAATATTATATCGCAGTGTTTTTCAAAAGTCAATCAATTCTTGCAACAAAAATTATTTTTCGTTCCAATCTTTGTTTCGCGTCAAAATGTTCGCAAAGTTGATGCGGATTGTTCATGAAAATTTGATTTTTATATTCTTTTGTTGCGGACGAGGGCAAATCGTGGTATAATATTTATATGAACACCTACGATTTTGACAGAACAATATTGAACGGCAACAGCGTGCAACGTTTTTGCACTTTTTGCATGTTGCGGTTGCCCTATCTTTGGCTGTTGTTGCCCGAATTGTTTATATCTCTCGTTCTTCGTGCTTTGCGTATCATAAACAAGGAAACTTTTTTGCGAATGATGGAAGTTTTTGTTTTTTTTGTGCCGTCCAAGCAAAAGTTTGTCAAACGTTTTTGGGATAAGAACATAAAACACGTCAAAAAGTGGTACTACGACGTTCGTCGCGACGACGATGTGGTTATTTCCGCTTCTCCCGACTATCTGATAGAAGAAGCGTGTTCGCGATTGGGCGTCAGGTGTATTGCGTCTGCAACAGGGAAGAACTATCTTGCAACGGAAAAACATTGTTACGGTTCGGAAAAAGTTGTTCGTTTTGAAAAATTGTTTCCGAACGTTCGTCCGAGCAAGTTCTATTCCGATTCGTTGTCCGACGCGCCAATGATGAAGTTTGCCGAAGAAGGGTATCTTGTCAAAGGCGATAAGATGACGCTGTTGTACCGAAACGGCGAAAGTGTGTGCTAGAAAAACAAAAAACAGAGCGGCTTGAATTTCAAGTCGCTCTTTTTAGTAGTCGGCAACGGATGTTACCGTCACGATTTGATTGGTAACTGGGTGAACAAAGGATATTTCCGAGCAATGTAGTTTAACTCTTCCGTTCCCGCCTCCGTATAACGTGTCCCCGCAAATGGGGTGACCTATCGCGGCAAGATGTGCACGAATTTGGTGCGTACGGCCCGTTTTGGGCCACACCCAAAGCGTCGCCGTGTTTTTGTTTTGTTTTGTAACGACAAATTCCGTGCAAGCGTACTTTCCATTTTCGTCTACAACGGTCTTGTTTTGTTGGTCTATGCGCAGCAAGGGCAATTCAATTTTTCCGCAACGTTCGGCCGGAACACCTTGAACTTCGGCACAATATTTTTTGGATATTTTCCCGGCAATTTGAAGTTTGTTCAAAGCATCGGCCGTTTCTGCATCCAGTGCGCCCAGCACCAGTCCGCTTGTGGTTTTGTCCAGTCGGGTGATTATTCTGAGTTGAAATCCGTCGCCGAAGTAGGTTGCCAAGGCGTTTCCCAGTGTGTCGCCGTCGTGAGATCTGTCGGGGTGGGTAGGCACACCGTAGGGTTTTTCTGCAACGTATAGGTACTGATCGGCAAAAAGTACGTTTGCTTTCCACGTTGCAAATTTCGGTGTGGCTAGCAACGTTCGATACGAAAGTTCAACGTTGTCGCCGGTGTGCAAAACAACGTTCACTTGTGCAGGTGTGCTGTTAACGGATATTTGTCCGTGAAATTTGTAGCGTTTCACCAAAGTGGAGGAAAATCCGTTCTCGTCAAGATACTGTCGCAGTGTTTTTCCGTCTGCGTTTTGCGGAACAACGAATTTTTTCATTTTTCACCCATCGTGCAGTCTTTTGACACATACGTATCGTTATTTTGTGAATTCTCTTTGGGAGTCGTGCGTAAAAAGTGGATCAAAAACGGCACGTTTATCAGTGCTGTTATAACGTCGGAAACGGGTTGCGCCAGTTGCAAACCGGTTATTTGCAGTTGCCACGTCAAAAGGAATATCACGGGAATAAAAACCAGTCCCGAACGCAGCAGAGCCAAAAACGACGCTACGGAAGATTTCCTTATGCTTTGGTACAGCATGTTTATGGGGACGAACAGCGGCATGAATGCCATGCCTATCATTGCATAGCGTATTGCGGGTGCTGCAATTTCTTGTACGCCGGCTTTGTCTTGGAAGAACAACGCAATTTCGTCGGCAAAAAAGAACGCAGGCACGGCAAGCACGGCGACGCAACCAAAACAAATCGGAATGGCTACAGTCAGTGCTTTTTTAACGCGAGAATATTCTTTGGCCTGGTAGTTGAAAGATGCAACCGGTTGCAACCCTTGGCTGATACCCATTCCTACGCACATCACGAAGTTGGAAACTCTGTTAACAATGCTCATTGCATCGATAACCGCATCGGCATTGCCCGTTGCCGCGCCGTAGTTTTTGGCAAGATGGTTCAACACTCCGCCGGAAACGGAGTTGAGCAATTGTCTGATGAGCGACGGAAAACCGTTTTTAACTATTCCCAAAAACAAAGTTTTTTCTTTGCTGAAAAATTTGAAAGAAATTTTGCTTTGTGCGGTTTTGATGTACAGCACGAACAAAAATATGCAACTTGCCGTCTGGGAAACGGCAGTGGATATGCCTGCGCCCAAAACTCCCATGTGGAAAACGTTGACAAGAAGCCAGTCTCCGAAAATATTCAACAATCCGCCGCTACCGATGCCTATCATGGCATAAAAGGATTTTCCTTCGTAACGTAGGTTGTTGTTTAAAATCAACGAACAAATCAAAAACGGGGCGGAGACCAGAATGCAAGCACCATATTCTTTTGCGTAGGGCAAAATTGTGTCCGTTGCGCCCAAAAGTTTCATCAGCGGTGTCAAAAGTGCCAATCCCAACACGGTGAAAACAAGCCCGATAATTCCACCCATGAAAAAGGCCGTCGATACGTATTTGGATGCATTTTCTTTGTTTTTGTTTGCCAATTCTTTTGCAACAAAAGTGCCCGAACCGTGCCCTAGCATGTAGGCAAATGCCTGAAGTATGCTTTGTAGCGTGAACAAAACGCCTATGGCTCCTTGTTGACTTTCTCCCAACGTGCCTACAAAGTAGGTGTCCGCCAAATTGTAGATACTGGTTATCAACATGGCAACCGTTGTGGGAATGCCAAGCCTTATTATCAGCTTCGAAACAGGCGTTTTCGTCATGTATTCATAATGTTGCTCTGTGTTTGTCATTTTTCGCCTCATTCATATCATACTACTTTATTCGCTTTTTGTAAAACAGTGATGAAAAATTGCAATTTGCAACCGACAAATTGGCTGTTTTGTGGCCGTCGGGCAAAATCTGTTGTTTGAAAACATCAACGTTTCGGCAAGGTTCGAATGTTCGGGCGCGGAAAACGGTTGTGTTTTTTGTGTGGCATTTTGCTTTTGCGGTAGTTGTGCGGCAAGCAGACATGCGATAATTCGTTTTTGGTCCGTTTCAACGTTTTGCAAAGCAAAAAAACTATTTGCACAACCGTTTGGGTGTGATATAATAAAAAAAGTGTTTACCGAGGATGTAAAGTGAGAAGCAGACAAAGCGTGGCAGTGGAATCGTTGTTGAAAAGGTCAAAGTCGTTGCGTATGCACGACAATTTTCAACACGAATTGAAAAAGAAGCGTAGGCAAAATGCTCACAGATACAAATTGCCCAAGTCGGTGCGCCTTGTGATGCGTCCGCAAAAGACGATGATTGCCAAAACAACGTGCTATCGTCTGGGCAAGGGCAGTTTGTGCGTGATGTACTTGCACGGCGGCTCGTACGTCGATCCTCCGATGATTTTCCATTGGAGATTTTTGCAACAACTGACAAGGGAAATTCCCGTGTCGGTGGTGGTGCCGCTGTACGGTAGGGCGCCTCAACATCATTGTGTGCGCACTGTAATGCATATGCAGCGTGTCTTTCAAAAATTGTACGACGAGTTCGACGGAAACGTCGTTATTATGGGGGATTCTGCCGGTGGCGGTCTTGCATTGGCGTTAAGTGAACTTTTTGCCGCAAAAAACAAGCCGCAACCTAAAAAATTGATTTTGCTGTCGCCTTGGTTGGATGTGGATATGACAGGGGACTATTCTTCGCAAAGAGCGACGGATTTTGTTTTGAACGAAGAGGAATTGCGTTTTTGGGGTGCAACCTATCGCGACAAATTGCCTCAAGGTCACTACCTGGCTTCGCCGTTGTTCGGTTTGAGAAGTGGCGTTGCCGAAATGCACGTTTTTGTCGGCGGCGCAGAATTGCTTTTGCCCGATTGCCGAAAATTGCATCGAATTGCGGAAGAAACGGGCGTTGAAAGTCATCTGTACGAGTGCGAGGGGGTTCAACACGTCTTTCCGTTGTATCCAATTCCCGAGGCCAAGGATGCCCGAAAGAAAATAGAAGAAATTTTGATGAGGTAGAAAGTGAAAGCAGTGATTCAAAGGGTTGACGGTGCAACGCTGTCTGTCGACGGTCGTGTCGTTTCGGAAATCGGCGCGGGTTTGGTGGCGTATTTTTGCGTAGAAAAGGGAGATTCAGACGATTTGTGCGATATTTTTGCAAAAAAGTTGGCAAAACTTCGCATTTTTGCCGACGAAAACGGAAAAATGAATTTGTCCGTCATCGATGTCGGCGGAGAAGTTCTTTTGGTTTCGCAGTTCACTTTGGCTGCGGATTTGACACAGGGCAACCGCCCCAGCTTTTTCAACGCCGAATTGCCGGAAAAGGCCAACGAAACATACTTGCATGCGGCGGAGTTGTTAAGGCAACAAGGTATTCCGGTAAAAACAGGTGTATTCGGTGCGGATATGACAATCAATCAACAAAATGCAGGTCCCGTCACGATTATTGCGGAATATCACTGAGTTTAGGTGCAAAATGAAAAGTTTAAGATTTTTGTATAAGAAGGGCCTCGGTCCGTCCAGTTCACACACAATGGGCCCGGCCAAAGCGGCGGAAAAATTTTTGTTGAAAAACGACGGCGCAGAACGCTACGTCGTTGTGCTTTACGGCTCGTTGGCAATGACCGGCGAAGGTCACGGAACTGATAGGGCAGTGAAACGTGTGTTTGGGACGCGTTCGGTGGAAATTGTTTTTGACAAAACTTCCCCTTGCGTTCATCCCAACACAATGGATTTTGTTGCGTTCTCCGACAACGTCGAAGTAGCTCGCGAACAATATTTCAGCATCGGCGGCGGAGAAATAGTTCTTGCCGGCGAAAAACCCGACGAACAGCAGACGGTGTATCCGCACAACAGTTTTGCCCAAATAAAGCAATATTGTTTGCAAAACAATCAAACGTTGTGGCAATATGCGGTGCAATTCGAAGGCGAAGACATTTTGAATTTTGCGCTTGACATGTGGCACACCATGAAAAACGTTGTGGAAGAAGGTCTGCAAAAGGACGGTGTTTTACCCGGTGGCCTGAACGTGGCACGGCGCGCAAAACAATTGTTCTACGATCCTAACAAACGCAGCACGGCGCAATCCAACAAAGACAGAATCGTTGCGGCCTATGCTTTTGCTGTTGGCGAACAAAATGCCGACGGTTGCGAAATAGTCACGGCTCCCACTTGCGGAGCGTCCGGCGTCGTTCCCGCAGCGTTTTTGTTTTTCCAACAGGAAAACGGCTGCACGGACGAAGACATTGCCAAGGCATTGTTGGTTGCGGGCGTAGTGGGCAATTTGGTCAAAACAAACGCATCCATTTCCGGCGCAGAATGTGGTTGTCAGGCGGAAGTGGGCACGGCATGTGCCATGGCGGCTGCAGGGTTGGCATATTTGAACGGCATGAGCTTGGAAGAAATCGAGTACAGCGCAGAGGTTGCACTGGAACATCACTTGGGACTTACTTGTGATCCGGTGTGCGGTTTAGTGCAAATTCCTTGCATCGAACGTAACGCTGTCGGTGCCATGCGCGCAATAAATGCCGTCAGCCTTGCAAGCTTTTTGACGGACACACGCAAAATATCTTTCGACACGGTTGTCAAAGCGATGTACGAAACGGGCTTGGATATCTCGGAAAAATATCGCGAAACGGCAAACGGCGGATTGGCCAAACTCTACAAGTATTCGTGAGGCTTTTATGAACAAACAATTGCAAACGCTTGTTGCCGTTTTCGACTTGGACGGCACTTTGCTGGACACTCTTGCCGATTTGACGGACAGTGTCAACTTTGCAATGGAAAAACTGAATTTGCCCACACACAGCGCGGAAAACGTCCGAGGCATGATCGGTAGCGGCGTTTCCGTGCTTATTTCGCGTGCGTTGGGGCAGAAATATGTTGCTCTGCACGACGAAGCACTGTCCTTGCAACGTTCCTACTATCGATTGCACAGCGAAGACAAAACAGCGCCATACCTCGGCGTTTGGGACGCATTGAACTTTTTGAAAGAACGCGGAGTGACGATTGTAGTGCACACAAACAAGGACGAAAACGTTGCAATCGGGTTGTGTGAAAGAATGTTCGGAGAGCGTGTCGACTTCGTGTGCGGCACGGTGGATGACGGCGCAGTCAAACCAAATGCCGAACGTCTGAAAAAATTGTTGGAAAACTTGCATTGCAAAAAAGCCGTCTACTGCGGTGACAGCGACGTAGACATAGCCACGGCAAAAAATGCCGGCGTTAGTTGCGTATCCGTCACTTGGGGGTTCAAAAATAAGGATTTTTTGCAACAGCACGGCGCAACTTGTCTTGTCGACACGCCGTCGGAGGCCGCAAGCACTATTTGGAAAATATTTGCACAACAAAAATAAAGGCCGCAGCGGGGTTAGCTGCGACCTTCAATCAAGGCTTACGAGGAGATTAAATAAAAAAACACAAAAGAGGGTTTTGCCTTGATACGCTCATTATAGGTTCGCTTGCTTGAAAAAATCTTAAAAAAACAACCGATTTGAAACATTTTTTTGCCTTTTGTTGTTCGATGCCCGTGACGAGTAAGGCATTCAGTTAGATTTAAGTGTAATTTGCTATATTTGTGCCGCAAAAGACAAGCACTTGTTGTGTTTTCGACGTAGTGTAACGGGGCACACGGTGAAAATTGTGTTGGAGGTGGAAAATGAAAGTTCTTATAGTGGACGACGAAGTTAAGCTTGCCGATGTTTTGGGCGAGATTATGCGTCGCAACAAATTTGTTGTCGACGTGGTGTACGACGGTGAAGATGGCTACTTTTATGCAAAAAAAGGCGACTACGACGTCGTCGTTTTGGATGTCATGATGCCCGGAATGGACGGTTTTCAAGTCGTTCGCAAATTGCGTGAAGTCAAATGCAACGTTCCGGTGCTTATGCTAACAGCCAAGGACGAAGTTTCAAGCCGTGTTAAAGGTTTGGATTGCGGCGCCGACGACTACCTCACAAAACCGTTTGCTACCGAAGAATTGCTGGCTCGTGTTCGTGCGTTGGCTCGTCGCCAAACGGAAATAGTCTACGACACGTTGTCCTACAGCGACGTTGTGTTGAACACATCTAACTATACTCTCACTTGTGGCGAAAAAAGCGTGTCTTTGGGTGCGAAAGAATACGAAATTATGCGTCTTCTTATTGCCAACCCCACCCAGGTGATAAGCAAAGACAGCATCATCTCCAAGGTTTGGGGGTTGGATTCCGACATAACGGAGAACAACGTCGAGGCGTACATGTCTTTTTTGCGCAAGAAGTTGTTTTTCATCGGCAGTAAATTGACAATTTCCACCAAACGTCTGTTGGGGTATTATTTGGAGATTCAACAGTGATAAACAGTCTCAGAAAAAGAATAGTTGCCATCAACGTTGTCGTTGCCGGTTTTGTGTTGTTTGTTGCAATAGTGATGATTTTCATGATCGGCTATTCTCGAATAAATTCGGAGCGTGACAGTCGTCTTGGTTTTGCACTGGACTACGATCCTCTAACCGCAGATATGCGTTTCGACGAAAATTCGCTGTTCGACGACGTTGCAATGGTGCGATACGACGCAGTGCTGGGAGAAGTGACTTGGTATTGCGGCAGAAATTTCGACGTCGATTTGAAATTTTTGGAAGATCATCTTGCGGATGTAATTCACTCTTCGTCCAACAAAGGATTTGTCGGCGGTTACGTTCGCTATGTGAAGGTGAGCGAGGGGCCTGTTGTGAAAATTGCTTTCAACAACTTTGTGTCTCGCAAAAACAGCCTTGTTCCATATTTTTTGTCTGCTTTGGCATCGCTTTTTGTTGGCGTGTCTTGCTACTTGGCAATCAGCGTGTTTCTTGCCAAAATTGCCGTCAAACCCGCGGAAGACAGTTGGAACAAACAACGTCAGTTCGTTGCGGACGCTTCTCACGAATTGAAAACGCCGCTTTCCGTCATTATGGCCAACATCGACATTTTGTCTTCCCACCCGGACGAAACGGTGGAAAGCCAGATGCAATGGGTGGAAAACACCAAGGCGGAAGCACAGCGTATGGCAGGCCTTGTGGCCGATTTGCTGTTTTTGGCAAAAAACGACGACGGTGTGCAGGTGGAATTGACCGAAACCAACCTTTCCGAGGCAATCGGAGCCATTGCGCTCAGCCATGATGCCATTTTCTACGAAAACGGCAAGGAATTTACCTACGACGTGCAACGAGATTTGTTTGTGGAGGGCAACGAGGGACAGTTGAAGCAGCTTGTCACCATTTTGTTGGATAACGCCAACAAGTATTCCGTCGGCAGTGGCAACATTCGTTTGCGTTTGACTACCAACGGCAGATATGCCCAAATAGTTGTGGGCAACGACTGCAACAATCTCACGGAGGAACAGTTGGATCACCTGTTTGACAGGTTCTACACAATCGATCCTTCACGCAACAAGCAAAGCGGCGGCAACGGTTTGGGGCTTTCCATCGCCAAAACGATTTGCGAAACGCACCGCGGCACACTCACTGCTTATTGCGAAGACGGCCGCATTGTTTTCACTGCGTCGTTGCCGTTGCAAAAGAACGCAAAACGTCGCTCCAACACAACCAATTGACAAAAAATATTCATACGTATGCAAAAATCCGAACTGTTTGTTCGGATTTTTTTGCTTTTTATGTATTTTGTGGTTTGTTGTTTGCGTTTTTATGTTGAGAATGCCTGCACAAAATGTTGTATATTTTAATATATAAGGCGAAGGAGCACCCCTTCGCCATTTTTGTATTTTTGTGTAGAGTTTATATATAATTCGACTGTTGTATGCGTCAAAATTCTACATGATTTTGAAAATTTATAAAAAAACCACCTGGGTTGCAGGTGGTTAGTGAGAAGCCTACGCACAAGGTAGCAAAACGTTCTTCTCTGTCAACTCGCATTTGCAGTTGCTTCACTCTACAGTGCTGCGGTGCTACTTAAAAATTATATCATAGGAGTATTTCGATGTCAAATGTAAATTATAGTCTAAAACACAAAGGGGTAAGATTACTTGATTCTCGTGATGCTTGGGTAAAAGGAAAAAATGGGCAACTTCGCTTAAATCCTAATTACACATTTGTTGGCAAGATTGAAACATCTATGCCTAACATGATTGTCACCGCATCAGATAAGTATAAGCCAAAGTATAAGGGTAGTACTTATGATTTGAACGCAACAGCTAAAAGTCAAATTGTAGAACATTTTTATGATGATAACGGCAAACGTAATAAAAAGACTGTAGCTTACTTTGCAATAAAAAAGAACAAATAGACGTCAACAGCAGACGAAAATGCTGAATAAATATTAATGTGCCTTAGAAGGGCAGAAGGAGTCAGAGATGGCAGAAGTAAAAAATGTAGCAGTAGAAGAAGTAGCAGAAGAAGCACAAGAACAACGTAACGTCGAAAAGATTGTTGCACGCAGTTTGTTTTTGTCGGCGATCGAAAGCAAAACGGGGAAAATCGGCGTGACTGTCATGTTGGTGGACGACATCGACAAGGTGAATGGTCAAGTGAAGGTAACTTTGGAGCAGAAAAAAGCCAAAACGCAGAGTTACACGGTTTCGCCCGTTTTTTGTACGTGGTTCGATCCTGCAACGACAGATGAGCGTGTATTTGAAGAAATGAAAGCATTGACAAGATCCGGCGGCTTGAAAGACTTGTACATTGTTATGTCCGGTGACGGTGATTTCCGAAAGATCCACAAAGTGCTAACGTTGCAAGAGTTGGATTTGTACCGTAAGTTGGTTGGATAGTAAATAGGCCCTTGTTGGTTTGTCCCTTCGTACGTTGTGGGTAACAGCGTACACCAGCAAGATGTGTGAATTTTCATGCATTTTTTCTCCTCGAAAATAACGTTTGGCGGTACCGTTGCAAAAGATTACCGCCCCGGTAGACAGTGGGCAGTGGCGTCTCTAAAAATTACTGCATCCATTGCCCGGAAGTGCAGGGCGTAAATAAAGAAAGCACTCTGGCTGTCACTTCAAGGCAACGTGACAGTATAATCCAAAACTTGTCGGAGTGACGATTGACGGTAGCCGTCTGAAAGAATTACCGTTCCATTGCCGGGGCGTCGGTGGAGAGCAAGCGTCAAAGAGGCAGGACGCCCCCTGTCTCACTTACTGAAAATAATAGCCATTTAAGTTTTCCGTAAGCCCGTGCATCGGCGTTGTAGGTGCACAAAAAAGCTTGCTCCGGTAAGGTTGTGTTGCTCTCATGAACTAGATATAACGGTTCATCTGCCGTTGTAAATAAATAATTGAGAGGTGACGAAGAACAGATGGCAAAAGATTGGCAAAAAGTCCGTGACCGTAAGAGTGGCGGCAAGAAAACGGGTGTGGTGATTGAAAACCGCAAGACAGGTGAACAGCGCACGTTGCTTAATTCGCACGGCAAGTACCAAAAGGCTAAATTGGAGTTGGAGCGTGGTGTTAAGTATACTAACGACGGGCAAGTGAAAACGAACAAGAAGGGTGAACCTATGCGTTTGAGTGACGCCGAACGTGCATATCGTGGTGGCTATAAAGCAGCCCTGATTGACCAGGCAAAAGCATATAACGCAAAAAACGGAGGTAGAAGATGAATTACAGAGATACAAAGAAAAGCTTCGGTATAGTGGCCGTTTGTTTCCTGTTGGTGGCAGTGCTGCTGTGCGGCATAATGACAAGTTGGTTCAAGGATTGGAACCCGTATTGTTGGTTTGGTCATGAATATGATGCCGACGGTGTCTGCACAAAGTGCGGAGAGTTGAAGCCGGTAGATGAAGAAGACATCGAAGAAAACAATGAACAGTTGGCGTTTGCGATGCACAATGGTCACAATTTGTTCATTCGTAGAATTGCCAACAAGTCTGATATTGAAAACAGTGAAGTTGGCAGTACAACCATTACTGCAACGGTAGGCGGCGATGCAACAGATAAGACTGTATCATGGAGCATTGCATGGAAAGATGCAGAAAGTGAATGGGCAAACGGAAAAAGTATTGCAGATTATTTGTCTTTGGACGTTGACGATGATACCAACACTGTAACAATCAATTGTTTGCATGCATTTGGCGAACAAGCTATCGTCACTTGTAAAGCAAACGGTGCAGAAGATTTGACAGCTACCGCAACGGTAGATTTCATGAAACGTCTTATCGGTGTTCAAGTTGAATGTGAAGCAATTAACCTTAACAACGGCGTTGACGACAATGGCCAACAATCTTCCGATTTGGAAAAAACGATGTTTGTTGCATCAGCTGTTTATGGTATCGGTACCGTTGAATACGACAAAGACGTTGACGTGCAATTGAGCAGCGTGAAACTTACATTGTCTGATGCATTGCAAGCAGGTATCGCCGGAGATATTGCAAATTTGAATGAATTAAGTGCAAACTTTGTTTATAACACTTCTGTGACCAAAGAATTGAAGGCTTTGAGTTCGGATGCAGTAGCAATCAATTTCAGCGATTTTCTTAAATCTGTTGGTAGCACAGGTTTGGCATATGTAAACGCTGCACGTGGCCGCATTTACAAGAACGTCAACTCTGAAGGTTGGTACATTATTGCAGATGTGGAAGTTAAGGCTGTTGTGAACGGAACAAGCAATACTTACACGGTGTCTTTGAATGTTCCCATTTCTAACGAATACATGACTGACTATACATTGCCCGATACGATCACTTTGGACAAGACCGAGATTATATTCTAGAAATGTATTGAAAAGAGGGTAGGTGGGTATTTTACCCTCTTTTTTGTTTTATGAAGGAGGTGAAAGAATGGAAAAAGCTGTAAAAATTGTGTCAGTTTTGCTTGTGTTAGTGCTCATTTTGGGCTGTGTTTTGTTCGTGAAGCATTTCACAATGGATTTCACGGAAGATCTTGTGACGTTTTATCTTGTTGAAAGTGAAAAAGAGTTGATGCACAACAGTATAGGAAACGATTTCAGCCGAAAGTACGAATTTGAAGTCTATGATATGTTGAGTTTGTTCAATAAGTCCGGTTGGACGTACAAAATTAAACTTTTGGAAGAATTTCGTTTTGAGATTGACGGAGAGGTTCATTGGATGTCAGAAGTTGAGTTGAAGAAGTTGTTTGGTGTGAAGGTAACAGACGACGTTTTGGATATAGACTTCGAGCAAAGCATTTATGAGATGTTGGCCGCCTACTACGATGTGGAAGTGTCTTCCGTGTATGTAGTGCCGCCTCAAAGGGGTCTGGACGTAGTATCTTTGTTGTTTTATTCCGCAAACGGTGAAAACAGCATAAAAATAAGCGGTACGTTCGGAGGCTTGGAAGAGATCTACATAGAGGCAACAGAGTTGGAGATTGAACCCCCGGAGGTGATTTTCTAGTGAAACGCTATGCTGTGTTGTTGTCTTTTTTGTTGTTGTGCGTTGTGTTGTTGACGGCTTGTTCGTCCACGACAAAAGGATATACGGACGTGCTGGATGACTTAAAAAAAGATGAGAATTTTCGAGCGACGGACTATCCGGTAAAAATTGGAGATTACAGCTTGCAAGTGATACAGATAGCAGAAAGTGACGATGACGAGTTGTTTTTGTACGTGTATCAGCCTAGCGGAAAGTTGGAAGCAACAAGTGTGAACATTGCGCAAGAAAAAGAACCGGAAACAGGTGATACGCACAATTTTAAGTTGGAATTGTTGAGTAGTTCCGGCACGTTGTTTAAGTATTTGGTGGACGGAATAACGTTGCGCAACGGTTCTGTTCGTTACTACGATATAACTTCAATTTACCGTGCGTGGAACGATAAAATAGACGATGATACCGAAAACGACAATGTGATCGATGAAGTTGTCTATGAAATTGGTCAACTTTGGACAGTTGAGGACAAGAACGATGAAATTGAATATTCGATGCAGTGTGTTGAGACGATCGAGATATTAAATCCGTATGTGAATTGTATTTCTTATTCTGCCGGGTATAAATTTTGGTTATCCGGCACGGAGTCAATGCATTCACATTATGTAGCATTTGATACAGATAAACGTATGGATGATTTGTTAGAAGCATCTGTATATTTTGAAAAACGAAGTTCGACGCAAGTTGGTGTTTCTATTTCTCATGGCGATTGGGTATCTGATGAAGTATTTCTTAAAAAAGAAGATACGGTTGTTGATAATCATTCTGTATTTGCATTGTGGACAGATGATTATGAATATTCACGTATAGTCAAGGCGGAAGACTTTTTAGAAAAAGAAAAGTTGGACGATAACGCCAAAATCGAAGTTGCAAAAACAAAGTGGGTTTTGCGTTTTTGTGAAACAGAATGGACATTGAAGGATACTGGGGTTGTATTCGCTTATTAGATCGACAGATATTGGCAAAGTCACTATTCTTCGTTTGAAGTTCGAAACAGACGGCGTTGTTTACAACATGGGCGCAGTGATGAACAAAATAAGCAATCCTACTTGGTCGGACGGCGAAGATGGTTTGCCCTGGTGGGTGATTTTGCTCATTGTGTTAGGCATTTTGATTGTGATTGGCCTTGTAGTAAAGCCAGTTGCAACCGGGTTGATTTGGGTAGTTAAGATTGTCTTTTACATAATAGCAGCACCGTTCAAGTTTATTGCGTGGCTATTCAAAAAAGGAGGTGGAAAATGAAAACAAAAAGATTGTTAGTGGCAGCACTTGCACTCATCTTGTTGGGATCTGCTGTCATTGGACCTGTTGGCGGTGTTGCGTTGGCAGAAACAAACGGAACATTGCAGATTGGAATTAATACAAACGTTAAAAGTATAACTATTTCGTATGGCAGCACAACAAATACATATACGAGTACGGCATATGTGTCGATACCTGTTGGAACAACGATTAATTGGAGTGCGGAGACAGCAACGGGGTATGAGATCGAGGGCGGCAACAGTGGAAGTTTTGAGATGACTTCGTACTATAAATTTGCCCCCAGTGCAGTAAAAATAACTACTTATCCGTTGTCGATTTCAGTGGGTACTAACGTGACAAGTATAAGTGTTACAATTGATGGTACTACAACGAAGTATACCAGTTCAACTGTTGTGAACGTCAAGCAAGGTGCAAGTGTCAGTTGGACGGCAGTTGCTCCTGCCGGGTACAACTTGTCGGCAAGTTCCGGAAGTTTTACAATGACCGGTGCGATGAGTATAGCTCCGACGGCAAGCATCCAAACATATACCGTTGCGGTGACTGTTAATGAAGGCGTGGACAACATTCGTGTCAATGGAGTGAATTATAGTTCAAGTACAACTTTGACGTTCAATTACGGCACATCGGTAAGCTGGACGGCAACGGCCAAAACAGGATATACGTTGTCTCAAACAAGCGGAAGTTTTACAATGACAAGTTCACATAAAATTACGCCTACGGCAACGTTAAATTCTTATGTGTTGACTGTAACGTTGAACACTGGGGTTCAAAGTATAACTGTGAAGTACGGATCGGAAAGCAAGACGTTTACCGAAAGCGGTTCGTTGAGCCTTGTGTATGGCACGTCGGTGAGTTGGAGTGCGGTTGCAAAAGAAGGTTATACGTTTATTCAAACTGCATCGGGTAGCTTTATTATGAGCGCAGGACATACAATATCTCCGAATGCGCAGTTGAAGGGGTACACGTTGACTGTTAAGGTGAACACGGGCGTCGAAAGTGTAACTGTGAAGTACGGATCGGAAAGCAAGACATTTACCGAAAGTGGTTCGTTGACTGTGTACCACGGAACGAGTGTAAGTTGGACAACAGCATTAAAAAGCGAGTATACAATAACGTCGTCCGGCACAGGAAGTTTTACAATGACAAGTGCTCAAACGATTAATCCTGTTGCAACGTTAAATTCGTACACATTGACAGTGACAGTCAACGAAAACGTTCAGAGTGTATATGTGTTTTACGGTTATGGTGAACAGACATTCACTGAAAGCGGAACGTTGAGTATTCAGTATGGCTGCAACGTGAGTTGGAGTGCTACGGCGAAAACGGGATACAAAGTGATACCGAGTTCTGACAGTTTGGTTATGTCTGGGGCGCAAGAGATAAGCCCTATTGCAGAGATGATCACTTACAAAGTGTTGTTTTTCGAGAATGGCAACGTTGCGAAAACGGTTGTTGTAAACTACGGAGAAAAAGTTGAAGCGTACATTCCGGACGTAGTAGGTTACGATTTTGGCGGTTGGTACACAAACACCGGACTGACCGATGCTTTTGATTTTTCCATTGAGGTAAAGACAAACATCAATTTGTATGCCAAACTGACTGAAAAAAGTTTTACAGTTAGCATAGCGTCATATTTGCCGACAGATGCAGAGCCGTTGTTTAGTTGGAAGTTAGAATGGATTTCCGGAAAAGAATTGATCGGGGACGCTACGGACTATGTGATAATGAGAGTTGCAGCTGACGGTATGAGCGTTACGTTGACGTTTAAAAAAGCTTTTTCAGACGGAGAAATGCTTTTGACTTGTTACGCAAGCAAAGATCCGAATGTGTTTGTAACTTGTTCGGTGAAGTGTGGAGGGTAAAAAAATAACACCCGGCGCTAGCACGTCGGGTGTTGCAAGTATTCTATCCCCGGAACATTGTTCCATAAAACTTTCATGGGTAATACTTATGGTTGCCACAATTGCGCAACTGTTTTGTTCAAAACCTTTGAAAGAGTGATAATATTGTAAAACAGGGGTATTGAAATGTCAAGACCTTTTAGGGATAAAGAGAAAGATTTGGCAAGCCGAGTGAGGAAGATAAATAAGTGCAACAAAAAAAACCGCCCATACGAAAACGTATAGACGGTTGCAGAGCCTCACAGGTCGCTTGCTATTGCATACAAGTAACTTCCACCGTTTAGCCTACTCTGTTCGGTTTGGCAAGCTTGCTTCCAAACTTTGGACACTTATATCCACTACGGTGAGAAGATTATATAATGTTGGAGGAAAAAAGTCAATGACTAAATACAAAAAATATAATAGACAGCCCAAAGAAGCTAATTTGGCAGGTCTTATGGTCATAAGTTCTGACGATGCTTATGATGTAAAGCACAATCGCTTTAAAAAAGGTGTTTATGGGATTGTAGATAAGGATTTGCCGTTTGTTTCAAAGACTGTTGTTCAACGTGACGGTAAAAAGCGGCGTAAGTATGTTCAAGACGTTACAGAGTTGCCGGATGTTGCAAAGGAGCGTATTATGGCGTTTTTCGATGTTCCCGAAAACAAGAATAGGGAAAAATGCTATTTGGTTGAGCGGACGCTTTATGATGAAGTAAAAGGTAGCAATAATCCTATCCAATCCATTTCTAGCAAGAGGCGCCCGTGATAACCATAGTATTTGGCAAGCCGGGATGCGGCAAAACGGCGTATTTGACAGCCGATGCAGTGCGGTATATGAACGGTAGCAAAGAATGTTTCGAGTTATTGGAACGCAGCCGTGCGGAAGTCGAGCAACTCAAAAGCTTTTCATTGCCGGTGTTTAGCCCGGTGTATAGTAACTACCCTATAACGACGCAGCACAGTTACAGGAAGCAACGTGTGAGTTTTTATGTGGACGGTTTCAGATTGGGCCTAGATAACGAGCAATTGGGCGTGTTTCATTTGCCACCGTGTAGCAGGGTGTATTTGTGCGAGGCGCAGCGGTACTATAACAGCAGGAACAGCCGGGATTTCCCGGAGTGGGTTTCAAGGTATTTTGAAGAACACCGGCATTTCGGATTAAACATAATGCTAGACGTGCAGCGTCCGGGGCTTATAGACGTGAACATCAGAGAGTTGTGTGAGCGTTTTGTGGAAGTGCTGCAACTGGAACACGAAAAAGACAAGGCCGGGAACATAAGGGCCACAACGTTTATTTACCGTGAGTTTGGTGATTGGAAGTACGTCGACAAGTATTTGGGCGGTGACGAGAACGTCGGAACGCTTGTGAAGGAGCGGTTTGAAGGCAACGTCTTCGAGCATTACAAAAGTAGAAGTTACTTTGACGTGTTTTTACCGCCCCAAGAAGGGGATTTCAACTATATTTGTCATCCTATGGGCAACGTGGAAGTGGAACGGGAATTTGCTTGGCAATTTTATCCTCAAACAGCCCCGGAAGGGTTTTACAAGGAAAGAAAGTATGAAATTAAGAGAACTAAACAATGAGTACTTCGAGCTGTACGGCGACTTGTACCAGGCGAGAGCGTTGTTAAGCGAAAAGCAGTATAAAATGACTTCGGAAGCGCTTTGGGCGGCGTATAAAGAGGATTTGGAAGTTTGTGTGCAAGAAAAAGCACTTGCGGTGGGCAAGGAACGCTTTGAGTTGAGATATAAGGTGCGCAATTGGCTACCACACAGACAGTTTATTTTCTTTTATAACCGCATGGCAAAGAAACTGTTGAAAAAGTACCTGGCGGAATTTCAGGCGGAGTTGGAACGTTTGGACAAGGAACAAGCCGCTGCATCGATGCAGACGGTAGCATCGAGCAACCTGCCCGTTGCACAGGAACGGGCTTTGACACAGCAATAGACAATGCCTGCTAGAAGTCCCGAAGGTGATTGAGCCCGACAAGGCTCATAAGCGGAAGCAGACAAGGTCTGCATCTGTAACTTACATTAAAACGTAGGAACCAACCAACGAGGCAGTTGGGCGGCTACTGTCTAGGCGGAGGGGCAGGCTGGAAGAGCCGGGCGCGAAAGCTTCAAGCCCCGAAGTGCGTAGCACGAAGCCTCCGCCCCTTGTTGTCGCCGAAGGCGACGTTCAGAATAAACCAGGTGCGAAAACGAGCGGGCCTGCCCGCCGTTTCGCACCGTGAAGTTGAACGCTTGCGTTCAACCCCAAAACAAACGATGAGTCACTGTTTTTTGGGGTATAACGAAAAACTGAAAACCGTGTGACCCCTTGATAATGGTCACACTTAACGGAAAAGAGGGAGAAAAAATGCGTCCTTGTTATTTTTATGCAAAAAATATTGGAAAAGAAGGTTTTTCTTGTGCCTATGAAGAATTGGAAGGCAAACAGTATTTGAGGTATAGGAATAACAAGGATTTTATTTTGCTTAATACGTATTGCAATAAGTTTTGCCCCAATTTTGAAAATTGTGTCAAGTTAGCGGACGAAACGTTCCGGGCTACCCGGAAGGCAAACGTTGTGGTTAATAGGTTTGCGGACGGCAAGATAAGTGTGTTGCGCAGGGAAACGTTTTCGGTTCCCCAAAGGATAATAAACGATAAAGCCGATCGCAGCAGGTCGTTTTTGAAAGTGAATGGCAATTTGTTGATACCTCGGAAGAAGTGCGCAACGCCTGCATATTTGAAACGTAATGAATATAGATCCGGGCGTAGGGCTAAGGACGTTTTTTACGGATATGCGCTGAGTAACAAGTGGACGTACTTTTTCACGTTTACGTTTAGCCCGGCACTTGTTGAACATAGATACGACAGTAATTTTACTAATATGTTGTGGCAGCGTTTTCAGCAAAAGTTTAAGCATTGGGATGACGGACTTATGGTGGCCAACGTTCCAGAAGATCACAAAGACGGTGCGCAGCACTTCCATGCATTTGTAACAACGTCGCAGCCATTGCCCATTGTGGATTTTGGGGATATATCTAAACTACCACAACGGACGTGTAACGGTGGCGTTAATAAAGGGAAGACGGGCTTTTGTACGTTTACACCGGAAGGGACGTTGACGGTGACACCGAAAGTGCCGTATAAGTGGTATTTGGTGCCGTACTATGCCTACGGTGAGTTGCAACGTGACAGTTTGGGATCGGTGCTGTTTTGTTTGAATAAATATCCTTATGGGATAAACAGTTGCGCCATATTGCCTGGCGACGAAACCAACCAACAAACAGTGAGTAACTATTTGGCAAAATATCTGACAAAACAAAGCAATTTGGGCTACAACAAAAAACGGTTCATGCACACACGTAACTTGCAGAACAAAACAAAAATGACGTTGTTTTTAAGTGACGAAGAGTTCGAGCAGTTTTGTGCCGAAAACGGCTTGTACCTTTCGGAAGACAAAGAACGTTTCAAGGTGTACCGTAATTATGGCGATCAGCCCCACGGTTAGGGGAGGTAACGAGGGCGCTTGACGGCGACGGCCCGTTGTGTTACAATCTAACCCTAAGGAGAGTTAGTTGCGAGATAATTTTATTATTTCGATGATGATTTGAATAGTCATAAGTGCAATTTGGATGATTGATATGACTTTCATGCAACTAACCTCCTTTTTTGCTGCATAAAAAACACAACGGGGTGTTGCGGTCAAGTGTAGGGGGATTTTAACATGGGAAAAGTACGCAGTTATTTGAGTTATACACAGCGATTGAAAATTGAATCTGGATTTAACGACAAACGCAGTGTTCGAGAAATTGCTGAGCACGTTGGTGTTCATATTTCCACGGTTTACAAAGAACTAAAACGTGGAGAATATGAAAAACGTCAAACCGTTTATGACTGTATTGGCCAGCGTTCATATAAAACTGTCAAAACTTATAGCGCAGACATTGCGCAGCAACGTTTTGAATATGCTCAAACAGCAAAAGGATGTCCCTTAAAAATTGGGCACGATTATTGTCTCGCGCAGTATATTGAACAGCGCATCTTAAAAGGCAAATTGTCTCCCCTTGCTGTAATTGGCGAAATTAAACGAGAAAAACTTGTTTTCAATACGAGTATTTGTGTTTCTACGTTGTATAGCTATATTCGCAAAGGTGTTTTTTTAACGTTGTCTATGTCTAATTTGCCTATGGTTCATAAGCGTAGGAAACAGCATGTGAAACGTGCTAAAAGAGCACCGGCAGGAAAATCTATCGAACAACGTCCGAAAGAGATTTTGCAACGTTTGGAGTTTGGACATTGGGAAATGGACTGCGTTTGTGGTCCAACAAAAAGT
>CAZRBI010000016.1:0-32774 GCA_964598315.1 uncultured Oscillospiraceae bacterium
AAAATCTCGCGAAATACTTCTTGAATATTCTGAAAGGAGGTGATATAATGAGTATAGTGAGTTGGTATCTTAAACCCAAGAGAAAAATGGCCCAAACACACACGAAGCATGTGCGCATCGGAAAATACGATGTAACATCGCATGCTCAAAATCGAACTGTGGATTCGACCAGAAATTTAAAAAAGAAAGATATGGTTATCAATCTTTTGGGTCCAAGTAGCAAAAATTCAAAAACATACACTTATTTTGACGGCACAATTCAATATGATCGAGTAAACGATAAAAACAGAACAGTTACAAGAATTACAAAACACGGCAATGCAGTCAAAACAATTCAAAAGTACCACAATAATGCCAAGGGCAGAAAAGACGCTTACAGAAATTTTAAATAGGAGTTTGTTATATGATATTGCGTAAAAGAAAAGTACATCCAATCAACAAATTTACATTGAGTGACAATGCAATAGTATTCATAAAACAGTTTGCTCTTTCGGAGTTAGGAATGAGTTTGCCGATAGATGCAGAAAAGTTAGATGAGATAATCGAGTTGGCGACACAATGGGAAGAGGATATGATTGATCCTTTAAGCAAAGATGGTTGCGATAAAACCTACGATTATCCCGAAAAAGAGAGAAATGAAATGGCAGATAAATTCGTTGGAGAAGTAACGGGACAGTGGAATGATGATACGCTTGTTCCCGATTTTGACGATTTGAACAAGCGTCTAGGACAAATGTAAATTTTGTTTTTGGGGTGTTGTTTAACAATTTTGTGAAAAACAAATTTAACAAAGAAACATCTAAAAAAGTGTGCAAGCAAAAACTTGCACACTTTTTTGTGGGTGAGGATAAGAAAATGTTCAAGCAGATCATTAAAGGTTGCGCGGATTTTTTGTTTGTGTGGCGGCTTTCGAGCTAAATAGTGTGAAAAAAACAAAACAACAATCCAAACTTTCGTCACATTTAGTTTTTATAAGTTGTAAAACACGATAATGTAAGTGTACGCCTTGCTCGCACAAGGTGTGCATGCCACCCATTTGCACACAAGAGTATAAAAACAAAGATTTGTTTCTGTAGTTTACATTAGCAAAATATCAGTTAATTTGTGTTGGTAAAAGTGTGTCAAAATTTAACTGCACTCCTAAAGTATAATTTTAGGCGTGCAGTTTTTTGTTCTATAATAATGATTGCTGTTGTGTTTTTTTGTGTATTGTTTATTCTTCCATTCCACGAAGATGAGTTTCGGGAACGTAGCGTTGCAAAATTGTTTTGTAGCGGTGCATGGTTTCGTCGTCGCAACCGCGAGAATTTTGGTCCAACATGTCCGGGCCGGCCACAAATTTTTGCAAAAACAGTCGTTTTGCGCCGGTCAGCCATTGTCCCAATTGTTCCATATCTTGCTCGGTGTGCTTGTCCGTCACGGTGGTGCGAAATTCGTAGTCCACAACGCCGCTTTTCAGCAGTTCCACCGATTGGCAAATTGCTTGCATATCCACGTTTGCGCCTGCCGTTTGGGGGTAGGATGCTTGGCTGTTTTTCACGTCCATAGCAACGTAGTCCACAAGTTTTTCGTCAATAAGTTTTTTCAGTCTTTCAGGGAAAGAGCCGTTGGTATCCAGTTTCACAAGATAGCCCAAATTTTTCACTTTGCACAAAAAATCTTCCACGCCTTGTTGAATCAAAGGTTCGCCGCCCGTCAAGCACATGCCTTCCAACACGTTTTTGCGCTTTTGCAAAAAGTTCAAAACGTCTTCTTCCGAAAGCTGTTCGCAATTCGTGCCCAGCACCATTCCGCCGTTGTGGCAAAACGGACACCGAAAGTTGCAACCCACGGTGAAAACGGTGCAAGCGATTTTTCCGGGGTAGTCCAACAGCGTAAGTTTCATCAATCCGCCAATTTTCACGCAAACCTCCGTCACAGACGGCACAATTCTTTTACAATTGCCGCTGCCAAATGTGCATTGTTGTACACAAGCTGAATGTTTGATTGCAAACTTTTTCCGCCGGTAAGTTTTTGAATTTTATCCAAAAGATAGGGCGTTGTCGCTTTGCCGTGAATGCCGCACTTTTCCGCTTCCTTCAAAGCTTCTTCTATGTTTTTGGAAATGTAGTCGCCGTTCATTGAATATTGTGCAGGAATGGGGTTTGCAACAAGCATTCCGCCGCCGAGCCCCAGTTTGCGCTTGGCATCGAATGCGCGGGCAATTTCTTGTGGTGTGTCCAGGCGATAGTCCACGTTGAATCCGCTTTTGTCGGTGTAGAACGCAGGCATTTCGTCCGTTTTGTATCCGACAACGGCAACGCCGCGCGTTTCCAAGCATTCAAGTGTCAGGCCGATATCCAAAATAGATTTCACTCCGGCACAGACAACCAAAACGTCCGTTTGTTGCAATTCGTCCAAGTCGGCGGAAATGTCCATTGTCGTTTCAGCACCTCTGTGCACTCCACCTATGCCGCCGGTGGCAAAAACGCTTATTCCTGCCAAGTGTGCAATGTACATTGTTGCGGCAACGGTGGTGGCACCGTCCAATTTGCGGGCCACGACAAACGGTAAATCTCTGCGCGATACTTTCACTGCAGAGGTGCCTTTTTTGCCCAGACGATCAATTTCATCGGCATTGCACCCAACCGTTACAACGCCGTCCAAAATAGCAATAGTTGCCGGAACTGCACCGCAATCGCGAATTATCTGTTCCACCGCCATTGCCGTTTGCACGTTTTGCGGATAGGGCATTCCGTGGGAAATAATGGTGGATTCCAATGCAACAACGGGGCGGTTGTTTTTCAACGCGCACGAAACCTCGTCGGATATTTTCAAAAACGATTGCATAACTAACCTCCGTTAACGTTAAATTTGAGTCGTTTGCTTGCTTTTTACCAAAAAAGAGTTTGTCAATTCCGAAAGAACCAGCAAAGCAACGGCAAAGAATATCAAAAATAAGGGCAGAGCCCATGCTCCGGATTTGGAAAATACGCCGAAAAGGGGTGGCATAAAGGTTGTGCCGCAGTAGGCGAACGCCATTTGAATGCCCACCAGCGCTTGACAGTTTTCTTCGCCGAAATTCATGGGCGTGGAGTGTACTATCGCGGGGTAGACGGGGCCGCAACCTATGCCTATAAGAACCAAACCTGCAAAACGGAAAAATTCCGATGTCAACGGAACGGAAAAGGCAACAAGGCCAACGAATATAACGGCAATGCCCGCGCGAATGAGTGTTTTGTCGGAAATCTTGTTGGAGAAAATGCCGCACAAAAATCTGCCTATCGCAATGCCCGTGCAGAACAGCGTGCCGATGAATGCCGCCGTTTCTCCCGATGCGCCAAGGTAGAGGGAAGCGTGCGTGCTTGCCCAATGCAAAACGGTCTGTTCCAGCGCACAGTAGCAAAAGAATGTGACGAAAACAAACCACACGCCTTTAATTTTCAATGCGTCTTTTGTTTTTACTGGCGGTAACGCTTTTTCTTCCATGACGTGCTTTTGCTTTTTCCAAACCCACAGGGTTGAAAAGAGAAGAATTGTGAGTGCAACTTGCACAAGCCCAACAACTTGATATCCGTTTTGCCATGTGGCACCGCCTTTCAGACAGAAAGTGAGGATGTACGGGCCTATAAGTGCGCCGACGCCCCAAAAACAGTGCAACCAGTTCATGTGGCGGGAAGAAAAGTGCAGTGCGGCGTAGTTGTTCAATGCTGCGTCCACGGCGCCTGCTCCCAATCCGTAGGGTATTGCACACAGACAAAGTTGCCAAAATGCCGTGCAAAAGGAAAAGGAAAATATGGCAACTGCCGTCAACAAAACACTCAGTGCCGTCACCAACCCCGTGCCCAGTTTGTTGGTCAAAAAGTTGGAAAACAAACTGGAAAATATTGTGCTGCAGGCAATTATCATGGTGATGACGCCTTCGAGGGAGACGTCTGCACCTATTTCGGCGGAAATGGTGGGCCAAGCCGCCCCTAGTAAAGAATCCGGCAATCCCAAGCTGATAAAAGCCATGTATACTATTGCAATCAAAAAGCCAAACATAAACATATCCTTTCTGAGATCAAAAGGTTTCAAATATTATCGCACTAAAAACGTGCATTGTCAACGGCAACAAACTTTTTTGTTTCCTCTTTCTATTTTTGCAGAGGCAATGTTGTTGCAAATGCGGCAATTTGACGTTTGCAATCATGCCAAAGCGCATCGCAAACGTCTCCCGTGCGGAACACGCGTGACGTTTGAATTTTTCGTGCTTGCGTTTCGAGTTTGCGGATCGGTGCCGATGTTTGACGAAACCGACAAATGCACGAAAACATAAACTTTTGCCGCCTAGCGGCAATTGAGGCAACTTGTTTTGCAAAAAACAATTTAAGGGCGCCTATTGTCCGCGGTGGCAATTGTTGTTGCCGTCGACAATTTTTTTTGAAACTTACTTCAGTGTATTTACAAAAACAAAAAAACGTACTATAATTAAAATGCGGAAGAAGAGGACTTTTCGTATTTCGGTGAAAAAAGTCATCTTTTTCAGCGGCGAAAATAACCATGTTATGAACGTTTTTTGGAGGCAAAAAATGAGGAAAACAAAAATTGTGTGTACACTTGGCCCTGCAAGCACATCTTACGATCAAATCAAAAAAATGGCATTGGCAGGAATGAACGTTGCTCGTATCAACATGAGTCACGGCACCTACGAGGAACATCAGGTTCGCATCGATAATGTCAAAAAAGTACGCAGAAATTTGGGATTGCCCATTCCTATCATGGTGGACACCAAAGGTCCGGAAATTCGTATCGGAACTTTTGCCGACGGCAAAATAAACGTGACGGAAGGAATGAAGTTCGATTTCGTTGCAGAACAAGTTGTGGGTGACGAAACAAAAGTTTCCATCACCTATGCGGAATTGTACAAGGATATTCGCGTCGGTTGCACAATTTTGCTGAACGATGGTTTGTTGGTGTTCCGCGTCACGGATATCGAAGGCACAACCATTCACACCGAAGCGGAAAACAGCGGTGTTCTTTCGGACAGAAAGGGGTTGTTTGCACCCAACGTGAAGTTGAACATGCCGTTCTTGTCCGAGCAAGATAAGCGCGATTTGGAATACGGCGCAAAAATCGGCGCAGAAATGTATGCGCTCAGTTTTGTTCAGGACGGCGACTGCGTGCGCGAAGTACGCAAGTTTTTGACCGACCGTGGGGCAAAAGACGTTTGCCTTGTTTCTAAAATAGAAAGTCAAAGCGGTTTGGACAACATCGACGATATCATCGAAGCGTCCGACGGCATAATGGTTGCTCGCGGAGACTTGGGCGTGGAACTTCCCTACGAAAAATTGCCGGCTATTCAAAAGATGCTCATAACCAAAAGTCGCATGAGCGGAAAATTCGTTATCACTGCAACGGAAATGTTGGAAAGTATGGTGACAAAACTTCGTCCCACACGTGCCGAAATAGTGGACGTTGCAAACGCTGTCTACGACGGATCGAGTTGTGTGATGTTGTCTGCCGAAAGTGCGGTTGGTATCAACCCCAGCAACACAATTGCAACCATGGCACGCATTGCCGAAGAAGCGGAACGAAACGTCAACTACCAAAACATGTATCGCAACAGTCCGTTCACCTTGTTGGACAATACCGATGCAATTTCCCACGCAACGGTAAACACGGCATTCGACATCGGAGCAAAAGCTATCGTGGTGTATACCGCAAGCGGAGTTTCGGCAAGAATGGTATCTCGTTTCCGTCCCGATTCTCCCATTGTGGCAATGACGAACAGCGACAGAGTGTACAACCAGTTGGCAACCAGTTGGGGCGTGACGCCCGTTATCTGCCAAACGTTTGATAACACCGACGACATGTTTATCAACGCCGAAGAAGTCGTGCGTCGTTTGGGAATTGCTCAAAACGGCGACAACGTCGTTATCACGGCAGGTGTGCCTTTGGGCAAGAACGTGGGAACCAACCTTATCAAGGTGGGAAAAATCGCAGAAGATTCCGAAGAATAATCGTTTGAATTTCAAAACGTCGTTTTCGCGCAGAGAGCGACGTTTTTTCGTGCAAAATGTTGGGGATGCGTGCGAGCATTTGCAAGTACGTGCCGATTGTTTTGTTGCATCGCACAAGGGAAAATGCGTCGCACAATACTTTAAAATTCCGCAACGTGGCAAAATGTGCGTATCGGGCGAGAAATTGCCGAGCGCACACCGTTTGGCTCACACAAATAAATTTTGTCTATCCATTGACTTTGATTGTTGTTTGTGTTAATATTATTTAAGCGATATGGATTTGCTTTGAAATTTGCAAATTCGTTTTGCCGTAGCAATGCCTTGTTTTTGAAAAAAAAGTAAAGTTGCCACGCGAAAAACGGCGTTGCGTACAGCTTGTTTTCAAGGACAAGTGCTTGTTTGAACGTGTTCGTGCAAACGAGGACGTTTTGGTCATAAAAATTCTGTCGTTGTGCTTTGCCTAAAGTGCGGAGTGCAGGTATATTCGCGCAAAGCCTTTTGGCTGTAGCGTGTTGCAACACAAAAATCAACAATTTCTCGGAGGATAAAACCGATATGAAAAAATTGTCTGTAAAAACATTGGCGATACTTGTCGTGTGCGCCGTTGTGGTAGTGTTCCTGTCAGTTTTCGTGATAGTGAAATCTACCGCAAAGGACGAAAACAGATTGGAGTACGCATTGAGCGACGACGGAACCTACTACTCTGTCACGGATATCAAAAACGATTTCAGGGGCGGTTGGTTTTGCAAAGAGTCTTTGACTATTCCCGCAACGCACAAGGGAAAACCCGTCAAAGTGGTTGCTCGTATCGACAGTAAGCAAATCAAACAGATCATTATCTCCGAAGGTATTGAAAAAATCGGATCGAGTGCGTTTAACGACGACACCGCTTTGGAAAACGTTGTTATTCCCGATTCTGTCGTTTCAATCGGTAGTGCCGCATTCAAACTCTGTTCCAATTTGAAAAGCATTTCTATCGGCAAAAACGTCAAATCCATCGGCAACGAGGCATTTGCTTCTTGCAGCGGATTGAAGCAGATAGATATTTCCGAAGAAAACGTTCACTTTGTATACGTCAACAATTGCATCATCAACAAAGAAACTCAAACGTTGATGTTTGGCGGAATCGATGCGGTCATTCCCGACGACGGTAGCGTTATTCACATCAATGCTCAGTCGTTCGAAGGTAACACGTCTATCAAAACGTTGACCATTCCCGAAAGTATCGTTTCTATCGGCAACGCAGCTTTTGCCAATTGCACCAGTTTGGAAAGCGTTGTTTGGAACGCAATCAGATGCGAACAAGCCGGCGGTGACGACGGTTACCAAATTTTCGGCGGTTGTGTCAATCTCAAAACGTTCACTGTCGGCGCAAAAGTCACGGTTATTCCCGCTTATACGTTTAAAGACAGCAAAGCCGATAAAATCGGTTTGACGTCACTGACGTTCCTTGATGCAAAAGGTTGGTATCAGTCGTCCAAAATCTCGACACTTCCCACGGCTGAAACGAAGTATATTGATTTTTCCGATCCGACAGCTAATTTGAAGAAGATCACAACTGCTAACTATTTAATCAAAGCAGGAACTTCCGAACAATAAGCCTAAAAACACAAAACGCCTTGCGTATCACATGAACGCAAGGCGTTTTTTTGTTGCAAAAACGCAGATTTATCTGTAAATAAAAATTCTCCCGTGGGATATTTGGCTTAGCAGCAGAAATAATAAACCACAGGAGGATTTGTCAATGAATGCGTGGCAAGTTTGGCATATGCAACGTGAAATTGCAATTGTAGCGTGTTGTTCTTTTGTTTGAACTTTTCGGTGCGGTGCCGTTTGTGTCGGGCGTCAATATGTCTTTTCGTCGCCCCAGAAGAACACTGCAACTGTGTTTGGGCCGCAGTGACAACAAATCACTATTCCAAGGTCGGTGGCGCGGGTATTTTCCATTTGCGGAAACACTTCTGCAAAGGCTGCACGTGTCAATTCGGCCGTTTCGGGGCAATTTGAATGTTGCAAAAACATGTAGTTGTCTCGGTTGTCGGGCGTGATGTGCTTTTTTGTTTCTTCAATCAATTTTGCAATTGCTTTGCGCGGAGTTATTGCTTTTGCATATGCCACAATTTTTCCGTGTTTGTCCAGATGCATCACCGGGCAAATTTTGAACACGTTGCCAACAAACGCCGCTGCTCCGGAAATTCTGCCGCTACGTCTGTAGTAGGTGAGATCGGTGGAAAAGAAAAAGTGATGCACGCGCATGCGGTTTTCCTGTGTCCATTGGCATATTTTTGAAAAGGGCATTCCTTCGTCGCGTCTGTTCAGAACTCCGTCCATCAACAGCCCGTATCCTCCGCTGCTGCAAAGCGAATCTACCACCACAAGTTTGTGTGGCAATTTCATTTTTTTGATGTTTTCGGCGGCTTTAAAAGCGTTCTCTGCCGATTTTGAAAGGCCGGAACTGAAAGTTACGTGCAGCAGGTCGCCCTCTTCCAGATGTTTCAAAAAGAATGCTTCGTAGGTTGCTACGTTTATTTGAGACGTGCGCGGACGCTTTGTTTTGAGTGCTTCGAAAAGTGCAGGCAACGCCGTTGTCGTTCTGCCCATGTCGTCGACAAATTCTTCGTCGTCTATCGTGTAGGTGTAAAACAAAACTTTGCAATTTCTGTTTTCAAGGTATTCAAACGGCAAGTCGCAGGTCGATTCGCAAGAAATATTGAACATGTGTTTCCTCCCTGTGGATTGTTTGAAAACATTATACGTTGCAACGCCGATTTTGTGTACCTACTGTTTGTTTTTCCGTTTCTACCGTGATTTTTTGCCGAGTAGAGTTGATGTCTTGCCATTCTACTCACAGTAGAGTGGCCGTTTTGACCTCAAAATAGTTGCCTAAACACGCAAAATACGCTATAATTTCGGCATGAACGAACAAAATGAAGTTGTTTGCATCGATGCAGATGCAACACGCGCGATAATTGCTCAAAACTTAACAAGGTTTAGAAAATTGGCAGGGCTCACGCAACAACAGCTTGCCGAACAGTTGAACTATTCGGACAAAACCGTCAGTAAATGGGAACGTGCCGAAGGCATTCCCGACATTTTAGTGCTGAAAACGCTTGCTCAAATCTACGGCGTCACGGTGAACGACTTTTTGGTGGAACACAAAAAGCCGACGGTCAAAGCATTGTTCAAAAGCACGTTGATTCGTCGCTGTCTGATAGCATTGCTGTCTGCCGGGCTTGTCTACTTCATTGCCGCCGTCGTAAGTGCAATTGTGCTGATGATAGACAACTCTGCACCTATTGCAAGGTATGCGTTTCTGACGGCCTTGCCGGTGTCTCTTATAGTGTTGTTGGTGTTCACTTGCTTGTGGGGCAGAGTGTGGCAAAAGGCCCTTGCCGTTTCTGCACTAACGTGGTCGCTGTGTCTTTTCGCCGACGTGTTGATCGTGGCGGAAAATTCGTGGCTGGTGTACGTTGTCGGCGGGTTCTTTCAAGTGATGATTGTTTTGTGGTTCACGTTGAGCAGCATTCGCCAAAAGGAACGTCGCTTGCGCCAAGAAAACCAAATGCTCAGCCCGTCGGACGAGAAGTAGCAAGGCATCGTGTCGATGTTATCAACAAAGAAAGTATTCAAAAAGGTCTGATGCAAGTTGTCGTCAAACCTTTTTTGATAGGTAAATTTTGTTGTGAAGATAACGCACGTTTTTTGAAAAAAGGCTCAAAACGTGACGTAACGGCAAAAGGTCTTCGGGTAAGGCATGTTTGCAAAATGGCAGTACGTATCCGCTTTGTTGAAAATTTTATACAATTGTTTGAGAATTCGAAAAATGTTGAGGCTAAAAATGAAACATACAATGAAGCTTGCATCGGAACCTTTTAAAATGATCAAAAGCGGTGCAAAAACAATCGAGTTGCGCTTGTACGACGAAAAAAGAAGAAAAATCCAAGTGGGTGACATTGTGGAGTTCATTCGCAACGAAAATGCCGACGATGTCATCTGCACCAAAGTCACGGATATTTTTGTTTTCGACTCTTTTCAAGCGTTGTACCAAAGTTTGCCGCTTTTGCAGTGCGGTTACACTTGTGAAAACGTTGCGAGCGCATCGCCTAGCGACATGGACGTCTACTACTCCAAAGAAGAACAGTCGAAGTGCAGCGTTGTGGGAATAAAAATTGCATTGCAGTGATTTTGAAATCGGATTGATAATTCTTCCGTCGAAAGCGTTGGCAAAGCGTTTGTGTGTGACAAGATAATGTCTTGTAGATCGATGGGGCAAAGCTGTTTTTGAATTACACAACAAACGTCAAAAAAACATGCCGCACAAACGATGGCTGAACAGCGGGCGGATTTGAGGCACTTTGTTGGCACGTGAACGATTTGAAGATTTGCAACAAATCTCAAAAGGAAGCAATAGCGGATTTTTGCGTGCGGACAAATTTTGAACGTGGAACGGTGGAATAAACTTTGATGCAAGGCGACGGTTTTGGGGACAAAGGCGTTGTAGCCGGCATAAATTTGTCGGATAAATGCAAAAAAGGAACACGGTTGCTACGGCCAATAAAAAATTGTTAAAAACGGCAAAAAAATCTTTGTTGCATTTTGTTGACAAAGCACACTTTATTTGATACAATAAATAAGCTTTTGAAGTAGCACTGGCGTGGAACACCACGAAATCTCCGGAAAAGCAATGTGGCGGCGTAGCTTAGATGGTTATAGCGGCCGGTTCATACCCGGCAGGTCGTTGGTTCGAATCCGACCGCCGCTACCAAATTTGGCTCCTTGGTCAAGAGGCCTAAGACATCGCCCTTTCACGGCGGTAACACGAGTTCGAATCTCGTAGGAGTCACCAATCGGGAGTTAGCTCAGTTGGGAGAGCATCTGCCTTACAAGCAGGGGGTCACAGGTTCGAGCCCTGTACTCCCGACCAAAAGTAGGATATTTTAACCAAACAGACGGTTGAAGTATCCTTTTTCTTGCAATTTTTAGGAAAAACTAACCATTTTGCCGTTGCGTTTTCCGTTTTTATTTTGCATTTCGGGGCGGTTTTTGGGGTGTTTTCAGTAGTTCAATTTTGCCGCTTCTTTCAGCAAAAATTCATCGGTAAATTCCGTGTAGGCAAGGGCTATTTTTCCGCCTAGTGAATGGCCCATGAATAACTTGCGCACGTCTTCGTTTACACCACACTCTTTGCAGTGACTGTTGAAGGTTCTTCGGCTTGCTTTGCTTGCAATCACAAATTTTTCGTTAAAAAACCGTCCGCACTTTTTGTGCGGGCGGTTTCAAACGTATTGCAAATTGCATCGGGCGAGATTTTGAATAAGCCAAAATGCAACGCGGTGCAAAATTTTCAAGTTGTGTTTGCCGAAGTTGAGCATTATCTTCAACTCGACTTGTCCTTTGGGCAGTTTGAACGTGTATTGTGCGGATATGCCAAGAAAAGCGGTGCCGCGATACGTTGTCGGGTAAAATTTTGTCGGGCAATCATTCCGTCCAGTGGAAATTTTCTTTTCCGGCGCCAAGTTCGAAGTGATATTTCACAATGCCGAGATCGATTTTGGTGTAGAAACCGGTGCCGGCTTTTGCTCTTACGCCGTCGCCATAAAGAGAGAAAGAAAATTTTTGTTGATTCATCGCGGTGGGCGCAAGCAAAGCGGCTTCAACTCCGCGACGAAACCATTCCGGCGGATTTTGCACGTCGGCAACTTGTTCGAATGTTTTTATTTTGTGCGCCGATCCTTGTGTTGCGCCGTAACCCACCGTCAACACGCAGTAGAGTTTTTCTCCTTTAAGAACGGAAAACGCATTTTTGATTTTTTTGTAGGTCAAGGCCACCCAACAGGTGTTCAACCCCAAACTTTGCGCAAACAATGCAATTCTTTGGCCGTAGTAGCCGACTTTTTCGTCACTTCCTTTAGGGGCAACAAACACAACGTAGTTGCTCACTCCGCTGAACTTGCCGTAGTGCGCCATGAACGAATCGAATGCTTTGGGCTCGTCGGTTATCAGCTGAAAGTGCAAATTGCATTCCGCGTTGCAACTTTCAATTTCCGCACGCAGTTTTTCGCGCGTGACGTTGTCAAGCGGCTTGTCTAGGTAGCTGCGCACGGAATGTCTTTGTTCCATCAATTGTTTTGTCATAAATTACCTCCATTTTGCAACGTCGAACACAAAATCACTTCAAAAGCTTGTGCAAAATTTCAAAGAAATCGGTCTTTTCTTTGTCTGTCAGCTTTTCAAACATCGGTGCAACGGTTTGGAAAATAGTGTTCTCGCGTTGGCTCAATGCTTGTTCGCCCTCTGCGGTAAGGCGCAAGTCAACCTTGCGTGCATCTTTTTCCGAACAACTGCGCACCACAAAACCTTTGTTTTGCAACGTGTTCAATGCCGTGGCAACACGCGCCGTCGACACGTTCATTTGTTTTGCAACGTCACAAGTGCCAACGGGGCAATCGCTGTCACGAATAATGCGCAAAATGACGTACATTCCTTTGTAGCCGTCGTCTATCATGTCCACAAGATTGCGCCAATCTTTCAGTTTGCAAAGTTGCTGCATTTTTTCTTTCAAGTTAAGTGAATTCATTTGTACTCCGATTTTGCTAACACTGTTAGTAATTTACAATTTTTGCTTCGTTTTGTCAATATGTTTTTACAAAATTTCTTCAAAAAGTTGCGGACGCAGAGGTGCAGTGACAAAAGTTGTTTTGAAAATGTTTTTAAGAACGCACATGTGTGTCAATTTTGTGGTCGTTTGTGCAAAAATTTTTTATTCCTGAAGTTTTTTGCGACAGAGTAGCGTTTTATTGTTACACAACAACAATTGTCTACTGCAATTTTAAAAAGTACGACATATCGGGCAGTTAGAGTAGACTCATGCACAAATTTTCGGGGTGTTGCGTGAAAATCTTTTTCCGCACAACATGGTCTTTTGCAAAAAGTTTCAAAAAAAACTCTGCAAGGGTTTTCAAAAAGATATCGGTGTGATACAATACCACTAACATCAAAGATACGGAGGAAAAAATGAAGAAATTTTTTGCTGAATTCAAAAAGTTTATCGCCCGCGGCAACGTGATGGATATGGCCGTAGGTATGATTGTAGGTGCTGCGTTCACGGCAATAGTAACCGCACTGTCCGACGGAATTTTGAAGCCAATCATCAACATGATAATTTATTTTTGCTGCGGCGGAGACCAAGACGCTTTGGCAAAAATGTACACGCCGTTGGTGCGAGTGTGGCAAGTGGATGCCAACGGAAACGAAATTGTCGGCGTGCTGGATATGGAAAAATCCATTTTGATCGACTGGGGCGCATTCATCAGTTCCGTCATCAACTTCCTTTTGATTGCCATTGTTTTGTTCAGCATCGTCAAAGTGTTCAATGCCGCTCGCGAAGCAAGTGAAACCACCATCAAAAAATTGGGAGATTCGCCGTTTACTCGCGAAGAACTGAAAAAGTTCAGAAAAGAAGGCAAGTCTTTCGCCGAAATTGCTCAATTGGAAGAAGAACGCCGCGCGGAAATTGCCGAAGAAGAACGTTTGGCTGAGGAAGAAGCAGCAAAGAACGCACCCAAAACGCAAGAACAACTTTTGCAAGAAATCGTTGACCTATTGCAGGAAAAAACTGCCGACAACGAGTAGTTTTGGCAGAAAAATTCACATGCGTAGGCTTGTTTTTGAAACAAATCTCAAAACTTAACACAAGCAACCGAAACGGGTTCGATGTTTTTTCGAACTCGTTTTTTTGTTGGCTTTTTACAAAAAGAAAAAACAAGCAAATACCGCAAACAGAAATCGGCGCCCGGCTTCCCACTCGACAATTGTTGCACTTTACCTGACAATTCGCAGGCTATCGGATTGAGAATTTTCCTTTTGGCACAAACTACCTTTGTACACGTTTTCTCGCACAACGTTTTGTTGCCTACGTTTGCAAGACCGACGCACCTTGAATTTGGACAAAAAAATCCGACACAACTTCCGGAACAAAGATACATGCAACGAAAATTGTTGCAAATACGGCAAAACAGCCCCTATTCTGAACGATTTTGGCCGTACACCTTGACATAATTGTAAATATGATATATTCTAGACTATAGTCTAGGATCGGCAACGGTTCCGACTGTTCTGTTTTGAGGAGAATTTTTCCCGAACACAAAAATTTGCAAAAGATACATATTTGGTGATATATGAAACAAAACGTCAAATTGCCCAAAAGGAAAATAGCCGTTTGGTGTGCAATAATATTCGTTATCTACGCAACGCTGGTCGTTTCGCTGTATTTTTTGATGGGGGAACAACTGCATTTTCGCAGTTCTCGCGGAGCGATAGAATTGCAAGACGCAACAAACGAGGAAGTTGCAACTTGCAACGTGATTGAGCAAAAGTTCCAATCCCAAGTGCAACGCGTACAGACGATTTCCGTTGCCTGGCGTGAAAATCAACCCACGGAAAATGCCACAGTGACGATATCGGTGTGCCGCGTCGACAACGACACCGTGATTGCAACACAATCTTTCAATCTGACTTCCTCGAAGGCAAGACAATTGTCTTCCATAAAGTTGAGCGTACCCGACGAAACAACTTGCGGCAACGTTTTGGTGCTTAAAATTCAAACCGACGGTTGGATTCCCGAATTCCGAGAAACTTCCCAAAACGAACAGTTGACCGTAGACGGCGTTGCCAAAGAATGCTCCGTCAACTTCGAATTTTTGGGACAAGACTACGTGTGGACAGGCCTCAACTACTGGTGGTTGGCTCTTGTCGGATTGTGTCTTCTCAGCTTGCTGGTGGCCGTTTCCGTCTTGCGCTACGCAAGAGGCAACAACAGCTTTATCATTCATTGCCTTGCATCGCTCAGTCGCTACAAGTTTTTGATTTCCCAACTTGTTTCCAGAGATTTCAAATCCAAATACAAACGCTCGTTTTTCGGCGTGCTGTGGAGTTTCCTCAATCCGTTGCTCACAACCTTTGTGTTGTACTTTGTGTTCAACAGCCTTTTCAGAGGGTGGAACGAAATTGACAACTACACTGCTTACCTTATAATCGGCGTCACCATGTTCAACTTCTTTTCCGAAAGTTGTTCCATGTGTTTGGATTCCATTGTAGGCAACGCAAACATGATAAACAAAGTGTACGTGCCGAAATACATCTATCCGTTGACAAAAACATTGTCTTCCGGCATCAACTTTGCTTTTGCGCTTATACCGTTGCTATTGGTGGTGCTGATTCAAGGCATTGTGCCGTCCGTGTCGTGGATATTGGTGTTGTTCCCGTTTTTGTGCATGATGATTTTCTGCTTCGGCCTGGGAATGTTGCTTGCATCGTCCATGGTATTTTTCCGCGACACAAAGTTTTTGTGGGGAGTTATCAGCATGATGTGGATGTACCTCACGCCGATATTCTACCCGGCAGACATCATTCCGGAAATGCTTCGTTGGATTCAACAATGTAATCCGATGTACCAATTTATCGATTTCGCCAGAACTTGCATTATATCCGGCATATCGCCGGAACCGTCACGCTTTGTGGCGTGTTTCGTTAGCGCTGCCGTGATGTTGCTTGTGGGCACTTTGGTTTTCCGCAAAACGGAAAACAGCTTTGTGCTTTATATCTGAGGTTTGCACATGATAAACAATAAGATAAAACTGAACACATCTCGTCGCAACAAGAACATTGACGTTCAACTGGCCGCCGATGAAGTTATAAATGCTCGTGGTGTTTCGATGAAATTTCGCCTGACGGACAACAAAGCATTGTCTTGGAAAGAATTTGCCATGCGCAAAATAAAAGGCGACGGGGAAACTTCCGCAAAAGAACTTTGGGCAATTTCCGACGTTTCGTTTTCGGTGAAACGCGGCGAAGTTGTGGGAATAATCGGTCGCAACGGATCGGGCAAAAGCACTTTGTTGAAGATGATTGCCGGCATTTTGAAACCTACCGAAGGCGAAGTTATTTGCGGCGGCACCATTGCTCCCATGTTGGAATTGGGCTCAGGATTTGACCCGGATTTGACTGGCAAAGAAAACGTGTTTTTGAACGGCGCGATTTTGGGGTTCAGCAAAAAGTTTTTGGAAGAAAAGTACGACGACATAGTGGCATTTGCCGAATTGGAAAAATTCATGAATGCGCCCATAAGAACCTATTCTTCCGGAATGCTGATGAGATTGGCTTTTTCCATTGCAACGTTGGTGAATCCTGACATTTTGATAGTTGACGAAATTCTGGCCGTGGGCGATTCGGAATTTCAGGCAAAATGCAAAGTGCGCATGCACGAATTGATGAGCGGAGGAACGACGGTGCTTATCGTTTCCCACTCGCTGGATCAAATAAGAGAGCTTTGCAACAAAGTTATTTGGTTGGACGGCGGAAAAATAAAAATGATGGGCGACGTGCAGGAGGTGTGCGATGCCTACAACATCTAGCGGCGACACAAGCGGTCGCCGCATTTTGAAAATTGCCCAAGTTGTGGGCAATGCTAGCGGCGGCGTTATGAGTTGCGTGATGAACTACTATCGCAACGTGGACAGAACGCAGGTGCAATTTGATTTTTTCACCTATGCACCCAGCCGTTACGACGAAGAAATTCGTGCTTTGGGAGGCAACGTCTTCCATTTTCCAAACGTGTTCAAGCCGAAGGCCGCATCTGTTTTGAAAAACTACTTTGAACAGAATGGCTACGACGCCGTGCACGCACATTTGACAACTCGTTCGGTGTTTGTGCTGAAAGCCGCAAAAAAAGCCGGCGTAAAAGTGAGAATTTGTCACGCACATTCAACGGCGCACCGCTCCGAGGGCTTGTCGTATTGGGCAAAAAGAATTTTGCGTCCCTTTGCAAAAAAGTACGCCACTCATTTTGCAGGCTGTAGCCAACTGAGCATAAAATGGCTGTTCGGGACAACCGACAATGTGTTTTTGATGAAAAACGCATTGGATTTGAACAGATTTTGCTACAAAGAAAAAGAACGTTCGGAAAAAACAGTCGGATTTGTGGGACGATTTGTCTTTCAAAAAAATCTGTTCTTTCTTTTGGATGTTTTTGCCGAATTGACAAAACTGCGCAACGACGTTAAGTTGATGCTTATCGGCGGTGGCAAACAACAAGAAAAATTGCAACGCAAGGCGGCAAAAATTTCTGCGCAAATTCAATTTGTGGAAGAAAAAAGCGACATTGAAAACTACTACGCCGCTTTTGACGTGTTTGCCTTACCCAGCAAGTTTGAGGGCATGCCATTGGTTGCCGTTGAGGCACAAGCGTGCGGAGCCGCTTGCGTGCTTTCCGAATTGATTTCCCGCGAAGCCGACGTTGGCAATGCAAAGTTTTTGCCCATCGACGACGCAAAGCTTTGGGCTAACGCCATATCCGCTTTGTTGGACGGCAACAGAACGCAAATTGACCGCAATGCCCTTGCCGCGGCAGGCTACGACATAAAAACAGAGGCGCCCAAACTTTTGGCATACTACCAACGGATCGTGGCGGAAACACTTTGCTAACACTTGTCTTTCAAACTCGACCACAATTGACATTTTCTGCCCGGCAATTTACTTTGCCGGGCAGTTTTTTGAAAAAATTAGCGTTTTTACACTTGTTTAACTCAAACGGCAGCACGCGTCAGCCGAATACTACCGTTTTGGTGATTTGATGGTATAATCGGGCCAACAAATACAGCAAATATTCCGATGTCGGTTGCGCCGACGTATCTTTAAAGACGCTAACGCCGATCAAACAAACACAACCGTGTCTTGTCGGTAGCAGTTGCGATGTTCCAACGCCGTGCGTTCCAAGCGTATCCATGCCGAAAGCGAACTGATCAATTCACTGTTTGTGGGCGGATATTTTCCGTTCACAACCGGCACACACAACAAGTCGTTGATGCGTAGCAACGTCCCGGCTATCAAACAGTCGTTTATGCAGTGTCGAATGGAACGTTCCACGCACGACGGATTAGTTTTGAATTTTTCTGCTATTTTGGGATACAAATCTCTGCGAAGACAGCATTCTTCCATTTTCTGCATTTCTACCAATGCCGCGTGCAGATATTTTGTTCCCGATAATTTACTTTTGAATCCTAACGCAAACAGTATTGTGCCGGCCGCAGCCTCTATGTCGTTGTTTTGGATGAAAATCCTCACTTTTTCGCAACATTTCTCGGCAAATAGTTGCATCTCCCTTACCCCCCCCCGTAAAACAATTTCTATCTTTTTGCCTTGAAATTATACTACCGAGATATCAAAAGCGCAACACTTTTGTTCAAAAGTACGACATTATTCAACGGTTTTATTGTCGCTTTTATGTAGCCTTTTGTCGTTTTAGTACTTTTGTTCAAAAGTAATTGTGTTTCGAACATTCGCGCAACGTCGGGCCCAAAACTGCGCGTAGCAATGTTCGTGTTTTTGCCGAGTGACCTTATTGACGTGTAAAAAAACAACGGCGTGACTTTTTGTCACGCCGCTTTGTGAAGACTTGTGTTTTGCTTTTTGTGAGAACGGAAAAATCGATGTGTGCAATCACCTGTCGTGGGCAAGACGGTGCTAGCCGTTTGTTTTGGTGGATTTTTGCGTCGCCTGCAAGTCGTCTAAGCTGAGAATTTCCAAATTGTAGTTGCAGCGTACCACGCTTATTCCGAAAGTGCCTTTCATTTCCACCTTTTCGCCGTCCATGTCGAAGGGGACTGTTTCTTTCAGATGTACTTTCATTTTAGGGCAGGGTTCGAAAAGAATCCGCTTGGAACGGAACGGACCTTTGAATCCCACAAAAAACGTTCTGAACAACGGGCGGAACAATTCCATTGCACCAAGCAATCCGTTGTGTTTGGGTGCTTTGATTGCCAAAAAGTGCAAAATCCCGTCGTCTTGCGTAAATGACTTGTTGAACTTAAATCCGAAGCATTGAGGTGAATCTATCGCCATCAAAAGGGAATATACTCCTTCGTGATGTTCTCCGTTGATTTCAAATCCGGCTTCGATGCGGTGCACCTTGTATTCTTGCAAAATTTTGCTGAAATATGCTAATTTTTTCCAACGTTGTTTCTTTTTGTTGGAAACGACGTAACCCAACGGAGTGAATATGCCGGCGGCGCACACGTAGGAAAAGTATCTGTTGCCGGCTTTTCCCAATTCGGTGAGTTGCGGTCTGTTTTGAACGCAGCGCTCGCTTTCGTTGAACGTGCCGTACGGAAGGTAGAAAAGTTGCGCTTTTTTGGAGATTTTGCAGTTGATAACATTGTGCAACGTTCCGTCACCGCCGCAGACAACCAGTCTGTCGTACATCGACAAATCACCCAAAACCGTGTCTTCGCGAATGTAGATCACGTTTGTGTCGTAATCCTCTCCAAAAAGGTTTATTAAGTTTTGTTCTTCAACAAACTTGCTGTTTCCGGAAAGGATGTTGATGATTATTGCACATTTCATATTCGTTGTCCTTTGAATAGTACGCAAAATCTCACAATATGTTTACAAAATTATACAACAAACATTGGTGTTTTGCAACGTTTACGCCTCAAAAGGTGTCGAATTTTGTCGTCAATTGTCGGATGTTGCAGAATTTTGACACCGTTTTGACTATTTTTATTGTATTTTGTGCAAAAATATGGTAACATAAACAAATAAAAGAGGAAAGGCGAAATGGCAAAAGAAACGGATACAACGGAAAAAATCGAAGTGCGCGGCGGCAAATGCTACGCATTTTTCAAGCGTTGTTTCGACATGGTGTCTTCTTTCGCCATGATATTGTTGTGTTCTCCGCTTTTGATTGTTTTGAGCATCGTTGTGGTTTGTTCGTCTAGGGGGCGCATAATTTTCCGCGACGAACGCGTTGGGAAGAACGGCAAAACAATCAAAGTGTATAAGTTTAGAACCATGTTTGCCGATGCGGACAATTTGGACAAGTATTTGACCGCCGAGCAAAAGGAGCAGTGGCAAAAGGAGCGCAAGTTGGACGACGATCCGCGCATAACAAGAATAGGCAAAGTTTTGCGCAAAACGTCTTTGGACGAATTGCCGCAGCTGTTCAACATTTTGTTCGGTTCGTTAAGTGTGGTCGGCCCTCGCCCCATCACCTTGAAAGAGTTGGAAAATTTCACCGCAGTTCAAAGGGAAAAGTTGTTGTCCGTTCGCCCCGGATTGACAGGTTACTGGCAAGTGTATGGCAGAAAATCTGCCAACTACGAAAACGGAGAACGTCAAAAACTGGAATTGGAGTACTTGTCCAAACGCGGGTTTTTCTACGATCTCAAACTGATATTTCTCACCATTCCCGCGGTGTTGCGCCGCGACGGTGCAAAGTGAACTCTCGCAAAAACGCGAGAGTTTTTTTGTTTTTAACAAAACTGACGACAATCAAATGTAAGTGCTAAATTATTGACAACAATGCGTCCTCGTGATACAATATTTTCACAAACCTATCGA
Organism: uncultured Oscillospiraceae bacterium; assembly: GCA_964598315.1. GTDB lineage: Bacteria > Bacillota > Clostridia > Christensenellales > CAG-314 > Fimimonas. Next base: position 20,376 of record CAZRBI010000016.1, read on the forward strand.
GAGTGACAGAGAGACGGACTCGATGAAGTCACAGCAACCTAAAATCAGTTAGGTGCTAATTTCCGCAGACAAGCACTTTGTGTTTGTTTGGAAGATGGGACGGCGAGTATTTTGTGCGTTTACGAGGGCTCTGTCAGGTTTGACGGAGCATTTTTTAAGCCGAAAACGACGTGAGACGCCTTCGATGGATTTGAAAGGAGAAAACAGATGAAAACAAACAAAAGAAGATTCTTCACTTCCGAAAGTGTGACGGAAGGCCACCCCGACAAACTGTGCGATCAAATTTCCGACGCCATTTTGGACGCCATTTTGGCGCAAGATCCCGATGCGCGCGTTGCGTGCGAAACCGTCGTTTGCACGGGCACCGTTTTCGTGATGGGACAAATCACAACCAAGGCCGTTGTGGACTATGCGGCCATCGTTCGCGACACCGTTCGCAAAATCGGCTACACACGCGCCAAGTACGGATTCGATGCCGACAGTTGCGGCGTTATAATTTCGTTGGACAAACAATCCCCCGATATTGCATTGGGCGTGGATAAGTCGGACGAATATCGCAACCGCGGCGAAATTTTGGATATGTACGGTGCCGGCGACCAAGGCATGATGTTCGGTTATGCCTGCGACGAAACACCGGAATATATGCCTATGGCAATTATGCTTGCACAAAAAATCAGTGCAAGGTTGGCCGAAGTCAGAAAGTTGGGCATTGTCGACTACCTTCGTCCGGACGGAAAGTGCCAAGTGACGGTGGAATATCTCGACGATAAACCCGTTCGCGTGGACACAATCGTTCTTTCCGCACAACACGGTCCCAACGTTTCCGCCGCACAAATTGCCGAAGACATGATCAAACACGTTATCCGTGCCGTTGTTCCGTTGAACCTTTTGGACGAAAACACCAAGTACTATATCAACCCGACAGGTCGTTTCGAGTTGGGCGGCCCGGCCGCCGACAGCGGATTGACGGGCAGAAAAATCATTGTCGACACCTACGGCGGCTACTGTGCGCACGGCGGCGGAGCATTTTCCGGCAAAGACGCAACCAAGGTGGACCGTTCGGCAGCATATATGTGTCGCTACATTTGCAAAAACATCGTTGCGGCAGGCTTGGCAAGCAAAATTCAAATTCAGGTATCCTACGCTATCGGCAGAAGCAAACCCGTTTCCGTCGACGTCAACACCTACGGAACAGGTGTAGTTTCCGATGCTGTTATAGCAGATATCATCAACGACGAATTCGACTTGCGTCCTCGCGCAATCATCAACAAATTCGGTTTGCAACGTCCCATCTACTTGGCAACGGCCAGTTACGGCCATTTCGGTCGTCCGGAATTTGCTTGGGAACAATTGGACAAAGTGGACGATTTGAAAAAATATATTCAACAGGAAGAATAACTCTTGGAATTGACGGTTAAAGGCACCGTTGCGGGGATAGTTTTCCGCAATGAAGAAAACGGCTACACGGTTTTGAGTTTAGATTGCACCGACGGAGACACGATAGTTTGCGTCGGTTGCTTTCCTATGCTTTCCGTGGGAGCCGTTCTTTCCGTAACGGGAAAAGTTTCCGTTCACAACAAGTACGGAGAACAACTTTCCGTGGAAAGCTACAAAGTGCTGAACCCCACCAACAAAACGGGGATTGTCAAATACCTTTCAAGCGGATTGATCAAGGGCATCGGCGAAGTTTTGGCCGAACGTATCTACGAAAAGTTCGGCGACGACACTTTCGGTGTGATAGAAAACAACCCTGCGTTGCTTGCAAAAGTCAAGGGAATTTCCGAGAAAAAGGCGTTGGATATTGCCAATGCCGTTGCCGGGTTGCGCGTGATGCAAGAGCAAATAATGTTTTTGCAAGGCTTCGGAATATCCACAAATCTGGCAATAAAAATCTACAACGTGTACAAGGGCGATACAAAAGCCGTTTTGTCGGAAAACCCCTACAAACTGGTTGACGACGTGGACGGAGTGGGGTTCTTAACCGCGGATAGAATTGCTCAAAGCATGTCCATTCCCGCCGAAAGCAGTTTTCGTGTGCGTGCCGCAATGGTGCATGCGTTGAAAGACACTGCCGAAAAACAAGGCAACACATTCTTGTTCTACGACGATTTGATTGCTCGCTGCACCGAATTGTTGCAATTGGAATTGACAAACTACGACGATTTGGTGAACGAAACTGTTGATCAACTTGTTTTGGACACAACGGTTGTGACTTTTTCCGCCGAACAAAAGCGTTGCATTGCCTTATCTTACTACTACAAACTGGAAAAACGCATTTCCTACAAGCTTTTGGATTTGAATGCTTGTGCAAAAAGGATAATGATCGATGCCGATTCTCAAATAGCACAATTCGAGAAGATAAACAAAATTGCCTTTCACGAAGGCCAGTTCGGGGCGGTGAAATCCGCATTGATAAACGGTGTCACGGTCATAACCGGCGGCCCGGGCACGGGCAAAACAACTATAATAAAATGCATTGCCGAAATTCTTTCGTCAACGGGTTTGAGGCTTACCTTTTGCGCACCGACGGGACGCGCGGCCAAACGTCTTTCCCAAAGCACGGGGAAGGAAGCAAAAACCATTCACCGTTTGTTGGGTTACGAAGCCAACGGCGGAAAAATGGTGTTCAAGTACAATCGTCACAACACTTTGCCTTGCGACGTTGTCATCGTCGACGAAACGTCGATGGTGGACGTTGCCGTTATGAGCAGTTTGCTTTCCGCATTGGAAAACGGCACAAGGTTGGTTCTGGTTGGGGATAAAGACCAGTTGCCGTCGGTGGGTGCAGGCAACGTGCTTGCCGATATCATTGCAAGCAAAGTTGTGGAAGTGAGATATCTCACACACATCTACCGCCAATCGGAAGACAGTTTGATTGTATCCAACGCACACTTGGTCAATTCCGGCCACATGCCGGAAATAAACAACAAAAGCAAGGACTTTTTTGTGATGCCTCTTGCCGACTACGAGCAAGTTGCTCAAACCGTGGTTCAGTTGGTCACGTCGCGCTTGCCCAAGTTCACCGGGCTGGATTCCTCCGAAGTGCAAGTTTTGGGTGCGTTGAAAAACGGCGTTGCCGGCGTCGAAAACTTGAATGTACTGTTGCAACAGGCCCTCAACCCTCCCGCTTACGGCAAAAACGAATTGCAAATCGGCAAACACGTTATTCGCGTGGGCGACAGGGTGATGCAAACTGTCAACAACTACGAATTGCCCTTCAAACGCTTTTTGCCCAACGGCATGGTAGAGGACGGCGAAGGTGTGTTCAACGGCGATATGGGCGTAGTTCAAAGTATCGACAGATTGAACGGCGCAATGCAAGTTCTTTTCGACGACAATCGTGTGGCAAGTTATTCTCGGCAAGACTATTCGGATTTGCAACCTGCCTATGCGATAACAATCCACAAAAGCCAGGGAAGCGAATTCGAGGTGGTTGTTGTTCCGCTTGTCAACGGACCGCCGTCTATCATCAACAGAAATTTGTTGTACACGGCAATAACGCGTGCCAAGCGCGCCGTCGTGTTGGTGGGAAGCAAAAAAGTGCTTGCCATGATGGTTCACAACAACTACGTTGCAACACGAACAACCAACTTGCGGCGTTTTTTGAAGCAAGATCGTTCCGTTTGGAACAGTATGTTGAATTCGATTGCTACGGAAAACGATGCAGAACAATTTGACGATTGTGAAAAATGAAAGAATTTTTTCGAAAACTAAAGAACAAATTGCAATTTGCCGTTGCGCCGACGCAGTTCAAATGTCTCAATTGCGGCGTCGACGTGTTTGACGAATTGGGTTTTTGCCCAAAATGTTTGAAGAAAGTCAAATTCAACAACGGCAAAACGTGTTTGCGTTGCGGAGTTGCTTTGCATGGTGCAGAGGACTACTGCGGCCATTGTGCTTTCGAAAAGACCTACTTCGACAGGGCGTATTCTCCCTTTAGCTACGAAGGTGCGGTACAGAAGGCAATTTTGGACATGAAGTTCAACAATTTGGGCAGCAATGCCGTGGTGTTGGCAAGATATCTTGTTTTTGCCGCACAAAAGCACAATTTGCAGTTCGACGTTGTCACTTTTGTGCCGATGTCGCCCAATGCACAGAAAATCAGGGGCTACAATCAGGCCGAATTGCTGGCCGAGCATTTTTGCGACGGATTGGACTTGCCACAGCCCGTTGCCGCTTTGCAAAAAATCAAAGAAACAGAGCGTCAGGAAAAATTGGGCAAAAAACAACGACAAGAAAATTTGGTGGGCGCATTTTCCGCAAACGACAGTGTTCGCGGCAAAAGAGTGTTGCTTATCGATGACATAAAAACCACGGGTGCAACTTTGAACGAATGCGCAAAAGCATTGAAAAGAAAAGGTGCCACGAGCGTGGAGTGTTTGACGGTGGCTTCTCGCGAGGAAAACACCGTTTGGGAATTGGAGGAAGAAATATGAAAAACATATCCGAACAATATGCACAATCTTTCAAAGTCACCAAAAAAGCTTATGGCGGCGGCAACGCGTCGGCCGTGAAGAAATTGGAAAAAATTGCAAATGCGGTTGAGGAAAAAGAGCAGATTTACGCTGCGTTGTCCGATCAACAACTTGCCGAACAAACCAATGTTTTGAAAGATCGTTTGCAAAAAGGCGAAACGCCGGATCAGATTTTGCCCGATGCCTACGCAGTGTGTCGCGAGGCCAGCAAGCGTGTGTTGCATCAAAGACACTACTACGTGCAAGTGTTGGGCGGAATTGCTCTTCATCAAGGTCGAATTTGTCAAATGGCAACAGGCGAAGGAAAAACTTTAACGGAAACCTTGCCGGCATATTTGAATGCTCTGACAGGCAACGGCGTGCACATAGTCACCGTCAACGAATATCTTGCCAAGCGCGACATGGAATGGATGGGAAAAGTCTTCCGCTTTTTGGGGCTGACCGTCGGCGTGACATTAAGCAAACAGTCTGCACGCGAAAAACGTGCGGCTTACAAGTGTGACATCACCTACGGCACAAACAACGAATTCGGATTCGACTACCTGCGTGACAACATGTCCACCGCACGCGAAAACTGCGTGCAACGCGGTTTGAACTTTGTAATTATCGACGAAGTGGACAGCATTTTGATAGACGAAGCGCGCACGCCCCTCATCATATCCGGGCCAAGCGGCAAATCTAGCGATAGCTACGAAAAGGCCAACCGTTTTGTTTGCACTTTGCAAAATTCCACCAACGTAGACGACGAAGGCAAAACGGCCGACAAAGATACTGAGCCCAACGGCCACTACGTTGTGGACAAAAAGGAAAAGAACGTGCGTTTGACGGAACGGGGCATTGCAAAGGCTGAACAGTTTTTCGGTTTGGAAAACTTGTCCGACCCGGAAAACACCGAAATCAACCACTACATCAACAATGCGTTGCGTGCGCATGCAATCATGCATCGAGACGACGACTACATTGTGGAAAAAGGACAAGTCATCATTGTCGATTCCTTCACCGGGCGCAAAATGGAAGGGCGCAGGTACAGCAACGGCTTGCATCAGGCAATCGAAGCAAAGGAACACGTGACCGTCAAGGAAGAAAACAAAACTTTGGCCACGATAACTTTCCAAAATTACTTCCGTTTGTATCGCAAAATGAGCGGTATGACGGGTACGGCAAAAACGGAAGAAGACGAATTCAACACCATATATAACATCGACGTTGTTGCAATTCCCACCAACATGCCCATGATTCGCGACGATGAACCGGACGTCATTTTCCCAAGCAGACAAGGAAAATTGCGTGCAATCGTCAAAAACGTCAAAGAACGTCACGAAAAAGGCCAACCGTTGCTTATCGGCACTGTCACGGTGGAAAAAAGCGAAGAACTTTCCAAAATGTTGAAGGCGGAAAACGTTCCGCACAAGGTTTTGAATGCAAAATTCGACAAAATGGAAGCGGAAATCGTTGCCCAAGCCGGCAGATACGGCGCCGTCACCATTGCAACAAACATGGCAGGCCGCGGCACGGACATTTTGTTGGGCGGCAATGCGGAATTTTTGGCCAAGCAAGAATTGAAGCGTCAAGGCTACGAAGAAGAACAGATAGAAGCGGCCACCGGCTTTGTTCGCGACGAAGCAGTGGAACAATTGCACGAACAGTATGTTCAACTTGTAGAAAAGTACCAAAAGGAAACTGCCGAAGAAAAGAAAAAGGTTGTTGAAGCGGGCGGTTTGTGTGTGATCGGTTCCGAACGTCACGATTCGCGGCGTATCGACAACCAGTTGCGCGGACGTTCCGGTCGTCAGGGCGATCCCGGAACAAGCGTGTTCTACGTTTCCGCCGAAGACGACATGGTTCGCATTTTCAGCGGAGATATGATGCAACGAGCAATGGCATTTTTGCGTGTAGACGACGATACACCCATGCAAGCCAAAATGCTTTCCAGGGCAATCGAATCTGCACAAAAACGCATCGAAGGCATGCACTTTTCCGCGCGTAAAAACGTGTTGCAGTACGACGACGTCAACAATCAACAACGCAAAGTTATCTATCGTGAACGCAACCGCGTGTTGGACGGCGAGGACGTGCACGACGAAATTTTGGCAATGGCGCAAGACTATGCTCGACATGCGTTGGAGGAGGCTTGCGACGGAAACGAAAACGTTTCGGAATGGAATTTGGAAGAAGTCAACAAACGTTTGAAAAAGTACTTCCCCGTTGAAGAAGATATCGTCGCCGACGATTGCACCGCACGCGAGGTGTGCAACAATCTTGCCGAATTGTGCAAAGATTTGCTCAACGAACGTGTCAACGAAGAAGACAGCGATGTGCCCTTCCGCGAAGCCGAACGTTTTGTGCTGTTGCGCACAACGGACAAGTTGTGGATGGATCACATCGATGCGTTGGACGATCTTCGCAAGGGCGTCGGCTTGCAATCTATCGGTCAGCACGATCCGTTGGTTGTCTACAAAAAAGAAGCCTACGATATGTTTGAAAAACTCAACGAAGAAATCAAAGTTCAAACCATACGTATGCTGTTTTTCGGGAAACTTGTTCGCGTTGCCGCAGTGAGTAAACCGCAAGAAAACGTCAATCCGGAAAAGAATTTGAACGGACCTTGCCCGTGCGGCAGTGGCAAAAAGTACAAAAACTGTTGCTACCTGAAAGATGTCGAAAAGAACGGCACAACAGAGGCGGCAGAACAAAAGCCTCTTTCCAAAAAGGACGAGTATGCATTGAAACGTCAACAACGCAAGGAGAACAAAAACAAAAAGTAAGTTGGGAGAAACACCAAATGATACAAGTAGAAGATCTCAAACTGAAAGTGAAAGAATTGCAAAGCAAGCTGAACGGCATTGGCGAAAGTTTGAACGTTCCCAAATTGACGGAAGAGTTGCAGAGCCTCAACGAACAGCAACACCGTGCAGATTTTTGGGACGACGTCAAAAATGCTCAAAGTGTCAGTCAACGGGCAAAAAACATCGAAGACAAGATCACTTCCTACCAAAAACTGTGCGCTAAACTTGCCGACGTTTCGGAACTGTTGGAAATGTGCGACGACGATGAAGCAATGCTTGCGGAAACGGCCGAAGAACTTGTTGCCACCGAACAAGCCGTTGCCGAAATGCACATTGCAACGTTGCTTTCGGGCAAGTTCGATGCAAACAACGCAATTTTAACGTTGCATGCAGGTGCGGGCGGCACCGAGGCGCAAGATTGGGTGCAAATGCTCTACAGAATGTACACTCGCTACGCCGAACGCCGTGGCTACAAAGTGCAACTGTTGGATATTCTTGCCGGCGAAGAAGCGGGCATCAAGTCTGTCACTTTTCAGGTTAACGGCGCAAATGCCTATGGCTATCTCAAAGCGGAAAAAGGCGTGCATCGACTAGTGCGAATTTCCCCCTTCGATGCTCAAAAGCGTCGTCACACAAGTTTTGCTTCGTTGGAAGTGATGCCGGAATTGCCGCAAGACAACGACGTGGTGATCGAGGACAAGGATTTGAAAGTGGACACCTATCGCAGTTCGGGCGCAGGCGGCCAACACATCAACAAAACGGAAAGTGCCATTCGCATCACACACTTGCCCACAGGCATAGTTGTTTCGTGCCAAACGCAGCGCAGTCAAATTCAAAACAGAGAGCAAGCAATGCTTATGCTCAAAAGCAAACTTGCCGAACTGAAAGAACGTGAACAAATGGAAGAAGCCCTGTCGATAAAGGGCGAAATCAAAAAGATAGAGTGGGGCAGTCAAATTCGTTCCTACGTGTTTTGCCCCTACACTTTGGTCAAAGACCACCGCACCAACTTCGAAAACGCCAACATTGCCGACGTCATGGACGGCAATTTGCAACCGTTCATCGAAGACTATTTGCAAAAAGCATTCTAGTTTTTGCGCCGATTGCAAAATGTCGTCAATCACTTGGAACAATTGGGACGTGAAACTTCGTCAGGTGCAACAAACAACACAAAATCAACAACAATATTTAAGTGCCCGCGGCCAACGCCGCGGGCACATCTGTTTTTGCCGACAACAAACCGGTGGTGCGGCAAGCATTGTAGAATGCTTCTGTTTTTGCAACACAACAAGAAGATTTCAGGGTTCACGCCCAAAAGGCGCGGGCATTTTTTTGTTTTATTTCAAAAGGATCAAGGCGGTCAAATCAAGGCGGTGCACAATTTTGTGCGGTAAATTGTCAAACTAAGTGCAACATTTTTTAAGATGTTCATTAAATAAATCTATGGGCTTTTGGTAATGCAATACTTTTCTGGGCCTGGCGTTGATCAACGCCAGGTTCTTTTTTAGTGTCGCAGGACTTACTCTCGAAAGGTTCCGTCCTTTGGGATAAAATTCTCGCAGAAGTCCGTTTAGATTCTCGTTGGTTCCTTTTTGCCATGCGCAGTATGGATCTGCAAAGTACATACTGCAATTTAATTTCTTTTCTATCTCTCTCCATTCAGAAAACTCTGATCCCCTGTCACACGTTATTGTTTTTACTGCTTCACTTGGTAGTTCAGATAACGCAGCAATGACAGCTTTTGCAAATGTTGCGCCTTTGCGATCTGCAATCTTTATTGCTATGTAATAACGTGTTTTTCTTTCTGCAAGTGTCGCAAAACATGTCTTGCTCTTGCCTTGTCCTGAAACCACCGTATCCGCTTCCCAATGGCCGAATTCTTCTCTTTTGTATACACTTTTATCTCTTTTACGTATGGATTTGCCTGTAGTGAATCGTCCGCCATTGCCTAGTCTTTTTCTTGTTTTTCCCTTCTTTCTTAATACCTTTACATTACCTTTGCATATATATCCGGCATACAACCAGCGATAGATAGTCTTAAATGAAGGAAGTTTGAAAGAGCAATGAGTGTTAGATATCTGTTCCGGAGACCAAGTCAGTAATAATTTTTCTTCTATGTAATCCAATACTTGTTTGTCCCAAAAGATGCCACGATGCCTATACGAATTTCTCAAATTACTTTTCTTTTGAGCAGTATATGGATAATATCTTGGAATATCTCTGTAAAAGGTGCAATTACGTCTTAATTCTCTAGATACAGAGCTAACATTTCTTCCTAACAACCTGGCAATTTCTCTGTAGCTTTTACCTTTTACATAATATTCGCGTAGACAACAACGTTCTTCTATGGTAAAATGTTTGTAACAGTTCATATGCTTCTCCTTGGTTACTTTGTTTCGCGACTAGATTATACCATAGATTTATATGAGCTGTTTCTTTTGTCCTGCCTGTTGCACTTAAAAGTATAATTCACCATGTATTCAGTTGCAGTCAAAAACGTTTTTTTATTCTTGCGGACCTTTGTCGGTGTTTATTACGCCTTCGGCTATATTGTATTTATAAGTAGAAGAGAAACTCAGTATATTGTATGATGTTCCGGGACCTGTAATCGAACAGCCTGCTTCAACATTTACTTGCGCATTGGAATTAATAAACGTATAAATACCGGTTGCATTTGCGTCATAGAGTGTAATCTTTGCGCCGTTTTTCATTGTGAAGTGACCATCCGGACTAGAGAAAATGTAAACAGCACAGGTAGCAGCTGCAATCAATTCGCCGCCGTCCAATGTAGTTGCACCGCAGTTATAAATCATACCGGCAGGTTGAGCCGATGCATTTTCTATGCCCATTCCGAGAGTAACGTTTTTGCCGATATTCAAAGTGCCGTATTTTCCGCCTTTTCCGCCATTGTGCACAGTTTCAATACCATAAGCATTTTTCGCAACGTTGGGATCGCCGTCGGTTTTGTTGAAGTATATGCCGCTTTGTTCGCCGGAAGTGTCACTGTTGATCAAATTCAAAGTTGCACCGCCATTAACTTTGAACAATCTTACAGGAGTTTTCAAAATATATCCGTTGAAATCTACGGTTAAATTTGTGCCGGCAGCAAGAGTAAACGTGTCGGCTACGATATAAGGATCATATGCATTAGTGCCGCCTGTGTGAGGAACGGTTTCGTTTTCCATACTTGCCGCCAAAACAACTTTTGCGTAACCGTCGTCAACCGACGTATCGAACTGTGCAAACGTGGTTGTATAAGGAACGCTATTTACTACGTAAAGACCCGAACTGTGGAAATAGCCGATTTCTTTGTCGTACCCAACGTAGTTGCCTTCGCTCATTGCAAAGGTGTTGTTTTCCAGTGTTGCAGTTGCAACAAGGTCTTCTGTGAAGAACCATGTTCCTACAAGTGCTCCGGCAGAATATCCTTTTCCGCCATCAATAACGCTGTTTTGAACTGTAACGTCGCTGACAGTCAATGTTTTGTTGCTCAATGCAACAAGACCGGCCGTTGCGTCGTTACCGCTGATTTCGCAATTGTCCACAACGCAATTGTCGATAACGGTGGTGACGCTATCCAAGTGTTGTCCTTCATAACCTATCAATGCTGCCGCATAAGCGTCGGAAGTTATTGCACTGTTCGTGACTGTGCAGTTGGAAATTTCCACACTGACGCATTGAGCTGCACCAATCAAAGCTGCTGCTGTAGCTATGGCTCCGTCATTGTTGGTTACGTTTGCATTGTCGATTGCAAGGTTTGTTATGACAAATTTTTGTGTGCCGTTGTGCGGATTTGCATTGACAGATGCAAACAACGCAGCGTTATCGAAACCCACGCCCGTGGTTCCGTTTCCTTCAACAACAAGGTTGCGAATCACATTGCCGTCGCCTTCAAATTTCACTGTCTTTCCGGAAGCGATGACCATATTCCAGGGAGTGTATTCCACGCCGGTCATATCGATGTCATTCATGAGTTCGATTCTTTCAATTTTAGCAAAATCTGCCTTTCTGAGGTCGACAAGATCTTGTGGCGTGAAAATGTAGTACACTGCGTTTGGATCGATCACTTCTTTTTCGGCATTGCCTTGAACTGCTTCCACTTTGTAGGAAATTTCAACAGACTTGCCTTGGTATTGGTTGTTGTCTTTACGGTCTTCAAGTTCGATAGTAACTTCGATAGTGTCGAGAGTTTTTCCTACTGCCAATTCTGTCCATGCGGAAACTTTGCTAGAACCTGTGAAAGTTCCGGAATAGTTTTGTCCGTTGATTTGGATGTTCAAGCCGTTCAGCAAGCCTGCATCGGTGCAAGTGAGCACTGTGCGGTACTTGATTGCAATTGTGCTGTTGTTTTCAACTTTAATGCTGAACTTGATGCCGTCACCGGGAACGATGTTGGGGATTGTGATGTTACCGTCTGCGATAACAATTCCGCCACCGTAGGTGTTTTCGATTCCGTCGACATAGTCTTTGTCGAGTTGCTTTGTTTGAACAGACGTTTCGTCTACGCTTGCAACAACATCCACCTTGCCCGAAGTGACTGCAATGTTGACATTGCTTTCAGATGTGAACAAAGCAAACGTTGCTCCGGCAATAAGGCTAACGCAAAGTACGATAGACAAGATTGCCGACACAAGCACTTTTGTTTTGACTGTGTTCATAATTTTTTCTCCTTTTTGTTTTTTTATATTACAAAACGGTTCTACCCGTTTTTTAATATTCAAATTTGTGTTGCAATGGCTTTTGGTGTTCTTTTTCGCTTGCAAACAGGAACTAGGCATTCGGTTACTTACAAAACACAAACATTTTGCTGATGTCTTTCAACCACCGTTTTGTTGTTTCGAACCAACACTTTGCATTGTTTTTATGTAGAAAAAAATGATCATATAATAATCTATTATACGAACACTTTTTTGAAAACACAGGAAAAGAAAAAGTGCAAAAAGACAAAAATTCGACAAAATCCATAGGTATTTCGGCAAAAGTCATGGAAAATACGGCAAAATAGTGAAAATTTTGAATATTAAATTCAGAAAATTATTGACAAAGGGATTAAATAGATATACAATTGGTACAGAAACGTTCATATAATAGATTATTATATGATCATTTTTCTGCATTCGAGGCAAGGCATAACCTTG
>CAZRBI010000017.1:0-31791 GCA_964598315.1 uncultured Oscillospiraceae bacterium
TCCGCTAAAGGTGACAGTGTCAGTCTTCCCGCAGAATATCGTCGAGGCCAGATTGCCGGAGAACACGCAGTCATGGGTGTGACCAAGAATCGTCAGCCCGTAAGTGCTTCCTCCAAATTCATTGTTGTAGAGCTTTGCGCCTTCGCTGTCCTCTATGGCTGAAGATATGTTGTTTAGGTACGCCACGCTGAGCACCTCCCCATCATCATCGGACAACTGGGCATAATAGGGTTTCAACACATTGCCGTGACAGGCTCGCATTGCGTAGGCCTCCTCCGTCACATCCAGCAGATTTCCGGAGACGGAAGCATCCTCGCTGTTACTTTGGAAAGTGTAGTGCCATTCGAAATCTTCCTCATTGATGGAAGTGATGGACGCGGGATTGTTGTCCGCAAGACCGGCATACAATGTTATTGGATATTCTGAAGACTCTACAATATCAAGGAAGTCACCTTCAGTGACCTTGTATCTCTTGAACTGGATGTTCTTGAAGTCATACGGACAGTCGTTGCCCCACTCGTCTATCATCCTGTACACCACACCTCTTCCGTTCACAGCATCCGCCCATGCAAAGCGGCTGGTGTCGTTGTCGATACAGTACATCCCGCGCCATGCCGCAAGATTGCAACCGTCGAAATAGGTGTCTCCCTCATGTCGAGTGAAATGCACCTCCTCCGATAGTTCACCGCTACCCAACGCCATGATGAGGATGTCGAAGATATGCCCGGCACTCCGTGTGTCGGTCTGGGTGGTCGTACACTCATAGTCGGTCATGCGGTACCACTGCCCCGGAACTAGTGACGATTCCGAGCGGATCTCCAGCAGTTCCTTGCGGGTGATATTCAGAGCTTTGGCTACCTTGGAGGAGTCCAACTCGGAGTCGGTCTTCTCACGAGCCTCCCTCTCGGTCTTGATATAATTGTCACTCACCAACTTCAGGATGCGTTCAAGCGTCCTATCCGACTCCTCCGTAAGTCCCAGTTTCTCGGAGAGGGCTGCGACATCTAATGCGAGGATTTGGTTGATTGCAGTCTGGACCTCGCTGCCATGCTGTTTGAGAGAATAAGAATTCATATCTTAAAATGTTTTGAAATTTATCAGTTATCAGTATCTGCCGCAACCCTGAGCTTCTCATGGTCTGCGGTGATAAGTAATCCTTCGGGAACCTCCACGAACACGACATTCTTTCCTATGCTGGGGGTTGATACAACACTCACCTCCACGGAAATTCCGCCCGCGCTCTCCACCCCGAGGTTTTCCTCCTCTGCCACGCCGGATGCGGTACGGCGAATCTCATCAATGACCGGTGCAATCCGGATTAGTGGCCGTCTCAATACTGCGACTCTCACACCTCCCTCCATGTCGTCATCAGGCACATAGGCGGTGCTGGTAATCCACGCCATGCCCACTCCGAGCGCATCAGTGTCCACCAATACATACCATCTGCCATCGTTCCCGAGGAACGCCTCCTCTTTGGTAATCACAACCGACTTGGTATCCCGTGTCACCATCACCTCCCATTCGTCATCATCCATACTGAATCCCTCGCAGGTGATTACCACCGCAAGTTTCAACCGCGTGCCCACATAAGCGAGCCGCTTCCCGATGTCATTGATTCCGTAACCCATATTACATTCAGCCTTTTTTATTATCTTTGTCTTTGCGGTGTGCATCCTGTGTCTTCGGACGGATGCCATTCCGCTCAGCAGTTGCATCCGGGCGGATGCGCGGCTTTCAATTGGCATCCAGCGCTTCGGCGGATGCCATTTTTCATTTTCGCCAAGCCCCCACTCCTGCGAGACCTATTCCGATGTATTTGTAGTCCCCGGAAGCCGTGCCGGCGCACATATACACATCCAGTGGCGCGACATCGCTGTACAGCCACCGCTTTATGACAGCCGACCCTGAGTTGGTCGATGCCGTGTTGTCCGTCAGACTGCCCCCGCCGGTGAGTGAAGCAAACTCCGGATTGGTCCAACGGATGGCCACCCCGAACCGCTTGTAATGTCCGGACGGCTTGTCCGTGCCGGACATCTTGCCGTGGAAGCCCCTTCCGCCGGTCCCATCGAGAGCCTGCCACTCCTCGTAAGTCATCGATGCCGGTTCGCTCCGGTCCACCCCGTACACCCGGCCATAGCGGGACACCACTGCAGCGGCTATGTAGTCCAGGCTCGTGGCTTTCGAAAGCACACATGCTCCGAGCGTCCTTTTGGCTCCCGTGGCGAGTGCCCACCCCGTCCTGTGGACCTTGTTCCCGTTTCGGTTCTTGCCTCCGTTGCGTCTGGCGTATACCATCAGTACTATCTCGTAGCCGGACGCACCGGCGAGAGGATGCGTGACCTGCAGCCAGCGCGTACGGACATTCGTCTCCGCGTTGACCAGTCCGTTGATTCTCAGAATCGGTGCCGGGGACTTGCCCGAGATAGTTGAGTCAACCTTGAGTGCCCCGCCACTGACCGCGAGTCCGCCGCCGGAGGCTATGTTCAGCGCAAAAGTATCGCCGTTAAGGAGTTTGAGTCCGCTGCCAGCCTTGTATTCCTTTGTCTGCACGCTACCCGCACCGGATGAAGTGTTCTCCCCCGAAATGACGGATGAACTTGTGACGACAGCGGTCACACCACTACCGGAGGCTCCGAGTCTCCTTAGTCTCTCTGACCGTGGCCGTGCGGTCACCATTCTGGTCTTCGCAGTATATTCATTGTCCATGATGATTCCTCCTAACTTGACGAAGTGTAGTCATCGGCTCTGACCTCCACCATGGTCAGTTCCGAGTCGTCCTCTATCGCGTCCAATACCTCAGACTTCATAATGAAGCTCACCCCATCCTCCTGCGCTGCATCCGTCAGGAGCTCCGGCCTGCTCCATGGACCGGTGTAGGCAGTACCTGACAGTATTGTACTCCGTGCTGCACTCTGACTATAGATGGTGCCTATGAGCAGCTGTTCCGGATGGTCGGTGCGTCCCGCCCTCGTCAGTTTCGAGATCTGCGCCATGGAGTCCGTGAGCAGGTAGCATCCTCTCGCAGACGGAGACGCATTGGGAGTGGTGCCGCAAATGGTGTCTATGCTCAATTCTTCCTTGGCGTCCGCGTTCAGCTTTCCGGTGTACTCTATGTCTGCACTGTCCAAGGAATCCTGTGTAATGGTCTTTTTTACCACTTCTATTTCCGGCACTTGAAGCAGATACCAACGGATTTTGTCGTAACATGTGTAGCCTGACTTATCTTTATAAAAATTACTTTGGGTATAGTCTTCGTCAAATTTGTTTCCGGCGGAAAAAGCCCAGACTCCCCGATACACCACCACTTCCAACCATCCGCCGGCAGGTGGATAAGGGATGCATTGTCCTTCGGGCAGTTCCTTGAAACTCTCATACATCGAGAACTTGAGGTCAGAAGGGATGGAAGCGACGGTCTTGCAGAGCATATTCCCCTTTGTTCCGAATGGCTTGCCGAAACTCTGTCGATTGACCTTCCATCCAAGAATTCCTGAGCCTGTGTCATCAATCTCTTCCGGATCGTAGTATGAGAGCCATGCATCTCCCCATGACGGGGCACCTGCCTTCCATCCCCAGTACAGGACTCCGCCTGAAGTCCGCTCGGCAAGACTGGCCACCGTCGTGGCCGGCTGCCCGTGTGAGGTGAGCCATGCGTTGTCGTAATGATACAATGCGTTACCTCCAGACGCAGCATCGTACACCGTGATCGCAACGGGCACGAAAGCCTGGTCGGAATTAAGTTTCACTTTATTGTATTCTGTTCCCCTGTTATTCGAACCGGCATCCTCGAAAGGATTATATCTCGGATCATACAGAAGCGGAAGCTTAATGCGCAACCACAGTTTTTTTCTCTCGTTCTCATCTATTGCAGGTAACCACATTCTGAATGTGCGCATGGCAAGAGACCCTTTCGTATGCGATGCAGGGGAGATCCCTTTGAGAGTTCCTCCGCCACCACTATGCCCTCCCGTGTAAAAGCCCATTGCCACACCGGAGGATTCTTGCCCGTCAAGCATGGGCTGAATCTTGAAGTAACTTGCTCCTGCAGCCACCTCGGCAATTCCGGTACACTTTGAAGAATCGCTCGAGCGGAACAGTGTGAATCCTATGTAGCTGTAATCCCACATTTGATTGATTCTGTTGTCCTCGTCCGTGTCTACATACCATGAGTAGCACTCGGGAGCTTCGATTCCAAGTTCTGAAGCGTAGGTGTCGTAGTATTTCACATAAGAGGAGTCAGTGGTCAGATTTGTCCACTCCGCCCCGTAAGTGTCGCCATAGTCCAGCGTCCCGTCAGAGAGGGACGAGGCGCAGTAGGGCGAGAAGGTGACGGTGACATTGTTGTAGACCGCATCTGCGCTCAAGGACGAATCGTCCCCGTCCCATTCCATCTCCTCGGATGTCCCGACCCCGAAAAGGGCGTTGATGTCGTACACATACATCTTCCCCGATCGCTGTACGAGGCGGAGTGCAAGCGGCTGCAGCATTCCCTCCAGAACCTCTCTCCACGAAGATGCTTCCCCGTCCTCATCGTAGAAATTATCAGAAGGAAGAGAGAGACCGGAGAGTGTGAGAGCTGTTCCATCCGTGAATAAGGTGGATATCAGGCTCTCATCAATTCCGAGATTATCGAGCGAGGCGCGCGACCTCGCCGTGTCAAGCAGCTCCCGCAGCGTGTTCACCCCTGACAGGTCGTAGGGAATTCTGTCGAGCACGCCGAAGTCGGCGAATGTCAGAGTGACGGTGTATCCGTCACCGGACCAGTAGGGTTCCTCGTATGTTTCCGTGTCTATGGTGCCCACCCAGAAAAGTGAGTCGTTTCGGTATATCTGAAGCCTGACGGCACACGGCTTGACGGAGTAGAGGTCCACAAATTCGCGGTCTGAATCGCTGATGAGCTTCAGGGTGGTTCTTGAACTCTGTATTGGCTCGTGCCGTTCAGTTGCCGGCCACTCTATTACAAGGGGCTCACTGTCCGGGAAATCGAGGTCTCCGACAGTGAAGGCTGACTCAGCCTCCTGATATATGTCGCACCTCCATGTCACGCCTTTGCGCGAAAGGAAGGAACCGCTGTATCTCTTATACATTGCCATAGCCTGCTCCTTTTTAAGTCCTTGATGAGAGCCTGCGCTCCTTCTCGAGTATTCCAACGAGCGTACGTCCGTCGATGCGGAAGCGCACACTGCCGCCCTGTCCTCCTCCAATGAGGCCGCGTAGCTTGTCAAGAGGGGCCACAATCTCCGGATTGCTCGCGGCTCCGGGATATTCGCCGAAGAGGCCCAGGGTCGGGCCGTAGGCCACAGCCCCGGAGACGAACTTCGGGATTGCAGCGAAAGACGCAATTATTGATGCCACGGCCGCAACTGCCATCACCGGCCCGATATACGGTACGCTAGCCACCGAGGAGGCCGCGCCTGTCGCAGCCTCCTCGGCATTTGCGTTTGCATCCGCCTTCTTGGCTGGGATAAGGCTGAGTATTGCGGGGATGGCTTTGCCAATCGCACCCAACACGGTACTGATCCATTGGGCCCACTGCCCTATGTTACCGTCAAGCTGTGAGGACAGATTCCCGAAAGCCACGGAGAGTTCCCCAAGCGCGCTGGTTATGTTGGTTATCCTTTTAGATGTGCCCTCGGAATTTTCTATCAGTCCATTGGTATCGGACAGCTTGTTGTATTCCTCGATCAGCTCCTTTATACGGTCGTCCTGCACGCCGTAGGTGCCTATAAGCGATATGATTCCTGAACGCATGGCCTGAAGCCTCGCCTGCGTCTCGTCCGTCCCATCGCCGAAAGTGCGGTTCACGGCCACAGCATTCTCGACTGACCGTCTGTATTTCTCTATGTCATCGGCGAGCGCGGCTCCTCCGGACAGGTTCTTCCCACCGCCTCCGACCTCCACACTGCCTGTGATGGCAGGCAGTGCTTCAAGCTTCCCGCCCATCAGATCACCGCGCCTTTCTGAGCGGAGAGCAGCATACTCCTTGATGAGATTCTGTATCCGTTCATCCTCATCTCCATAAACTCTTATGAGCGATATGATTCCTGAACGCATGGCCTGAAGTCTCGCCTGCGTCTCGTCAACCCCATCGCCAAAAGTGCGGTTCACGGCAACGGCGTTCTCCACAGACTGACGATATTTCTCAATGTCGGAGGTCAGATTCACCATATCTGAAGACTCCCCTGAGGAAGAGGATGTACCGAGCCCGTATTGACTGCGAAGAGTTACCTCGCGCTGTTCCATCCGCTTCAATAAGTCTGTAGCAGCTTTCGCCTCTGCTTCCTTACCGGTTTGCCCGACCAGGGTCTCGGCGAGGGCCTTCTGCTCCTGTATGGCTTTTTCCAAATCAGACAGCCCCATCTGTTCCCAGTTCGGCTGAGAGGATCCACTGCCACTTCCGCCTTGCAGGCTCACCCACAGGTCCGCAGCCATGGACGATGCCTTTTGCATGCTGGAGGTGAGGGATTCCACAGCATTATTGGCTTCCGTCAACTCCGCTTGAGCGCTTTTCCATTCTTTGGTCTCGGTTTGCTCAAAATGCATGTTCCCGTAGACAGGAAAGCCTTGTGCATCCGTGCCGGTGATTTCACCCCTAACCAACCTCGTCTCGAATCTTTGAGTATTGTCCAGCTTCTCCTGTGCCTCCGCCTGCTTTATCATTGCTTCGGCAAGCTGATCCTTGTACTTGGCGGCCATAGCCTCGTAGCCGAGCTGGAGGCAGTAGTCCTTGCTCTTGGTTATGAGAGTGTCATACCACTGGGCGGCCGTGCTGTATGTACCCAGGGCATTCCCGTATTTCCTGTTGAGTTCCTCCACCTTGTCGCCCTCGTTGCCCTTAGACTTGATGAGGTCCTCCAGTTCGACGATGTCAGCGGCCGTCTCCGCTCGCGCCTCGGCAGCGGCCTGCCTATATGAATCCATGGCGTCATCCGTCTCAGCAATGGCTCGTCGGGACTCCTTGGACTTACCGATGAGACGGGACAGCAATTCCACAAGAGCCGATATGGCCAGAGACAGCCCGAGGGTGATAGCAGCTTCCGTGGCGATAATCTCCACTTTCAGGGCTCCGGTGGCTGTCTTGGCGGCGACCGTAGAGACTCCTAACACCCGCGCAGCCGCAGCCTGCAGTCGTTCCGCAGCCGCAAGCCCGAGAGTGTGTGCCTTTGCAATAAGCTGTGTCTGCCCAAGGGTTTTGAATGCAGCTCCAAGTTTGACAATACCGCTCGTGGCGAGCGAAATCTCCGCAAGCACAGTGATGAAAGGCATCGCGCCCTGTACGGCCTGACCGATTCTGTCCTTCACGGCACCGATGCTGTTGGACAGCTGCTGCATCCTGCCCGTTGGAGTCTTTGCCAAAGCCTCATTCATCCCTGCGACGGACTGCTCTACAACCTCTGCAAGTACGGCCGCCCGCTCGCTTTCATCCCCATACTTCAGTATGTACTTCTGCGCTTCATCGAACTTGTAGCCATATCTGCTGAGAGCCTCTGTCTGGCCGTTCATCACTTTACCCAGCATAGTGGCTATTATAGTAGCACTCTCTGCACTCGCCCCAAGCCCCAGTTGCTGCGCTATCATGTCATTGAGTACGGGAATGATTGTCTTCAGGCTGTCGGAGAACTCAAGATATGTAGCCAATTCCTGGGCAGCGGCGAGTTGGACCCCGGCACTCACAATTCCCTCCCTTTCCTGTGCATCAGCAAGATCCTTTATCGACTGTATCTCCTCATCGGATGCGCCCATAGTGTTACGCATGGCTGTCGCAAGGCGGGTCTCGGCAGCCGCCTGGGCAGCATAGGCGGATGTTAAGCCCATAAGAGCACCCTGCAGTTGGCTCAATGCGTTGGACGCTGCGTCCGCTATTTGACCTACCGAGGACAATGCCATCAGTGAATTCCTCACTCCGTTGACCGAGTCCTGCACGGCACCGAAGGCCTGCCCGAGTTCCTGAGCGTCAACTGTGACGCTCTTGACCTCGCTGCTGCCTTCGATTTTTATCCTGAATGTAACCGAACTTGCCATAATTTTATTATATTTGTTTCAATATGCGGGAATTGCTTAATAACATAGTCGATATTGTCCGTTTAATCGGACCGATTCAATTTTTCCTGATTCTTCTTGGTGTAGCTGTTGTCATTTACGCCATGATCTGCGTACTGCGCCTTATCAACTCCATTCCCTCTCCAGGAAATTATCTGAAACAGCGTGGACACGATTCCGACTAACCGGTTTTCATTAATCTCTCTGCAACCTTTTTCATTCTCTCGGGGCTGCTGGTCCCTTTCGGCACATCCTTGTAGCCTTCATTGTCCCACGGCAGCGGGAACACTCTCTTTGGATCCAGGGTTCTCTTACTGAAGAGTTGATGTAGCCCGACAACTTCAGTCCTCGTGCGCTCCCATCCAGACCTCATGAACATCTCTACCTCATCCCCGTGAGCCTTGGCTATCCTCGATAATTCGAGTGGGGTGCACCGTTCAAAGTCCTCGCGGTTCATCCCGATGCGCCCCACCGCAATCCCCATAAGGGTCTCGATGTCCGGAGTCACTTCGCTGTCCCCGGGCTTTTTTTTTGAGTTTCACCCGCATCCGCCGCAAGACCTGCGACGAAACCTTCGAGCGTCTCCGCATCTAACGAGTCGGCGAACAGCTCAAAGGATTCCCCGAAGGGAACTCCATCGGCGTTGCATGCGCTGGCGACTGCACACCACAGCAGGACGGCAAGGTCGGAGATATCCCCGTCTTTAATGGAAGACACATCCCTTCCTGTCTCTTTCTTGAAACGGACCATGGCCCCCATGGTTATCCTGCATGGGAGTTCACGGCCTTTGTAGTTCACTTTGAGCAGAGACATGGCTATGCGGCGTTGGTGTCAGAAGCGGCATCAGAGAGCAGGTCGATGTTAGACTCGTCCACAGTCACGGCACCGTCGTTGTCGAAGGTGGCGGAATAGGTGGCATCCTCCCCGGCCGGGGCGGTCTGCTCGAGGCTGCTGATAATGAATTTGCCGGTGACATAGGGTTTTTCATCGTTCTCACGCTCGAAGAGGGCAAGTTCAATGCTGTCTCCCACTTTCCACTTTGAGAGCACGGCCTTGAAGCCGGACTCCTCTTCACTGTAGAAGTGCAATCCGTCGGCCTTTACCTGAACTGAAAGCCCTGTGACCCGCTTTGATTTGAAGAGCGATGCGCTGGATGCGGCGACCGAAGCAGCGGGCTTAACCGCGACATCCTTGGTTTCGGTGTTGAAGGTGGCGGTATGCGAGGTACAGTGCCCTACCGCCTTTCCTGCGACCTTACACAGGAGGTCGCTCCCGTTTACATATCCATTCATTTCTTTATCTTTTTTATAAGTTTCGATATTACATTCATTCCTTTCGCAATCCATGTCCCGAGATTGAAGCGTTTCCAAACAATCCTGATGACAAGAAGGAGCAGCAGCGCGGTCAGCGCTCCGGCAAGAAACCATAGCATGACTCTGGACCTTGCCCCGGTGCTCTCCTCTTCCACAGCGGTCTCCCCTGAGTCATGTTCAAATGCCGTTTGAACGGCGTTCAGCCGGAGTTCCCTTATCACCGATTCCAAAGAATCTATGGTCTCATGGCGCACCGCCGTTCTTCTTTGTGCGAAAACCGTCCGTGCCGCCACGCTGTCCGCCCGCCCGTAAAGGACGATGCTGTCACCTGCCTTTCGAGCCTCGACCGAAACACGCCCTGAAGATGACCTGTAAAGGGCTCCGTCCGGCAACTCGATGATGCTCTTTGTCGGAACCTTCAGAAGGGTGCTGTCCTCAGGAACGCTCTCCGAGCGCAGTGCCGCCGTCTCGGTCGTTTCCTCCCTGAAGCTCCCCGACGCCCGTCTGAGTGCGTCTCCGGCTGCCTCTTCGGACTTGATGCCCGTGCGCGATATCTTCGCTTCTGACGAGGATTCCGTCTGGCTGAATGCCGTCAGCTGTCTTGCCGGACCGCACCCCGCAGTCAGCGTGCAGACTGTCAGCAGCATTGCTGCCCCTAATCTCTTTTTCATTCTTTTCAATCTGTTTAGTCAGCGCGGTGACCTTAGCCGTAAGTATATCAATCTTTTCCTCAAGAACCTTCTGATTTGCCAGCAGCTTGGCGTTGTCGGCCTTTAGCTGTACATTCTCATTGAGAACTTCAGTGTACTTCCCTGTCAGCAGGTCAATGGACTCCTGCAGCTTCTTAAGGACATCAACCTTCCTCTCCCTGCGGGTGGCAAGCCAGGTCACCACTGACCCGAGCGCACCACCCGGGAGGAGGAACATGAGCAGATCCTTTATGAGCGTAGCGAAATCCATCTGTCAGGAACTGTTAGAGAAAGGAAATTCGGATTATTCCGCTGAGTATCCGGATCGGATGACAACGCCCGCATCCTCCTTCTTCGGCAATGCGATGAAGTAGTGGCGGAAGTTAATCTTGTTTCTTTGATACTCGGGGTCGGTGCCAGACTCGGAGTAGTACATCTTTGTGGAACCGGTGGCTTTGAACACTCGGGGTGCGTAGAAGCCGAAAGAGCATTGGAACTCGCCTGTGGCGGCGGTGGCATCCAGATCCTTTTTGACTCCTGCGGTGGTGTATAGAGGGTTGTAGGAACTCTCGTAAATATCAAACCCGAAGAGCCTTCCTACCTTACCATTCACATTGTCAAGGTTGTACTGCAGCGCAAACTTCTCGTCCCATCCCAGAATGTCGTTCACATGGTCAGAGCAGAGCACGAGACGACGGTCGACGCTGGGCACCCCGAGGGCATCCAACGCGGCTTTAGCCCTGATGAGGTCAGCCTTCGTGAGAGCCAGTCTCCCAGTGGTGGCGTCCCGCTCACCTGTAGTCACGATTATGGGTGTGGACTCTGTGCTTTGGGAAGCACAGAACGCGTGGGCGGCCTTCTTGAACTTGGCATCGTCAATGGCGTTTCTATGCGACTCAATCACTCTCGACATCTTGTCATAGCTTGAGGCGTACAGCTCGTCATCCGTGACGGGGGTCACCTTCGTCTGGAACTTGTCAAGACTGATGGCAATGTCGTTGTCATCAAGCTGCTGCAGGTCGATTGGGTAGGTCTTGTTGTTAATGAGGACATCCGGATCTACACCCACATCTACAAGGTGGATGACATCATTCTCAACAACAGACGAGGCATCGGGGATGCCGTCAAGCCATGAGTGGGAAAGGCCTCCGCGAAGAGCCTTAACCATCTCGCCGGTCCATATCTCGCGCAGCACTCCGGCATTAAGACATCCTGCTTCCGCATGCACAGGAAGCACTATGCCGCAAACGAGCGGGATCACATTGGCCACTACAGCTCCCGCTATGGGGGAAGTGCCAATTGCGCCCGCAATGAACGCCCCCACCAGACAGTTGAACATGAGGGCCAAGAGAATTGAGGTAAATTTCTTCATAATATTACTTTTTATTGGTTTCAGTCTTCATCGAACGACGGATCAAAGCCGTACTCGGCCTTGTAGAGCTTGGAGTACATCTCCCTGTCCTCCTTTCGCATCTGTAGAATCCTCTCTTCTGACATATCGCTGAGCTTTTCGGGAGTCTTGACCCCATCCGCGCCCTTGGCCAGCAACTGGCTCACCTTGGTGGCAGGTGTCATGGCGGCAATTGTCTCATTCAGCGATTCAAGTCCCGCAACTTTACCGAGTGTGATGAAATGCTCTTTCTTGTCTGCAGGGATACGCTTCTGGGCAATACCCTCTTCAACTGACCTTGTGATGGCAGAGAGTGTCATCGTCTCTTTCTCGGCACGAAGAGCAGCGACATCCTTCTCTGCATCCAAAAGGGATGTAATCTTTGCACTGACCGCTGACTCGTCGGCCGTGGCATCCAGCCCCAACTTGAGGGCTAAATCATGTAAATCCATCTGTTTTGATTGTTTTGGTTGTTTATTTATGAGCTTCGGAAGCGGACCGCTCCCGTCTTTTGCCATTTCCAGCCTGTCTCCATCCATGGACAGTACGAGTGAATTGTCATTTGAACCTATGTCTACAACGGACACCTCACAGAGCTTACTCTTTGACACCGTCGGACTCGTTTGACCTTGGACGAGCATGGATGGGTCATCGCTGAGCTCCACCACATCAATCCCTGCGCTGACCATCTTCAGACTTCCGAACTCGAACTGTTTCTTCGCTCGAATGCTTTCCGGAGTGGCTTCATCGAATTCCAACTCTCCTGTCACTTCTCCATTCTCCTTCCTGATGTCCCTGACCAGGCCTATGACCAACCCGCGCTGGTGCATGAAAAGAAGGACGGGATTGCGCCGATACTGTTCGATATCCATCCCATCTGTCAATACCCTTGTGCCGTAACTGTTAAGACTTTCGTCCGATATTCTTACTCTTTTTCCCATATCATTTCGGGCTCCGCTTGTGGGGTTTCCCGTGTGCAATGTTATGCGCTTGGTGGGGAAATTCAAAAAAAGTGTGCAACCATTGCACACTTTTATGCAACCGTTGCACACTTTTTTGCTTTGAGGTGGTTTATTGGCCATTTTCGCAGCACAGCTAAAGGGCAAAAGGAATGACAAAGAAAGAATCAGAAAACAAAAAATCGGTCGCCAGGACCCTGTTCATGTCCGGCATCGACATGGAGCGTATCTCCGAGCAGGTAGGTGTCTCCAGGCAGACGGTATCGAGGTGGTGCCAGGACGGAGGTTGGAAAGAGACCAGAGCCGCCCAGAATATAACAAGGCCGGAGCTCGTCAACAAGCTGCTCGGGACCATCAACACGCTTATAGAAAAGGTGAATGAAGCAGGGGATCCCATGGCTGTCGCCGGTCTTGGTGATAAACTGTCAAAGCTGGCTTCTGTCATAGAGAAGCTTGATAAGAAAGCCAACATAGTCGACACCATAGAGGTGTTCATGGCTTTCAGCAAGTGGCTTCAGTACAAGGCCGCCACCAACCAGGAGATAACCCCTGAATTCATCCGCCAGGTAAACAGGCTGCAGGATCAATACATCGCCGAGCACATCGGAAAGCAATGAACGCATCTGAGGTAAAGAACGCGCTTGAGCGCTGGCGTGAGCACTGCAAGGTAGTCCAGTCGGCTACCGCAGTGACCGTCGTCAACGAGTCAACCGCTGACAAGGAGAGACGAATCCGTGGGCTTCTCGCTCACTACGACAAGTTCTGCGAGTACTATTTCCCGCACTACCTGACAAAGGAATATGAGGACGGAACAAGGAGGGTAATCCACAATGCACAGTTCCACAACCAGGCTGCGTACAGGATCCGCGACATCCCAAACATCAAGGCCGTGTTCGAATGGCCGAGGGGGCACGCCAAATCCACCCACATAGACATATTCGTCCCTCTGTGGCTCAAACCGCAGAAGATGCTCCACTATATGGTCATTGTCGGCAAAGCTGAGGACAACGCCATAGAGCTGCTCTCTTCCATCCAGGCGGAGTTGGAGTTCAACCAGAGGTATATATCCGACTTCGGAGAGCAGAAAGAGACAGGAGACTGGGCCGATGGCTACTTCAAGACGAGGGACGGCATAGTTTTCAACGCCCTCGGAAGGGGGCAGTCGCCGCGTGGATTGCGCTTCAGGAATGTGCGTCCGGACTACATCGTCTGTGACGACCTCGATGATGACGAGCTGAGTCGGAATCCATCCAGGGTGGAGGACCTTACCGCATGGGTGAGAAGCGCGCTGTTCGGCTCGTTGGATGTCGGAAGAGGGCGTTTCATAATGGTGGGCAATCTTTTCTCCAAATGCTCCGTCCTGTACAACATAAGCCAAATCAAAGGGGTCTACCTCTCGGTCATAAAAGCACTCGACAGGAACGGCAACCCTGTCTGGAAAGAGAAATGGACAAAGAAGGAAGCGCAGGAAGCCGCCGACTTCATGGGATATATCGAATGGAACAGGGAGTTCATGCACAACCCAATCACCCAGGGAAAAATATTCAGACATGAATGGATCCGCTACAAGAAAATGCTTCCGCTCAACCAGTACGACAGTCTCATCTGCTACACCGACCCCTCGTTCAAAGCGAAGACATCCAACGACTACAAGGCCTCGCGCCTGTGGGGCAAGAAAGGGACGGAGCTGCACCTTATCGACTGCTATGTCCGCCAGGACACCATCGGGGGCATGGTCAGATGGTTGTACGACCTCTACGAGAGGCTTCCGGAGGATGTTTCTGTCCGCTTCATGATGGAAGCCAACTTCCTCCAGGACATCATACTTGATGAGTTTGCCGCCGAGGGTGTGAGACGCGGCTATCAGCTGCCCATTTCCGGAGACAGGCGCAAGAAGCCGGACAAACTCCAAAGGATCACCGACATATCCCCGCTGTGGGAGCGCGGTTATGTATTCTACAATATTGACCTCAAGGGTACCCCTGACATGCAGAACGGCATCGACCAGACACTCGCCCTCGAGAAAGGGAGCTCAGCGCACGATGATGCACCGGATGCTGACGAGGGAGCTATATGGTATCTGCAGCGCGAGGCCCGCAGACAAAGTTTCAAACCGCTGATGGGCGGCAGGCCATCGGCAAAAAATATATGGTAACATGATAAAGCTCCTTAAAAAGAAACTGTACCGCCTAATCTGGGCGTACAGGTACAAGAAAGCCGTCAAGAAGGCTAATGAATTTCATAAACTGTTCGGGATGACCTACTTCGTTATCCTCATGGGCGGCCGCCTGAAGGTGGTGCCCAAAAAGACATTGAAAACCCTTTGGGCGAAGAAACGCTTCAGGAAAGGCACATCCTGGGAGGAAATCGAGAAATGCGCACTCTATGTGGCAGACTGAAGGAGAATAAATCATGTCGTACATCAATGTAGAAGACTACAAGGCTGTCATCGGTGAGGTAGCCTTGAAGACAGTCACCCAAGCTGACTGTGAGACACGCCGCAACGCTGAATTGGAGGCGGTGGAGGAGATCTCCGGATACCTCCGCCCTAAGTATGACTGCGAGGCCATATTCTCAGCCGAAGGGGCAAACCGCAACCGGCAGATACTCATGTACGCCTGCGACATAGCCCTCTATCACATGGCGGCGTCCCTCCCGGGAAGGATGGGAATGGACATCCGCAAGGAACGCTACGAAAGAGCCATCGAGTGGCTAGGGCAGGTGCAGTCAGGGATAGTTATCCCTGACTTGCCGACCGTCACTACAGATTATGGGGAAAGCGCGGCTCCCTCAATCCGCTATGGTTCCAAGCCGTGCGTGGATAACAGTTACTAACAACGATACGGATATGGGAATGTTGAATCCTTTACGCAAGATATTCTCCGGACAGTCCGATACCAAAGGCGGACTGCCCGACACGCTCACGCTCAAAGACGGGACAACGCTCGACCTATCTAAAAAAGACGGCCGCAGGCGTTTCCGGAAAATAGTGATCGACCTGCAGCGGCAGACAGACTACCTCACACAGCGCGACCTCAAGGCCTGGAGGCAGGCTCATCAGCTGGCACTGTCAGTCGAGAACCCCAACCGACAGCGACTCTATGACATCTACCGGGATGTGGATCTTGACCTGCACCTCTCGGGATGCATCGGACAGTTGCAGGGATTCATCATGGGCAAGTCATTCAAGCTGACCGACGGGAACGGAGACCCCGACGAGGAAGCTCTCAAATACCTTGAGACCGCATGGTTCAAGCAATTCATCCGCTATGTCATGGAGGCCCGTTACTGGGGCCATTCGCTCATCGAACTGGGCGATGTCATCACCCGTGAGGACGGTACTCTGTCCATAGACGGGGTTACCCTTATCCCGCGCAAACATGTGATTCCCGAATACGGACGCGTCACTGTCATTGCCGGCGGCACCTGGCAGGACGGCATCCCCTATCGTGAGGAACCATGGTCCGACTGGCTGGTCGAGGTGGGCGCACCGGATGACCTTGGCCTGTACCTCAAGGCAGCCATCCAGACCATACCGAAGAAATATGCCCTTGCCTTCTGGGACTCGTTCGCCGAGATGTTCGGACTTCCTATCAGGGTGGCCAAGACATCCAGCCGCGACCAGAAAGACATCGACGGCCTCGGCAAGATGATGGAGAACATGGGCTCTAAGGCATGGGCGGTGCTGCCCTCCGACTCGGAGATAGAGCTGAAGGAAAGCTCTCGCGGCGATGCCTACAATGTCTACGACAAGCGGGTGGACCGCGCCAACTCGGAGCTGTCCAAGCTCGTGCTGCATGTCACCATGACCATCGAGGACGGTAGCAGTCTCTCCCAGTCCCAGACCCACCTCAAGGTCCTGGATAACCTCATCTACGAGATCGCTGACCTCGTGAGGGACACCGTCAACGATCAGCTGCTGCCAAAGCTTGTGAAGCTGGGCTTCCCGCTGAAGGGGCTGCGCTTCGACTGGGACGAGCCGCTGGACTACACCCCCGAGCAACAGAAGGCCTATGAGGAGATGATCCTTAACAATTTCGAGGTCGATGGCAGCTATTTTGCCGACAAATACGGCATGCCTGTCGGGGAGCGGCGAAACATTTCCCCTCTGACAGAACCCGCCACTCAGGAAAACGCGCGGAAAGGTTTTTTCGACTGAGCCCCTCCGACTACGAGGGGCTGCACAGAAGGTATGCGGAGATCCTCGGGAGTGGAATGACGCTCGCGAAGGGTGATGCCCGCGTTCCGAAGGAACGACAGGATGAGTTGAGTGCCTCATTCAGAAAGATGATGCGGGCTCTCTTCAAGGAGGAGGGCGCATCGCTCAGGGTGGAGATCCTCGCTGAACCGGATGTACATAGTTTCATAGACACCCACGCCTCCGTCCTCGACTCAAGCTTCGAGGAGACTGGAATGTCGGAGACCACGCGCTCAAGGCTGAAGGAGTCCGACTGGATATTCTCCGGCATCAAGACCTTCCACGAGCTCAACGAGGCGTTTCCCTCGCTTCTGGATGAAAACGGCGAGAGAAAGCCGTTCGAACGCTTTCTGAACGACGTTCAAAAGATAGACGAGACCTACAACAGAAACTATCTCTACGCCGAGTACAACGAGGCGCAGGCGTCGGCGGAGATGGCGGCGAAATGGGAGAGGTTCGGGGAGGACGGCGACGAATACTACCTCCAGTACCGCACGGCCGGTGACGACAGGGTGCGGCCGGAGCACGCGGAGCTGAACGGCGTTACCCTGCCGATGTCCGACCCGTTCTGGGATGAGTATTACCCGCCGAACGGCTGGAACTGCCGCTGCACAGTGGTCCAAGTGCTTAAGAGCAAGTACATGGCTACCGACAGGGGCGAGGCGTACACCAAGGGTGCAAAGGCACTGTCAAAGGACACCAGGGGGATATTCCGCTTCAACGCTGGCAAGCAGCGGAAGACCTTCCCGGACTACAACGCTTACACCATCCCCGGCTGCAACACCTGCACGAAGAAGCTCAACCTCGCCAAGCCCGTAGCTAGCAATGAATTGTGCCAGGCTTGCCTCACGGTAAGGAAGTTGGTGAAAAAGGAAGCTTCTGGGGAACTTCCTGAAGATGATAGAAAAGCTATCAGGAAGGCGGTAGACGAATGGGCGGACAGGCATCTGCCAGCAGTCACGCTACCTGATGGAACTGAGGCAAAAAGACTCGTCATAAAAAACGGGGACGATGGACTGGTAGTCAACAAAAGATTCTTCAAGGAAACATTTTCAATGAATGTCCGAAGGGGAAAAATTGCCCAGACAATGGAAATTGCAACCAGAATTGAAGAATGGCTGCCAAATGCAGAACAGACAGCAATCGAGGCGGGACATCACCATCAATTCAACTTCCTTGTATATGAGGCGAACTACAACGGAGTCTCAATCCAATGCAAGGTAAAGGACATAGGTGAGAAAATAGTTTACACGATGAGGATAAAAGAATAAGGACTGAATGGAACTTCCGAAGGGCCGAAGCCCTCTATGAAAACCCGCATTCAGTTCTTACCACAAATATAGCAATTTTTTTTAATTCAAAGCGTATCATACCAAAAATCCGCCACCCCAAAAAGAAGTGACGGATTTTTCTATATTGGCATCGCCTGGCAAACTTTGCCCTGCAGAATCTTCCCGTTCTTATGCTTGTCCCGCTTAATGCCGCCGCTGCCCCATAGTTCGCAGATGCGCCGCAGACAGGACGAAAAGCGCTAACGCAATAGAGAGGACGCATTATCTTCATGAGATGGAGCCGCTCATACAGAAGAAAGTGATCGTCAACGGAAACGGACATCCAAATTCTGTAGGATTCAGCAAGAAAGGCATCAAGCACCTATTCAATGATACCTTGTGGAGAGGGAAAGGATTTGACAAGAATGATTTGGCGAAGCTTGACACATTCTTGGCGAACGGGAAATTCGTCAGGAAACAAGGACTCTATAAACCAAGGAAAGACGATATTAAGAGGTTCTACTACTACGAGGTAAGCATATCTGGGGGAACCTTCTATCTCAATGTCGCCGAAGAAGATGATATCGCACCTAATGGGAAGATTGGGCATCACAGGTATCTTTATTCGATAACAAAGAGGATATAAAAAGACACCAATGGCGCCCGGTTATGCTTAACGCAAGGTATGGCCACACACTGATGTCTCTTGTTGGCAAGTATAGCAATAATTTTATTATTTGCTATCTTTTTTAAAATCACCTTGGTTGAATTGGAAATTGCATCATAGGAACTAGGGTAGGGTGTTTTGGGGCTGCATGACAGTAATATCCTCCGCATAGATTATTCTCAACAATCTTGATAAGGGGCGATTAAGGCTTCTATATAAAAAGTCAGAGGACTGATAATATCAGTCCTCCTCCTGGCAACGAATCGGTAGTCATTAGCTACGGAATCATTATCGCAAATATAGCAATTATTCTCTTATCTCAAAATCTTTGTCTGAACATTATCTGATTTGGTCCTTCGATTTTTCTTTGAGGTCCTTGGCTGAGTCCTTTTTGCCTAATACAAAAATGGATATTATGGTTGCCATTGTCACTGTAAGGAATATCCCAGCAAAATACTTCATGTCAAGATAAGCAAACAGAATTGCAACCCCAATGCATACAAAGAAAATGATAAAGCCGAATATCTGACCTCGACTGTTCAATGACAATTGTTTTGAGATTGCCTTGTTTTCCATCTTCATGCGGTGCTCCTGCTGCTGTTCAGCCATTTTCAGGATACGGTCAGCTGAACCCGGCAATACCTCCTCATACCCCTTTAGGGCCTGAGGAGGTGGTATCGGGCCTGAAAATGACTCTTCCTTTATGAGCATTATAGCCTGCCTGACATCCTCTCTCTTTCCTTCATCAGGCACGGCCCCGAGTATTATGTCAACCGGATCTTTGAGAGCATCTTCGTCCTTGCGCTCCTCGCCATTGCCCATGGGTCGGCCGGCCTTGACTTCATCTTCCATATCTGGACATATTTTTACCATACCCAACTATGGCCACTGATATATCTTGGCCGATTGTGCCGAAATCAGATTCAATCGCTGTCCGGTCAGCTTGCTCAGCGGTACTCGAGTCGTTGAATTCCAGGTATGGGTAAAAAACTCCCAGAAGACTCCCCATACCGATCAGTATTGACCCTTTTGAAAACAGATAATCTGTTCTGTAAAATGACTTTTTCATGTGGTACTCCTATTGGGTTTATCTACATTTTTCTTGCAAATATACAATTTTCATGCGAGATGTAATCCGATTGCATAAAAAAAGGCCGTCGTCGGACGCCCCTTCTTCTGCCATGTAGTGAATCGCTGCAACCTATCTCAGTGGTGTTGCAACAGTCCAGTGCCATTATCCCCCCACTCCTTTACAGGATTCCTCACCGCTGTCATATCACCCTCTCGTATGTCACGGAGAATACCTCGATGTTCTCAAGAATCTCCTGGTGGTTGTGGTTGGTGAGCGTCCTGGATAGGTGCAGGTTCCTGAAGGACTCGCCCTCCAGTCCCGTGACGGCGGCCACCACGAGGTCGCCTAGCTCATAGTCGTCCAGCGTCTCCTGCTGGAAGCCGCTGCCCTCTGCTGCCGAGCCTTTCCAGTCGGTCACTATGTGCAGCAGCACCTCGCCCGTACCCTTCAATCCCTCCGTGGCTCCCTTGTAGGGTTGCCACGAGATCTCCCCGAACTCCACGAACACCGCCGGCCTCTCCCATGGCTCGTCCTCGTCGATGAACTCCACGTTCTGGTTCCACAGGTCGATGTGCCTGATGGCGCCGTCCCCGACGGTCATCAGCGCGGCCGTCAGCGCATTGTAAATCTCCTTTATCATTGCTTGAAATTGCCTTGGTCGCCGAAGTACTCCGACAACCGGTTCTCTATTATTGAGGTGACCTCCTTCTCGAGGTCGGGGTGCGCCCCGATGAACCTGCGGCGCGGGATCTTGACGGCGGAGCCGATCTTCATCAGTGCCATGTGCTTCCAGAACTCCGCCTCCGTTGAGAGAGCCGCATTCATCCTATCCTGTCGGAGAGTGCCGTCTTTGCGCCTGCCGAGACCGCCGTTAGCCTTATAGTACATCGCCCAGAAATACCGTTTCATCCGTTTCGTCACCTTTATCTCACCGCCTTCGTTGTGGATGGCGGCATAGGGGAGGTCGGAGGTGAAAGTGATGCTGTCCTCGTCCGTCTTTGACGAGATGCTACGGCGCAAGGTGCCTGTCTTCACAAGGATGTGGGCACCTTCTTTCATGGGAGTCTTATGCCTCTGCCATGCCTGTCCGAAGAAGGACTGAGTCTCGAAGTTGCGATCGAACTCAGAGTGCACCTCCACCCCGATATCTTTCAAGATCCTGCGCTTGAGCGCCTTTATATCACTGCCTGCCATCACTTATCGTCATTAAAAAGAGAGGGCTCTTCGTAAACTTCTATAGGGGAAATGGCAGGTGCGTTGAGTATGTTGTAGAATGTCCGCTCGCTGATGCCGAACACCGGATACACATACCGCAGCCAGATCTCCCTGTTCGAAAGACCTGACTGCAAGTGTTCACTGTATATCTGGTTGATGTCGGCTACACGCTTGCGGTAGCTTACTCCGCCATGCCTTTTCCTCCTTTTACCCATTATTGGTTCTTGTTATCTGTCCTCCACCCAGAAGGTGCTGTTCAGGGCATCCTGAACCACGCTCCTTAATTCAGGCCTGCGGCGGAAGAGTTCAACGAAGAGCTCTTCCATCATGTGGGCACTGCCATCGACCGCGATGAATCTGCCGTCATCTTTAGACACCACCACTGTGGCGGTATGCACCTTGCGCTCTGGCTTCTTTTCCAGTTCGTTTTTCTCCAACTCTTGGCAAAGTACCTGCGCATACGAGCGCAGGTTTCTTTCCATTGTCTGTCTGAAGATACTGTCTACATCCTGCATGGCTTAGCCCTCCTGCTCTTCGTCATCCCTTGTCATCGCGGCGAGAGACAGAGGGATGGCGTGTTCCTTGCCCTCACTGTCCTTGTATGTGACGGATATGTAGTCACAGGTCTCCCTTGGATGGTAGGAATTCCGGATGATCTCCACGCCTTCAGTGAACAACGGCTCATTCCATTTGGCCGCGTACTGCTCCAGTTGCAGCATGGCCGATGCTTTCAGGTTGCCTTTGCGATCTTTGGTCAGAAGCCGCATCACCACCTCGTAGAGTTTGGCTGAGTTGTCATCTTTGGCCAGTGTTGCCAAGAACTCCTTCACCTTCTCAATCCCTGCTTCAACCGTGTCGTCCCACCCGTCGACAGTGCGTCTGCCAAGGGATACCGTGATGCCGTCTTCCGAAGTGAATGAGTTGCTGTGACGGTTCACTTTGGTCTTGAAAAGAGCCTCCTTCATGTCAATGATAGCGGTCACATTGCCAAACACTTTGTCCTTACGGCGACGCATCTCGGCGGACAATTCCATCATATCATCCTTGGTCTTACGGCAGAACTCTGAAACCAGATCCTTGTAGGCATTGATATCATCTTCGCGTTTCTGTTTCTCGGCACGCTCCTGGGCCTCAAGCTGGGCCTTAAGTTCGGCCCTTTCTGCTGCAGTCATTTTAGTGATGTCCATTGTTTTTGAATGTTATTGTTTACGAAGCAACCCCGTTGAGTTTGACCCTTATGTGCATCTTCACACCTTTAGGCTTCGCTCTCCCTGACAGTGAGAGAGTGCCCTCTTCAGACACGCCGCCCTTGCGCAGCATCGCCTCCAGCTTCGGAACGAGCGCGTCAAGCTCCGCGATGGTAAGCGAGCCGAACGGCTTCCCGGCTATCCTCTTGGATGAGCAGAAGGCGTTCACCCTGGAGAAGTCCGTAGTGTCGATGCCCAGCTTCTGGAGCCTCTTCAGCACCGCCGACCTCGACCTCCTGCGCCTCTCCAGGAACTCCTCCCTCGACTGACCCTGCTGCCCTCCGTTCTGGAGGCAGTCGCACATGTCGTCGTACTCCCTCTCAGTCATCTCCCTTAAGTGGACCGTCCGTCCGCCCGTGAACTCCGACACGAGGTCGTCCTTGTAGTCCCCGGTGTCTATCCCCATGGCCCTGCAGACCGCGTAGAACCGTGAGAAGTTTCTTTTCTTCTGTGCCATATATTGTTATCCGTTGTCTTCATGTTTGTCTTCGTCCGTCTCCCTCTCGCCCCAGTATCTCCATGCGCCCTCCTTCCAGATGGTGACGCTGCCGTCGGGACCCATGAAGCGCCCCTTGCTGAACGCCTTGTAGCCCTCGACCCATATCTTGCAGCACGCGTCGTACATCGCGCTGCACGCCGCCCTGCCCTCCGGCTGCCGCCCCGAAGCCCTGCTCACGAAAATCAGGAGTTTCTGGGGGTGCCTCTCGCAGAACTCCCTGAACCGCCGGTAGGTGAACCCCATGAACTGGAACGAGTCCACCACCACGAACTTCGGGGACCTGGGCCTGGAGATTTTCTCCTCCAGCTCGTCGAGCGTCAGGCTCGCCACCTGGAACCTCGCCCCCAGCTCCCCGACCCCGTACCTCCGGAGCGTGCTCTGCATCGTCAGCGAGAACCCCTCCTCCCGGGAGTTGTACAGGACCTTCCCGTAGCGGGAAAGCTCCCTGCACAGGGACACCACCGCAGAGGTCTTCCCGTTGCCGGAGTTGCCCCAAACGAACCACACACCGGTCGTCTCCACGGGGCCGAGGCACCTGTCCCAGCCGCCTCCGAGGGTGACGGTCTCGAACCTCATCCCTATCACCTGCTTGCCTGATAACGTGCGCGCCATCTGAATGCCTTTTGAACGCCTTCCGAATATCCTTTAATTGCCTTTCGCCATACGGAGCCGCTTGTGGACGGACTTCTTCACCCTCCTCAGGTCGTACCCCTCCTTGCCGCTCCTCGCGTCCCCCGCCTCTGAAACCACCGAGGCGACGGCCCTGTCATCGGACAGGCCGTTGGCCCTGCACACCGCCGCCACCTCCTGGGCCGTCACCGGGGAGAGGGGGACGAACCGCCGCCCGATCCTCGAGTACAGCTCCTCGTAGCCCCTGCGCCCGTACCGCAGGCCGTTCCCTATCCGCCTCTCGATGTACGAGGTCGAGAGGAACACCATGCCGCACCTGTCCTCAAGGGCGTTGTACAGGCTGATGAAGTAGTGCATCACGGGGTCCGCCAGCTTGTCGCCCTCGTCGAACACCAGCAGGGGGCTGTCCATCCGCACCAGCTCGTCCACTATCCCGGCGAGTGTCTCCCTCACGGTCAGCCCGCCTGTCCTGAGGCCTATCAGCGTGGCCAGCTCGTCCACGAAGTCCGCCTTGTGCATGTCCTCGGAGCACTGGAGGACGAAGACGTTCCTGTGCGAGGAGGCGTACTCCCTCGCCGCCGTGGTCTTCCCTATGCCCGCCGCCCCGGTGATCCATGTGACGTTGCGGTACCGCTGGGCGTCGTCGAAGAGCGTCTCCATCTCCCGGAAGGACGTGGTCTCGCAGACCTTCCACCCTCCTGACGGGACGGAGGCGGAAACCGCCGCCCTTATCTTGAGGAACATGTCGTCGCTGATGCGGTCGAACTTGCCGTTCACAACGGCGTTGAAGGTGCCGGGGCTGGCCACTCCTTTCAGGGAGTTCGCCGCCTTGGCCTGGCTCGCGTAGCGGGCCGAGTAGGCTATCAGGCCCCGCCTGATCTCCTGCTTCTCTGTTTCTGTCAATTGTGCCATTTGTATAGGATTTTTGCTCATGTCAGTTTCAAAGCTTCCCGAGGATGTCGAGCGGGTTGTAGTCCATGTTGCTCAGCTCCTTGGTGTACGGGCCGATGTCCGTCGTCTCCGCCGCGGCCCCGGCGCCAGTCCCCTCTTCCCTCACCACCGCCATGACGATGTCGGCGAATTTCTCGTAGTCGCTCTCGGAGATGCCCTTGAGGACGGGGGTCTTCAGCCCGTTCTGCTCCGGCGACACCCCGAACTCCGTCTCCAGCGCCTGGTTCTCGATCCGGCGGCGGATCCTCTCCTTCTTGAACTCCTCCACGCTCTCCCTGATGAAGGCCTTTTCCTCGTCCGTCTGCTCCTGCATGTTGCGGTGCACTGTGATGTAGGGGTAGGCCGTCGCCACGTACCTGAGGCCTGACGGGCCGTCCTCGAAGAGCAGCGCCCTGTCCATCCTCAGTGGGTCGTACTTGACGATGTACTCCCTGCCCGTGTTGACACGGCGGAACCCGTAGTCAGGCTTGCCGTCCTCCGTCTGCACCTCGTAGGCGTACCTCACCCCGGCGTGCTGGAAGGAGATCCCGTTGGCGGTGTAGGGCACGGCCTTGTCGGTCGAGACCCAGAAGAGGCTCACCTTGTCTATATCCGTGACAGCCTCAGCCCTCGGGTTGACGCTCGCGAGGTAGGCGTCCATCCTTCCGTCCATGGCGTTCCACTCCGCCCTAGCCCTGGCGTACGCCTCCAGAAGCTCTGGCCATGTGTAGAGGCTCTCCTTGTTCGCGTCCACCATCTCCCTGTTTATCTTCCATCCGTTCTTGGAGGACACGTTCTGCCCAGTGAACCTCCAGTCCTTGGAGAGGACCTGCTCCTGGAAGCTCCCGAACAGCCGCTCGATGGTCTTCCCCTGCGGCTGGTACGGGGCTGTGTTCCTGACGATGTGGCAGATGCCCTTGAAGAATGCTTTCGCCTTCTTCGACTTCTGCCCGCCCTGGTTGTCGGTCACTATCTCGTAGGGCTTGTGCCCGGAGGTCTCCACCGCCATGCGGAACGCCCTGTACTGGAGGTCGAACGTCTCGGTCTTCCCCACGGCGCAGCCGAGGAGCGTGTCGTTCATGGCGTCCGCCACCTCGTAGACGTAGGCGGTCTTCACCACCAGCTTCCCTCCCTCGTACTCCTTGTAGAAGAGGTTCAGCTTCGTCCCGTCCCCGTACCAGAGGCTGTCCCTCATCGACGGCATGACGGTCTTGTGCCTCCTGTCGAAGAGCTGCGTCGCCGCCAGCTCCCCGTACACCGCGTCGTACCATTTGGGCTTGATGTCGGGCCGCTCGAGGAGCGTTCGCAGCGTCGTCACCGACGAGAGGGGCTTCCAGCCTTTCTCCGAGGCTTTCCTGTTGTACTCGTCGAAGATGCCCTCCGTCGAGTAGCAGGGGGTCTTGCAACGCCTGAGGGCGACGATGTACCTCTCCGCCTCCGGCGTTATCTTCAGCGCCGAGCTGTTGCCGAACTTGCCGGACACCAGGCAGGCGTAGCCGTCCCTGGCGTACTCCCGCATCTTCCGCCGCAGCGAGGCCTCGTTCCTCGGAAGGGTGTGCCCGTAGGCGTCCCTCAGGCGCTCGCTCTCCTTCATGACGTTCTCCCAGATGACCGGGGTGTTGTTGTTCCCCGCCCTGTGGGCCGCTCTCTGCCCGTTGGCCATCGCCGTCAGTGCGTTGAGCACCCTCGCGTTGAGCGTGTACTCCTCCTGCTTCCCCTCCGGGATGTGGTGGCCGTCCGGCAGGACGTGGGCGTTGTAGAACCGCTGGGCCTCCGGGTCCTGCGGCAGGTATGTGGTCTCTTGCTTCATGATCTTCTCGGGGTCTCCGTACTTCGCTGTGAAACGCTCCCGGAACCGCTCCGGCAGCGACGCCCACTCTATCAGGGCGTAGCTCCCCTTCCCCTTGCCGGGACGGGCGACGGTGATGAGGTGACGACGCACTGAAATGTCGTAAGTTGCCCGTGTCATCAC
The DNA here is from genome assembly GCA_964598315.1 of uncultured Oscillospiraceae bacterium. Lineage (GTDB taxonomy): Bacteria > Bacillota > Clostridia > Christensenellales > CAG-314 > Fimimonas. The sequence continues at coordinate 26,090 of CAZRBI010000017.1, forward strand.
AGCGTCCCCGTCTCCGGAGCATGTCAGCTCCGAGACCGTCACGCAGAGTATGCTTCCGTAGTATTCCATCGTTCTGTATCGCGGGGAGAGGAGGACTCGGACCTCCTAATGTCCCAGGGCGTCAGGCCGCTGGCCCGCTTCTGTTTCCGCTGTCAGAGCGTCCGCCTGTTGCTCGCCCGGTGGCTATCCCTTTACCACCGCTATTCTCCCCTTGCGTCCGGCACGGCGGCGGGCCGGACTGTCACACATATACTAATCTTGTTTTTAGCTATGTCGCCGCCGTTTGTTTTTCTTACTTTACTGGTCTCCGGCTGTACGGATAGGCCGGGTCCCCGATGGGGCCGTCCCTCATCTCGATGTCGAGGGCCATGTGTCCCCTCATCCCTTTCGTGCGCCTCCTGACGAGCCAGCTGGTCCCCTTGATGTCCCAGCGGCGGAGCCGCCTCGCGGTGAATGTGGCCCTGTCCCTTCCGTCAAGCTCGTCCCCTCCGCCGTACCCGGCCTCGTCAAGGGCCGCAAGCTCCTTTCTCAACTCGTCGAGCAGCTCCTTGACCCGCTCGACATGCTCAGCTGTCTTAGTCATTTTCTTTGGTTTGATTTGAGTTTCCCGATTGTCCCGATTATTCCCCGGACTCCGCCGTAGATGAGAGGGAAGCCTATCAGCCACACCTCCCACCACAGCCCCGTCACTGCGAGCGCGAGGCCCGCGAGGACGAGGACGGCCGATGCGGCTATGGCTGCGGCGTCCCTCATGACCTCGCCCCCTCCTTCGCTCGCCGCTCCGCTATCTCCTGGGCGTGGTGAAGCAGGTTGCCCCAGCTCTGAACGCTCACGCTGTCGTACTCCTCGGCGGTCTCCCCGTCGATGAGGAGCGAGGCCCGGCTGTCCCGCCTCCCTATCCTCACCTGCACCCCTCCGGCGAATGTCTGGATGATCTCGTCCGCCGTGTGCTCCGTCCTGCAGTTAGGGATGAAGTCGTCCTCGGCGATGGCCCCGCCGTGGCTGAGGGCGTACTCCCTGACCTCGGGGGACCTCCCGCCGGCTGTCAGGTAGTTGAGGGCGCGCCACACGCTGCTGTTCGTAAGCCCGAACCTCTTCGCAAGCTCCGCCCGGAGCCTGTCAGATACCTTGATGTAAGTTCTCATGCTCATGTATTTTATGCTTGTTTCTGTTTTTTCCGTACCTTTATCGGGTGCAATCGGATTGCATCCGGGTGCAAATAAAGAACTTTTTGTTCACTTACAAAATTTTTCAGTGAATTTTTTGTTCATTTAGAGCATACGTATATGGAAGACAGATTTAGGCAATGTGTTGAATACTTGAAAACAACAAGGCAAATCTTCAATGATACTGATTTAGCAAGAATCCTTGGAAAGCAGAAAAGTTACATTTCAGAGGTACTCTCAAAGAAGAGACCAATGAGTGAACAATTTGTTCGCACATTTTGCGACAAGTTCCCTCAATTATCTGCGGATTGGATAATATCCGGGAACGGGAATATGTTGAATTCTTCCCGCAAAACCACTCCTTCACAGACTTTCCCCACAAAAGCAGACAAGAATGTGAATATCCAGGACGTTCCTTTGTATGACTTCGGAGCGTCCGCCGGCCTTGTGGAGATTTTTAACAAGGCAGGGATCATCCCCATAGATTTTCTGAGAATTCCGAACCTTCCTCCGGTGGACGGTGCCGTATATGTAAGAGGGGACTCCATGTCCCCGTTGCTGAAGAGCGGTGACATAGTGCTCTACAAGAAAAAAGAGCTGTCAATCTCCAGCATTATCTGGGGAGAGATCTACATCCTCTCATTCCTGCTGGACAACGACAGCTACACCGCTGTTAAATATATAAGGAAGTCTGACGCTCCGGGCATGGTCACCCTGGCGAGCTTCAATCCTGACTTCGCCCCTATGGACATACCAATGTCAACCATCACAGCCCTCGCCCTCGTCAAGGCATCCGTCTCCTTCCACACCATGGAGTGATTCCCATTCCTTGAACTCCTCCAGCGTCATGTCCGTCAATAAACGACCGTTAATTACAATGGGAACACCTTTAGGGTGGTCGTCTCCGAAGGCGATTCCTCCTTTGGTGTAGTCCCTTATGTAATCTTGTTCAAACAGGTAATGATACAACCTTGAATCTTTAAATTCCATGGGGGCAATTAAAGTAAGTAAAGAGCAGTTGGAATTTTGGTTGGAACACGACATGATTGTCGACGGCGTTCCGGGAGGCCTTGTCCTCGGGAACAGGCACAAAGAAGGGGGCATCCTTATGCTCTGCCGGTTCAGGGAAGGTGTTTACATAATCGGAGAGATGGAGGGAGGAGAATACCTTGTGAATCATTTTGCTTGTGATAAGAATCTTGCCCGGATTAAGGGGATGCTCCAGTACAAGGGCGATCCCGAGCCAAATCTTGAACCTTATAGATATGACAACTTCAGACATTACAATATTCCTTCTGGTCATTTAATATTGGTAGGATATCCTTATGCAATTATCAGCCGCGCGGGTACACGGAAGTTTCTTGAAGAGCTTGACCTAATCAATGAATCAACAATTACCCCTGAATTATTCCCTTACCTCTTCAAAGATAAGTAATCTCGCACACTTTTTAGCCCCTTTTGAACACTATTTGACTGGTATTTAACCATTTATCTCGCAGAATATCAGCAAAAGCATGTCATTAAGTGGGTCGTTAAACCCGTTTTTCGTGCGTTTATTCGCCCTTGGCTGTCGTTAAACCCCTCCGAAAGTGGGTGGCAATGTCGCAAATCTGTCCGTCTAAACTATCATTTAGTCTATCTCCAAATGTCCGTCTTACTGTCCGTTTAATTGTCTGTCTTATCTCTCCGACAAGGCTTTCCAAGCCCCCCTGGGTGCTCATGATATTGCCCATTTGAAAGGCTTGAAAGGGCCGTTTAAAAGGCTCTTGACAGCATCCTAAGAAGACTTTCGCACGGACCGCTCATTTGCCCCATATTTCGCCGCTGTGGGCGTTTCTATTGGCGATATGACCGTTCCCTCGTATCAACGAAAAAGCCCCCGAAAACGGCCGTTTCTGACCAAATTCGGAGGCGATGTAACATTCCCGATTGAAAGGGGGCTTTCAAAACCGCCCGAATGTAACGCAAATGTAAAGCCGATGTAACATTTCGTTTTTGCCCTCCCCGCCTCGTTCTATCCGCCTAACCCCTTAACCTGCAAATCCTTTCACCTCTCAGCCCCTCACCCTTCCTCGACACATTTCGTTTTGACCCCCATAAGTTCCGCCGGAAATTCGAGTCCGGGGTGATAAAGAAAAGGCTTGAAGCCATCCGCGGCCGCTACTATAACGAGAAGTTCATTGAGCTTTGGCAGCTGCTTCACATTTTCGCGGACAAGTCGCAAGAGGTCAGGAGCGGCAAGTCCGATGACGAGTTCCTGCTTGTCAGGCGGTTCAACATCGTTTTCGAGGCGATGATAGACGCTCTCCTCGGTGACGCCGACGCTCCCCAGAGCCTTATCCGGCAGTCCGACGGGAAGATAGTCGACCATCTTTTCAAAGGGGATTCCATTCTTGGCGGCGGAGGGCAGGTTTACTACATCGGGGACAGCAAGTACTACAAGGAGGAGCGGCATCCGGAGGGCGGCTCTCTTTTCAAGCAGTACACCTACGCCAGGAACATCATACAGCAGGAAATCAACTGGTACCACAGCAGAAAGTCCCCGGTCGTTTACCGGGACCCGCTCACGGAAGGGTACAACATCACACCTAACTTCTTCATCTGCGGCTTCATTGACAGGGAAAAGGGGTTCGCTGATGACTCGCTGGAGGCTGACCCGCACGACTTCATCATCAACTATCAGTTCCCCAACCGCTTGTTCGACAGAGACACGCTTTTCCTCCGGGAATACAACATCAACTTTCTCTTCGTCCTGTACGCCTATACGTCAAAGTCGCAGAGCGTCAGGACATCGTTCAAGGAAAAAGCCAAGGCGATATTCAAGGAGCAGTTCACCGGTTATGTCAACCGGCATTATGATTTCTTCATTCTGAAAGCCCGTAACGCCCCCGATGAGAAATCACTTGAGAGTCTTGTACGGGGAAAGCTTTTCTGGCGGCTCAACGGCAAGGTCATCTCCCCTTATCCTCAGGGGGACGAGAGCCACGGCCTGCTGGTGCTGGGCTTGGAGAATCCGTCCGCGAAAGACGATGTCCTTATCGAAGACGACCCGAAAGGCACATGGATCGCCCACAACCGAAGTCTCGCCGAGGAGAACACCGCCCTTCTGCTTGGCTTGGAGGACTACTTCATCATCAAGGAATACAGACTCGGGACAGACCCTTACGTCTATTACGAGGGCACCATCAACGGCGTGGAGTCCTCAAGGCGTCTTGTCCTGCTTGACGGCCTTGAGAAGAACCTTGCCAAATACAAGACCGAGACTGTCCTTTTCGGCTGCTACCGCTCGAAAGAGCAGCTGGAATGGATACTCTCTAGCAGGCTCTACAATGTCCGCTACACCGGGAACAGGGCCGGGACTGTCTTCGGACACAACCAGAAGACATTCACGGCCAGCTACCTTGTCCTGTACGATTACAATGACAGAAAGGAACCTGCACGCTGCTTCATACTTGGAACAAAGCATCAGCTTCTGAGCCACAAGGAGATGGTGGAATTGCGTTATCCGTTCGGCGAGCGCTCCTCGGACAAAGACTGGTACTTCATCTATCATCTCGGGGATCAGACAGGCGGAATCCTCCCCGTGGAAGACATCCTCATCGCCCACCCCGAAGCCGCCGACGGCTCGCCCCTCTACCTCCACTTCGCGGAGGTTGATGCAGTTGTGAACATTACAGACGATATTCTTCCTAAGGATAAGAAAACAAGTTAAATTCAGCAATCATGACATTACACGAAGCAATCGAAAAAGTAATCAAAGAATACGGTCCTATGCAAGCGTCTGAAATATCAGATGCTGTTTATCGGGAAAGATTGTACATGAAGCAGGATGGAGGAAAGGCCCAACCCGGTCAGATTAGATCGCGGGTTAAGAATTATCCTGACAAGTTTGTAAAACTGCCCGATGGTAGGATTGGCCTCAAAGGCGGACGAAAACGTCTTGACGGAGTTTCGAATGAACTTGTGGAAAGAACTTCTGTTTCAACATTCAGCCCGGCTAAGAGGCATTCATCAAGGGAGAATAGTGATGAAAGCTGTGTAATTGGCCTATGTGACAAAGTCCTTGGGGCAGAGGGAGACAGGCAATATAAGTTTGATTTTTTGAGAGGAGACGGCAATCCCGGAAAGCCGCTTCCCGTAGATGCGTATTATCCTATCCACAATCTTGTCATTGAATATTACGAGAAACAGCATACGGAATCGGTGGGAGTATTCAACAAGCCCATGACCGTGAGCGGAGTCAATAGGGATGAGCAGCGTAGAATCTACGACGAAAGAAGGAAAACCATACTTCCGCAGCATGGAATCTATGTAGTCACTATTTCGTATTCCGACTTCGAATATGACAGCCGCAAGAGAATACTTCGGAACAGGGAGAGGGATGAAGAAACCGTTCGAAGTATTTTATCGAAGTATGTGTCCGTCAACGGAAAGTGATCTAATCCGCCGCTTACAACAGCAAGGTGCCTTCAATATCATGATGCGGAATCAACACGCAGTTACTCAACTATAAGTCCAGCGAGTTCTCATTGAGCA
>CAZRBI010000018.1:0-30595 GCA_964598315.1 uncultured Oscillospiraceae bacterium
GCAAAATGCTTTTCACAACGTCTTCGATGGTGATTTCGGAAACTTTCATATCCGCTGCATTCAAACCGTGGAAAGCGTAGTCTACAACTTTTTGCAATTCCACTTCGTCGGCGTTAAATTTGATAAGCAAATTGTTGTTTTCACGCGAGTAGTTCACGTGGCCGCCGAATGTGTCCAATTCCGACAATTCCGGATATTCTTTTGCCGTTACCGTCAGCGTGCGCATATCGCCGAAACGGTGCTTGATTTCCGAAAGCGGCCCGTCGAAAATGATTTTGCCGTCTTCGATAAGCACGATTCTGCTGCACAAGTCTTCGATATCTTGCATGTCGTGCGTGGTTAAAATTACCGTTGTGTTGTACTTGGCGTTCATTGCCTTGATGGCTTCGCGAATTTTTTGTTTTACAAGCACGTCCAAACCGATTGTAGGTTCGTCCAAAAACAAAATTTTGGGGTTGTGCAACCAAGCGGCGGCAAGATCGGCACGCATGCGTTGTCCCAAAGACAGCGTGCGCACTGCCTGATGCAAAAATTCCTTTATGCCCAGCGTCGTGCAAATGAATTCCATGCGTTCGTCGTAGTCGCTGTCGCTGATTTGATAAATTTCCTTCAAAACTTTGAAACTTTCGATAAGCGGAATATCCCACCACAGTTGCGTTTTTTGTCCGAAGACAACACCTATTTTTTGCGCAACTTTGCGGCGATTTTTGTAAGGTTCCACGCCGTCGATAAGCACTTTGCCTTCCGTTGGCGTTAAAATTCCGCACATCATTTTGATAGTCGTGGATTTTCCTGCGCCGTTGGAACCGATGTACCCCACAATTTCACCTTCGGAAATTTCCACATTGATGTGGTCAACGGCGACTTTTTCTTCGTATTTAGTGGAAAACAACGTTTTGAGCATACCCAAAACGCCATCTCCTCTGATGGGTTTTTTGAATACTTTTGTTAAATTCTCCAGTTTGATCATAAATTATAAATAGGTCGAGCCCAAATTTGAAAGCCGATTTTCTGCCCGACGGTCCGAACATCGGTCTTTGTCATCAAATAGTTACAAATACAATTGCGCCACGACTTTACCTACACCCCGAAAGACGCTCCGAAAAATGCAAACGGTATTTTTATTATACCCCCCCCCGATCGCATTTCGTCAACGGAATTTTGGTGACTTAAACAATAAAAACAACAAATAAAACGAAAAAATTGACAAAAATGTGTGAAAAACCGTTAGTTATCCTTTATGTTTTGAGAAAACTCTTTCAGCTGCGCCAAAAAAGTTTTTGTTTGTTTGGGATTTTTGAACACGACGGCTTGCGTCTGATTGTTTTTTTGCAATAATTGCAAAATAAGCGGACGTACGCTTTTGTTAAAATTCCAAATATATTTCAAAAAGTATGTATCCAGTTTTTCAAGACAGCCTTCGGCAATATCCTCGCGTTGTTTGCCGTTGTATTTGATGCGACGCAAGATTGCTCTTCGCATGCACAAACTGCGTTTGTAGTCCAAAAAAATCACCAACGTGGCACGTTCCAAACGTTCCGTAAGATGACTTTTCCACATGCCGTCAATGATCCAATTCTCCTCGGCAACAAGTTTGCCGTGAATGGATTGACGTTCTGGAAATTCCAACATGTTCCAGTTGGGGTTCCACAGCAGTTTGTCCAAATGAACCACACTTCTGTCCAAAATGCATTGCAATTGGTTGGAAAAGGTGGTTTTGCCGCTTCCGGGACAACCAATGATTGCCACCCTTGCAAAATTCAGTTCCGAAAAATTCCAAGAGAGTTCGCTCATTTCAGCCTCTTTCGGAATATTCTTTGATAGCACGTTGAGTTGCACGCTCAACGTCCTTTTTCATGATTGTGTCACGCTTATCAAAGTTTTGTTTGCCTTTCACAAGCCCCACCTCCACTTTGACAAGGGCATCCTTAAAATATATTTTGAGCGGAACAAGCGAATAACCTTTTTCCTTCACCTTGCCCAAAATTCGCATGATTTCCTTTTTGTGCGCCAACAAACGGCGATCTCGGCGACTGGCAACATTGGAATAACTGCCTTTGTCGTAATTTTTTATGTGGCAACCCAACAACACAAGGCTTCCGTTTTCCACACGGCAATAGGAATCGGCAAGGTTAACTTCGCCGTTACGCAACGACTTAACCTCGCACCCCACCAAATTTATGCCGCATTCCAACGATTCCACAACGAAATAGTCGTGAAGCGCTTTTTTGTTAGTTGCAATAATCTTCATACTTCCCTCAAAACAATGCAGTTAGCGTTCTTCGTTTTCGTCCGAAGGAACTGCGCTTTGCAAGCCCTCGCGCTTTTTTTGCGCATTGGTTTTGCCGATATCGACGGCCATGATGACGTCACACACAAGGTAGCCCACAAGAAAAGCAATCCAAGCGTAGCTGAGCAATTGCGGAGATTGGTCTCCGAACACGATTGTAAGCACAAAGCATACAATAGACAGCGTCAGGAACACAAGCCCGACAATGTTTATCACCGTGTTACGACGTTTTTTAAGGTTGATCACCAAATCGCTGACGAGCAGCCCCATGGCCAATGCGGCCAGTGCTATCACTATCCACTTGATACTTTCCATTTTGCACCTCTTTTGTGTGAATATCAAAGAATATTATACTATTTTTATCAACTATAAGTCAATATTTTCCGACAAAAGAAAGTTAATTTTGGCAGTTTGCAAGTTTACACCTTGCACTACGACTTCAACTTTGTCGCCCAAAGAGTACTTTTTGCCGTCGGCAACAACACAGTAACGCGCGGGGATGTAATCTACGTCGCACCCGAGCGCATCGTTGGGAACAAACCCTTCGACGGTATTTTCCAATTCACAAAAAATTCCCCGTTCGGTAACGCCGGAAACAATGGCCGGAAAAAACTTTCCCACAAGCTTTTCGGCATAACGACACTTTTTCACGTCGTCAACTTTTCGTTCGGCCTCGTCGGCAAGTTTTTCCCTAGCGGTGGATTGCGTTGCAGCCTGTTGCGTCAAAATCTCGTATGCGTCTAGGGCTTTTTGCGTCATTTTGCCCAACACTGCCGTCTTCAAAATTCTGTGCACAACCAAATCCGGGTAGCGTCTGATAGGTGACGTGAAATGGCAGTAGCACTCGCTTGCCAAGCCGAAGTGTCCGTCGTTTTGAGTGCTATACTTGGCCTTTTGCATTGTTCGCAACGCAACGTCGTTCACCAATCCGAAGTAGGGAGTTTCCTCTGCTTGGCGCAAAGCGTCCTGCAAAACAGAGTTGTGAATTTCCCTTGAACGCTTAACTTTTATTCCTACACCTTGCAAAAGAGCAAGCAAATTGTTGTACTTTTCAACATCAGGCTTTTGATGCACTCTGTACACAAACGGATAGCCGCAAGCCGTTGCATATTCGGCAACGCTTTCGTTGGCAGCAATCATAAATTCTTCGATCAGTTGATGCGCACAAGTGTGTTCGTAGGGCACAACGTCGATAACGTTGCCGTTTTCGTCCATCACAAAATCAACTTCGCGAGTTTGAAAATTCAAGTTTCCGCGAGCGTTACGCTTTTCTTGCAAGATTTTTGCAAGTTTTTGCATGGAAAACAATGTCGGGGCAATGTCGACATACCTCTTGGCAACTTCCGCGTCACCGTCAAACAATGCTTGCACCGCCGTGTAGGTAAGGCGGCGTTTGCTTCGAATGACGGAAGGAAAAACGTCACACTGAGTGATTTTCCCATTACGGTCAATTTCCATTTCGCAACTTAAAGTCAATCGATCGACGCCCTCGAACAACGAACAAATGCCATTGCTTAGCGACACGGGCAGCATGGGAAACACTGTTTGCGGAAAATACACGCTTGTTCCGCGATTGAAAGCTTCCTTGTCGATGTCGTCACCGGGCTTTACGTAGTGAGAAACGTCCGCTATGTGCACACCCAACGTGTAGCTACCGTCGGCATGCTCGCAAACAGAGACGGCATCGTCCAAATCTTTGGCATCCTCGCCGTCGATAGTGAAAATTGTTTCGTTGCGCAAATCTCTGCGCAAGGCAATTTCATCTTCGGATACTGTTTGAGACAACTTGGACGCTTGCCTTTCGCATTCTTCGGGAAATTCCTTATGCAACCCGAACGCATATGCAACGGAAAGCGTGTCGACGTTCTTTTCGTCCGGGAAACCCAACACCTGCACTATTTCACCTTCCGGGTTGTTGCGATTGTCCGACGGGAAACGAGAGATTTTCACAACCACTTTTTGTCCGTGCGCTGCATGCATATCTTTATTTTTCAAAATAAAAACATCACTGATAAACTTGTTGTCGTCGGGCAAAACAAAACGCGCTCCGTTAGTTTTGTCGTAGGTTCCCACAAGTTCCGACATTCCGCGCTTCAATATTTTTACGACCTCGGCACAATCGGCAGTTCCTTCCACCCTGCGATATAAAACTTCGTCACGATGAAATGCTCCGTGCGTTTTGGCTGCGGGCACAAACAAATCGTCACCGTCTTCGCGCACCAAAAAGCCAAAACCTTTGGGGTTGGCATCGAAAACGGCACGGCCGAAATCGCCCTCGTTTGCAATGCGATAGCGACGATTTTTTTCGTCGAACACCAATTGGCAATCTGCTTCCAACTCGGCCAAAACGTCGGCAACAATGCGTCGCTCCGCCGTTGAATGCGTGTGCAAAGCACCGCACAACTGTTTTACGGTGAAAAAGTCTGTTTGCAAACTTTTTGCAACTTCAAATATTTTATCTTTTACATTCATTACGAATCACCTCCGCTGTGAACCTATTCTTCCCCCAAAGCAACCTTTTGAACACAAACGGAAAATTTGCAAACAAAAAGAGCGAATTGATTTGATCAATCGCTCCGTAAGTCATCTTTTTGGTTGTGCAACAATTACAAAATGATGGAAACAATGCAACAAACTGCCAAAGCAGCTGCGCAGATACAAGTCCATCTTTTGAGTCTTGCTTCGCGGCGAGAGCCGGCATTTTTTCCGTAGTAGGTTTCGGAATCGTCGGATTTGGAATTGCCCATCATGGCTTCCATACCGTCGGAGTTACCTTTTTGCAACAAAACAACCACTACGATGAAAATTGCACAAGCAAGTGCTATTACACCAAGAGCGAGTTTGATACCGAACACAAGGTTGGTTACTGCTTGATCTACAAAAAATGAAAGAATATTCAACACAATTATACCTCCATTTGTACAATGTGGCACGCGAAAAAATTGCGCCCACAAACTACGCTCAATTAGTATAACACACTCTTTTTATTTTTGCAACTTTTTTTGCACAATAAAAAGCAAGTTGTTTTGGTATTTTCCAAGTCGAAAACTGCCGTAAGCTGATGCCTGCGCAACGCTCAAAACACAAATGACTCATCAAACACTTTGGAAAGATACAGTTTGGTGCAACGCAAAATTGTGCAATCTACACGACAAGTTGTGTGAAAACAGACACTTGACAAACGCAACGCCGTTGTTATTGCATCAAACACGCCAAACGAATGCTTGGTAGCAAACGGCCGTTAATAATCGAAAACTTCGCTTTCAACCGCCATGCACAACAGATGGTACACGCGAATGTGATACTCTTGAATTTCGTAGACTGCTTTTGCCGGAACGTTTATCGTCACGTCGGCAATATCTTTCAACATGCCGCCGCCTTCACCCGTTAGCGCAACTACTTTTATTCCTTTTGCTCGTGCAAGTTTTGCGGCATAACACACGTTTTTGGCATTGCCGCTTGTGGATATTGCAATCAACGTATCGCCGGCATCACCCAAAGCGTTCACGCTTTGCGCATACAACAATTTTTCGTTGCAGTCGTTCAAAAAAGCCGTTCCGAACGACGTGAGCGACGTGAGCGGAATGCACTTTATGCCGTCGTGAACGTTATCGGCAATAAATTGCCCTTCTTCGCCGTACAGCTGCAACAAGTTGGTCCTCAAATTGTCGTCAACCTTTCTTTTCAACACAAAAGATTTGAGCAATTCGCCCGATATATGCTCGCTGTCGGCTGCACTGCCACCGTTACCGCAAGTGAGAATTTTGCCGTTTTTGGCACTTTCAACCAAAATTTCAATAGCATTGAAAATGCTCTCTCTCAAATAATTGCAGTCGGCATTTTTTTCAAAAAAGTGTTCAATATGTCCGATTGTTCTTTCTTTCATAACACAAACCTCTCCAAAAGTCCTTTGTGGGCCCAAATATACTAAACTTCGGCACGCAATACGGCCTTTACCATGTTATTATACCACAAAAACACGGTATGTTGTCAAATGTATTCCGCCATCAACCGACGTTTTGAAGCAATTTTCGCATTTGAATTCCAATTTGCCCGCAACGGCAAATTGCATGCACAACAACACACGAAAATTTTCGTTTTGCAAACAAAAGAGTGCCGAAAAAATCGACACTCAGAGTTTTACATCGAAAAATCGATATGCGTACCGAACAACGGATTTGCAAAGCATGCAAATACCACGCAATAGCGATTGCAAACGACTTATTCTTCGATAAGGCTCTTGCCCGTCATTTCGGCAGGAACTTCCAAGCCCATTGTTGTGAGCATTGTGGGAGCAATGTCGCAAAGTGCGCCGTCACGCAATTTGCAGTTGCGACGATGTTCGTCTACCATGATGAACGGAACCTTGTTGGTTGTGTGTGCAGTGAACGGACTTCCGTCTTCTGCAAGCATTCTTTCCGCATTGCCGTGATCGGCCGTCACAAACACTCTGCCGCCGTTTTGCAAAATGCATTCGACAACACGTCTTACACAATCGTCAACGGTAGCCACTGCTTTTTCCGTGGCGGGAATAACACCGGTGTGGCCAACCATATCGCAGTTGGCGTAGTTCAAAATCATCACGTCGTACTTGCTCTTTTCAATCTCGACAAGTGCGCGTTCACACACTTCGTTTGCACTCATTTCCGGTTGCAAATCGTAGGTTGCAACTTTGGGCGAAGCGACCAAAACGCGGCTCTCGTTGGCATTGGGGGCTTCCACGCCTCCGTTGAAAAAGAAAGTTACATGAGCATACTTTTCCGTTTCGGCAATTCTCAATTGAGTTTTTCCTTGTTTTGCAAGGTACTGGCCGAGAGTGTTTTCGTAAGTTTCCGGTCTGTAAGCAATGTCTATGCCCACAAACTTTTCGTCGTACTGAGTCATGCAAGTCCAATGAACCTTTCTGTTTTTGCCGCGAAGATCGAAGCCGTCAAATCCGCTTTGCGTGAATGCTCTGGTCATTTCACGCGCACGATCGGGACGGAAATTGAAGAAAATGACAGCGTCGCCGTTTTCGATCGTAGCAACGGACTTTCCGTTTTCCGTGATGACGGTAGGCAACACAAATTCGTCGGTTACGTCTTCTGCATAGCTTGCTTTCAATGCTTCGACTGCATTTGTGTTCGTGCGTTCGCCGACACCGAGCGTCAACATGTTGTAGGCTTTTTCCACTCTGTCCCAACGATTGTCGCGATCCATTGCATAGTATCTTCCGCATACCGTTGCAATCTTACCGAATTGCAATTCGTCCATTTTGTCGCTGAGTTGTTGAACAAAGCCTGCACCGCTTGTGGGAGACACGTCGCGTCCGTCCATGTAGCAGTGAACGTAGACTTGCGGCAACCCCTGACGCTTTGCGAGTTCCAACAGTGCAAACAAATGCGTTATGTGAGAATGCACTCCGCCGTCGGAAGTAAGCCCCATAAGATGCAACTTTCCGTTTGTCTTTTTGACGTGTTCGCAAGCTGCAACCAAGGCGGGATTTTCAAAAAAGTCACCGTCGGCGATGGATTTTGTGATGCGAGTCAACTCCTGATAGATAACTCTGCCTGCGCCGATGTTCAAGTGTCCGACTTCGCTGTTGCCCATTTGTCCTTCAGGCAAACCTACCGCCAAACCGCTGGCATCGAGTTTTGCCGTGGGATAGTTGTTCATGAGATAACGAACGTAGGGAGAACAGTCAACGCCGACCGCGTTACCTTTTTTTTCTTTAGAGAGGCCGTAGCCGTCCATGATGATCAATGCTGTTATTTTCTTGTCCATATTATCCTCTTTCACGCAAGAAAATTTGTCCTGCGTGCAAATGAAAGTTTTGACTTATTTGTGAGCGTTTACAACTGCTGCAAATTTTTCGGTCACAAGGCTTGCACCACCGATAAGTCCGCCATCGATTTCGGACATGTTGAGCAGACCTTCGGCATTTTTGTCGTTCATGCTGCCGCCATATTGAATGTACAGTGCGTCGGCAACTTCCTTGCCGTACTTTTCTGCAAATACACTGCGAACAAAACCTATTGCGTCGTTTGCTTGGTCGTCGGTAGCGGTAACACCTGTGCCGATAGCCCAAACGGGTTCGTATGCAACGATAATGTTTTTCAATTCTTCGGCTGTGACGTCTTTGAATCCCTCAACAACTTGGCGTTTCAAAACATTTTCCATGTTGCCGGAATTGCGTTCTTCCAAAGTTTCTCCGATGCAAACGATGGGTTTCAAACCTGCTGCAAGTGCAGCTTTCGTGCGAGCAAGAACCGTTGCGTCCGTTTCTCCGAAATAAGTGCGGCGTTCGCTGTGACCGATAACAACGTATTCCACGCCAAGTTCCGTAAGCATAGAAGGAGCAATTTCGCCGGTGAATGCACCGCTTTCTTTCCAGTGACAGTTTTGAGCACCCACATGAATGTTCGTGCCCTTTGTGAGCTTCACTGCTTTGCACAAATCGGTGAAAGGCACACAAATGATGACGGTGTTTGCAGTGTCCTTAACCAAAGGTATAAGAGAAGTAATCAGTTGTTCGGCTTCCACACGGTTTTTGTTCATTTTCCAGTTGCCAGCGATAATTTTGTTTTTCATGATAGTCTCCTTATCGTCAAGATACGGCGTACGTCAAAAGTACACCGCACCCTAACTGATTGATTTTAGATATTGTTTTTTACAAGAAATTGCACAACGTAGTCGTAGGATATAACCACAGTGTTACGCGAAGTTTGCACAACAAGGCTATCCTCGGTCAGATTGACCAACGTGCCGACAATTTCTTGTTGCAACACGTCGATGACTTTGACGCTTTTGTTAAGATAACTTTGCAAAGTTTCCTTTGTCATAGAATGCTCCTTGTTTTTGCGATGGATCAAATTTGTTCGATTCATCATTCTCCGTCTGACGCACATGTTCATCAGCGCAATTGCCGACGTGTAGACGGGAACGTACGAATAGTTATTCATAACGACGTTATTTTGGGCAATTTTCTATTTTTCGTTCAAGCAAGCAATTCCCGGAAGAACTTTGCCTTCGAACAATTCCAAACTTGCACCGCCACCCGTGGAAACGTGAGACATTTTGCTTGCATAGCCAAGTTGAGCAACTGCAGCTGCACTGTCACCACCGCCGATGATGGTTGTTGCGGTGCTTTCTGCCATAGCGTTAGCAACGGAGTTTGTTCCTGCTGCCAAAATGGGATTTTCAAAAATACCCATGGGGCCGTTCCAAATGACTGTTTTTGCATTTTTGATTTCGTTCGCATAAAGTTCTGCCGTTTTGGGGCCGATATCTGCGCCTTCACGGTCGGCAGGAATCTTATCTGCATCCACAACAAGTGTTTCTACAGGTGCATCGATGGGGTTGGGGAATTCGGGAATTGTAACGCAATCGATGGGCAACAGCAATTTTTTGCCTTCTGCCTTTGCTTTTGCAATCATTTCACGGCAATAATCCAACTTTTCTTCGTCAAGCAAAGATTTTCCGATTTCGTAACCTTGTGCTTTCAAGAACGTGTAAGCCATGCCGCCGCCGATGATAAGAGTGTCGCATTTTTCCAACAAGTTGTTGATAACGTTAAGCTTATCTGCAACTTTTGCGCCGCCCAAAATAGCAACGAAGGGGTGAACGGGATGTTCCAAGGCATCTGCCATGACGGACAATTCTTTTTCAATCAAGAATCCGCAAACGGCAGTTTTTACAAAGCCATATTCCACGATTGCTGCTGTGGAAGCGTGAGAACGGTGAGCCGTTCCGAAAGCGTCGTTAACGTAGATATCTGCAAAATCTGCAAGTTTGCGGCAGAATTCTTCGTCGCGGCCTTCTTCGCCGGCATCGAAACGAGTGTTTTCCAAAAGAACAACTTCACCTTCTTGCAAAGCAGCCACTTTAGCCTGTGCATCGGCACCGACAATGTCTGTGGCAAAAGTCACTTTGCCGTCCAAAAGTTGGTTGAGTCTGTCGGCAACGGGTTTGAGACTGAATTTCTTTGCATCGCCTTTCAAAGCCTTTTCGATATACTCTGCTTTTGCAGCATCGCGTTCGTTTTCGGGAAGAGCTTCGATTGCCTTCTTTTCCTTCTTGTTAAGTTTGAAGTTAGGCGTGAAGATGTTGTGGGGTTTGCCCAAGTGAGAGCACAAAATTACCTTTGCGCCGTGTTCCATAAGATATTTGATGGTGGGCAATGCACCGTTGATTCTGTTTTCGTCGGTGATAACGCCGTCTTTCAAAGGAACGTTAAAATCCACGCGCACAAGACATCTTTTACCTTTTACGTCTACGTCTCTGATACTTTTTTTGTTCATTTCGGTCACTCCTTAAACTGAAAAATTAAAAACTACATTCGCTTTTTGCCTTTGCGCACAAAGCCGAAATTTGTCTTATATCATTATAGTATTGCAGGCAGAATTTGTCAAGTGGTTGCACATTCGGAATATTTGTTGTCGACATAAGAAAAAGCTATACCGTTTGTAACGTCAAACAACACTTCGACATACATTGAAAACAAAAATATCTAGGAGAATTTGTTTGAAACCGCTTTCGGCAGACATACCGTTTCCGTCCACTGAAAATCTATTGCCGGACGTGACGTCGGGAAAAATACTATCTTTTGCTTTTGCCACACAAAAAGGAGAACTGACTGCAATTTTGCAATACGTGTACCACTCGTTGCACTTTGCTCCCGTTTCTTCGGAAGAATCGCAAACGCTTGTTGCAATTGCACTTTCCGAGATGCATCACTTGCGCGTGTTGGGCGCGGCCATGCTGAAACTTGGCGTAAATCCTCGCTACGTGCAATATCCCCACTCCGACTGCTACTTCAACACAAGTTTTGTGTCACAATCGACATCACCGCAAAAAATGATAATGGACGATATTCACGGGGAATTGAATGCGATCGCCGAATATAAAAAAATGCTGTTCGTGCTGAAAAACGAAGACGTTGCGGCAATTATACAAAGAATTATTATCGACGAAGAATTGCATTTGGACACTTTGAAAAAAATGTTGACAAGATTTAACGAATGACAGACTTTTTTTCGACATTTTTCGACAAAAAGCGTGCTTTAAACCCGAAAAACGACAACTCGCCGTCCCAAAGCTTGCAACAAAACACTTTTTTTGCTTGTTTTTCACAACGGGACGCCTAACATTGAAATTTCAACAAAAAAGCGTGTTACGTTTGGCACGGCGAAAACCGATGCACAAAACGAACACGCTTAAATATTATAGGTTGTAGCAACGCAAAGCAACTGCTCGCGAAAAATCAATCTTCGGACAATTCGATTTCCTTGTTGGCAAAGCCTTTTCCCAACACTTCTTTGACGTTTTCGACATAGGCAAACGCTTTGTCGTCCACGGTGTGAATTATTTTGCGCGCATGCGTAAGTTGAGATTTATTGACAACGCAAATGATCAAAGATTTGTCTTGGTGAGAGTGGCCGCCCACAACTTTTACCGTCGAAACGCCGTGCTTCAATTCTTTTTGAATGGCAGCGGACATTTCTTCCGGTTTGTCGGTGGTGATTTCGATTTCTGCCGCGGCGGAAAATCCTTTAAAAATCCATTCTTGCACTATTTCGCCGATAAACATTGCCGCAAGCGAATAGATAAACATGTTGATTGCAACGGAAGTTTCGCCATTGAGCAAGTAGAAAATAACCGAGCCGATAAGCACTATGATGACGTTGGCAAACATAATCACGCGCATTGCCACGCTACTGCTGCTTTTCGAGCGTTTTTGTGCAATAAGCCCGATAATATCGCTGCCGCCCGTGGATGCATTGACGGAAAGCATGATGGGCAACGATACGCCGTGCAACGCACCGCCCAACACAACGTAGATGACTTGGTCTTTGGCACCTTCACCGTTAAAAATTTGGTCGAAAAGCGCAGTGACGTTCAAAATTCTGAGAACAATCAACAGCACCGACAAAAACACGACGTACAACAAAGTTTTTACGGCAAAACGGCGACGATACGAAAGAAAACAATAGATGAGAATGGGCACGTTGATAACCAACAGCCAAACGCCGGCTGAAATGTACCACGGCGAATTTCCGGTGTACAGCAAAATATCCAAAATGGCTGCAATACCCAACGCTCCGCCCACTACGACGTTGCAGGGCAACAGGAAAATTTCCAATGCCGCGGCAGTTGCAAGCGCAGCCAAAAACACCAACAACACTTGTTTGAGGTTGTAGATGAAAATTTGTTTTTTAACACTTTTTGCATTGACCGCACCGTCGTTATGCTCCGATAGATTTGCGGTGGATTCAGGTAGCGTTGTACTCATTTCGTTTTGTAACTCCTATTGAATGCCGGACGTGAAAACACGTCATGAACGTCTTTGACAATTGTGAATGCGTGCGGATCGCGATACTTTACAATTTGTTTAAGCCTGTGCATCTGACGATATTGCACTATCACCATAAGCATTTTTCGTTTTTTGCCGTCGTAGCTGTTTTCAAGGTCGAACACTGTGTAGCCACGCTGAAATTCGTTGTCGATATCCGTGCCCAACTGCTCATATTCGGTGGTGATAATAAGGAATTTTTGAGGGTGATTGAACCCGCGCTTCAAAATTCCCAAAACATTGCCGCCCATAAACACGTACATAAGCGAATACAAAATTATGGTGAAGTTTTCGCCTTGCAACACCATCACCACAACGCTGCCTGTGATTGTTATCACAAGGTTTGCCGTCAAAATGATTTTGGACAAATCCAATTCCGGATGATACTTTGCAACGATTCTACCAATAATCTCCGTGCCGCCGTTGCTGCCGTTTTGTTCGTAGGCAACGTACATGGCCAACCCGACAAGAATTCCGCCGAAAATGATGGAAATCAACTTGGAATCGGTAAATTTCAATCCTTCGGGCAATATGGCAAGCGTGATTGTGCTGACAATTGTGTTCCAAATTGTTTTGATAGTGAAATCGCCACGCAAAAATATCAAAGAACAAATAAGAAGAGGAACGTTAAGTGCAAAATAAAGCACCGACATCATTTTGTCGAAAGGCAAAACGTCGGTGAACAACATAACGACGTAGGTGAGAGTGGACGAAAGCCCGGAAAAACCGCCGGCAATAAGCTTGGACGGATTGACGAACGTGAACAACGACACGGAATTCAACACTGCCGCAAGTGTCACGAGCAAGTACTCTTTTACTATTTTAAGCACTTTTTTAGAATCGATTTTTTTCACTTTTCACCTTCGTGCATTCAGTCCGTTTTCTCAGAACATTATCTACGATTAAATATAATTCCAGTTGAAAAATATGTCAAACGTTTGTCGAACATTGTTCACAAGTTTTTGAAAAGGTTGTAGTTTTGATATCATTTTTACGACAAAAGCCTGTCTCGTTCGTACGCAAAACAACAAGCAAACACCGAATAAAAATACCCAATCGCAACGAAGTAAGATAAAAGAAAATTTCACGGCAAAGAAAAATGAAACAACAGTGCGCATATATTGACACTGCCGATTCGACACACACAAAACAAAAAAGCCTTCACGTCGAAGGCTTTTTTGTTAGATTCTTTTCAAAATTACGTAACCGTTAGTTTGCAATTTGCATTTGTCGGCATAAACACGCCCGGTGAAAACGTCTTCGTAGGTATCGCCCAAGTACAAACGGTACTCTTTGTCGCCACGATTGACGGCAACTATCACTTCCGTTTGATTTTGCTGCAACACGCGCTGAAATGCATACACGCCGCGTTCCGCTACCAATTGACGGAAATCACCGTCGGAGAACACAGGGTTGGTGCGAAGTTCGCCAAGACGTTTGTAGAAATCCAACATCAATTTGTTTTGAGAATTCCACGGATAGCATGCACGGCAAAACGGATCTCTGTAACCTTCCGCCGCAACTTCGTCGCCGTAGTAGACGCACGGAAAACCGAACATCGTGTACTGCAACACTGCGGCAATTTTAAGCAATTTGCAACCGAGCTTGTACTGCTCGTCCGAAAGCTTTGTACGCGCCATCACGTCTTTGCTGCTGTTGTCGATTCTGTCGCCGGCAAGAGCCGTCAAAATACGTGTCGTGTCGTGCGTGCCCAAAATATTCATCAGGTTGTTGCGAACAAACAAAGGGTAGTTGTTCAAGATGTTGAACACCACCGATGCCAACGCTTGCTCGTTTCCGTCGCGAACAAAAGATACTATGCCATTCATAAGTGGGTAGTTCATAACGGAATCAAGCTGCGAACCGTCCAAATAGTGACGTCTGACGCCATAGTCTACCTTGTTGGAGGCATCTTCCCACACTTCGCCGATCACGACGCTTTGAGGGTTTTGATTTTTTGCTGCGGCAACGATTTTGTCCAACATGCTGTCGGAAATTTCGTCCACCACGTCCAATCGCCAACCGCTTGCACCGGCTTTCAGCCAACGGGGCACAATGCCCTTGCTTTTGTCGCAAAAATATTTTTGCGCGCCCTTGTTTTCGGCATTGATGCGAGGCAATGTTTGAAAACTCCACCAGCACTCGTAGGTGTTGTCGTCGTTAAAATTGAACCACTTTCGGTAGGGCGAATCGACGTCGTTATATGCACCGCCGTCGCCGAATTTTTTGCCGCGATTGAAATACTTGGACGTTGCGCCGACATGGTTGAACACTCCGTCCAGCACTATTTTCATGTCCAATTCTTCGGCTTTTTGGCACAACGAGCGAAAATCCTCTTCCGTGCCGAACATGGGATCGATTTTTTCGTAGTCTTCGGTGTCGTACTTGTGATTGCTGTACGCTTGGAAAATGGGGTTCAGATACAACGTTTTGACGTTTAACTGCTTCAAATAGGGCAACTTTTCTTCCACGCCTTTCAAATTGCCACCGAAAAAGTCGCGATTGCGAACAACTCCGCCCTCTTCGCGGTAGTAGGGTTGTTCGCCCCACGGACGCAAGATTTTGTCCTCGGTGACAACGTCTTCGCCAACGTGGAAAAACCTGTCCACCATTATTTGATACATCACACCTTTGTTAAGCCACGAAGGTGTTTGATATTGCTTTTTGTACACGGAAAGTTGGAACGGCACCACATTTTGATAGAACAAACCGGCTTCTCGATTAGCGTTCAACCCTATGTAGCGTTCGTACGGCACTCCGTCCATTTTGAAGTAGTACCAATACAATCCCTTTTTGAATTGAACGTCGGCAAGATAGTTGTCGAACCCCTCGCCGGACGCATCCTTGTACATAACAAACTCCAGGTTTTGCTGCCCGTCGTCGGAGTACACCACCATGGTCACTTTGGCGGGCGCAACACACTGATTTATTTGCAGACGTATGCCGAAACGCACATCTTCGGGGACTGCACCGACAATACTTTTGTGAAAGACGTCGGTTGGATCGTATTTGACGTAGATCATAAAACTAGTTCATTCTCCAAATTTTCTTTGCGTATTCGTCAACTGCACGATCTGCGGAAAATCTTCCGGCCTCGGCAATGTTTTTCAGCGACATTCTGTTCCAAACGTCAACGTCTTTGTAGCATTTGTCCATTCTGTCGTGTGCGGCAAGATAGCTTGCGAAATCGGCAAAACACATATAGGGATCGGCCACTTGATTGCTTCTGAGCAAGTAGTTGGAAATGTTTTCGAACGTTTCGCCGGCATAGCCTTTGTTCAGTTCCTCGATAACCACACGCAGACGCGGTTGTTTGAAATAGTAGTCGGTGGAATTATATCCCGTTGCCCAAGTATCGGCAACTTCGCGTGCATTCATGCCGAAAATGAAGATGTTGTCCAAATCCACGGCTTCGCTCATTTCCACGTTTGCACCGTCCATTGTACCCAACGTCAATGCGCCGTTGATCATGAACTTCATGTTGCTGGTGCCGCTGGCTTCCTTGCCGGCCAACGAAATTTGTTCGGACACTTCCGCTGCGGGAATAAGCGATTCGGCCATGGTGACGCAATAGTTTTCCATGAATGCAACGTTGAGTTTTTCGCGAATTTTGGGGTTGGCTTCCAAGTCTTTTTGAATGAAGCAAATAAGTTTGATAACTTCCTTTGCGGCATAGTAGCTGGGAGCAGCCTTTGCACCGAAAATGAATGTTTGCGGAGTGACGTCCAAATCGGGATTTTCTTTCAATTCGTGGTATAAGTACACTATCTTCAAAGCATTCAGCAATTGACGCTTGTACTCGTGCAAACGCTTGACTTGAACGTCGAAACGAGTGTTGGGATCGATGGAAACATCCAGATTTTTCCTTGCAATATCGGCAAAACGCTTTTTGTTGTTGAATTTGATTTCCGCCATTCTCTTGTGAACGTCTTTGTCGTCCAAGAATGCGTTCAAATTGCGCAATTCCGCCGCATCGCTGACAAAACCGTCGCCGATCAATTCTTTTATGAGACCGTTCAATTCGGGATTGGCTTGACACAACCATCTGCGATGTGCAATACCGTTGGTGACATTTCCGAACATTTCGGGGTTCATGTCGGCAAAATCTTTGAAAAGATTCTTTTTGACGATGTCGCTGTGCAAAGCAGAAACGCCGTTGACATAGTGAGAGCCGACAATGGACAAGTTGGCCATACGTACCTGACCGTACGCAATGACGGCAAGGTTGGAAACCTTGTTCCAATCGCCGCACTTATCCCAGTACCGGCGGCAAGCACGTTCGTTGATTTCCACAACGATTTGGTAGATTCTGGGCAACAGTTTTTTGAAAATATATTCCGGCCAACATTCCAATGCTTCCGCCAAAACGGTGTGGTTGGTGTAGGCACAAACGTTTTTCACGATAGACCAGGAATAATCCCAATCCAAACGATAGTCGTCAACAAAAATACGCATCAATTCCGGAACGCAAAGTGCCGGGTGAGTGTCGTTGATGTGCACCGCAACCATTTGTGCGAAGGAATCGAAATTGCCATAACGTTTGTAGTGGTCGGCCGTGACGTTTTGCATGGCAGCAGATACCAAAAAGTATTCTTGCTTCAAACGAAGTATTTTGCCCTCTTCGTGGTTATCACTGGGGTACAACACTTTGGTTATCATTTCGGCTTCGGATTGTTCTTGCAAAGCGCGCATATACTCGCCTTGTCCGAATGCATGAAAATCGAAAGGCTTGGAGTTGCGTGCAGACCACAGACGCAAAACGCCCACAGCGTTGGCGCGATAGCCTTCCACCACCATGTCGTAGGGGAACGCTTCCACTTCTTGGCAACCCACTTGTTGATAAACAGGGCCTCTTTCCGTCCAAATTTCTTTCACTTCGCCGCCGAAACGCACTTTTTGTACCTTGTCGGGACGTTCTTTCAACCAAACGTCGCCACCGGGTAACCAGTTGTCGGGCAATTCCGTTTGCCAACCGTTGACGATTTTTTGTTGGAAAAATCCGTACTCGAAACGCAAGGAATGGCCCATCACGGGATAGTCTTCCTTGGCAAGTGCATCCAAGTAGCATGCGGCAAGTCGACCCAAGCCACCGTTGCCCAAACCCGCATCGGGTTCGCACTCGTACAAATCGTCGATGTTTGTTTTGTAGTACTTTTTGAGGGTGTCGGAAAACAGTTTGTCCAACTCCATGTTGAACAAATTGTTCTTCAAGCTTCTGCCCATCAAGAATTCCATGGAAAGATAATGCACTCTTTTGCGCAATCTTGCCTTGTGTTCTTTGTTGAATTTAGAGCGTTTTTCCAAAAGCAAATCTCTTACCACCGTTGCAACTGTTCTGTACATCTGCTTTGTGGTAAGTTCGCTTGCGGCCACTCCGTAGGATTTATTTGCAGCGCTTTCGATAAGTTCTTTTACGCGCGTTTTGGTGAGATTGTAGGAATTTGTCACTGTTGTAGACATGTTAGTTTTCTCCGAAAGTTTTACTTGTTTTTGGTGGCTTTTTTGTAGTAGTACTGCACGCTGGACGCCGGAATTGTCAATTCCGCATAGCCATCGCCGTTTGTGTCGAACGCACTTGCAACTTCCACGCCTCTGCCGCCGTATTTGAATTCGTCACTGTTCAAAATTGTTTCGTAGTGACCGGCATCCATGTTGAAACCGTACTTGAAGTAGTCGTACACGCTGTAGTTGATCACAACAAGCACCACGTTGCCTTTTTTATCGATGCGTTCGAAAGCCAAAACGCTGTTTTTAGCATCGTCGGGCAAAAGCCACTTGAAGCCTTCCCAACCGTTGTCGATTTGATACAAAGGCTTGTACTTTTTGTAGGTTTTGTTCAATTCCATGACGAAACGTTGGTGAGAATCGTGCTTCGGATAGGACAAAAGCATCCAATCCAATTCCTTGTTCTCGTTCCATTCGTTCCATTGAGCCAATTCCACGCCCATGAAGTTCAATTTTTTGCCCGGATGAGAATATTGATAGCCCAAAAGCGCCTTAAGTTGGCCGAATTTAGTGTCGTAGTCGCCAAACATTTTGTTGATCAAGCTGCCCTTTAGATGAACAACTTCATCGTGCGACAACGGCAAAACGTAGTTTTCGCTGAATGCATAGCACATGGAAAACGTCAATTGGCCGTGATGTTCGGCACGCCACAAAGTATCCGTTTTCATGTAGCTTAAAACGTCGTTCATCCAGCCCATGTTCCACTTGTAATTGAAGCCGAGGCCTCCCACGTAGGTTGGGTGCGTAACTTTGGGGAATGCCGTGGATTCTTCTGCAACAAAAAGCGCATAAGGACATGCTTCGAACACTTTACAAGACGTCTTTTGCAAAAATTCGATAGCCTCCAAATTTTCCTTGCCGCCCCACTTGTTCGGACGCCACTGACCGTCGCCACGATCGTAATCAAGGTACAGCATGCTGGCAACGGCATCCACTCTCAAACCGTCGAAGTGAAATTCTTTCAACCAATAGACGGCGTTACTTGCCAAGAAACTTTGAACTTCGTAACGCGAGTAGTCGAAAATGCGCGTTCCCCAACTTTTGTGTTCTTTTTTGAATTCGTCGGCCGATTCGTAGCAGCACGTGCCGTCAAATTCCATAAGACCGTGCGCGTCCTTGCAGAAATGGGCGGGAACCCAATCCAAAAGCACGCCTATGCCGGCCTTGTGGAAAGCATTGATGAGATAACGCAAATCGTCGGGCGTGCCGTAACGGCTTGTGGGAGCGTAAAATCCCGTCACTTGATATCCCCACGAACCGTCGAAAGGATGTTCGGCAAGTGGCATAAATTCAACGTGGGTGTAACCCATTTTTTTGACATAGGGCACCAAATATTTTGCCAAATCACGGTAGGAATACATTCTTCCGTCGTAGTGTCTGCGCCAAGAACCGGCATGAACTTCGTAGATGTTGACAGGACTTTTGTAGATATCCTTTTTGCGTTGTTTTTCAATCCATTCTCCGTCCGTCCATTGAAAAGGAGTTTCCGGATCGTAGATTACGCTGGCAGTTTTGGGGCGAACTTCCGCATAGAACGCATAAGGGTCGGCCTTATACAAAATGTTTCCGTTTTGCGTGGTTATAGCGTACTTGTAGCAGTCGCCCGAACGTGCTTCCAAGGTTGCTTGCCAGATGCCGTCGACCAATTCCAACTTGTTGTGATTGACCAACCAGTTGTTAAAATCTCCGATAACGCAAACTTCCTTTGCATTGGGAGCCCACACCGAAAAATGGCACAAATTGTCCCCGACTTTGTGGCAACCCAAAAGTTCGTAGGCGTTGGTAGAATTTCCGTTGTAAAAATCTGTGAATTTGTTAGACATGTTTTCTCCTGTTCTAGTTTCTGCCGCTTTGTTCTGTCAAATTTGCCAACCACGTTGCCGAAGCAGTGGAAAAATCTCCGCGTTTTGCCATATACTTCCAACAGCCAAGCACGCCGGGCGTGTTCATGCGCGCGGTAGTGTCGTTTTCGACAATATCCTGCAAGCAATAAATCACCAATTCCGAACGGCTGTGAGCCAACTGTTCGATAAGTTTCAAACTGATGTGTGCACCGTTGTCCAAACCGCTGATGCGAAGCACCGTGTCTTTCTGCCAAGGTTCCAAACTGTCCCACCAACCTTGCGTCGTGTCGTTGTCGTGCGTACCCAAATAGGCAACGCAGTGTTCTTCGAAGTTTTGAGGTAAAAACGAGTTATTAGGGTTGCCGTCGTAGGCAAATTGCACTACTTTCATTCCCGCAAGACCGCATTTATCACGCAACTGCAACACGCTTTGAGGAATGTCGCCCAAATCTTCGGCAATGATTGTGAAATCGGGATAGGTTGTTTGCAAGTGATGCAAAAATTCGTAGCCGACACCTTTGCGCCAATGACCGTTACGAGCGGTAAGTTCGCCGTAGCGAATTGCATAGTAACTGTCGAATGCACGGAAGTGATCGATGCGCAAAACGTCAAACAATTCGGCACATTTGCCCACACGTTTCGTCCACCAATCGTAACCGTCCTTTTTCATGGCATCCCAATTGTACAACGGGTTGCCCCAAAGTTGTCCGTCTGCCGAGAAATAGTCGGGCGGTACGCCTGCAACCCAACTGGGACGGCGATCCGACGTCAAATCGAACAGTTCGGAGTGCGCCCAAACGTCTGCGGAATCGTAGGCAACGTAGATGGGAATATCTCCGATCAAACTTATGCCGTTGTCTTTCAAGTCACTGCGGAACGTTTTCCATTGTTTGAAGAACACGTACTGACAGAAGGTGTAGTAGTCCACTTCGTCGGAAAGTTCGTCGGCATACTTGGCCAATACCGCAGGTTCACGCATGCGAACTGCTTCGTCGTCCCACTCCAACCAAGATTTACCGTCAAAATGCTTTTTCAGTGCGCAAAACAACGCATAGTCGTTCAACCAATATTCGTTTTCGCGGCAAAAATCATCGTAGTCTCTGGGAGGGTTGTTCTTGACGAAATTGGAAAATGCTTCCCTCAACATGATTTCTTTGCGCCAAATTGCATAGCCGTAGTCGTTGCCGCGAGCATTTCTGCTTTCAACAAGCGTTTGTTCGCTCAACAACCCTTCTTGTACCAAACGTTCCACGTCGATAAGCAAGGTGTTGCCGGCAAATGCCGACGGTGAAGCATACGGAGAATTAACAAAGTCCGTTGGCGTAACAGGCAAAATCTGCCAATACTTCTGCTTGGATTTTTTCAAAAATTTGATGAAACTTTTTGTTTCTCCCAGCGTTCCCACGCCATAGTGACTGGGCAACGAAGTTATGTGAATCAAAACACCACTGGATCTCATAGTACCTCACCTAGACCATAGTTTGCCGAGAGTACAAACCCCCATGCTAGTCTTATGAATTTATTCTAACATTTTTGTCAATTTATAGCAAACTATTTGCCATTATTACTTCAACAAATTTTGCCTAAAAAAGCCATATTGCCAGTTTTGTGTTATTTTATGGATAGTTTTGCGCAATATATGTTCTAAAACGGCTACAATCGACATCCAATTGTTTTTGTGCCCAACCAACCTGCAAAACAACGTCCTTTCGCAACGACCACATGCAGAATCTCGCAAAAAATTTTCAAACCGTTTTTGTTCCGTAAAATCGACGGACAAAACACGAATTCACGCGAAAAATCCCGTTTACGCACAAAAAAGAACTCTTTAGCCGCCGAAAAATGACTGCAAAAAAGTTCTTACGTTTTACAAATTATTCAAAGTTCAAAACAAGCGCAAAATGCACGGCGCACAGCTAGCGATTGCTCAAAATTTTGCTTGCTGCGGCTTCGTCGGCGATAACCAAACAATCGGAGTGATTTTGCAAGACGCTTGCAGGACAACTTTCGGAGACTTCTCCGCAAACAGCGGCATACAAAGCGTCGGCCTTGTTTGCACCGCTAACCAACAGCAAAATTTTCTTCGCTTTCATAATTTCGGAAATGCCCATAGTGATTGCTTGCGTGGGAACAAGCGAAACGTCGTCGAAAAAGCGCGAATTATCCTTCACGGTGTTTTCCGCAAGACGCACCACGTGCGTTACGCTGTCGAACGGAGTGTTGGGTTCGTTAAATCCGATATGTCCGTTGCCGCCCAACCCCAAAATTTGCACGTCGCAAGTGTTTTCCGACACTATTTTGCCGTAGCGCTCGCATTCAGCTTGCAAATTTTCTGCTTTGCCGTTGGGAATATTCGTGTTTTCACGGGGCAAATCGACAAAATCGAACAAGTGAGACTTCATGAAACAAACGTAGCTTTGTTCGTCGTTCTCGCCTAAACCTACGTATTCGTCCAAGTTGACGGTTTTGACATTTTTGAAAGACAACTTTTTCTGCTTGAAAAAGTCTGCAAGCAACGAATATACGCCTATCGGGGTTGAACCCGTTGCCAAACCAAGCACGGGACTTTCGACGCTTTGCATCGTTTTTTCGATAATTTCCGCCGCAACGGCACTCATTTCGGCATAATCTTTGGTAACTATAAGTTTCATTTTTTACCTCCGAACACGTAAGAAGTTTTCGAATAGAATTTTTCACCCTTTTTCAAAACAGGTTGTTCCCAGTTTGAATGGTTGATTGCATCGGGATAGCATTGCGTTTCCAAGCAAAACGCATCGCGCTTGCGATAGACTCTTTTACCTTGATCTCCGTTCAAAAAGTTTCCCGAATAGAACTGCACGCCGCATCTGTCGGTGTAGCAATCCATAACGATTCCGCTTTGCGGAGAATAGGCATGTGCCGCATGAGCGTCGCGCAAACAAAAGTTGTGATCGAACCCTCCTGCAAGCTCGATTTGCTCGCACTGTGCGGAAATATCTTTAGCAATGGGTTTCGGACTGGTGAAATCGAACGGCGTTCCCGAAACGCTTTGTGCTTGGCCGGTAGGAATCAATGCCGAACTCACAGGCAGATATTCATCGGCATAAATTTGCAACACCGTGTCCATAGCACAGCCGCAACCGCTCAAATCGAAATATGCGTGGTTTGTGGGGTTAAGCAACGTGTCGCCGTCGGACAAAGCAAAATACTCGATATCCAAACAAGATCCTTTCACCGAAAACTTGACAGAAAAGTTCAGATTGGCGGGATAGTTTTCCTCACCGTCGGGGCTGAATAACGAAAAAACAACTCCGTCGCCCTCGATTTTTGAATCGAACACGCGAGAACTGAACCCGACGTTGCCTCCGTGAAGATGACTTTCGCCTGCATTTTGAGCCAACGAGTAGTTTTTTCCGTTAAGTGTGAACTTGCCGTTTGCAATTCTGTTTGCACAACGTCCGACGGTAGAACCCAAGTATACTGTGCTGTTCACGGCTTGCGCCAACGTCTCATATCCCAAAACTACGTCCACAAGTTTTCCGTCGGCATCGGGCACGAACAAAGAAACAAGTGTTGCACCGTAGGATATAACTTCAGCAACAATTTCGTCTTTCAAAGTGTACTTGAAAACGTCGCGGCCATTATACTCTCCAAATTTTTCGCAAGTAATCATATCTACATCACTCTCCTAGGATATTGTACCACTCCGCACCACCTTCGTCAACAAACTTTTTGCACGAAAAAGTGTTTCTTAGACTTTTGCAGGATGCAACGACAAAAATGTTCCATACGTTTGCCAAAAAGCTGGAAAATATCCACAAAAAAACAACGTCTCTGAACGGCACCATACCGCCCAAGACGTTGCTTTTGCTAAACTATATTTTTACGAAAGTAAGTGCACGCAGTTACGCTACTCTTCAACTTCGGCAAAACAACTTCCGCCGATGAATTCTCTCAAAAGCGAATTGCACGGAACAAACTTGTCGTCGATATCCTTGAAATACTTCAAAAACTTTATCAATCTGTTTGCCGTGATGTAGTGCGGGCTGTCGGACGGAATTGCTTGCAATGCCGGCATTGCGTACTTTTTCATGACGCACAACTCGTAGGTCAGTGCGGAATTGTAGATAAAGTCGCAACCTTCCTGATAAGGATAAATCCACTTGAATTCTCCGCGACGAACCGACGGCCACATATCCAACGTTTTTTCGGCACTTGTTCCGCGATACTTTTTGTCGCGCACAATTCTGCGCAACAAGCGGATATCCGTGTAGCTTATTGGGTTGTGGTTATCCAAATTGATTTGGAATTGCGGAGCGATGTAGATTTTGTACTTTTGATGTTTGGGAATTGCATAGGACAATCTGTCGTTCAATGCGTGTATTCCTTCGATGATAATGGGTGTGTTTTCCGTTATTCTGGTTTTTACGCCGTTCACTGCACGTCCGGTACCGAAATTGTAGACAGGCAACTCCACTTCTTCGCCCTCGATCAATGCAACCATGTGTTTGTTGAACAAATCGATATCCAACGCCTCGATATCCTCGAAATCCGGCTTGCCGTCTGCATCCAAAGGAATCAGCGACTTATCCTTGTAGTACATGTCCAACGATATGCGCAACGGCGTGATGCCCAAAGACATAAGTTCGATACGCAAACGATTGGAAAAGGTTGTTTTCCCGGAACTGGACGGGCCGGCAATGCAGATAAGCCGAATATCCTCGATGTCTTTCAAAATGGACTGTCCCAATTCGTGCAACAAATCGTTGTGTTTGGTTTCGTTCATGTTGATGAAGTCCACGTAGCTTTCACTTGTGGCGTGTGCGTTTATTTTGGAAACGGTTTCGGCGCTGCACAACTTGGCCCACTTGTGAGCGTTGCGCAAAACTTTTGCAAACAACGGCTCGTCGTTGAACGGAGGAATCACGCCGCCGGCTTCGTAGCGAGGATATCTGACAAGCAAGTTGCCGTCGTAAGTGGACAGCAAAAATTCCTTGATATATCCGGTGCTAGGCACCATGTAGCCGTAGGTGTAGTTGAAGTAGTCTCCACATTTGTAGAAGTGGCAAATTTTTTCCGCACGATATTTCAACGACTCGATCTTGGACGATTGATGCGTTGCAACGTAGTACTGCGCGGCTTCTTCCTTTGTCATTGTGCATTTTTCAAACGGAAGGTCCAATTCAACCAAACGGCGCATTTCCGCTTCCAATTTTTTTATAACGGCCGACGTTATTTGAATTTTGTTCGGGCCCAAAACGTTGATTTGAATGGAACGTGAAATCGCATAGGAAATTTTGATGTCGACATCAGGATACAAATTGTAGAAAGCCATTGCAACCAAATAGCGCAAGCTGGTTTCATAAACTTTCACGGCATCATTGTTGCACAACGTCAACAGTTCCACGTTGCTGTCGAAACTGAGTTCGTAGGTGAGTTCGCGCAAACGATTGTTGACTTTTGCAGCATAGTAGTTTTTGGGGTTGTCGATAACGCTCAAAATGGGCGTTTTTGCATTGAGTTGCAAAGTTTTGTTTTGAATATTTACGGTGAACATTCGTTACTCCTTGTTTATACACAAAAATATAAAAGTGTCCCCTGAAAATAACCTGGGAACACTTTTGGGTTCTGCTAGATTTTGCCGCAAGAGGCTTGGGCAAAGAATCTAAGTCTTATTCCAAACCGTCCAACAGTTTTTTGATTTCCGCAACCATATCGTTGGAGTCGTCACTGCTGTTTTGACGCAGTTGCTCGATACGTTTGATAAGATCGCTGTCGTTTTGAGATACGTAGGATGCGCGCGGAGCTTCTTCTTTGGGTTGCTCCTCAACTTCTTGCTGAACGACAGGTTCCTCGCTGGGAGCCGCTGTTTCTTCTTGCAAGGATGCCATTTCCTGACGCAAAATTTGTGCTTCTTCAACTATGCTGGGTTGTTCGCGACGAGGTTCTTCCTCAACGGTGTCTTTCACAGCCTCGTAGTCGGCGCGAAGCTTGCTGATTTCTCTCAACAATGCTTCTGTTCTGTCTTCCCCTACGCTGACCGTCGAAGCAGGTTTTTCTGCCGCTACAACCGATTCGATTTTGATCACTTCCGGTTTTTTGACGGTTGTTTTGGGCGCTGATTGTTTTTCAATTCCCAATTCCACCGTAGCAGATGCAAGTGCCGTGCTGACAGCATCGAGGTTGTCGGCAGCAATTACTTGCAACCCGAGACGACGCAAATATGCAAACAAGTACACCAAATCCGTTGCGCCGGAAACAATTGCAACCGTGTCTATTTCCGAATTACGTTGAGCCAATTCCGTTACGTCAACAAAAATACGATCGTCGAACACTTTGCGTACGCGACGACGAATGCGCATGGGCTGTTGAATCAAATATCCTTTTTCGGAAGCTTGTTCTATGGCCTTTTTGTGTTTTCTTTCGCTTGCACCGTACACTGTGCCGCAAACAATTTCGCCCATTTCGGAAATTTGCGCAACCACTCTTTCGTAGCCCTCGCTATCCAACAGCGAATTGTCGACGTCAACGAACAATGCTATTTTTCTGTCTCGAAGCATTTTGTGCTACCTCCAAACTTTCATCAACGCTTATTTTACAGTATTTTGTTCGTTTTGTCTATACTTTCTTTGAAAATAAAACAAATATTGTTGACAAAGACCGGCATCTTCACCGAATAAGTTGCAAAAAAATGTCGACATTTCACAATCCTTGTGCCCCTGCTCGAAATAGTTGTGATAAACCTTTTTAAGCCAGGTGTCCACGGGAAAAACATCTCCGCGGCGCATGCCGAACAACAAAATGCAATCTGCAACCTTCGGGCCCACGCCCTCAAATGTCAAAAGCACCTTTCTTGCCTCCGCAGTCGGCAATTTTACCAGACTTTCCAAGTCGAAGCTCAACAACTTCTGCGCGGTGTGTTTCAAGTACTTGTCGCGATAGCCCGCCCCTATGCTTTTGTAAAATTCAACAGGCGCATCAGCCAACTTTTGAACGGTGGGAAAAGCATAACCGTAGGGTATTTTTTCGCCCAATTCGCAACACAATTTTTCCACGATTTGCTGAATACGTTTGATGTTGTTGTTTGCAGAGATGATAAAACAAAAAATCATCTCCGTCAAATCTTGTCGTAAAATACGAATTCCTTTTCCACATTCTGCAGCCTGTTTCATGACGGGCGACATTGCGGAAATTCTTTGCACTTTCTGTTGATAATCCGTTTGCAAATCGAAAAAATCGGCAAAATACGATCCGTCGTCGGTGTACACCCGAATGTCTTCGTCTGTTGTGACCAACCGAGCGTACTTATTTTGCGAGAAAACTTCGTAGGTGTTTTCGTCCAACTTGCGATAACGAAAAATCTGACCACATTCCAACGTGTCGCAGACGTCGAAACAATCTTTTTTTGCAGTGAATGCCAGCGGTAGCATATTCCCTCCCCGATTGTCACAAAAATTCAGCAAAAAGGGAAGCCTGCAAAAAGCGACTTCCCCAAATATTTTCGTTAGCCGTTATTCCGCAACGGGATACACGGATACTTGTCTTCTTGTTTTGTCTGCGCGTTCGAATTTCACAACGCCGTCGATCAATGCAAACAAAGTGTCGTCCTTGCCGATACCGACGTTGTTGCCGGGATGGAAGTGCGTGCCGCGTTGTCTGACAAGTATGTTTCCTGCTTTGCAGAATTGTCCGTCTGCACGTTTTGCACCCAAACGTTTGCTTTCGCTTTCGCGACCGTTCTTGGTGCTGCCCATACCTTTTTTATGAGCGAACAATTGCAATTTAATAAACATTCTAGTTTACCTCCAAATTGATGTAGTCGGAATACTCTGTGTAGAAATCCTGCAAACCGCACAGCATCGTGCCCAGAACTATGTCTGCATCGTGCCTTTCCGCTGCGGTAAGATTCTGCGGAAGAGTAAACCTCAGTGAGCCTGTTTCCTCGTTGACGGAAAATTTCACATTTATTCCCACCACTTGCAACAAACCCAAAAGAGCCGATTGCAACAAAGTGGAAACTCCCGCGCAAACGATATCTTCGCCTGCTTCGCCAAAACCCGTGTGGCCGCTTGCCGCCACTTCAACGATGGAATTACCTTGTTTTGTGATTGTGATGTCTGTCATTAGCCGATAGAAATTGTGTTCACTTTCAATTTCGTGTAGGGTTGTCTGTGACCTTGACGTTTGCGAATGTTCTTCTTTGCTTTGTAGGTGAAAATGTGCAATTTTTTGCCTTTTCCGTGTTCTACAACCGTTGCAAGAACCTTAACTTTGTTGGCGTCTTCACCGGCATAAACGTTGTTTTCGTCTGCTGCCAACACCACTTCAAGTTCAACAGTGGAATCAACTTCTGCGTTCAAAAGTTCTGTTTCGAAAATAAGACCTTCTGTCACTTTGTACTGTTTTCCACCCGTCTTTACGATAGCGTACATTGTTTTTACCTCCCGATTCAGAGTCTCGCTAAACAAGGGTGGCAGATTTGCTCGGACAAATCTACGCTTGACAAAATGACCCTTTTTAAGCGGCTGTGACTATTTTAAGATATATTGCAAATTTTGTCAAACGATTGACCACAACATTTTCAACAAGTTTTTGAACATTTAGCAATGCCGAAAGCCCTGCCCGATATACTGTCGTTCGGTTCGAAATCCATGCGGTTTTTGCCCCAAAACTACGCCTTTCAAACGTTTCGTCCTCCGTCAAATTCCACAGCGCGACACAAATGCATGCATTTTGTTGCCGTCGCAGTGTTCGCGTCCTTTGTTTGTACGCCCCTGCAAACCGAATTTTTCCCCGGATATGCCTGTTTACCGCAAGGAAAGATTAAATTTCTTAAAAACGGCAAATACTACCACAAAGGAGAAAAAAACATGGCAAAAAGCAAACAAAATCCGCACGAATACTACGCAAACTACGAAACTTGCCGAAACAGATACTTCGACACGTTCGATCCGCACAGACTGCAAAACGAGGACGTTCACCTTGACATCGATGATGAGGAGGACGAAGATGACTGACAGAACAACAGTCACGGAAAACGACTGCGACGTTGAAAAAACCGAGCAAGCAATTTCCGACTTGTACAAAAACGTCACAATGGCGCAAAGTTGCATAAAAACGCTGCTACCATTCATAGAAGAACAAAGCGTGACGAAATCTTTGCACAAACAGGTGGAGCAATACGACGGATTTATCGAACAAATAGGCATGTTGGGCGAAAAGTTGAATTTTGAGCCGACACCCGCACCTAAAATGTGGATTTCCATGGCCAACATGGGCATAAAGGCAAAAATGTCAATGGACAAATCTACCACTCACGCCGCAAAAATAATGTTGCAAGGAACGTTGAACGGAATTATCGATTTGTATCGACTGTTGAACGAAAGCGAGCAGGCGCACCCCGACGTAACATTGTTGATAAAGCAAGTGCTACGTTACGAAGAGGGCCGATTGGAAAACGCAAAAGCGTGGCTGTGACAACGGGCTTGGAACACGCAGACAATTCTTTACCCCATATAAATTTTAGTAAAACGTGCGGCAACGCACAAAAATAACAACTAGCCCAACTGCTGCCCCCCCCAACGAAAATTGCACGAAAACAACGTGTGCTTTGCATCGCTTTTGTGATGTGCTTTCACAAAAGTTCACAACAAAACGCAAACAACCGTGTCCAACGCAACAATTCGACAATTCATTCCAAAACGACAGCGTTTATTTGAAAATAACACGCCGGTTTGTGACAAATGTGCAACAACTTTATCTGCCAATATTGCACAAATGCAAATTGTGCGGTATAATAAAAGAAAAAACGAGGTGCCATATATGTACGGTGTGAACGAATGGGACAGAATGGTTGCAGGAAAACTATACAATTCCGCAAGCAAAGAAATTGCAAAACAGCATGCACAAGGTTTAGTGCGTTGCGATAGATACAACAAAATTCCGGTGTGGATGCAACGCAGAAAGCGCCGTGCGCTGGAAAAACTTATTCCGTCCATAAAGGGCAAAAATTCCGGCGGTTTTGCACCGCTCTACTGCGAATACGGCGTGAACATTCACATGGGGAACGAGTGCTTTTTCAACTACGGTTGCACTTTGTTGGACGTTGCACCTATAACTTTAGGAGACGGTGTGTGGCTGGGTGCTAACGTCACTTTGGCAACGCCTAACCATCCGTTTGTTGCGGAAGAACGACTGAATGCCAACTATCCCGACGGACGTCACGACTTGGAATACTCTGCGCCTATAACAATTGAAGACGGTTGTTGGATTTGCTCGTGTGCAACCGTGTGCGGCGGCGTTACGATAGGCAAAAACAGCATTGTGGCCGCCGGTGCCGTGGTAACGCGCGACGTGCCGCCAAACAGCATTGTGGCAGGTGTACCGGCAAGAGTTTTGCGTCAAATTGGCGAAGACGACCGCATGAACGTTTGGGAAACATACTTGAAAAACGAAGTACCCGTATCAATTCGCAAAAAGTAAAACATTTTTTACAACAAAAAGGACTATCCGTAACTTGCCGATAGTCCTCTTTTTTTCGTAGCGTTTGATTTTGTGTAAAATTTGCACTATTTGAAGGTGCGCACTGTTATGTTTAGTAAAAATACGACCGTTTTCAGGCCGTATTTTCACAATAATTTGCTTTTT
>CAZRBI010000019.1:0-30393 GCA_964598315.1 uncultured Oscillospiraceae bacterium
GTGTTGTGAATGTGCCTTTTCGTATAAGCAAAGATAAATACGAAGACTTTATTGTCATTCACGACGAGCTACTGGCTTTCTACGACACGGATTTTACAAATTATATTCGAACTCTTTTGACGGAATATGCGTCGAAAACTTTGGGACAAAGAGAATACTTGTACCAATTTAAGCTAATGGAAACACTGCGTGAAGCAATAAACAAAGAAAAAGCTTGCAAAATTTATACAAATAACCGAATATTCACATTCGTACCTATTTCGCTAGAAATATCTCCGATATATGGACATAATTTTATAATCGGCATCGATAGCGCAAAACAACCGTTTGCCGTGAGATTGTGTCAAGTTCAAAAAATCGTGTTTGCCGATTATTCTATGGCAATCACCGAAGAAGAAAGTAATTCTGTGTTTGATTATGTACAAACAATTTATGAAGGAGAGTATGCAGAATGATAGAATCAAAGACCTATGCAAAAACCAAAACTAAAAAGTTTGCAACAGATAAAGACAGACGGCAATATTTTGCAATACAATCATACTACAAAAAGAAAGAACCATCACAAACACTGCAAAAAACCAACAAAAAAAGTAAATATTAAGCACTTCTCTTTGCGTTTGTCGCAATCGAACACCTATTTTCATGCAAAAAGCAGACGATTTTTTCGTCTGCTTTTGTTCTTTTTAATTACTTTTTTCTTGTTATCACAACAAAATCATTTATTAAAGTTTTTGAGACAACCATCGCTTACAACCCGTTATTTTCGACTTACAACGTTCTAAATGTTTTTGCTAGTTTTCCAACGTCTTTTTCAAATCCTCGACGGATATTCCCCAGCAGCGGTGTTTTTTCACCAGTTCTCTTTCGAAATTCTTCCACAAGTTTTGAACTTGGTGGTTTGTTTCCAATTCCGGGCCGGTTTCCATGTACTCCACGCCCAGCTTTATGCATCCGCGCAGACATTCATCCAAAATGATTGCAGGAACGCCCAAATTTTTGTGTTCGGGCAACACGCCGATAGACATCATTTCCGCAACTTTGGGATGTTTCATTGTTTTGATATACTCGCACAAACCAAAAGGAATGACGTGTCCGCTGCCTTTTTGCATAACCTTGATCATTGTTGGCATACTGAACCCGTAGCACACAACCTTGTCGTCTTTTTTCACCACACAGGCCAGTTCGGGAAGTATCATAGACAGCAAAGAATTCATTTCGCGTGCTTTTTGCTTTTCGTTCAACGGGCTTGTTCCGTAAAGATCTTCAAAAGCAACGTCCAGCACGTCCAATGCTTCCATTATAAGTGCTTTCAAACGTTTTTGGCCTTTTTCTTTCAGCAACGGAACCAAATCTACCACTTCGTAGCCGTTGCGCTTTGCAACGTGTTGTGCGATACGCGTCAGTCTTTCGTCATACTCGGTGGGCACTTTGATACGGTAGCAATTCCAATCCACAACCTTGTGCGCGCCCAACTGTTCCATATGCGTCACGTAGTAGGGGTGATTGTAAATTTCAATGTAGGTGCTGTCGCGGTCAAAACCGTCTATGAGCATGCCTTCTTCGTTCAAATCGGAAAAACTCATCGGCCCGATGATTTCTTCCATGCCTATTTCTTCCGCCCATGCCAACAGCTTGGAAAACAAAGCTTTTGTCACTTCAAAATCGTCAACTACGTCAAATCGAGTGAAACGCAATTGCTTCACGTTGTTTTTTTCGTTGACGCCCTTGTGCCAAATTCCGGCAACACGTCCCACGATTTTTCTGCCACGATAGGCCAAAAACATCTTGCATTCGGCAAATCTGAAAGCGTCGTTTTGCTCGGGATCGAATTCCGCAAACTCGTCAAAATAAAAATTCGGGGCAGCATGCGGATTTCCGCGATACAAATCTATCAAAAACTTGAAAAATTTCTTTTTATCTCTGCGAGAGGAAATTTCTTTTACTACAAGTTGGTTATTCTTCATTGTTTCTCTCCAATTCAATGGGGCGTTTGTCTGCAACAAAAATCACGCCGATCGTTCCGGGACCGCAATGCGCACCTATAACGGGACCTATCGTCTGGCGGAAAATTTTCGCTTCGGGACGACTTTGTTTTATCATGTCCGCAAGGTAATCTCCTTCCTTGGGGCAATCGGCATCCAGCACGTACACGGTAAATTCAGTTCCTGTAAGTTCTTTTTCGACATTTGTCGCAATGGCTCGCAGTGCTGCTTTCTTGCCGGATATTTTTTTCCACACAGCTAAGCTTCCGCGACTGTCCACCGTCAACACGGGTTTAAGTTGCAACAACGTTCCCGCAAATGCCGCCACGCCGGAAAGACGTCCGCCACGTTTAAGATGCATCAAATCGTCAACGACAAAATACACGGCAACTCTGTCGGTGAAAGTTTTCAGTGCATCGATTATTTCTTCGTCCGTTGCACCTTTGTTTTTCAATTCCGCAGCATATTCCATTTGTATGCCGGCACCCAAACTGATAGACTTTGTATCGAACACGGTACACTTGCGTTCGGGATAGGTTTCGTGCAACCTTTTCAATGCAGTTTCCAAGTGTCCGAACGTTCCGCTCATCGCGTGCGAAAAACTTACGTACAACACGTCCTCGCCTTGCGCAAAGTAAGGTTCCAATATCTCGACGTATTCGTCGGGGTTCAATGCCATTGTTTTTGGGATGGTTCCTCCACGAACGGCATCATAAAATTTTCTGAAATCGGTGTTTTTTCCAAGATCGTAGTAAAACTCCTCGTCGTTGTACGAATAAGGCATCTTGATGTAGTCTACGCCCAATTCTTCCTGACGCGTATACCACAATTCGCCGTCGGCATCACAAATAAGTACGCTCATCATTCGTTCTCCTTTCCAGTGTTTGCTTTTATTTTACCACACATCAAACGCAATTTCAATGGTTTATTTTCAAATTTTTAACTTTTGTTTAGTGTTTTTTGTGAATTTCGGTATTTTTGTTGCAAATTTTATATAATAAGATTATCTCTATGTCCGCCAATTAAGAACAGATTTTATTTTTGCCGGTCTTTCCAAAGAATGCATCGAACGGTGTTTTCTGTTTCAATTGTGGTAAGCGGCAATTTTGCCGTCGCCTTTTCAGCTAACATTGACGGCGTCTAAAGCCAAACTAGCGCACTTAAAAACACAACAAAAGAACCGTTACATGACAACAAGGGCATTCTTATTTGCGTGTACTAGACGATTTGACCACCGATGTTACAGTTCGACGTATGATAAATCACCTTTCTGTCCTCGGTAATTTTTTTTCAACAATTCCGCAGTTTCTGCAGATAAACTTGTAGGTGCTTATCCCATGGATTCAACTTTTGTAACAACCAATCTGTGAGCTTCCGCGACACTTTTGAATAGCTTGTTACGGTATTTACCGGAGCAAGAACAATCTTAAAGCTTGTGCAGGCATATTGATGACACATCTCGTGCATGAGCGTTTCGGCAATCTCTCCGATAGGGCGGTCAAGATATCGAGCGACAATATTCAATTCGTGTTCGCCATCATCCGGCTCATTTTCTTTCCACACCTTTTGAGTAGACCGCCAACCATAAGCTTGTTGCGTACATCTACTTGAATTGTGATAACAGGTTTAACCAATTCACTCCAAAATAATTTTTGATTCCAAAAATCGTATAACTTACCAAGATAAGCGACCGTTTCAATATATTTTTCCGTACCGTTTGTCATTTTCGCCATTCCTTTAGTAAAAAAATTGCAAAAGTTGATGTTTCCAACCTTCACAATAAGAATAAAACGGTACGTTTTTGCAAAACGTTACAGTTTTGTTGCGTTATGTATTGCAATTTATTGTGAAATATTGTATAATATATAAGTAAAAATTGGCACTGAAAAAAGTGTACGGCGAGTGTTTACGGAAAGCGAACAACCGTTTCGAAGGTAATTTTTCTACGAACATCTACCGCGTCGACAAAAATATTTGCCGCCAAGACGTTCGTAAAAAAAGAAATCCACAAACATTCCACTTGGACTGTGGATTTTTGCCCGAAGTTATCCACACGAGTTATTTGAGGCATAGCACCGTTTTTTGCTCGTTTTTTGCAATTAACGGCCAAAATGTTATATTTTTACCCTCAAAAACGGCACTTGTTCACAAGTCCACATCGCCTAATACCACTACTACCTGTAGAATAGTTACTGATAGTGAAAGGCCATTGCCTGCCTTGCAGAAT
The DNA here is from genome assembly GCA_964598315.1 of uncultured Oscillospiraceae bacterium. Classification (GTDB taxonomy): domain Bacteria; phylum Bacillota; class Clostridia; order Christensenellales; family CAG-314; genus Fimimonas. The sequence goes on from CAZRBI010000019.1 coordinate 4,210, forward strand.
AAAAGGAGAATACCTATGAAAATTATCGTAAACGGTTTGGATCTTAACGACGCTATTTCCAAAGTTAGCAAAGCTTTGCCTGTAAGAGACGTTGCGCCTATTTTGGAATGCATCAAAGTGACGGCAGAAAACGACAAGTTGACGCTTTTTGCAACAGACAAAGATCTTGCAATCGAAAAGACCATAGACGCCAACGTCGTTGTAGGGGGAGCCACGCTTGTTCCCGGAAAAGTTTTCGGAGATTACATTCGCAATGTTGCGGATAATTCCGGCGAAATTTCATTGGAAACATCCGACGACGGCAGATTGGTTATTTCCACGGCCGGCAGCGAGTGTACGATAACCACTTTGGACGTGGACGACTACCCCGAAAACGAGCAAATTGACGACGCTAAGTACTTTGCTATTCAGGAAATAAACCTCAAAGAACTTATCAACAACGTTATTTTCTCTGTAGCTACGGATGACAGTCGCCCCATGTTGAAAGGTGTGTACTTCGAAGCAAAAGACTACGCCGTGACGGCTGTTGCAACGGACGGCTATCGTTTTGCAATGAGCAAAAAGGCATTGGAAGAAAAAACAGAGTTTATCAATGCCACCGTTCCGGCAAGAAGTCTTTCCGAACTTTCAAAACTGTTGGGTGATTCCGAAAACATTTTGAAAGTGTACATCGAAAAGAACTACTTGTTGGTTGTTTTGGAAAACACAAAATTGCTTACAAGATTGCTTGTTTCCGGACAATACATTCGCTACGACAACATCATTCCCAAAGAATTTGTGTCGTCGTTGCTTGTGAACAAAGAAGCGTTCGAAAGATCGTTGAACACCGCTTCTATTATGTCCAGAGGAGACAAGAACAACCTTGTTGTGTTGGATATTGAAGAATACAACATGAACATCACTTCCACTAACCAATACGGAACGGCTCGCGAAAACGTGACGATATCCCTTTCCGGAAAAGACGTTCGTTGTGCATACAATGCAAAATACATCAATGATTGCCTGAAAGTTATCAATGCCGAAAGCATCAAAATGGAATTTGCTCAACACAGCAGTTGCGTCATCACAATCAACAACAGCGACGAAGTGTTGTATTTTATCCTTCCGGTAAGACAAATTGCCTAGTAAAAACAACGAAAACTTTCTGAAAAAGAAAATAAATTAACGACAGATTTGAGTAAAAAATAAATTAAAATTATAAGTTTTTATAAAACTTGTAAAAAACAGATAAATTGCAAAGCGAAATTGTGCAAAAATGTCGTCATTCTGGACGGCATTTTTGTTGGAAGTGTGAAAAAATCGTGTTTTGACGAGCAACCGAGTAAATTTGCATCAAAACGGTTATGGGATTAAATTCCGTTAGTAAATTTTCGAGTTGTACGTTAGATGTTTTTGCACAACAAAATTCATTTCGACAAACAATTGTGTCTATATTTGAAATGTCGGAAGTGAGAATTTTCGCTTCGAAAAAAATGAAATAGCTAGATGTTGACTGCCCTGCATATTCATTGTAGAGCAGTTTTCTTTTGTAAAAAGAAAACCACCGCTTTAAGCGGTGGTACCAAAAATGTTTACCTATGCCTAGTAATGTATTCTCCTTCGATGGTGTATAATTGAAGTAGCCTGGCAACCGCAACGAATTAAACCACCGAAGGAGGAAATACTAATGAAAATAGACACAAATAGTGTATCGCATACGGAGTGGAATTGCAAGAACTATTTTAGTTCAGAGAAGATTATGTCGATAAAGTTGGCAAAATAAAGAGTTGCTATTAAATAATGTGCAAATAAGAAAAAATCGGAATGGCTGTTAATTCAATTTTTGACAATATGTATGAATACAAAAAGAAAATTGTAGAGGAAAATTCAAAACTTGAGCATTTTGTATAATGTTTAAGTTATCCGTGTCATTTTGAAACACTTTATAATATATATTATTAAAGTAATCGAATAAACGATAGTAAATAACATACCCTTGAGCAATTAAACTTTTGAGCATGGTTCTTTTCTTTCTCAAAGACGCGCTTATTAGGAAAATTCCTAATTAAACACATCGAAGAAAGGTAGTTGTTAATGAACGTGAAGCACTTGCAGAAAATTGAATTTTCCAGAATGTTTTACGAACGTAGGATTGACGAATAGGGAATTTGACTAGTGTTAATAACGGTTTTTTGCTGCCGATGAGTAGGTTGTTTAGTATAAAAAAGTTATTGACAGAAAACGTGTCGGTTGGTATAATAATTCAAGTGTTCGCGTGTCGGTTGTGGCAAAACAAAAGCAATCGTGCGCGCGTTTGTGAATACGGAGGCATATCGAAGCGGTCATAACGAGGCGGTCTTGAAAACCGTTTGGGTGAAAGCCCACGGGGGTTCGAATCCCTCTGCCTCCGCCAGCGACGGCGACTGCGCCTTTAAGTCGCAAACAAAAAGATGGATGCAAAAACAGCATCCGTCTTTTTTTGTTTTCTCCTATTGGGCTTGTCGCCCTTTCTCTTCGCACAGGGAATTGTCGAAATAACGTAGCGCTCCGCTTTGCTTCGCTCACCCTCACGTTGTTCGGGACGAATCCCTCTGCCTTTGCCCAAATTTTATGGCACTTTTTGCATTATTTATTATGGATTCAAATCTCTGTCGAATAGCGGTAGGAATTTGCCCCCTTTTTTCATTGGTTAAGAGAACTCCGGTTTTTATATGCCTTTCGTGGTGTCGTTGTAGCACAAGTCAGCGAGTATTGCAAGAAGCACAAAAATAGAACTCAAAATTCAAATATGTATTTATATGGTCAGACTGTTATCTGTCCGGCTGTTTTTTATGCACTATTTTCGCTTAAACAGAGTTTGTTCTTGCAATCCTCAATAAGACTAAAACCTTATATTATTCACTTTCGACTAGTGCTACTTAGCCCCATTGCCGAAAGGCATAAATAAAAAACGGAGGTTTTAAGAAAATGAAAAAAAGTAGTTTACTCAATCGCAAAAGTCGGTAGAACCGAAAACACCAAAATAACCGGTGTTTGATACGTTACCGACAACGAGCTTATAACAGCTCAAATCGGCAAAAACGGCAAAGCATACATTCGAACTTACGACTGTATCCCAAAATTGCCATCCAATTACAAATTCAACAAACGAATTCAAAGGTGCTTACTACAAAATCGTTGAATACAAAGGTCGAGATATAGAAATTAACTTTTATATCTGGTACAAACTTGCAGACTAAGAATTATAAGGAGATATACAAAATGAAAAAACAATATCAAATAAAGTGGCTGCAAATTTTACAGCGGATTTTTGCGTGGTTTGTTTTGTCCGCGAGGATATTTTGGCGGCGTGTGCGCAATTTTCACAAAACGAAGCAAGCAGCGTTTGCTGCCGTCCGGCAACACGAATTCCTTGCTTGTATCCAACCGTAAGCCCAAAATTTTGCATGCGTTTTGCGCTTCGTCTAATTCGGAGAGGTCGGTTTTGTAGGCCAAAACGTAGCCGCCCACCTTAACGATTTGAGCGGTGTATTCCAACAAAATCGGCAACGGCGCAACGGCACGAGCGGTGGCAACGTCGAACTTTTCCGAATGAGATTTTGCAAAATCCTCGGCGCGATCGTGAAAGAAAGATGCCGAAACGTTGATTTTTTCGCACAGTGTTTTTGTGAAATTTATGCGCTTTTCAAGACTGTCCACTAGTGTGACGGAAACGTCTTCGCGAGCAATTTTAAGTGGCAACGACGGAAAACCTGCACCGCTTCCGATATCGCAAAGCGTTGCGTTTTGCGGAACGAGAACGCTGCCTAAAATGCTGTCGACAAAGTGTTTTTCCCACACGGCCGACGGTTCTGTTATGGCCGTGAGATTGTACTTTTGGTTTTCTCCCAAAAGGAATTCGCAGTACACGTTCAGTTTGGCTACGGCATCTTCGGATAGTTGAATATTGGCGTTTTGAAGTAGATAGTTTTTCATGTAGGTGCAAAAATCGTCCTTGATATTGTTGAAAAATACACTTGTAGCTGCATTTTTGTGCAAAGTGTGAATGTTGCGTGAGGCGTGCGACATGTGATGTCTGAATGTCACTGCAACTAGACTTGTGCGGTTTTAGAGTGGGTAAATAGCAAATAAAACCATCTTGCCCCGCACAAATTCCAAACGTTACCCTTTTTTCTTTTTCGGGGGGGTTACTTGTTGCCCTTATGTTGGGCCAAATACACTATCAAAATTTGAACGTCGGCAGGTGAAACGCCGCTTATACGACCGGCTTGTCCCAAATTTTTGGGGCGAATTTTTTGCAATTTTTGTCGTGCTTCGATGCGCAGGCCGTCAATTTTTTCGTAGTCGATGTCTTCCGGCAACAATTTGTTTTCCAATTTGCGTGCTTGCTCGATTGCTTCACATTCTTTTTCCACGTACCCCTTGTACTTGCTTTCCACTTCCACTTGGTACAGCACGTCTTCGGGCAAGTTTTGCAAGTATCCCAAAGTTTGCAAATCTTTTGCAAAAATATTCGTGCGACGCAACATTTCTTCAAGCGTCAAACCTGCGTTGGTGAAAGTTTCGCCCTTACGTTCAAACAATTCTTTGTACACTTTGGGTGATATCACCTTTTTCAGTTCGACGAGAGCTTGTTCTATCAGCGTTTTTCTGGTCAAAAACTTTTGGTAGCGTTGGTCTGTCACAAGACCTATTTGTCGGCCTTGTTCGGTGAGGCGAAGGTCGGCGTTATCTTGCCGCAAAACAAGACGGTGTTCCGCACGACTTGTCATCATACGATAGGGCTCGAACGTTTCTTTTGTGGTGATGTCGTCCACCAACACGCCGATGTAGCTGTTGTCTCGCGGGAAAACGACAGGTTCTTTGCCGTGTACGTAGCGTTCGGCGTTTATACCGGCAACAATTCCTTGTGCTGCCGCTTCTTCGTAGCCGCTTGTGCCGTTGATTTGTCCGGCAAAAAACATGCCGGCAATGTGTTTTGCCATCAACGTCGCATCCAATTGCGTTGCGTCGATGCAGTCGTATTCGATTGCATAGGCATCGCGCATGATTTCTACGTTTTCCAAGCCTTCGATGCTGTGGTAAATTTGTTCTTGCACCGATGCCGGCATGGAAGTGGAAGCCCCTTGCACGTAGAATTCGCACGTATCGGACGATTCCGGTTCCAAGAAAATTTGATGCCGTTCTTTGTCTGCAAAACGAACAACCTTGTCTTCGATGCTTGGGCAGTAGCGTGGACCTACGCCGTTGATTGATCCGTTGTAGAGGGGTGCCAAATGCTTGTTTTCCAAAATTATGCGTTTTGTTTCTTCCGTAGAATAGGTGAGATAACAATTGCGCTTCGTTGCGGGAATACTTTCGGTAAGATAGGAAAACGGTGCCACGTCCGATTCGCCGCACTGTTCGATTGTTTTTGCCAAGTCTAGCGATTGCAATTTTACGCGCGCGGGCGTGCCTGTTTTGAAGCGGCGGACGGTGAATCCCAGTTTTACAAGACTTTCCGTAAGAAGTTGTGCATTCATAAATCCGTTGGGGCCGCTGTTTTTCACGCATTTTCCCACTATCGTTCGCGAGTTCAAATAAACACCGCAGCAGAACACAACGGCAGAACACGTGTAGGTTAAGTCCACTGCGGTGGTGATGGAAAATCTGCCGTCGGAAGTTTGCACGACCGATGCCGCCTCTCCTTGTCGAAGTGTCAAGTTGGGTGTACTTTCCAGGGTTTGTTTCATGTTGACATGGTACAAGTTTTTGTCAACTTGTGCGCGCGGAGAATAAACCGCCGGACCTTTTCCGCGGTTGAGCATGCGCATTTGCAACAGGCTTTTGTCGGCATTCACTGCCATTTCTCCGCCAAGTGCATCGATTTCTTTTACTATTTGTCCTTTTGCTGTGCCCCCGATACTTGGGTTGCAAGCAAGAAAAGCGACGGTGTCCAAGTTGGTTGCAAGCACTAGTGTGCGGCAACCCAATCTAGCTGCGGCAAGTCCCGCTTCACAGCCGGCATGCCCGGCGCCTACTACGATAACATCAAAATCTTTCACTGGTTTTTCCTTCCGATGTGGTTTGTTTTTTTGTTCGGTAAATTTTGGATAGTTGCACAAATCTACAATTAAAATGTAGGAAAATGCAACATTAACGGTTAGTTTAGTATATTATTTGTGCGAGAGAAAAACTATTTTCCCAAGCAGAATTTGCTGTAGATGTTGTTGATTACGTCCTCTTGTGCGTTTGTGCCGGTCACTTGTCCAAGCGTTTCCCAAGCTTGTCTGACGGCGGTCGTGACGATATCCAGCGTGGAAGTTTCCGTTGCAGCCATTGCTGTTTTCAGTTGTTCGACGGCTGTTTTCAGACATTGCAAATGGCGTTCGTTTGTTATGAGCAGGTCCGAATTTTGAATATCTCCGGCATTGAACATATTGTATAACGTTTCTTTCAATTCTTCCACGTTTCCTTTTTTTGCGGATAGTGCCAGTTGGCCGTTTTGCAGTTGCGGAGCAATGTACAAATCGCTTTTGTTGAAAATTTTTATCACCGGCTTTTCTGAAACGAATGTCGAATTGTCCGTGGGATCGTCCACCAGGTAGAGTATTACGTCGGCGTTTTCTGCCGCTCTTTTAGCGCGCAATATGCCTTCTGCTTCGATTTTGTCCGAAGTTTCGTGTAACCCGGCAGTATCCACAAAATTGAATTTTACGTCGCGGTAAAACACGCTTTCGGCAAGGGTATCGCGAGTGGTTCCTTGAATATCCGAAACGATTGCACGATCGGTTCCCAAAAGTGCGTTGAGTAGACTGCTTTTTCCAACGTTGGGAGCACCCACAATGGCCACGTCTATGCCGTTTTTTGCAATTTTGCCGAGCGCAGCCGTAGAAATGAGCTGTTCCAGTTTTTGGGTTGTGTCTTTCAATGCGATTGCAACTGTTTGGTTTGTGGGTAATTCGAGGTCTTCTTCGGGATAGTCTAGTGCCACTTCGCATGCCGAAAGCAAGTCTAGAAGGGTTGTTTGAAGCTCCACAATTCTTTTTCCGAGTTTGTTTTCCAACAAATTTGCTCCGGCTTTTGCGGCGGATGCCGTTTCTGCATCGATCATTTCGATGATACCTTCGGCGTTTGTGAGGTTTTGTTTGCCGTTTATGAACGCGCGTTTGCTGAATTCGCCGTTTTGCGCCATCACTGCGCCGTGTTTTAGGCAAGTTTCGATCACTGCCGCGCAAACGGCCGTTCCGCCGTGACAGTGGAATTCAACGGTATTTTCACCCGTGTAGGAGTGCGGTGCGGCAAAATACACGCACATTGCATGTTCGTCGAAATGTGCGGTGTGCAGTGTGCCCACTTTCAGATAGTTGGGTTGTTGCGGAAACGGTTGGAAAAACTTTTTGGCTATGTCTAGCGCATTGTCGCCGCTCATGCGGACTACGGCAATTGCCGATCGACCTCTGGCTGTTGAAAGGGCTACAATCGTGGAATTCATTTTGTTACCTCACTTTTGCTATATTGTACCACTTTGTGTGAAAAATCTCAACAAATTGACACAATACTGCAGGATAGACTTGTTTGTGCCCTCGCAGGGCAAGCTTTGCATTGGAAATTTTCGCCTCGAACAATTGAATAAGAGCTTGCGTGGCGGAATTTGGACGTAGTTTTCGTTTTTTTCTTCGAGAGAACACGAAAGACGAAACGTCGTGTTGAATAAACGAAAATAAAGGCTTGCTTGGTTGAAGCAAGCGTGGCAATAAAAACGCCATATTGTTGTTTGATAATGTCCGGCTCGGTCGAGTGTGTTGTATTTTGTCTTTACGTGGTTGGTTTGCATCTGTTTTTGGGTTTGTTTTTGCGTAATTTCCTCAAAATAAACATTTTGCAACAATTCTTTGTTAAAAAAACACAATATTGTTGAAAAAGTGAAGATTTTGTGTTATTATTTATTTGTATTACTATATGAGGGTGTTCGTATGGGAAAAGTTATTTCGTTTTCGAATCAAAAAGGCGGCGTCGGCAAGACGACCACTGCAATCAACTTGGCAACGTATATTGCCATGACGGGAAAGAAAGTTCTTCTGATAGACTTTGACCCGCAAGGCAATGCCACAAGCGGTTTCGGTTTTGAAAAGAACAAACTGGAGAGATCTGCGTATTCCGTTTTGATGGGCGATTGCAAGGTTTCGGAAGCCGTGTTGCCCACGGTGATAGACAATTTGTCTATGTTGCCCAGTGGCATGGATTTGGCTGCTGCCGAGGTGGACTTGGTTAACATGACTGCACGCGAAAGTGCGCTAAAACGCGCTTTAAGTGTAGAAAAAGACAATTACGACTACATTTTTATCGATTGCCCGCCCAGTTTGGGATTGCTTACGTTGAATGCGTTGGTTGCGAGTGATTCGGTTATTATTCCTATTCAGAGTGAATTTTTTGCGTTGGAAGGTTTAAGTCAGCTTATGAACACTATAAAGATTGTGAAACAAAGGCTGAATTCCGCAATAAGAATCAACGGCGTGATTTTGACAATGTATGACGTTCGTACGACGATGTCTAAACAGGTTACGCAGGAAATTTTCAAATATTTCGGCGACACCGTTTATTCTGTTCCCGTGCCCCGCAACGTAAAATTGGTGGAATCGCCCAGTTTTGGCGTTCCTATCACGTTGCACGCGCCCAACTGCGCCGGTGCGGTTGCGTACAAGGCTTTGGCAAAACAATTTCTTGAAAGAGAAGGAGACAAATGATGGCTAACAAAGGATTGGGCAGAGGCTTTGCCTCGTTGATGGGCCTTAACGATATTGAAGAATTGACAAAAACAAACGCGGAACCTGTTTCTTTGGAAAGTACGGACGGCGTTGTTCAACTTTCGCTTACGGAAATCGATCCCAACAGAGAACAACCGCGCAAAAAGTTTGACGAAGAAGCATTGAACGAATTGGCGGAGAGTATCAAAACGTACGGGGTTGTTCAACCTATAGTTGTTACGCCTATCGGCAAGCGTTACATGATAATTGCCGGTGAACGTCGTTTTCGTGCCAGTGCAATTGCCGGCAAGACGGAAATTCCCGCAATAATTCGCAACTACACTGCGCAAGAAATTAAGGAAATAAGCCTTATTGAGAACTTGCAACGTGAAGATTTGACGCCCATCGAAGCGGCACGTGCCATTCGCACTTTGATGACAGAATTCAATATGACGCAAGAGGTTGCTGCCGACAGAATAGGAAAAAGCCGTTCGGCAGTTGCAAACACGTTGCGTTTGCTCACTCTTAGTGACGACGTTATCGATTTGATTGAAAGTGGTCGTCTTTCTGCCGGACATGCCAGAACATTGGTTGTTGTTCCGCAAGAACATCAATACAAGTTGGCTTTGAAAGGCTGTGACAACCAGATGACCGTTCGTGAAATGGAAAAGGCTGTGCGTGAGTTTTTGAGCCCGAAACCGCCCAAAGAAAAGCCCGTGGTTGCCGAATGCAAGGAGTTGCACGAACTTGTGGGAAACATGCAGCGCACGTTCGCCACGAAAGTTTCTGCTATTGGAAACAGCAACAAGGGCAGGATCTACATCGACTACTACACGGCAGACGATTTGGACAGAATTTGCAATCTTGTTGAGGATTGGATGCAAAATAAGTTCAGAAAAGACGAATAAGGTGTACGTTTGTGCACGTTAAAATGTATTTTAAGGCGTTTCGACTTGTTCGAAGCGTCTCTTTTTTTGTCTGCAAGAAAACCAGCGGATGGTTCGGTGTTGTATTTGTTGAAAAAGTAGTGTTGTCTGGGCTGTTACGGCGTACCGGTGTGCCTTTATCGCGGATTTTTTGTAACTGTTTGGCGATGTGCGCTCCTGTGGCTCTTTTTATCGGAGTGATAATTATTTTTGTGTATAAAAACCGGTTGTACAAACAATGATTGGTTTATGTAGCGAAAAAATATTTTGATGTTGTTTGATGCCTGATGCGCGAAAAAAATATGCAACTTTATTGAGAGCCATATATAAATTAGTTCAGAAAATACAAATAAAGTGCATTTTTATACTGGTTAAAGTGTATTTTTAGACATTTCGACTTGTTCGAAGTGTCTTTTTGTAAGCTGTAACGTCGCTTTGATTGTTGCTATGCGATTGATGTGGGGTTGCGTGGAGTGTTTGTTGTCGCTTTGATAACTGCGTTTTTGCAACTTGTTGCGGATTGAGGATTATTGTTGCAAAAAGCATAATTGTTAAAACATGATGTGCGCGTGTTGCTAAAAGTATAAATAGCTGTATTCCGATATTGAAGCGCGTGCGAAAAGCGCAACATTTTTGAAAACCGACTGTATAATAAATTCTAAACGGATGCATGGCGCATGTTTGTGATGGCTTTTGTCGGACGGTAATTTTATTTTTGTTTGTTAAACTGACGTAAATGTGTATGATTATTTAAGACGTGATGTGTGATTTTGAGTATATCTAATCACATCCCCGGTTGCAGCGTACTTAACTTCAATACCTCGAGTATGCTTGATTCTATGCCAAGTGTCAAGAGGTATTTCGGAGCCCGTTGTGCAGCGCAAATCATTAAAAATACAACGACAAATTCATTCTTTTGATAAACCTTATCCTTTTATCAGTTTCTTTTTTGGGAGGATTGATAGACTTTTATATGTATTGAACCTGTTTAAAATAAATACATGTGTAAAAATTTGTGAATATTCTTGACGAAAACATGTCGAAATGTTGTTGAGGTTATGCAATTTGAATATGTTTTGTCTGGTCGTAAGGCTCCTGTGTCGACTTGCTTGTGGACGGTTTGAATGGTTTTTGATTGAGTATGTTGCCGGTGTCCGGATTGTTTGCAGGAAGAACGATGTCTTTTTGGTGCGGGTTGTTCTCATTTTTTGTAAAAGTGGATGGAATTTGGTGTAGTGTGTGTCAATTTTGAATATACGTATGCAAAAATTGGCGTAAAGTTCGCGTTTTATATTCTAACAATTGTAAAGACTGCAATTTGATAATGTTGTTTGCTTTGTGATACAGCAATTGCGATAATGCATGAATGTTTTTGTTGGGCGGTACGAATGGGCGGCAATTGGTTATTGTTTGGCCGGTGCGGCTGAGTTGTTTGTTGCGATTAATATTCTTTTTTTGTGTTGGCACCGGATGAAATTGAGTATTTGTTTGAATCAAGATGTGTTTTAATTTATTATACGTGTGAAGATGTTTCTGAAAGTACGCTTTTTTTATTAATGCGAAGTTGATTTTTGAAATTAATTTTGTCGGTGCGCGATTGTGCGCAGTATTTGAGTTGTTGTTATTATTCTTGTGATCATGATTGAATTTTGAACCGGCATGATTTGTTGTGGCTGACGGATATGATCTCTTGCAATCGATAGCTTGTCCTGGATCATTGCTTTGTGTGAACTTGGATTATTAGTTGATGCGTGTCAATTATGATTATACGTGTGTAAAAATTTTGAAAATTACGCGCAATTTTAATGTAAATAATGGCTACTGTATTGCTTGAAAAATTGTTTTTTTGTCTGTCGCTTTTGCTATAGTGTGCAATACTTTTTGAAGGCTCAATTGTGTTACGCTATCGGTTGTTTTTATCGGTGTCCTTTGTAGCTTCTCTTATGATTGATATCGTGTTTCGTGTGCAGCGTATCTGTTTCCGGCAATATTTTTGAGTGATGTAAGTGTTGTTCTCGAAACGACAATTTGATGCAATACCGTCTTTTGGTGTTGCGCGATAGCGGGTATTGTTTGTGTCGAGTGGATGTGTTGTCGTTTGTGATTGGAAGTGTAAACTTGTTTCCTTTCGTGAATTTATGAGGTTTGGCGACATCCGAATTGTGCATGCAAATATCTTCAAATATCGACATATTATAACGCGTTATATCCGAATCGTGCATGTTTGCTTATCGGTAAACATCGTTCGCGATTGTTAAAAATGTTACTAATTCTATATAATTTTGCTGGCGAGTTTGGCTTCTGCGACGAGAATGTTTGAGTTATAGTTATGTTATATGTGCGTAGCAAACTTAAAGTCGAAATTACTATTTTTTAATGTCTTTTTGAAGTTCGATTTATATTATTTCACATTTTAAAGCTGATTTTGCGGCTCACGAGTTTTCGTGATTTCCGGTATTCCGTTTCGCTTTTTTTTGAAATATGTGATTTATTTATTGTTTTGCGGGTAGTTTATTGTCGGCTTTTTGAGTTTGTTTGCTGTTGTGCGGCATTGAATGGCTTGTGGCGACATTTTGTAGATATTTTGAGGTTGTTCGCCGTTATTATTGTCCAGATATTCTTTTTTTTGTGCAAAATTTAATTTTGGACCCGATGGCCTCTTTTGTCGAGAGCGCGATGTTTGTCTTTGGTATTTTGATTGCTCGCTTGAAACGACATTTTTCGCAGATAGTATGCCAGACATAAACAATTATCGAAGAAGTTGTCGAGCTTTTGTTGTTGAGATTTTTGTCTCGAAGTCTAAAATTTAACTGCAAATTAATTGCGAATAATTATGTTATATTTCCTGGCTGAAATAGCCTTTCAGACAGAATTTTTCGGACAAAATTTTGAAAAATCCGGGAATTTTTCACGCCATTCTGTCTGCGGAATGCAATTTGTTTTGCTCATCTGTTCATTATTGCTTTATAATGAACATTGTTCGCGAATTGCCAATTCTCTTGTTAATGTTCGTTGCCTTTTCTGTTGTTTTTGAGATTTTGATGACTAATAGCCTCGGTTGAGCGTTATTGTCTTGACGTGTTGTTCTGGAAGCATGTTGTGTTTGATTGAATTTTGCATTTATGTGTGGAGGTTTTGTTGCCATTATTTGTGATATTTACGATATTTCTTCTTGGTGTGTGGTACATGTTTGTGTTGAATTCTTGAGCGATTATTGAGGGATTGGACAATTCGGGGCATTGTTGGCTGTTTGTGTCTGCTGTTGCGAGTGTTTTACTTGAATGTTCTTTTTGGCGGTAGCGAAATTATGTTTGTTTTCGTGTTGATTTTGAACTATGGTGCGTCGATTTTGTTGTTTATGACACAAAATTCTATCAATTTATCGAAATTTTAGCTCGGTTTAGTGATAAAAATTTGGTTTTGATCGTGTTTTAAATATAAAATAATTAAATTTTATTCGAATTTCTAGCTGGAAGTGCTTGATTTAAATGTGTGGCGGTGATTAGTACTGGTGCGCTGTCATTATTGTCTGTTATCGTTACGAATTGGGTTATTTCGGGCTGTTTACGCTTATTTTGCGATCAAAAGTTATCGTATGCAGTTGGATTTGATTGCTGTTTTGCGGTTGTTCTTTTGGTGCTCATTTCATTTGTGCTTTATGTTTCGCGTAAAGCTAAGCTGAATTGACTCGTCATTTTTGATGTGGTTTTGCGTTGATTTTGAACAATTTTGCCTGATTTTTGTGTTTTTCTGGCATTTTTATGGGTTTTGCTCCCATGTGGCCAAGTTTCATGAGTTTATATTGTTTTTTTTACTCCTTTGGTGTTTGGTTGTCGATAATGTTTGGCCAATGCCGTTACTTTTGGATTACGCGATTGGCGAGGTGTTAACTATGTGCCGTTGTTGGTGTTTCACGTGAAACATGACTGTTTTCTTGTCCAATTAGGCAATTTTAACGGACAAATACATATTTTGTGTGTGTTTTTTATGTTTTTCGTGCGTATTTTGCTGTTTTTCTGCCATTATTTCACCAAACACTATCGTTTTTCGGCGATTTTGTGACTAATTACGCACTGTTGAGCTGCCAGGCAAGATTTATAAGGCCTTGTGCGCTGTGCTCGTATTTTTGTTCTGTTACAGCGGTCTCCTTTGTTGATTGTTGTCATGAGGTTTTTTGTTTCACGTGAAACAGTGGTTGATGGTCGTTTTGTCGGGCGTTGCGGGGAATGCGAAAGACTTGTGTGCTGGTAGTGTTTTGTTTGTTTTACGTGAAACAAAGGGTTGACAGGTTTGTTTTTTGATATATTGACGACATTGTAAATGTTTTGAACGAGGGGCGGTTGCTTTGTAATCACTTTGGCGGCGAATTATGGGAGCGCATTTTGATAAAAATAAGTTGGATTTGGCCCAAAAACACGGTTTTGGGGCCAAAATCGTCTATTTTGGGGCAAAATAGGCTGGAAATTAACGAAAAATTGACGCTTTGTGCGTGCGAAATGCTCTCTTTGAAAAAATGAGGTGTCGCGTTGGTCGCGTTTGTGTTGTTAAAGTGGTGATATTTTGGGGTTTTAGGTGAGTTTCGGGGAGAAAATGTTGTTGGCTACGTGAGAAAACAATAGAATGTATATAAAGTTGATTGGTTGGTGTGAACTTTTGTGAAAAAGACTCTGTGCATTGCTGCATTCTTGTGAGTTGTGAATTTTTTGTTCTGTTTTAATTAAAGTGTACTAAAAAAACTAACTCATGCTTTGTGGTCATGCATGTTCGAAAACTGAAAGAAATCTTTGCTCGCGCCGTGCACTATGAATTGATTGCGGTGATGACAATGATGAGCAACGTCGTGGCGGTAGTGTCAGAGGAAAAGGATAGCTGGCAAGAGAACTCGATACTCTTTGATTGCTGTGCTCGTGTTCGGAAAGTGGTGCCGTCTAGTTTTCTGAGGGCGTTTTTGTCATGCCTCTGACGTGTTGTTATTTGTTGCAAGTGTTTGGCTTCTGAACAACGGGCGCGAGATCTGTTTGTTCGACGAAAAGCTTTTCACTTTGCGTAATTCTAGTATGATTTGGAAAAATAAGTCGGATTTGTGTTTCGGAATGTTTTTCGGCAAAATTGGCAACGTTATGTGGCGTTGACCTTTGTGGCGACCGTTTTTTTGTATTATAACGAGAATATCTAGGTAAATCATCTTGGATATCGGTGATTTTGCTAAAAATGTGCGCCGAAAAGGTGAATCATGATGTGTTGATAGAGTGTTGATTGGAAATTAGCATCGGTGACGTTAGAAAATAGGGCGTTTCCGCGGCATAGAGCCAAAGTATTGTTCGTGCACAGTTTGTTCTGCAACAACTATGCATCGAAAGTGTTTTGAAAATATAATGCTATTTTGTCAATAAAAAAGTTGGCGCGAAAAACTCCGTTGCCTGAAATATTTCATAATGTTATAAACATGTACATATAATATTATAATATCAAAAAAAATCGACAGTTTTGCCGAAAAATCAAAAGTGATCAGCGTTCTTTTGTTCCGTGAAAGATCCGGACGATGCTTTACTGCTTGCCGAAAAATTTGGCTTTTCAAAAGGTGAATTGCGTGATTTTATCTTTTCTTTTGTTTGGACGCAACGCGCATACAATATAAACGGCCACTTTGTGATAGTTGCACAAAATGCTTTTGGTCCTAGATAAGGTGTCTGTTGAAAATTGGCTCAAAAATTTTAACACAAGTAAACATGTAGTTGTCGAACGCGTCCAAACATTTTTGTCACATTTTAAAAGTGTACACCGTCCGTGAATTTGAAACGCTTTAACTGCAAAACGTCGAGAGTTGTACTTTGGTGAACGACCACAATGTGTTTGAAGAAAAACAGAAATTAATCCCGAAAACAAAAAAACAATTCATAAGTGGTGTTAATGAAAGAGTATTGCTATTTTATTCGGCAACGCACGATGCTCTAAGTATCAACGAATGCCGTCGTAAAACAAGAGAAGAATGTTTTTTTGCTAACCGTATCAAAGTTATTTATCATTATATTTTGAAAGCGCGCATGGGAGCTTGAAGCCGGAGGTTCCGCAACGGCAAAGCATAATTATTTCGCTTTCGTAATGTTTGCAATGTGTTTGTGAAAAATCGTCGAACAACTCATGAAAACGAAAAAGAGCAATCGGCAATGGGCAACGAGGGGCAATGCGATTTTAATTTATAGGAGTGCGGTCACCCAAGTATAAAACGGTATAACAGTAAAACAAGAAAGGTGGGGCGGACAATCGCGACATAATTATATTCCTTATACATTTTTAGAAGTACGTGTAGTTCGAAAAATCGGCAGTAACTACAAGGCATAACTATTGCCTCTTTGGCGAATGACAATAAATAAGTGTATGTAAAAACAACAAATCGTATCAAAAGCCCAAATGTTCTACAATCCGGGAACGTTGGCGATAACGTGAAGGAAGCTGTCGTCGTTGACTTGTATAGCGTTGTCAATTGCTGCAGAAACTTCGGCCGCCAACGGCTTTACACCATTAAAACGATGGCTGCAATAGAAAAATTATTTTTAAGGAGTAGGTGCACAAGTATCTGTTTTTGTGGCGTTGATAGTGATTGCTCCGACGTTTGTGTCGCTAACCGATGTACCAACGAAACGCGTTCGGCTCTTTATGTTGTGTGTTTTTTTGCATTTTTTGAAATGTGCGCAAATCGGTATGGGCGTAGTTTGGTGTCGTTCTGTTTTGTGGGATGCTACGCAAGACAAAACACATCTTCGATGTGGCGCTTGCGAAATGCAAATTGCGGTCGTGCTGTTGAATATTGTCTTACATAAAGTATGCAAACGTAAACATGGCGTGCAGAAGGCAAAAAGTTCCGAAATTCGAGCTTCAAATATGCAAAGCAATCGAACCAACCATTGATTTTTGTGCTTTTTAATGGTATACTCAATGTATTGAACTGCGTTTTTGAATTAACAACCGGGTTGGTCGACGGAGCAATAACAATGTTTTAGCGTCCGCAAGCGGTTAAACTCTATCAATTCAATTTTGCGGTGTACGACGTGGAAAACAGGGAGAAAGGAATTTGTGAAAGCAATGAAAAGGAAGCTAGTTTTTTGTTTGTTGATTGTTGTTTTGTGCGTTTGCAGTGCGTGTGTCGTGGCGTGCAACGAAGATGATACGAACGGTATCCCGCAAAACGCAGTCAAAATCTCGGCCGAAAACATTGAAGAATGGTTCGAAATATTCGTCGATTACGAACACGACGGCGCAGATTATTCAGTGGTGCATCTTAAAGCCGCATTTGTGCCGAAACTTACGTTGGATAAGTGTACTGTCGTGGTCACCTACGAACACAAGGCGGAGTGGGATACTTATTCCACCTATCGAGTTGTAAGCGGCACGCAAACGCTGTCGCTGAAAGCCAATTCTCCCACAAGCAAAATTGTTAGTGGCACGTGGGGCAATCGAGAATACGACATCAAAACGGAAACCAACACAATTGCCGTGACAAAAGCAGAGGGTTACGTTGTAAAGGCGGAAGAACAGTGGCAACGCCCGACTTATGCGGAAGAAAACGGCGCGGTGCTTTTGCAAAAATTGTCGAATTTCCAAGCGTCGCTAGACAATGCCAATGCCGTTTCTGTGAACGTTGTAAGCAAAAAATATCAAACTAGCGTATTTGGCGAAAGCTCAGCCGACACCTACAGCTTCGAATTGCGTAACGACTGCAAAACAGATAACGTGTGCGTGAAAAACGGCAGAACAGGCGACGGTGAAGGCTATTTCACTGGTGGCAGCGGCGTCGTCCGTGAGGTGCTGCGAGAGGGCAACGTTTCTGTCTTCAACGACAGCACCGCAGAGGACGCACGGATTTTGAAAAATCGTTACGCTCAAAACCTGACTGTGTATTCTGCGGGCGATAAATTCGGAAGCGTCACACAAGTGGATGAAAACACGTTTGTTGCTTACAACACCTTGGATAACGTTCGCTACCATTCCGAAGGCATAAGTTGGGGACTGAATAATTTTTCAAAATCGCTGTTCGACGTCAAAACAACGTATACGTTCGATGCCGACGGCACAAAACTGACGGTGGAACAAAAAATTTCGTTGTGTACGCGTCAAAATGAGACGGAAAAGTACGAAATCACTGCCACGTCAACTTACGAAATCCAACAAAAATATCTACGTTTGGTGGATGAATATCCAATTGCCGCACAAGATACGGCACAGCAAGCACTGGAAAACTTTTTGCCGTTAGACGTGGCCGGCACGTCGGAATTTACCGTTCCGCTTTCGCAATCCAAGAAAACCGAGCAATGGTTTTCTATGAATTTTCAACACGGCTTGTACGCAATCACGTCCACGTCCGGATATGCGGTGAGATTGTTCCAAGCAGACGGCACAACCCGTGTGGACACGCGCGAATACAACGAATTAAACGGCTTATATTTGGCGTGTATGCAGTTTAGCGATAGGAATCGCCCCGACCAAGCAATTGTGCAAGTTAGCAAGGCGGCCGTGGCAACTTTCCCCAACTACGACAACCCCATTGCCGTTGGTGCAGACGGAAAAATGCAAGATGCCGTAGAATGTTGGGGCGACGCCGTTGTGTTCCGCTTTGAGGCCGCGGAAGGCTTGTATACGTTAAGTGGCAATGCCGAAAAGAACGCCCTGCAAGTGAGTTTTGTTTTGAACGACAAGGAAAGTTACGTGTATCCGAACGGATCGGAAATGTTGTTGAAACTGGCAGTGGGCGAGTACACGATTGTTGTTACCACTAACGACAGAAATGCAACGTCTTTCCCGTTCGATTTGACGCTGGCAAGATCTTCTTTGCAAGAAAAGGCCTATGTTTTGACGGAAACGACGCAGGAAATAACGTTGTTGCGGTATCGATCGGTGTGTTGCGACGGTCTTAACGGCGGTGCGACGGCTACGTTTACCGTTACGGAAGACGGCAATTATTGCATTGTTACCGAAAGCCCGAACGACGTTATGAACGGCTACGTTTTGTTGTACGATGAAGAAGGAAAGTACGTTTCCAAACCCTACGGCTCGGACGTTTACACGCTGAAAGCCGGCACTTACACGGTGGAATACTCCGCAGATGCGTTTTCGGGTGAACCGTCGGCGGAACAGAGTTTGTCGGTGACTATAACAAGCCGATACGAAAAAGTGCGCTGAAATATTTTTGAAAAACAAAGGAGGAACGAACATGACGATACTTTTTGCACTGAACACAATTTTGGCAAACACCGAGATTCTTGGTGCGTTCATTGCCGGCTACATATTGTTGCTGGCGGTGATGGTGATTTCTTTTGTCAACGTGTACAGCGTGGACAAAATGGAGTTTTTAAGCAACACGCAAAAGTGCGTGGACTGCAAACATCGTTTGTTTTTTGTGTTGATGTATTCCAAAGAAAAGCGTGTTGTTTCCAAAAAAACTCTCATTTTGGAAATTTGCGGATACGTTGTTGCAATGGGTGCCATTGCGGCGTTGGTGTGTTCGCTGTGGCAAAGCGTGCGCGTTGCAATGATTGTGTTTTCCGTCGTAGCCGCCGTTGTTTTTGCGTTTGGTGTTGTAACGGGTGTTGTGCTCTACAAGGCAAAACGTCGTTTGGAACAAGAAAAGTAAAAAAGACTTTTGCGTAGCATCGAAAAAGAATTTTGCAATATCAATGGCGAAGTGTAATTTTGCCGTTATTGGTTGCAGCGAAAAACAAAAGGCCTGTCACGGTGGTGACAGACTTTTTTGCTTTATATGGTGTTTTTTTGTCGACGGGTTTTTTATGATGTGTGGTGGCCACAAACAAAACAACTACAAACAATTCGGCAAACGCTAACTTATTGCAAGTGTTTGCGCCGAAATTGTCACATTGTGGGCTGCGCGCCGAGAACAGGCAACGTTACTTCCAAACTCTCGGCAATCCACGAGCCGATGACGTTGGTGTTGTTTGCAAAGCAAAGAATTTTTGAACTTGCAATGAATTCTTGAACGGTCTGCCATTCCGGGGTGTCTGCCGGGAAAAATTTGATGAACACAACTTCAACGCCGGTCAGAAGAATCACAATGAATATGCAGTAAGCTACAAATACGCCCCAAATTGCGCCCAAAACCTTGTCGATTGTTTTGATGACGGGCAAGTGCACAAGTTTCAACAGCAACGATTTGATGCCTTTGATGATGAATTTGAGTGCGATGTACAGAACCAACCAAATCACAAACGCAGTGATTATCACGGCAACCAAGTATCCGAACAATTGGCCCAAAGTGGTGAATTCCAACGTGGCCATGTTCGATGCAAATGTTTCGGACATAAATGCCAGTATGCGCCATGCGCCGGAATTGTTCAAAAGTTCGGCCACGGCTTCCGCAGACGGCGCAACTGTGGCGGTGAACACCTCGCCGCTGAACCAACTGCTTGTCGTTGTTGCGAAAGAAAAGAAAAACGTCGTGTTTTTAAGCGCTTCAATAATTATTGCCGTCAATGCAACTGCGCCCACAAAGGAAATAAAACCGCTCAAAAGCTTGCTGAGTTGTTTTACCAAGCCTTTTGCCAACCCGATTATAAATGCCAAGCCTGCAATAACAATCAGGGCAATGTCAATGTACGTTCCCATTTGATCCAAAATCAATCACCTCCGAAAAAACGAGCAAATTTATTTTTATAATAGCCGTATTTAATGAAGTATGTAGATTATAACACAAATATTTCAGAAAATAAAGTATAATTGTCAAATATTGTTGCATTTTGACGTTTTGAGGCGGAAAAATTTTGAAAAAACGCATGTCAATGGCGCGCATTTTGTTGTTCTTTTTGAGGTTGCGCACAACAAAAGAGCGAAACAGTTGTAATTTTTGAAAAGCCAATGTGCACAGTTGCCGGCCGCGATATGGATTTCTGCAAAAAATGACAGTTTTTGTTGAGGAGTCGGCATTTCAGTGACACTTGTTTGGTTGTTTTTTTGAGATTGTGAACAACAAAAAGGCAAAACAACCATAATTTTGAAAAACAAATGAACAAAGAGTCAAACGCGGCACGTGTTTTCACAAAACAACTATAGTTTTGGAAATAACCAATGCACAAGGTTGTCGAGTTTGGCTCGGCTTACCAAAAAATAAGCAGTTTGGCTAGCCAACACGGGTGCCGAAAATACTTTTGCAAGTGGCGCGGGCGATGGGGTGTTTGTGCGCACAATTTTTGGAAGAAAATGTCGAAATTTGTCGAAAAATGTTGAGAAACAACAAAAAATGACGAATCGATTCCGCCCATTGCACTTTTGGCGCGTCGTCGCTAAATTATAACCTATTTTCAACGTGAATATTTGTCGATTCGAGGCATGTGGCAAAAATTTTCGCCCCGACACAACAAAACGCCACGGATGATGCGACGGTTGAGCGCGCACGTGTTGGATCGGTGATATTTGCAACCATGAAGGCGTGGAATTCTCAACCTGTTGTTTTTTCGACGTCGTTTGCAAGGTGTCGACAAAAGTTGCGCGGAATTGCTCTGTATAAATAGGTTGCGCGACACACACTTGTTTTATCAAATTCCAACGGAGGAAAACAAGTGGAAGAAGTAAGTGTCTATGCGCCGAACGGCGAAGAAGCCTTGGCCGCATTGCTAAAACAAAAATTGAAAAATCCCGTGTTCTTGTGCATAGGCACGGAAAAGGTGTTTTCCGATAGCCTCGGCCCCAGGGTGGGAACGTTGCTGAACGAAAAAATGGCGTGTCCGTGCTTTGTCTATGGGCTATGCGGACAAAACGTCACGGCAGAAAATCTGCTATACGGTGTTGAGTTTGTGAGAAAATTGCACCCCGAAAACCAAATTGCGGTGGTGGATGCGGCCGTAGGCAATCGCGAGCAAATCGGTCGTGTGCAAATTTTCGACGGAGGGCTTGTTCCCGGTGCGGCAACCAACAAAAACTTGCCGTCGGTGGGCGACGTCGGCATAGTCGGCATAGTGGCGGATAAGGGCATGGAAGATTTCTACACCCTTAACAGCTCAAAACTGCGGCTTGTCAACACGGTTGCAACGTTCATTGTGCAAGCAATCGTAACTTCTCAAACATAAGTGAAATTTTAAGGATGTTTCAAGCGTTTGATATTAAAATTATTACACATTCTAGAAAGTGGGCGGCACAATCACACGCCCCGAAGAATGTGCGGCGATGCAGCGATACGTTTGACATTTCAAATTCAAATGTGATATACTGCAAGTTAGAACACAATTTGAAAACAACAAGTGCGCCCTGGGTGCGCCTGAAGGAGATTGAACCTTGGAACAGAAGTCTAAAAGAATAGTTTATTCCATTCTGTGCTTTGCGTTGTTGATCATCTTGTTTGTCATCATGTGGCAAACGTTGGGCAACACAAAAACGGAAATCACCGAAGCGGAATTCAGAAGAGATATTTTGAAATACGATTCCGTGCATCTCAACATCTACAGTGTGGTTGCAAAAATCGGCGACAAACAGTACACTTTTGTGACGGCGGATAGAAATGCATTGAACGAGTTTATTCTCAGTGCCATTGCCGACGGCATCGTGGTGAACGGACAAACGTACTATGCCAACATCAAGTACACCAGTGCCGACCCCAACGCCACCAGTTGGACAGACTACGTCATGCCGGTGCTGTGGGTTGTGTTGCTTATTGTGTTGGGCGTGTACATGTTCCGTCAAATTGCAAAGCAAAACAACCAAAACATGGATTTCGGTCGTTCGCGCGCAAGAGCAATTCAAAACATGAAGGTGCGTTTCACCGACGTTGCCGGTGCCGACGAAGAAAAGGAAGAACTGCAAGAAATCATCGACTTTTTGAAAGATCCCAAAAAGTTCACGGATATGGGCGCAAGAGTTCCCAAAGGCGTGCTGCTCGTTGGCCCTCCGGGAACGGGCAAAACGTTGTTTGCCAAAGCCGTTGCAGGCGAAGCAGGCGTGCCGTTCTTCTCAATGAGCGGTTCGGACTTTGTTGAAATGTTCGTGGGCGTGGGCGCAAGCCGCGTGAGAGATTTGTTCGATCAAGCTAAGAAAAACATGCCCTGCATCATTTTCATCGACGAAATCGACGCTGTTGGTCGTCAACGCGGCGCAGGTTTGGGCGGCGGTCACGACGAACGCGAACAAACGTTGAACCAATTGCTTGTTGAAATGGACGGTTTCGAAACAAACACAAGCATCATCATTATGGCGGCAACAAACCGTGCAGACATTTTGGACCCGGCATTGTTGCGTCCCGGCCGTTTCGACAGACAAATCTACGTCAATCGTCCCGACGTTCGCGGACGTGAAGCAATTTTGAAAGTGCACGCACGCAAAAAGCCCATCGGGCCGGACGTCAACTTCCGCACAGTGGCAAGAATCACGGCAGGGTTCACCGGTGCCGACTTGGAAAACCTTTTGAACGAAGCTGCAATTTTGGCCGTTCGTGCCGGCAGAAAAGTTATCACGATGTCCGACGTTAACGAAGGCATCAACAAGGTTGTGATGGGGCCGCAAAAGAAATCTCGTTTGGTCACCGAACCGGACAAGAGAATCACGGCTTATCACGAAGCGGGACACGCCATTTTGGCAGGCTGCTTGAAATATTGCGATCCCGTTCACGAAGTGACAATCATTCCTCGCGGAATGGCGGCAGGCTACACAATGACTCGCCCCGAAAACGACAATAACCATGTTTCCAAGCAACAGTTGTTGGACGACATCACCATGACGTTGGGCGGACGTGTTGCGGAAGAATTGGTCATCAAAAACGTTTGCACAGGCGCAAGCGGAGATATCAAAGCGCTGACGGAAAAAGCTCACCAAATGGTGACGGAATGGGGTATGAGCGACAGAATCGGCCCCGTGTTCTATGGCAGTGAAGGCGAAATTTTCGTGGGAAGAAACTACCAAACGGAAAAAGGCTATTCCGACGAAATTGCCAACATCATCGACGAAGAAGTTCGCGAAATTGTGGAAAGTTGCCACAAGCGTGCAACGCAACTGCTCACGGAAAAACTTGACGTTTTGCACAACATGGCAAGAGTGCTTGTGGAAAAGGAAACAATCCACACCGAAGAAGTGGCAATGCTCATGGAAGGCAAAACTGCCGACGAAGTGATCGAGTTCATGGATAAGCGCGAACGCGACGAACGTCCTGCAGTCATCGAATAGCAAAACAACAAAATCAAAACAACGCCCGAACAAGGGCGTTGTTTTTTTGCGCTTTTTGTGCATGTTTTTAACTAACGTAGGCGTGTTTTTGCGTCATTTTGCGTGCACAGAGTTAGCTTTTGTGCAGTGGTTTTGTCGTGAAAACACATTTTCAAAATGAACAAGTTTGTTTTGGAAGTGGAAGATTTTTTTGTGCTAGTTTGCTGTGGGCCAAAACTTTTTGTTTTTTGGTGCGTTGCGCTTAAGGGGCACAGTTGTGTGTTTTGCTTTTTTTTGGGGGGGGATTTTGTTGTTGCTGTGGCTTGTTTTTGACCGAACGTTGTGGCCCGAAAATTTGCAAAAAAATAAGCAAGGCGCATCGCCTTGCCAACTCAAAAAATGATCATATAATAATCTATTATATGAACGTTTTTGTATCAATTATATGCCTGTCCAACCCGTTTGTCAATAATTTTCTGAATTTAATGTTCAAATTTTTCACTATTTTGCCGTATTTTCCATGACTTTTGCCGAAATATCTATGGATTTTGTCGAATTTTTGCCTTGTTGCGCTTTTTCTTTTCCTGTATTTTCAAAAAAGTGTTCATATAATAGATTATTATATGATCATTTTTGCGTATTCAAAAACGACACAAAATGGCGTGTTAAAGTCTTGGCACAGAGCCGCACACTTATGCTTGTTCGTAAGTCAATAAAGAACCCCAAAAGCAGTTGTGTATATTTCGGTGTTTACGTCGACGCGGTAAGCCATTTGCTAACAGATGTTGCAAAAAACGAGAATGGACATTTAGAAACGCAAGGCAACAAAGTTGTAAATAGTTGACGTTTGTCCGGAATCTCGAAAATGCAGCACTTTGAAACAAAAGGTGTGCGGTCTAACAAAACGACGCAAACGTTGAACCTCGCACAAATTGCAATCTCGTGCTACACAAATCTGAATATTAAAAAACGGGTAGAACCGTTTTGTAATATAAAAAACAAAAAGGAGAAAAAATTATGAACACAGTCAAAACAAAAGTGCTTGTGTCGGCAATCTTGTCTATCGTACTTTGCGTTAGCCTTATTGCCGGAGCAACGTTTGCTTTGTTCACATCTGAAAGCAATGTCAACATTGCAGTCACTTCGGGCAAGGTGAAGGTTGATGCAAGCGTAACAGATGTTCAAACAAAGCAACTCGACAAAGACTATGTCGACGGAATGGAAAACACCTACGGTGGCAGAATCGTTATCGACGGCGGCAGTGTTGAAATCCCCAACATCGTTCCCGGTGATGGCATCAAGTTCAGCATTAAAGTTGAAAACAACAGCACAATAGCAGTGAAGTACCGCACGGTGATCACTTGCACCGACGAAGACGGTTTGCTGGATGGCTTGAAAGTTGAAATCGACGGCGAATCCTACAATGGGAGAAAAATTGTTTCCAAATGGCAAACATTGGTAGTAGACCAAGATCCCTCCATGGTTTCTGTTTCGATCGAACTTGTGGATGGTAAAAACAACAACGATTATCAAGAAAAGTCTATGAGCATTTCTTGTGCAATCGAAGCAGTTCAAGGCAATGCGGAAACGGAAGAAGTTGTAACCGCTGCCGAACTTGCAGCAATTCTCCAAAATCCTGTCAATGGCGTTGTGAAACTTACAAAGAGCTATGAACTCAGCGACGATTGGACATCGTTGGTGAAACTTGGCGCCTCATATACTCTTGACGGCGCCGGTCACTTTATTTCCGGCTTGACAATGCCTCTTATTGGCCCCAATGCTTCAAATAACATTTCTATCAGCAACTTGACAATTAAAGATTCGGATATTGCTAGCCCTGCGACAATGTCTAACGGATATCACAGTGGTGCATTTGTTTCTTGTCTGGACACCGGCGCAAAGAGTTTGACCTTGAACAATTGTCATACCGAAAACGTCAACGTTACGGGTTCTACCGGTAACGCAACTTCAGCAGGATCGTTGGTCGGTTATGTGTCCATGTTGGGTGCTAATGATGGTGTGGGAGTCAGATCTGTTTCCATTAAGAACTGTACCGTAAAAGGCGGCAGTGTCACTGATGTTGATGGCAATGTCGGCGGAATTGTAGGTTTCTGCTCAACCAGCACCTACAAAGATTCCGAAGACAATGCTTGTAGCTACGTGATCGACAACTGCAAGGTTGATGGTTGCACTGTAAGCGGCGGAGATGGCAAAACCGGCAGTATTGTTGGAACAGTGAACAACAACGGCGTACTTTACCTCACCGGTTGCACCTACACGGGTAATGCTTATGGCAGAATTGTAGGAACTACAACACGTATTGAAACTGACGAGACTATTTATTGCTGTGCGGAATATCTGAAGAGCATTTTGACAGCAAGCAGCAGTGTAGAACTTGAAAAAGACTACGTTGTTCTTGA
>CAZRBI010000020.1:0-29524 GCA_964598315.1 uncultured Oscillospiraceae bacterium
CATCATACGTTCTTACTCCGCTGCTATTTTCTGTATACGGTTTACGACCCCTAGAACCGCCGCCACCACTTGCACCGCCTCTGCCGCCCATAGTACCAATCCTTTCCTGTAATACAAAAGCGGCTGAGGAATTACCCCCAACCGCTTTCTCTTTTATTGTACCAATTTTATCACATATTCGGTAAACTACAATAAACTTTGGTATACTTTAGGATACTCTTTTCTTTTCGTTTTCGTCCACGGCTCTCAACGCAAGGTTTCTCAGTTTCTTCACCCCGGGGACGCTATAATTCATTTCCTCTGCGATTTCCTCAAATGATTTTCCTTGCAGGTAAAAGCTATCCAGACAACGGCGTTGTTTCTCGTCCCTCAGTCTGTTGATTTTAGCATTGGCTTCTCGTGCCATTTCGGCATATTTCGCAATATCCGCTTCCAGCTCGTCCTGAACGGCAACGATTTTCTCCACGCTGTTTTCAAGCGATCTGGAAACGCCACCGCTGCCACCGCCCACCCCCGAAAGGGTAGGCGTTACCTTTGTAGCCAGCGTTTTCCATCGTTCCAACTGCTGATACTTCACATCGATTTGCTTATCAATGTTCCGCACTTGCTGAAAGAATACCTTTGCACTTTGTTCCATCACGCCCTCCTATTCCATCTCTTAATTGCCCATTCCTCCGTAGGACGTTGAATTTCTGCCCCACACGTCAAACAATGAACACTATACACAATTTTGCCTTTGCAGTTCCCAAAATACGGCTCATGGCTATACGTGCGTACATTAGTGCTTCCGCAAAATGGGCACGGTTTTAATTCGCTCATACATCCTCCCTCTGCGGCTGAGTGCCACCCTCGCACCCCTTGCAGTCAATCTTGTGGCAACCGCAACATCTGCTTTCAAATTCTTCTTTGGTGTAGCAATGGAACGGGACTGCTTCGCCGCAGTAAGTGCATACCCAATGTGGCTCACAGCCTTTGTACATTAGGTTGTCCCGTCTTATGGCTTTATGCTTCATCTTCGCACCGCCTTTCGCCGTAATTGCAATATCCATCGTCACCCATGCCGTTGATGCCGTTCCAAACATTACACCAACGCAAGCCATCCGGTGTAATTTCCATGTGCTTGCAGTCTTTGCAACGCACCGGAATGATTGCATCCACGCTCGGTGCATTATCGATAAAGCCGACCGCATACCCAGCATATACACGATATTGCCCTTCCTGCGAACACTCGACGATGTAATCTCTTAACTCGTCAGCATCAATCAGCCGTCTTTCATTCGCCATTGTCAGCACCTCCCAGTAATTCGGGGTTGTCGTGGATATTGCCGATAACTTCAATGCCGCCGTATTCGTTCATATAATCGCAATCGCCATTTGCAGCAACTAAGCAAAATGCACTCCAATAGGTATTATCGACAAACTCAACCTTTCGATTTTCAAACAGTGCATCTGCTGTGACAATGTCCCCCTCAAAAATCCTCTTGCCGTTTTTATCGGTCAAACCTGTATACTGGCCTACGGTTTCGGCAGCAATTTCATGGGATTCTCCGTGCCGATTTATTAGCATGATAAGCGGTGGAAAATCTTCACTAAGTCGGAATACACGCCCCTCAATCCATTTTTCATTGTCAACCCGTTTCCCCCGGAATAAAATCTCACGCATTTTTAGCACTCCCCCTCAATGCAAAATTAAGTATTTGACCCAATCTGGCCAGTCTGTGGCCATCACGGATTGGTACACCCATTTGGTAAACAAAACGGCCAGAATCGTAACCACGGCCAGAATCAGGTACTCAATCCACGTATTATTCTTCACCACCTGCACCACCCTCCATCCGTGCCCCACAGTTGGGGCAGATACCCGTATTTACAATATACTTGCTTCTAACCTTGCAAACGGAGCAGGTGCCGCATATACACCCTCTTGCAAGGAGATTTGGCCCCAGCCATTCCCAACGCCCGCTCCGTACCGGGGCAACATCGGCTTTTTCTGCGGTTTCGTACCGCTCCATGAAGCTATCAGCCAGCTTCGGGCCGTAGATTTCGGCAAGGGCTTTATCCAGCTTGTCCCGGTAGTAATCGGCTTCATCATGTTTCGCCCAGGCCAGTGCATAAGTATTCAGGTAATATTCAACGCCCTGGGCCACTTTTATCAGCCTGTCTTTGCCGAAGATATCCTTGCCGACATACTCCGGGTCGTGCAGAACCAGGGAAATCATGTCCATGATCTGCTGTCTGCCGGTTCGCATACCCTCTTTGTAGCACTCGATCTTGATTTGCAATTGCTTTTCCAGGAATGCATTCTTAGCCATTGCGTGCCTTCCTTTCCCGCTGCCGCCTGTATTGGCTTCTGTCCTTGCACGCATCGCAGCAATACTTCTGCCGCTTATCGTCCCACCGGAACTGCTTGCCGCACTCTGCGCAGGTGATGACGTATTTGCCGTATCCTTCGATTTCCTTCACAGGCGTTGGACGGCCTTCTGCGGCGATTAAATTTCCGTATGATAAGTTTGACCCCTTAGCCCTCAAAACCGCCGCACAGCTTCCACAGCGGCCCGACGCATCCAACGGAAGGCCCCACGCCTTGCAGATGATGCACTCGCTTCGTTTTCTCATACGCTTTCGGCCTCCTTCAACCGCTTTGCCCAGCGTCTGATTTTCGCCGTACACAGTGCCGTGTCTGCGTCCAGTTCCAGCAGGGCCAGACACACGGCCACGTCGGAAATTTCTTCCCGGATGTTCTCCCATGCCTCCGAACGGCCCTTCGGTGTGGGGTTCGTTCCGTCGATCACCCGCCGGAGTTTCAGCGCCGCCTGGGACAGTTCAGCGGCTTCTTCGGCCAACTGAGCCAGCAGTTCCGGGGTTTTCAGCCGCCAGCGAATGTACTCGATGCTGTCATTTCGTGCCATTGGCTTTCACCCCTTTCCGCTGTTTCGGCTCCATGACCGTGCATTCATCGCCCGGCTCGCATGGTCTGCGATGACCAGTGCGGAAAATATAGCAGCACGTTGTCACGTTGCCGTAGTCTTTGCAGAAAAATCTGCATTTCTCGCATTTTTTACTTGCCATATCGTGATATTTCCTTCCTTTTTCGGGTTATTCTCCCATCATTCGGCGTATCGCCGCCATTTCGTCAGCATCCAGTCCACGCTCACCGGGGGCGTAATTTGCCGCCTTTTTGGGCTTTTGCTCGGCAAGTTTGTCCCAGATGATCCCCTTCCAGCCGTTGGACATAGACAGGTCGATAAGGTCGATAACGGCGTTATCGCCGTATTTCAGGGCGTTTTTCTGGATTTGGGTCAGCAAAGATTTCATTCCCTGTTCCCGGTAGTCATCTTTCCGCTCATGCTTGTACGCCACCCAGTCGGCGATTTTTGCTGCCAATTCGTCGGCAAAGGCGTACCCCGGCAAGAGATTTTCCAAAATTTGGGCGCAAGGGGGGGTAGGGGGAGATATATTATTTGCTTTTGCTTTTGCTTTTGCTTTTGCTTTCCCTGCATTTGCATTCGTTTGCATGCAATTGCATTCGTTTGTAACCCAGCGCTTCGATGCCGCTTCTGATCTTTTCCGGCTTATCTCGTCAAAATTTTCGTGTGCTTGATCTATGTCAAATTGGATGAAGTCAAACGCTACGCTTTCCCGTCCCGTAAGTTCCGGACACTCGCCGGTCGCACTGTAAGTAAGTAACGCCCGGAATAGTCTCCCTACCTCTTGATCTGAGAGCTTTGCTAACCTTGCCAAATAACTGTGATAGCACGGAAAATATTCAATTGCCACCGGTTACACCTCCCCGGACTCGATTCTGACCACCGTGTGACCGATTTCGGCGTACCGCTTGTGTACGGTCAAATCGGTGACGGAAGAATCGTCTTCGTAAGCCAGACCGTTCAAGGCATCCAGAATGGCTTTTGCCAGGTTGTCCAAATCCGGCTTTATCTCTGGTCGGGTTTCTCCGGCCATTGCCGCCCGCTTCCGGGCTTTACTCCATGATTTGGGGATTGGGTAATAGGCCATGATCTGAACCCGCACCGGGCCGGTGTGGAGCCGTTCGCCGGGGGGAGTGGCGTTCATGTAGCTGGTGCGGACGGTAGCCTCATAAGCCTTTGTTGCATCGGGTGTATACGCTCGATGTGTGTATGTATTTACCCTGGGCCTCGCCTTTCCGACGGGCTTACCGGGGATCATAAAACAGGTAATCATCAGCCCTCCTTCTGCGGTTGACCACCACCGCAAGGCCAAATATGCATTTTATCCGTATAAAATTGCAAGTACACTTACAATTCTGGGTCAGAATGGTAGCAAACTGTTATCCTCGTCAATAGGATCGTACTGGGGGGCGGCATCCATAGCGACCATGTAAGGTTCAACTTTGCTGGGTGCGGTGTAGAAGATACATTCCCGGGTAATGCCATCATTGCCGGTATAATGAGAGATGTGGAGGATGCAGTTTCTGCCGATCAGATCTTCTAGCTCAAACTCATGTCCCTTTTCGATGCCCAGGGCATTGGCGTACTTGCCGATCTTCTCGCCCGGATACTGGCCGGTGACGTGATCGGGATAGAAGTTTTTGAAGATGTGCTTATTCTGGTAGGGCTGCTCCACATCGGAGCGGACTACGAAATCAAACTTAATGCAGGGATTGCCATTTCTGGTGGTGGTTTCTTCGGCGGATTTCACATAAACCTCATAATCGCCCTGTGCCATCAGGCCGCCGTCATTTTCAACACTCTTAAAAGTAGCCATAGATTCTTTCGTTCCTTTCATCGTTCATAGACCAATATTTTTCGTATTCGCTGAATAGATTCATTTCCCGCAGCCAGTGTATAAATTCGGCCACGGTATCTTCGATGGGTGGGAAATCTCCCGGGCGGTAAACCTCCTGATAGGTGTGGGAACCATCGAAAATCAAATAGACAAATTTCTTTGCTTCCGGGAGAAAGCGCAGGTACATGGGGTGCTGGGGGCTGGTGAAATACTTGCCGTATTCGTAGCGGGTGACCTTCTTGATGTCGTAGATCACCTCGGCTTTGACGTAATCGCACAGGCCGTAGACGGCGATTTCCAGCCCGGAAACGTGGAGGGTTCCACTGACCGGGGTTTGGGATTGACCCCCGGCGCAAATGCGGGAAAACTTCTTCACGGCATTTTCCCACTTGGGGTTTACCTCCGGGGATTCCCCCCGGACGGTGGCGTTGATAGCATCCTCAAAGGCGATACCGTCCAGCATGGCCTTTGACGGTTCCGTCTTTTCCCTCCGCAGAGCGGAGAGGAAAGACTGGTAGGCCGAATCGGAATAGGCTTCCTCGCAATTTAGGAAGTACCGCCAATTACTCAGCAGGCTTTGGGTCAGATACAGAGACATAGGCTTTCTCCTTTGCATCCCATTTCACGCCGATCTGCTTCATCCGCTCCAGAAGGAGCTTTTTCAGCTCTGCCTTGCTGGTGAGGGCGTGGGGGAGCTTTGCCAGGGCATCCGCAGCGGCGGCGGTAGTAGCGGGGTCAACGGCAGTGGCGATAATGGCAATGCCCTGGGCCATTGCATCGTCATAAGCTTTCTTCTCTGCCCCAAAGGTGGCGGCTTCGGCGTTGATATTGGCCTGGGCTTTGGCGAACAGGTCTGTCAGGAAGGTGTTCTTCTGGCCTTCCTTGAGTTCCGGGACGGGGATGACCCCCTGAACGCCGAAACAACCCTTTGCGAAATACTCTTCGGTAGGGGTAAAGCCGACACACCGCTTATTGCCCATCATGAACATATGGCCGCCGAAATCGGCAGGAGTCCAAACGATGTCCTTTGTACTTCCCTCGCAGGAAAGCCGGGTCTGGATGGTATCGCCCTTGCTCTGCTCGGTGGTGTGGAATACAACCACCAAGTGTTTCTTGTCCTGATTTCTGATCTGCCAGCATAGGCGGTCGAATTCGGTCTTGATAACGCCGTACATAGCCCGGCCATCCTTGGCGGCTTTGGTGTCGGTTTTTTTTGCCCAGTCCTTCATCAGCTGAACCAGGGTTCCGCCGGTGTCGATTACCACGCTTTCAGCGGCTTTGTACTCATCGGACTGCATATCTTCCAGCAGTTCCTCATAGGAGGCAGTTACGGAGGTGATGACTTCCTGACGGTGGGAAGCCTTTACCCGGGCGATACCATTATCGGTATCAAAAAGAAAAGGCTTGGGGGCGGACAGCGCCAGGGTGGTCTTGCCCAAACCGGGCTGGCCAGAAATGATGACCATGAATTTCTTGTTGCTGAAATCCAATTCAGCGGCTTTCTTGATTGCCATAATTGATATTTCCTTTCGTTTTTTAATATTCAACGTCCATGCGAACGTTTTCTTCCAGTTCTTCGAAACAGGCTTCGCAGACTGACCGGGCAAGGTGTTCCCGGTAGGGGTTGCCGGGCTGAATCCGGCGTTCACAGAAGCAACACTTCGGGAGCATTGCCTGTTTTCGGTCGGCTTTCACTTCTCTCTGCTCCGCCTGATAGATGGGATCGTAGCAATCGGGGATTTTCATTCAAAACCCTCCATTCGTTGCTGTGCGTCCTGCTTTTTCTGTTTTTCTTTGGCCATACGTCTAGCCTTGTAATCATTGTACTGCTGCCGGTATAAGTAGGACTTGCCAAACACATTCCACGCCGCCTTTACAAGATTCGGTTCGTACGGTCTGATTTTCTCCAAATCTTCAACAGCCTTATAACTGATAGGGCATCCACAACAGCCTGTCCGTGTCAGTCCGTAGACTTCGTAAGCGCCCGAATACTTCACGCCGTAGTATTCCTTGTACCATGACTTGTCTGCATCTGTGACATAGTAGAGTGGACGGAAACGGAACTGTCCGTTGCTCGTTTCGGTGAAGCAAAGCGCCGTATTGTCTTTTCTTGGGACTGATCTCATGCCGCCCTCAGCTCTGCGTTCGCCAGTAATAATCATTTCATAGCCCTTCTGGACTTGATGCGCTACCTGCTTCTTGCAGTAGTCGCAGCATTTTGCGCTGATTTGGAAATCTGGCGGACATTCACCAATGAAATCTCTCATGTACTTGCTGGAATTGATCACAAGCTGAATATTCGGTCTCGGTTCTCCTGCGCTATTGCAGCAGCAAAGAAAATTCAAGACTGATTCGCACTTTGGATAGCGTTCCCGAAGCTCCTGACGTTTTCCCGCCTTATCTTCGGCGCATTCATATTCCTGTGCCACTGTAAGCGGAACGCCTTTCTTCTGCCACTCGGACAGGCCAGCCGACATGATTTTGGACACAAACGGGATACCGTATTTTCGTGTTGCATTCACGATGTTCACTTTCGGGCGGTACTCTTTAATTTCAACGCCGTACTTTTCAGCGACTTCCTTAACATGATCTTTTGTGGCCTTCATCTCTAAGCCAGTGTTAAAAAAGCAGTATGTGATCGGCGGCAAATCGAAAATCTTTCGGGTTCTCTCAATAAGATCGATCATGATGTCGCTATCGGCGCCACCGGAATAGGAGCAGATTGCATTCGGGTGTGCTTTTAGGTGTTTGGCAACGATAGACTGCAGAGCAACAAATTTTCTCGCTGAATCAAAGTCTGCATATGCAGGTCTATCCGTGTAGACCCGGCTTTTATATTCTTCCACTTGACATTTCCTTTCTTTTTGGTAAAATAATGGTGATATTTCTTTTCTTTGCCGCTCGTGGATGTTGACCGCATTCACGGGCGGTTTTCATTTCATCCGGCTTCGGTAACGGGGGCAACGGTCGTATTGCCGTTCCTTTTTCCGTATCCGGGCAATGATCTGGCGGTCGTAGTCGTTCAAGGCACTTGCCACGGCTCGTTTGTCGCTCAGCTGTTGCCGGAATGCCTGAAACTCTATGTATTTCGGGCAACTCATGTGGCAATTCGGCTCCACGCATCGGTCTGGGCAGTTCTTGCAGGGAGCTTCCATAGGCTCACTCCTTATCGATCACCTTAAATTCGCCGGTGATGCAGTGCTTAATGATGAAGCTGTGGTCATAGTCCGAAACGACTGTCCAGAGGAAGGGGAACTCAATTCCAGCGGATTTCATAGCTTCGGCCTGTTCGTGGGTGGGAACAATGTTCTTCTTCGCCATCAGCTTTCCTCCTTCGCCGCCTTCCACTTCTGGCTGATAAGGTTGTTTTTCCGGGCCAGCGCAGTTCTCAGGGTGCAGATTTCTTCTTTGGCCTGGAACAACTGCAATTGAAGCAGTGCAATGTCCGTGTGTGCGTCAGCGTTGGCGGCTAACACGTCCTGCTTGCCCTTCACCTGGGCGGCGTACAGTTGCCGTTTCAGGTTCTTCACCCGGTCTTTCAGGTCTGCGTTTTTGGCTTTCTCGACCATCAGGCTGATGCTCAGGGCCACACAAGCCCCAGTTAATAGGATTTCCATTATTCGGTTTCCTCCGTTTCTACCGCCTGTGGCGGCGTTGTCGGCTCTATGCCGTGTTTTTTGGCGTACAGGTTAAATTGCTTCCATCTTTGCGAAAACTGCAACATCCACTCCGGGCAGTTCTTATATCGGCGGCAGTTGCCGTCTTCTTGCAGGAATTGGCAATCATCGCAGGGACGGGGGTAGTTGGTCACTGTATCACCCCTTTGGCGAAACGGCGGATCTCCTTTTCCGTGTAGCCCAGGAACCGAAGGACTACGCCGATATCGGGGGACAGCTTCTGCACCATCCGGCGCATGATATCCAACTGGATTTTACCCGGCGCTTTGATGTAGTTTCGTCCCGACGATTCGCAAACGTCGATTTTCTCAGCCAGATAGGCCGGGATACGGCGGGCATCTGCCCCAGAATCCAGGCAGCGCTTCTGGATTTCCACCACCAATGCCGCTTCGGCCTGTGCAGCCTCTTGGGCGATTCTGGCGGGGTGGTTCGGCATAAGCTTTGCCATCTGTTTCACCCCCCTTACTCTCTGGCGCTTGCGATGCTGATCGCCTTGCCCATAACGCTGATATCATGGGTAATGGCTTTGGCAACATCGGCCTGGAACTTATCAGGAACCTTGTCCAGGGCTTCATGAATCTCGCTCAGCAGTTCCTTCTTCTTTTCTTCACTCATGTTGTCACCTCCGTGTATTTGGCTTGATTGGGCTACTTGCTCTTCTTGGTTTTTAAATTCCCAAAAATATTTACCCTGTCTCTTGCAAATCCCCATTAACTGAGTTATAATGTCTTCATGCCCTTTGGCATTGGGAAGGAGTGGTCGGCGTGACCAAACTTTTGACTTTGCCTGCTCCCTTAGAATGCAATCCGCACGAAGCTGATACCTAGACAGCTTTAAAACAGGTTAAAGGCGGCTCTACATTGTTCGCCAGCGTTACGGCATTTGCGGAACCAAGACCGCAAAAGTGGCGAAGCATCTCAAGAAACTTGAGGTGCTGGCTCAGGTGGGAAACCTGCAAGGTGCATAGGGTAAATAAATTTGGGCAGGAACCGTTCAGACCAGCACTCTGAGCGGTTTCTTGTTAAGCTGTTATCTAGCTTGGCTATATATTATCATAGCATTGCTATAATGTCAAGCACTAATTTATAACTTAGCTATTATTTTTATTGACAATATTGATTTGGTGTGCTATCATTCAAGCATAGGAGGTGATAATGTGAACGAACGCATTTCGCAGATCATTAAAGAACTGCACATTACAAAAACAGAGTTCGCCAAACGGCTGAATGTGTCCCAGGCATTTATTTCCCAGGTTTGTGCGGGAGACCGTGCCCCCAGTGATCGCACGATCGCCGACATCTGCCGTATCTTCCGTGTCAGTGAAGCATGGCTCCGCACCGGGGCCGGGGAAATGTTTGTGGAGGATACCCAGCGGGACAAGCTGAACCACTTCTTCCAGGATGTCCTGGCTACAGCCCCGGACGAACGAAGCGCATTTGTTGCAGCACTGGACGATCTGCCCCCGGAGTTCTGGCCTGTTGTCGCAGAACTGGCCCGGAAATACGTGGAGAATATCACCGAAAAATAAAAAAGAGGGTTGCACGGCGGCAACCCTCTTTTTCCGTGTTCACTTGTGTTTCCGCTTTGCATACCCGGTCACGAACTTGTGAATAAATTCCAAATCTTCCCAATATAGCCGTTCCAGTGCCGCCACGATCTCACAAATCATCTTTTCTTTTTCCATTTTTGTATCCTCCGTTCATATTTTGTTAAATTTTGGCTTGCATTTCATAAACTGCGGCGTTATAATTTTCTTGTGAACAACAAATTGTTACGCAGAACTTCCCAGAAAGGATGAGCGATATGGCAATACAACCAGACAAACCGAAGAAGCGCAGAAAAAGAAAGACTGCAACTCAACGTGCGACAGAGCAAGCATTTCAAAACCCCCTAATGGTTATTTTGCTGGTGCTGTGCTTTGTTCACACGTACTTCATTTACATTCTGGGGTTCGTCGTCATCATCATGCTGATTGCGGCCCTGTGCAAGCCGGACGAACCGCCGAAAAGCGAAGAAAAGAAGGAAGCGCCGAAGCAGATCAAGCAGCCAGAGCCGGAACCAGCAGAACAGAAGCCCCGCCCTATCATAGATATTTCCGATGCGAATTTGAACGTTGTAGGGATTGATTACACAGACGAAATACTCCCTGCCGTTGTTGAAATTTGCATTCGTGCCGGAAGCGCTTCAGTGTCTTTGATCCAGCGATCTGCCCACATCGGATACACAAGAGCCGCCCGGATCATTGACGAAATGGAAAACCTGGGGTTCATTGGGCCGTTCCAGGGGAGCAAACCAAGAGAACTACTGATTACAGCTGAACAGTGGGAAGCAATGAAGAAACCACCAGTGACATAATCCAGAGCCTTATAGTTCCCATATATGGGAACTACCGCTATATAGCGGTGCGAATTTAATTTGCCCCGCCGCCCGTGTCACTGAGCGACGGGGCGTTTTTGCTTCCGGATGGTGTAACCATTTCCCTTGCCGGTTGCACCTTTACCGTACCAGGAAGCGGCGTGATACTCAATACGCAAGTTTGGTTTTCGGGAACCAGATATGATTTTCCAGAAGCCATATTTGGTTTTTCTTGAACCAAATTTGATTTTTTACAGAAAGAAGTGGTAAAAATGACGGTCAACGAATTGTTACAGGGTATCGTAAAGCAAAAAGAGGTGCTGAAGCTAACTAATCAAATGGTTGCGGAAGCCTCCGGCGTTCCGAAGACCACGGTTGACCGCATTCTTCGGGGCGAAACCGCCAACCCCTCCATGCAGACGGTTTTGGATATCGCCTATGTGGTGGGCTACAAAATCACCAACGACAACGACGGACAATCCACGGCGGTTGACTGTCAGCTTGTGAATATGCTGGAACGTGAAAGCCGCTTGAAAACCATCCAGAGCAATTCCCTTATTGCGGCGAAAGATGAAACGATCAGAGATAAGTCACGGTGGGTGAAGTTTCTGACGCTATCCACCATCACATTCGCCTTGCTACTGATTATTACATGGGCAGGTATTGCACTGCTACTGCATTATGATTTGACGCACTTAGATATTGGATATTTCCAGAGGTGATAACATGGGCAGAAAAAAGAAAGAGCCGGAAGTCAAACTTCCGGCAATTAAACAACTCCCTTCCGGGGCATGGCACACACGGGTGCTGGTGGATGACCAGCGTGTGTCTATCACGAAACCTACATACGACGAATGCGTAGCGGAATATCTGGCGTTGAAGCATAACGTCATTGAAGCAAAGAAAGCCCCGCTGAAACTGACGCTGTCGGAAGCGATAGACCGTTATATCTCAGACCGGGAAAACATTCTGTCACCCGCCACGATCAGAGGTTACAGAACCATTCAGAAACACCGCTTCCCCGGCCTTATGAAGCAAGATATTTCTGCGATCACACAAGACCAGTGTCAGAGGGCCGTAAACTTAGAAGCAAAGACGGTGTCTGCCAAAACGATCAGCAACGCATGGGGATTTGTCGGTTCCGTTATCGCAGAAACGACAGGACGCACGCTGACCGTCAGGCTCCCGCAAATAATCCCCGCTGAACGTCCCTGGCTGACCCCTGAGCAGATTCCGGTATTTGTGAAGGAAGTTAAAGGGGACGTTGCAGAAATCCCCGCCCTGCTTGCCCTGTCCAGCCTCCGGCGGTCGGAAATCGTCGCACTGCGTTGGACTGACGTGGATTTTAAAAAGGGCGTGATCCACGTCAACGGCGCAACCGTTCCGGGCGAAGACCATAAATTCGTACGCAAGGCAGAAACGAAGAACACCACCTCCCGGCGAACCGTTCCGATCATCCCGCCACTCATGGAAGCATTAAAGGTTACAAGCCACAACGGTGAAATGGTTGTCAACCACCACCCCGCCACGGTAATGAATCAGGTGAACCGGGTTTGTGAAAGAGCCGGGTTGCCGAAAGTTGGCTTGCACGGTCTCCGGCACAGTTTCGCTTCCCTTGCGTACCATCTGGGGTGGTCTGAGAAAGTGGCAATGGAAATAGGCGGGTGGGCAGATGACAGAACGATGCATAAAATTTATACCCACGTTTCCAACAAATCGGTAGCCGATGCAAGCGCATCTTTCACAAAATTTTTCAGCGAATAGCCGTTGCCAATTCGTTGCCAATGGCGTTGCCAATTTGTACCTTAAAAGCGTATTTTTGGCGTTAAATTTTTACCGTGCGGAAATATCAATTTAAATCAAAATAGTTCAGAATCCCCATATTTTACCCATAAATGCAAGAAAAACCGCCCCAGATATGTTATCTGAGACGGTTATCAACTGACGGAGTGAGAGGGATTTGAACCCTATCACAAAATCATTATTTCCGTTGTGCCGCAACACTTTTTTACTTTTCGTTTCCAATTACGTTGCCAATTTTATCACTTCTTAAACAGATTCTGCAAATTCGTGATTTTCTCTGCCTGTGCAATTTCCCGTTTGTGGGCGTAATCGTACAGGGCTTTCATGCCCTCTGACGGCTCACCTTTCAGCTTTTTGTAGGTGTCGATGGTTGTGACCACACGTTTGTGGAGCGCATCCATGTGGGTCATTTCCTCTTGGGACAGCTTGTAGAACAATGCCGCCGTTTCCGGGTCGGTGTCCTTGTATTCCAGGGCCAACTTAATGTAACTGCAAGCGTCGTTCAACTCATCTTCAACTCGTTCAACAAGAACTTCAACTGTCTTCATTATTTTACGCCTCCTTGATGTATTTGTAAAGGGTGTCGAACTCCCTTTTCGTAAATTTTAAGGTCAGACCCACGCCGGGGATGGTCACCGGGATGGGGTCCGGGCCTATGTAAGGTTTGGCAGCGTTGTACACTGCGTCCAGGTCGATTTCCCTGCGCTCTTGGTCGTAGAGGTTCAGGGCAGTGACCATTTTATGATCTGCGTACCGCTCGACGATCTCCGGCAATTTTGCCGATACCAGCCCCATGCCGCCGCCAACCACAACTTTTTCCATTATGGAAAGACTTGGTACGATCTCCGTATCCACGAACCGAACCAGCCCTTTTTGCACTTGCTCAATTTTGACCATAGCTTCCTCCTTAAAGGTCGGGGGCAGCGAATGCCGCCCCCTTGTTGCGGTTTAGGTGGTGGTAGTTCCAGTGGAGACGGTCACGGTTGCTTCACCCCAGCCGGGGCAAACGGAACTGTTAGGAATGACCATCTTAGTCATTGCCAACAGGGCGTTGACCTGACCCTGCAAGCAACCCAGAGCGGCGGTATTCGTGCCGTTGTAGACGGCCTGCTGGAGGTTAATGCCTGCCTGTTCGTCCTTGTTTCCTCTGACTTCTGCGGACAGGGAATTGATCTTTGCGTCCAGCCGGGTGTAAGCGTCGGAAATCTTGCGGTTGGTTTCATCCTGCCCACGCCAGTAGGCAATTTCCATGTCCTTCTCTGCAATGGTCTTGTTCTGTTCCAGTTCGTACCGGGTAGCACCAGTGTTTTCACTGCAAGTGCCGCCGCTTCGGTTGGCAACAGCCGCACCGCCGACAGCGTCCAGCAGGGCAAGAACACCAGAGCCGATGCTGATACCCAGAGCCGTTCCTGCTACACCTTTGGAGGCATAGCTTTTTTCTCTTTCCATATCCATAGTGTTTCCTCCTAAAAAATAGATTTTTAAGGTGGCCCCCTTATGTCTACAGAATAACAAAAAACCCGGCAAGTAGCTTCTCAACTACTTACCGGGTTTTGCTCATAAAATTATCACGTCATGTTAAAAATCAATATTTTCCGGGAGCTTATCGCTGTATTTTTCTACGGAAATATACTTATCTTTTAACTTTCTTATCCGTCTGTTCAGTGTGGCAAGGGATATGTGTAAATCGGCTATTTGAGCCGCCTGGTCCCATCCGGCAACCCTCGTCTTTAGAATTCTTTTTTCTTCCTCTGTAAGGTAAGAGAGTGACACAAATTCTTTGTAAATGACAGGGTTCCACGGAACCTTACCCACTTACCACATCAGGCCTCCTTCTGGAACACCTTGTTGAATTCGCCCACGGCAGATTCCAGAAGCATACGCATTTCCAAATCAGATACGGTCAGGCCCTGTTCCGCCAGCATGGTTGCCATAGATTCCAGCGCCTTGTTCAGCTTATCCTCGCCGTTCAGGTCCTTGTAAATCTGTTCCACCGCCTGAACGACGGTCTTTGCCACGTCCTTCTTGATATCGGTGTTGATGTACTTGGTTGCCAGCCGTTTCAGGGTCACGCCCAGAACACCGGCAATGGCGGTGAGGATCGCACCCAGGATCTGGGGAGCGTAGGTAGAAATGATAGCGTTGATGATTTCCATAAAAGTTCCTCCTAAAAGTTGTTGAATTTTGCCAACTTACTTGCTGATCAAGTATGTTTCGATTTCCTTTTTGGCCGCTTCCATGTCCTTGATGTTGTTGCCGTCAATGCCATGGGACAGCAGGGCCAGCAAGGCACGCTGGGTCACACGATTTCCGGCGTCGATGTTATCGAAGTGGGTGTTGCCGTTCACCAGCCGCTGGTCAACGTCCTTGCGCCAGCGTTCCAGTTCGTCCAGGCGGTCGTTCTGGACTTCATTCGGCGTGTTTGCGGCCTTTGCGGCCTTCACGATCTTCTCCACCGCTGAGCCGATGGTGTTCACCGCCGCCGCAACCGCCAGTACACCGCCGATGATCTCCAACAGGGTCAAACTCTCCATTGGTATCTCCTCCTTCTGTGCGTGATTCTATTCCAGGGTCTGCGGAAGCAGCCCGCCAGGATGTACCAGAGCGCTTCTAGGGTGCCAACTTTGCGATAACCCATCGTTACACCCCCAGCAGCTTTGCCCATGTCTTAGGGCCACACTCGCCGTCAGCGGTCAGCCCGTTTGCCGTCTGGAACTTTTCGAGGGCCGACAAAGTGTCATTGCCATACTCGCCGTCTGCGCTGTACCTGCCACAATAGTAGCCCCGCAGGATCAGCAGTTGCTGCATGGCCCGGACCGTCTCTCCCTTGTCGCCCTTGCGGATGATGGGGAGCATGACGGCGTATGTAGCAACGGTGGTAGTGGCAGTGGTAGCGGAAGCAGTTTCCGCTTTGACCCCGGTGTCCAGCACCATGACCGTGTGCTTCCCCGGGTTGCAGAGGATGTCGCCACGCTTGAGGTAGTCGCTGGACGCAAGGTACTTGCTGTCCGTGATGATCTCAAAGGCCCCGGTGGCGATGAGGGCGGTTTTCAGCGTCCGGGTAGTGGGAGCGTTACCCGCCCAGAAATCCCGGCCGATCGCCGCCCTGACGCACACGGATACGAAGCTGGAACAGTCCGCCTCGCAAGCGGTGTCGATTTTGCTGAGGTCGTAGCCGACGGCCTTTGCTTCCGTCATCAGGCTGTTGCGGTGGCCCTGACAGTAGCCGATCATGGGATTTGCGCACCCGGCCTCGCACGTTGCGGCGATTTTCTCGGCAACGGCGCTGTCCTTTACCCGGGCCACGAATGCCCAGGAGCCATTGTACCAGTTGCGGATACACACTTCCTTCCCGGTCTGGTCGCCGGGGTTGCCCCCGGTGGCCTTGCCGTTTTCGTTGGCCGATGCGTGCCCAATTCTGATTGCCATGTTATTCCTCCTTAATAATTTGTTCCAATTCCGGATAATTTCTCCAGAATTGCGCCAAGTGTCTCCAGTATGCTATTTTGAGATTTCTCCAATGTTCTTACCCGGCCTTCCAAGGTAGTAGGCTCCGGCTCTTCGGGCAAGGGAATCTCTTCTCCTTCTGCCATTGCGGTGACCTCCATCTGCGTGAGCCCTGGCTCTAAGACGATTTCCTCGCCATGCGGGCCCTCCACAATGGATGCAGGGCGGGTCACGAGCTCGGCCGAAATCGAAATAAACGGAAATGTCGGCGGGAGTTCCATATCTTCCGGGATAACGGCCCAGCCGTCTTCCAGAGTCCCGCCGATCTGGTAGGCGTGACTCCCATCGGGGTTCGGCTCGATTTTTACGTACATTTCAATCACCTCGTGTTGATAATCAGGATGTTCACATTCATTGTGGTTGCCGCCGTATTGTCCGTCACAATCGTTACCTGCCCGGCCGTTCCACCGGATGTAGCGAACATTCCTGTCGTGGAAGATCCGGCGGTGCCACTGCGCCGCTGTGCAATGACAACGGACGTAGCCAGAATCGACGAATGCGTGTATGTGCACTTTCCGGAGGAAAATGTAAGGGCCACACCGTAGATTGCTACGATATTTGCGGCGGTAAGGATTTTGCTTCCGTTGAGCATTAGTGTTCCGCTTGCACTCTCGATGATCCGGGAAGTATAGTCAGCCGTACTTCCGTTGTAGTGGAAGTCAATATAACCGCCGTGCCCGGCTCCTGTAGCCGGGGTAAGCTCAATTGCGGGAGCAAAGATAGCGCTGGTGAACCGCCCGATCAGGCCGAAGGTGATCGCTCCGGGCTCCGCTGCTCTTGCCCCCACGCCGATTGCCTTTTCGCTGCGGTTGAAGTCCATGAGCGCCGTAGCTACCTGAATCGTTTCGTATGCGCTTTCGACCGATGCAAATGCGTCTTTTGCGACGATTGAGATCAGATAGGGCAAATCGACATTCGCCGCAAAAACCTGGACAATTCCGGATGGGGCGTATTTTCCTTTGATCGCCGTCTGTGCAATGCTCGTCCATGTCGTAGCATTGCGGCTCTTGTGCTTAACGGTGTACTCCGCCGTATTTTTGTTGTTGAGCGCTGTGACGGCGGCGGAAAATACAACCGCAGCGTAAGAACCGCCGGCGTTGCGGGTGCCATCGGAATTGCACCTGTAAATATCTGTAATTTCCACCGTAGGGGCAGCATATGGCAGGACGGTTATCGTTGCAGTTTTGGTGCCTTTTCGGCCACGACTGTCCGTCACTATTGCGGTGACGGTGATAGTCCCGGAATCAGGCAGGTCAAATGTATCTGTCGATAAGTTAGATGTTTGCGTGCCGACTCGAAGCGAATACGCAAGGATCGTAGAACCGTATGAGCCTACACCCGCAGCCGTCACCTTTAACTGAGATCTGTACTGCACGTACCCGCCATATGTGGATAAGTATCCTTTTGCGTCTGCAAAACTTATCGATGCGGTCGGTGCCACGCTTGCAGGAATGGCCATTGCAACGGCCAGCGTTACTGGATCGCCGATTGCCGTATTGCCGTTGTAGGTCTGGAGCGTAAACGTAACGACAACGCTGGGAGCGCTGACATTTTGGCTTGCCAGGCTTATTGGTGGCGTAAAGCTGATAGACTCGCTGCTGGATTTCGTGCAGATCGTGCCGGATGCGGTGCCACAAGTATAGGTGATCGTGTGGGTAAAGCTTGTGGAGGCCCTGGTCACTTTGATTGTCTGAGCGGTCCCCAGCGTACCTTCTGCAATCGTCATTTGGGATGCCCGGGGGATCGTTGTCAATTCGATCACAGACGAGCCGGAGACGTTCCAGCCGCTGCCATACTCACCGTTAAGGGTGTAGCCCGATACGTTGATTGCGATCGACGACACCTGGCTACCATCTGTGTTGTGTGCAATGGAGCCGGATGCAAATGGGAACCCGGAGAACCCAGAAGCGACGCTCATATCATAGAACGTGCTTGCAGGGCTTTGCGCCTTAAACGTATGGCCGCCCTTGGTGGAACTAAAGGTGGCCACAATGCTGCCTCCGATAGAAACCGAGCCGTTAAGGTAGTAGGTAACTCCATACCATGTGGTCTTAAATTGTACTTTTGTGATGGACACTTTGGACGTATTTGTTGCGATGTCATAATCGTCTGACCAGTAGATTCTTGCTGTGAAGTTACCAGTGCCCGCAATGTCCACATATCCAGTTTTTCCAGTTGCCGTAGTTACCCCTCCTTACGTTAGTGTTAAGTGACCGTCGGTGCCCAGAGCTAGGGTATAATCCCCCATGTGCAGGGTCTTAACATTTGCCTGCGGTGCCGTTAGGCCGTCTCGATCAAGCTTCATCGCCGCAGCGCCGCCGACCAGAATCTCAATTAGATCGTTGATCAGATGGAGCCTTGCGTCTGAACCCTCCTTGCCAATGTACTGGCCGTCAGTGCCGAAGGTATAGTACATTCGCAGTTCATTGTATACAGCCCAGAGGGCATCATCGCCGGTTTTGACTTCATCCCGGACTGTTTCCGCCACTTCCACGGCAACCTTATCGGCCAATACAGATAGTTGCGCCGAATTTTCCTTTTTATAGGTATCCAGCATTTCCTTCGTAACGAGCCCAT
Source organism: uncultured Oscillospiraceae bacterium (assembly GCA_964598315.1). Lineage (GTDB taxonomy): Bacteria > Bacillota > Clostridia > Christensenellales > CAG-314 > Fimimonas. The sequence goes on from CAZRBI010000020.1 coordinate 18,684, forward strand.
TGGTAGCGCTTGTGACAGTTTTCTTGACTTCTTCGGTAGTCGCTCGGAGCAATAATTCTTTGTTATTTTGCTCGATGTTTGTTTCTGCGTTTGTTACACGTGTGGTCACACTGCTGATTTCGGTCTCCGTGTCTTCTGGTGCAGGAGTCCAATCGGTCGGTATGTTTCCGCTCTCAATCTTGAAATCCCAGAATTTCGCAACAGCGTTGTAACCGTTGACACGGATTTGGTATTCTCCGGTGTCTCCCACGTGCGTAAATGTCCAGGTACGCCGCCCGGATGTAGTTCCGTCGCCAGTAAATACACGGTGGTACTTACGGTCTGCGCTGGCGATCCAGATGGTACCCTTGTTATCGCCAGTAGGACTGCCATGCGCTGTGGACCAGGGGAGATCGCAAACTGCTTGGAGCGTATACACTTTGTCCTTTTCCAGCTGGACCGATGTGTCCGCTAGGTAACTGTATGCATCGCTTGCAGTGGTGGTCGCTGCGGGACTTGCGGCCCGGTACTTAGATGCGCCGACGATTAGATTACGGCCGCCGACCGCTACGCCCTCGACTGTTCCGCCGATTGAGTAGGCGGTGGAAGTCGTACCGTCAGTGTAGGTGAGGATCGTCCGCTGCCACAAGTACGGCATCGCCGCACTCGTTGCGGGGACGGTCGTGCTCCATGTTCCGGTCGGCACCGTAGTGCCAGACGCACCAGCTTGATAGGTGATAGCGGTGGATTTGATTCCACGACCTGCTGCGCCAGTCGCTCCGGTATCGCCCTTGTCTCCTTTAGCACCAGTTGCGCCTGTATCGCCTTTGTCACCTTTATCGCCCTTAGCACCAGTAGCACCTGTTGCACCAGTCGCACCTTTGTCACCGTAGACACCGATCACACGCTTTGCAGTCGATGCGGTTGTTCCATTGGTGTACGCAATTACTTCATAGTTCCACAAGTACTTATTCGTTGCGGTCAGGGTTGGCACGGTGGTTACCCATGAGCTGGGAGCGGTTGTGTTGGACGTAGAAACTTGATAATACTCTGTGATAGATTTAATGCCAACGCCCGTTGCACCCTGTGCGCCCTCGAGGTCGTCTGGATGCGGTGCCCATGTGGTCGCTTTCGTGCCACGCTCAGCCTTGATTTGCCTGTACGTGTTGGCATAAGTGGACGTACTTCGCAAGCCGATTGACATTTTCACCGCATTGGCGGGGATGGTAACAGTCTTGGTCAATCGTGTGTAACTTGTAGTGACCGCACCAGCAACCCACTCGTAGCCTATCCGTTCGCCACTGCTACTAAAATACTGCAACAGTGCCGTATTAGCCGATTGCGCAGCAGTCGCTTTTACGTCAAACCCGACTGTGATCTTTTCACCTGCGGTTACAGCAAAGCTTTCGGTGTTTGCGTCAGTCGCATTAAGTGCAACTTGCTTCCCGTCGAGTTTCGCCGAATTCGGGATCAAATTCCACGTAAAATCGCTTCCGTCCTTTCCCGCCGCACCTGTCGCACCAGTATCACCTTTGTCACCCTTAGCACCTGTCGCACCGGTGTCTCCCTTGGCGCCTGTAGCACCCTTGTCGCCATAGGCACCAATGATGCAGGGGGCGGAAGTAGACGCAACTGTACCGTCGGTGTACTTGATTACCTCATAATTCCAGAGGTATTTCTTTGCCGCCGTTACGGACTGCACATCAGTTGTCCAGCCGCTGGTGCTTGTGGTGACTCCGCTGGCACTTGCTGTGGCCAGGTAGTAGTTGATAATGGAACCAATGCTCTTGCCTGCTGCGCCGGTATCACCTTTGGAGCCAGTGTCGCCTTTATCTCCGTAAACGCCAATCACACGCTTGGCGGTGTTGACGGTAGAACCGTCGGTATAGGTGATCGTTTCGTAATTCCAAAGGTACTTATTGGTGGCCGTCAGGACCGGGGGGCTCGTTGCCCATGTAGTCGGGGCCGTAGAGTTGGAAGAGGATACCTGATAATACTCAGCAATCGACTTAATGCCGACACCGTCGCTACCGTCTTTGCCTGGAGCACCCGCAGCACCCGGCGCACCGTCCTTGCCGTCGGCACCGTCTTTACCAGGACTACCGGTCGCACCGGTAGCGCCCGTGTCTCCCTTATCACCCTTAGCACCAGTATTACCTGTAATGCACACGCCACGTTCAGACGGCTCATAGCCCGTCGTTCCGTCACCGTAGGTCACAAGCCTGCGGTTCCAGATGTACGTTCCATCGGCCCACTCCGGCTGCGTATTCGCCCATTCCCCGCCAACCAGAGCGGTTGCGGACGACGACTTGTAATATTGATCCACAACAGACACGACAGCTTTTTTGAATTCCTCTTTGGTCGTGTAAGTCGATTTTACATTGGACGTAATCCGATCAGCTGCAATATTTATCTGCGCAGTCGTATATTCTTTCGCATTTTTTTCGGCGGTATCCGCTTTGGCCTGTGCCTCTGCACTGTCGATATAATCAGTCGCAAGGCTCCAATCCGATGCTGTGTAATTCCCGGATGCACGTGCTGTTTTGCACACCCGCAGGTCTGCACCATCGGTCCACAAATCGCCGACGTCATAGGGCGGAACGGGCTGAGACACGAATACACGCCGTTTCCCATCGGCGGTATCCTTTGCTTGCGCCGCAGTTTCAAGCGCTTTAGCAACTTCGGTATCCTCGACGACGGCCCACGTATATACGCCATTCACGAGCGCCCAGCGGTAGACCTGACCGCCTAGTTCATCGTTATCGACGATATAGAACAGGTCACCAAGATGCTTGTTTTTGTCCTCTGTAGTCGTCCAGGAGACCGCAGGAGCATTTTTATCGGTTGGCTGATAATCGTAGAACCACGTTTCGATTGCACCATCTATCTGATCCTGCAAGTTTTTAAGGCTGCCGGATACGGTGCTTGCATAATCGTTCAGATCTTTTGCGTTCTTTGCTGCCGCTGCTTGTGCAGATTCGGCAAACTTTTTGGTCTCAGAGACTTCAACTTTTACATTATCGACGTTTAGCTCTAGCGCAGAAACCTTTCCCGCAGTGTCCTTGTTCTCAATGCGGAGACCGTCTACAGACTTTTCGAGGTTTAAAACTTTGCCGTTCAGTGCCTTAAAACTTTGCTCATTCACAGCGGAAACGCTATCGCGGCTCGCACTGCCCGTGCATTCCAGTGTGCATCGATGCCCACTGGTTGTCTTTTGCATGATGTAAGCATTGATTTTAGTTCCATGCCTATCCGTTATTGAAATAATATCGCCACACTTGACCATAATGCTTTCTGGGACAATGATCTTGCAAGGGGTGTAAGCCACTCCTTGAAGTTGTTCGTAAATAGTCCGGCAAACTGGCTTTAGTTCTTGCGCGCTATCAGCAGTCAGCAGATAGTTCCCCGTAATTTTATAGGCGTTTTTGTTCTCTTCGATGTCTGGATAGATTGTACCAACATCGTTTGAGTTTTCTTGGATTTGCACTTTTTCGATAGGGGATACGGTGTAATCAGAATAGGAAAGACTATCGGCATAAAACCATGCGTCTCCACCGGGAGTGATGGAAATATCAGTTTTTTCGTACCACGCAAATTCGATATCTCCATTTTTTGTTGCCCGGACAAAACGACCACACGCCTCCGCACACCATTTGACCAGCTGCCGGCCCGTTACCCAGCTTGCAGAAAATGCCTTAACCAGATAGTCGCCGTTTGGAATATCTTCAGTCACAAGCTTTAACCCGCATTCGGAACAAACCATTTTTGCAAACTCTTTTAGCGTGTAAGGCCAACCGTTCAAGCTAGAGATCCAGTCTCCCATATCTTTATCCAGCCAGCTTACATGGTCATATGCGATAATCCTGTATTTTGCATACCGCGAAATTGTAGGTTCTTCCGCGGTAAATACGCCAATCTTTTCGCGTTCTCCATCGTCTGAAATGGTGTAGTATGCAATGTCCTCACCTGCGGAAATGCCAAGATTTCCACTGGGGCAAAATAGGCTAATGCTAATTTCGCTTGAACAGGCAGACCCAAGCGTAAGTTCTGTTCCACTGTTTGCACTCTCAGTCAGCGTGCAGGAAATAATAGCATTCCCGCGGCTATCCCCGGAAGAAATTTCCGTTCCGTCCGGGAGGACGATCAAGCTTTTTTTCATAGGAACCCCCTAGCACTGTGATATTTTGAACTTGTAATTTCGCCACTGCCCTTTTTTAGCATTGTGCCAAACAATGCCGTAGGTCGAGCGGTAGCACCTCGTTGTTTCCGGGACGTTTGCGTCAAGCCGTGATGGATGTGTAAACAAGAAATCTGGTTCTTCCGGGAATAACGACTCCATGTAGTTATATTCCGCTTCCGACAGGAATGAAAAAACAAAATTCCCAGTCATTACGTTGTATTTTACGACGAACCTATGCTTTTCGCCGGACTCGTCATACCCGGTTGAACTATCTTCCTTATCGGTAAACGAAAATGAAACATCGGCGTTCGGAGCAAACATCGGTTTACCGTTGATTTTAAAAAGTTCGCAAAGTTCCATCAATTCACACTCCATCAATTATCGCTTTTCGCCGTTCGTACCGCTGTGCGGCCTGACCGATGATAGCATCACCAATCTCAATATTCTCAACGACCCCTCTCAGACTTCTGCATTCCGCAAGAATGGCTTCAAGTCCAGCCATCATGCCACCTGTCATGTCTTCCGTTACCTCCGCTACAGCTTCCTGGATCATTGACAGTGGCGCTTCGATGTTCGTTCCGCTTTTTTGATCGCCCAGAATTGCGGCAAAAGGAGCATTTGGGGGGATCACTGCGCCAGATGCCAGCATTGGGAGGGAAGCAACAGCAGGCGCATCCACAGACCGCCCGGAATAAAGTGACGGCGTTGTGTATTTGTTACTGTATGACCCTCCGCTAGATGTGCGGCTAACGATGTCTACGTAAACGGTCTTACCTTGGAGGCCGTTGATATACTTTTGCAGTTTGTCAATTTCCGTCTTGCCCTTAGTTGATATGCCTTCAAACGATGCGCTAAACTCATTTTTCAAATCGTTTAGCTTCCCGGACGCGTCTGTGTTCAAGTCAGCCATTGCGCCGGATGTAACTTCCTTTGACTTCTCGACTTCTTCAAACGCTTCAACGATCTTCGCCACTTCTTCTGGTGTAGCGTTTGCTAAAGCAGCGACGGCGGCCCTAGAGTCGTCCGAAAAATCTGTAAACTGGTTTGTCAACTCAGCTGGGTAACCCATATCGACCAGAGCGCTCAGATTTGCGGAATATTCATCCAGTGCCTTTTTTTGCGACCCCAGATTGGCGACGATTTCCGTAGCACTCAATTTCTGAGTATCTTTCAGCTTGTTGAACCCAGAAATTTGAGAGTCAATAGATTTCGCCGCGTCTTCTTTGGCTTCATCGTAGGACTTTCGGATTTCGTCTACGGCTTCAACCACTTTGTCCGACTCTTCAACGACGCTGTCTTGCGCTTCGACATTCTTATTTACGGCCTCGGTAGCAAAACCATAGCTTTCTGCAAGTGCCTCGATCGCATCATCCTGCTCCTCGATCTTGGCGGTGCCTTTGTCGATGCCATTTTTCAGCCTATTTTCTTCTATAGTTAAATTGGCTAAGTCTGCAAGCAGCTTATTGTTGTCTTTCCCTATGCCCACAACGGACGAGCCATAGGCTTTATAAGCATTAACTAGCTCCATGATTCGTTCACGAGATACTCCAGTTGTCGAGATCAGCCGCTGAATGATAGCTTCTTCTTGATTTTGAACGTTTGAAAGTTCAACCTCGGCCTGTCTTACAGCAAGGATAGCTTCTGCCTGTGCGTTCAGTATGTCTGCATACTGGGTTTCCATCGCTTGTTGTAAAGCCCGTGCCTTCATCGCTTCCAAATTTACAAGCTGCGCCTGTGAATTTTCATCCAAAAGGCCAGTTTCCTCGGAAATCAGCAAGTTCAAATCCGGGTACAGTTCATTTAGCTGCTCGACAGCGTTGGCATACTGGGCCTGTGCCTCTGCACTTGTGGATACAAGCGGCGCAAGTTCTTCTAGCGTTTCGGCGTAAAGTTCTGCCCGGATCGCATTCAGTTCAATTTGATGACTGCTTTCCTCAAATGTTTTATTCGCTGCTTCGACCTGTTTTTTGTAATCTTTCAACCCGCTGGTAAGCTTTTCAGATGCAGACTCCGTCGCAAGTTCTTTCACCGCCGACGTGATACTTTGCACAATCGGAGTGATCGCCGTAAGAATGGGGGAACCAATTCGAGCAAGGAGCAAGTCAAGTGCATTATTTAATTCGCCTTGGACATTTTCCCACTGGTCGGCTTCTCTTGCCGCTTGGCCCAGAGCGCCGGAAGCTTCGTTACCGGCTTCAACCATAGCAAGCAAGGTATCAACCTTCTGGGCTTCCGTCAGGTCCTTGAAACTCTTGGCGTACAGTTCGTTCGCCATGGCGTTTCTGGTGGTCTCTGTGGCGGCAATACCCAGAGCCGCATCATTTTCATAGTTGCCCTTCAAAAACGACTGCAAACTATCCGTCACGTCATCCAAGGCCCGGTCATAATAGGCCGCACTATCGGCGGCAACACGCATTGCACGTTCAGCAATGTCCATTGCTTCTGCCGTTTCACCACCGACGGATTTTGTGAAGGCAAATATCTTGGTGAAAGACGACTGCATTCGGGTGACCGAAATACTCGTTTCGGAGGAAATGGCGTTCAATGCCTTTGTAGCGGTGTCTTCCACGCCCTTGAACGTCTGCTTGAACTGGGCTTCCATGGCTTGCATATCTTTCGCCGCATCAATAGACTGGCTAATGACTTCCTTACAAGCGGAAGCAATTTTTTTCAGTGCGGATACAACCAAATCGCCCTTGATTTTAATACCCAGAAGGTCACCCAGAGAAATGCTTGCATCATCGGCCTTATCGCCAGCGTCTTCCGCTGACTCGCCTACATCGTCCAGACCCTTTGCCATTTCCCGGAGTTTGTCGTCCGTGTCGCTGATTTCTGCTTCCAGTTTGGCAATGACTTCCTTGGTTTTTGCCATTTCGGTGTTTACCTCAATAGCTTCATTGGAGTTCTCGCCATACTCAGCGGTAACCAGTTCCATGGACGTTTTCAGGGCGGCAAGCTTCTGCTTCTGCACATCCAACTGCTGGTTCAGGCCTTTAGACGTTACAGACAGCGCACCTTGCTTGTCCCCGGCGGCTTCCATGGCCGATGCAACGGCTTTCGTCTGGGCCGCCAGCAGTTTTGCGGTTTTGTCCATGCCGGAGAAACTGGCAACTACACCTTCGCCGGATTGTTCAGCCGCATCCTGCACGTTTTGCAACGCCTGAATGATGATTTTGGAACCCTCTGTTCCATCCTTTTCCATGGCTTGCCATGCGATAGCGCTTGCCTGTTCCTGAGTGTAACCCAAATCCTCATAGACTTTGGCGATTTGGTCAGCCTGCTGTTTTGCGCTCAGCGTGTCATTTGCCCGGATGGATTCGATTTTTACATACGCCTGTTGAAGAGCCAACGGCATATTGTCAAAAGCGTCTTTGTAATTAACGTCCTTAAAGGCGTTTTCAATTTTTTTCGCAGTGGTTTGGGCTTGTATTGCCGTTGTAGCCATTGTGCTTTGGATGTCAGCCGCCCCGGTTTTTATGCCCGAAGTATCAAGCTTACTGTCGATCAGCACGGTTCCGTCTGCCATTTAACCACCTCCCAAAAATTCTTTCAGTTCGTCCTTTGCTTGTTTGATTGCCGAAGTTTCGGTATTTTTCAAATCGACCATGGCGGCGTTCTTTTTGTACCAACGCTGTTCCTCTTTGGTCAGTTCCTCATGCCGGGACAATTTCAGCCGGATGTGTAAGACATTGCTCCACAACCCGCCCGAAGAATTGCGGAACCAGTCGTAGACGGTCCACCAGTGCAATTCCGGGTTCGTGCGGATGTCAAATCCAGCTTCCTTGTTGATCGCAGAAACAATAAGCTGTGCATCCTGCTCCCAATCCATCAGCTTGGGGCCGGGCGTTTTGTCCGGGACTTCTCCACAATCCAAAAATTCCCTTGCAGCAGAAGCGGCTTCAAGCACTGCTTCCGGGGGAATGGTTTCCAGGTTGCCGAAAACCTTGTCCACCATTGCAAGGGTTTTAATGGCTGCGTCGATATCCGGGTTGCCCAGGATACACAGCGTTTCAATTGCATTTTTCCACCCATAGTTAATGGGGTAAGCCACCCCCCTGACTTGCAGGGAGGTGGGCAGATCATAGGCGCTCATTAGGCCACGTCAGCCGTAAAGGTAAACGCACCAGCGGCGTAGGTAACACTACCCACAGAACGCTCGCCGCCGTAAGTGACGGTAGTGGGCATGGTCAGGTTGCCGCCGCCGGAGCCGCCCAGGGAGGACGGTGCAACCTTGCAGGACTTGTAACGCTCAGCCCAGAACTTAGACGTTCCGTCGCTGTAAACGTAGCGGTGGACGATCAGCATATCATTGTTCGCCATGGCCTGGACGTCGTGGTCCTTAATGGCCTGGTTCCAGATTTTAACTGCCGCCACATCGCCGCCGGACATTTCCCAGCCATCGAAATTCTGGGTGATAATGGGTTCGGACAGGTTGGAATAGACATTGCCGCAGATGTCGGTATTAGTCTCTTCCTGCCAGTCAAATTCCTCCTGGCTGTCATAAACACGGATACCAACAATGGACCACGTGGGTTCAGTGCTTTCACCAGTGTTCAGGCAGGAGATCAGGTCTTTTCGGGCGATGGTAACGCCGTCTTTTGCGGTAAAGGTAAGATCAGGCATAATTTTTCCTTTCTGCCGTTTTTACGGCCTTGTAAATTCATGTTTGTATGTGACAGTGACCGGGAGTACCCAGTCTTGTGTCTTGTTCGGATTCGGTTCCATTGCGTAGGAGTTAGAGCGTGACATTGCCGTGATAGTGCGGTTCCCGGTCAGCCGTGGATATTCGTCCAGCTGATAGTCCTCGCCGTCCACCGTGACAGGCTCACGGCACACCCACGCCCCGATTTCGTCCAGCAGGTCATTGGCCTTTGCTTTTGCAAACTCGCTTGTAGCACCTGTACGGTAGACCACAAGGCACTGCATCTGGCACACTTGGGAGACATTCCCACAAATGTCAGTCCGCTCGGAGTAGATCAGAGCGCCACCGTCTGGGTACATGGTCATTCCACCGTCTTCCGGGAGATCGCTCCGGGAGACTTCCAGACCGTTCAGGCCGGGGAACTGGTTCAGCAGTTCAACGACGGCATTTTTCAAGATGTCGAAACCCTTGTTGTCCATCCCGATCGGTTTTACTCGCTCGCTCATTTCCCTGTCTCCTTCTTCACTACATTCACCCAGTTTTTCAGGTCTTTTTCTTTCGCTTTGTCAAACCAGTGGTCCGTCCTGCCGTTGCTGTAAGACAGCGGGCGGGAGGATGGAACCAGCTTTGCACCCTTCCGATAGCGGAATGTAAACTCATTCGGGCCTGTGGAAATTTTCATAGGCCCCTTTCCTGTCTGGGAGTCAACCATCACTTTACCTTCGTAAAGCATACGGCCCATCGGGGGAACTGCCGCCACAACAACGCCAGTTCCCGCCACTGCCGCCGACTGCGCCTTTGTCTCGTTGATAAAGGATCCAGTCTGGAACGGCATGAATGGGACCATGGAAGTCATGATCGCAGAGTCAAGGGCAAACTGAGCGTTGTTGATGTTGTCTCCAATCCGGCTCATGTCCACCTTGATATCCACGCCGTCAGTGACGATGGAGAAGCTTTTGAAATGATGAATACCCGCCATATCATTTCCCCCAGACTTCCAGCAAGTTGATAACAGAGTGCAACGCCATTTTTGTGACTGCAAATACATTGTCTTTGGTTTTGTTCATGTAACCATAAAACCCGCCGTCAGACGTGTAATCGCCATCAGAAACAACGCCGTCTGCCCACTCTCCTGCCCAGAAGAAATCGCCGTCCGGGTTGAAGGTAATAGACCGGGTATCCCCGGCCCATTCCTTATTGCCTTTGAGTTCCTTCCTCGAAATTGTGATAATTCCATCGGATTTGGCGTAGTGGATGCCCATGTATGCGCTGTCCTGCGCTTCTGCGCCGTATTTGGCAATGATCGCCGCACGGTCAATATTCAGGTTCACGCCTTTAATGACCGTTGGATACCAGGTGTCAGGGTTGCCCCTGCCGCCACTTTTGCGGTTGAACAGGGTGACGGTATCGGTGTACATCACACCACCCCCCGCCGATGATATACGCCCATGTAAAGCAAATTCACGCCGTTGCGGTCAGTAACGCCGGACAGGCCGTCACGGATGATCCGTGCAAGAAGTGCTTCCCTCTTGGACCCATCGTTCGCCGCCTTGTCGATTTCCGTTGTGGACGCTTGCGCTTCCATGTAAGAAATCGACTCATTGCCAGCTTCCAACCGGGAAATGACTTTCCGCTGTAAGCCGTTTTCTGTTTTGGTGTAACCTCTGGTTTCTGATGCAATTTGCTCGATCTCATGCAGCTGGTACAGCGTGTTCACCAACTTTGAAGCGGTGTATTTCACATCGTCCGCATCGTCTTCCGGGAAGAAATCTCGCAGTTTACGAACGCCGTCAACCCCAGTGGTGTACTTGTCCATTAGCTTGTTCGCCTCGAACGCCAGACGGTCAAAAGTCGAAGCGTCGATAGGCTCGAACCATCTTGTATAGTCTTCGAGCGTAATGTACATCCGTCACACCTCCTGAGCCAAAAACTCTGCAATGATGTCCGCTTTTCTGGTCTTTGTGATGCTATAACCGGCTTCCTCAGCAAGAGCCTTGATTTCTGGAATTGTCATACTTTCAAGGTCTTGCTGAGTGTAGC
>CAZRBI010000021.1:0-24587 GCA_964598315.1 uncultured Oscillospiraceae bacterium
GTTTTGCCTCCCCATGAATGGTTGATTTACTAATTGCCTTGTATATATGTATACACTTCAATTATACGCCTCACCCCCCCCCAAGCTGTCAAGAGGGAATTTATACTAAACTTACAAATCGTTATATTTGTTCGCACATATTGCCAATTTTTGATGTTTTTGCATACAATAGAAAGAATAGAGGTGGGAGTGTTGTTCGGCTACGAAGATTTGTTGCATGAAGTGGAATTGTTTTGCCGAAACGGCGTGGAAACGGGCGTTATCGGGGAAAGCGAATTGGGACGCAGAATTCCCTATGTGTTTGTGGGCAAGAAAAACGGCAACTATCTGATAGTTCAAGCCGCCATTCACGCACGGGAACATTTGACGGCTTTGCTTGCAATCAATTTGGCCAAACATCTTGTGCGAAATCCTCAACTGACACTGCTTGGCGGAATCTACTTCGTGCCTATGGTCAATCCGGACGGCGTTTGCCTGTGCCAACAAGGTGCAAGCAGCGTGACGGACAAAAGCCGCAAAAGCAATTTGCTTGCCATCAACGGCGGAAGCGATTTTACCACGTGGAAAGCCAACGCCGACGGCGTCGATTTGAACGTCAACTTCGACGCAAAATGGAGCGAAGGCTCAAAAAACGTTTTTTGCCGAGCCTCGGAAAACTACGTGGGCAAATTTCCCGAAAGCGCAAGGGAAACACGTGCGTTGGTTGATTTCACCCAAAGCATAAAACCCTGCGTCACCCTTTCTTACCACCTGAAGGGAGAGGAAATATATTGGGAGTTCGGGCAAAAATCTCACAGAAAATTTCGTGACAGACGCTACGCCGACGCAATTGCAAAGTACACCGGCTACAAGGTGAAAAGTTCCGAAGGGAGCACGGGCGGCTACAAAGATTGGTGCGTGGAACATTTGAAAATCCCTTCTTTTACGTTGGAGGTGGGCAACGACAAATTTCCGCATCCCTTCCCTTACGAACAATTCAAAACAATCTACAACCAAAACGAAGATTTGCCGAGGCGACTGTTGAACACGGTTGTCAAGGACAACCAAGCGCTGAAAGACGCCGGACTGTGGGACGTGTTGCACTAGAATTTTGCACAAAAATGCACTTGTTTTGTTATTTTTGAACATTTTAACTGCATTTTTGCGCACAAATAATTTTATATCTTTCACACGAAAACACACGTGCAACGCCCCGATTTATTCAATTTCGTTCAATATCGCACAAAATTTTCGGCAACGCCGCCAACCCGAAAATTACCGTTGACAGACCAAAAGAAAAAGCGTATTATTTTGTCAAAGAGGTACACCATGAAAAAAGTTTTGCGTTGCGACACACACGTTCACACCGGCTACAGTTTCGACAACGAAACGCCCATGAGCAACTACCCTGAAAAAGCAATCGAACTGGGCGTAGACGTTGTTTGCTTCACCGACCACATCGACTGCACGCCGAATTTTAACGTTTTTGACGACTTTCAATTCGGAAAACGCGCAGAAGAGTTTCATCGTTTGAAAGCGAAGTACAACAAACAAGTTAAGTTGTTGTTGGGGTTTGAAGTGGGCGAACCTCACTTGCACCCCAAAGAAATGATTTTTTTGAACAGTCTTTCGCCGGACATGATCATAGGCTCGATACACCGCCCGGCAGACTACGAACCGCTGCGCCACTACACCAACCACGAATACGAACGGCTCTACGACAAGTATGTCCGCGACATGGTTGATTGGGGCGAATTTGACGTTTTGGGCCACATGGATATGCCACGACGCTACCACGACGACTACGAGGAAGATACCGAACAAATTCGTTCCACACTTTCACTGTGTTTGCAGCGCGGCGTCATTCCCGAACTGAACACATCCGAACTGCGCTACGGCGGCAACTACACAATGCCAAGCATCGAAAACATAAAGTACTACCAATCCATCGGCGGAAAATTCGTGTGCATAGGAAGCGACTGTCACGACGAAAGCATTTTATGCGCCAACTTCGATGCCGTCGTCGCACAACTGCCCGAAGGGCTTTCCGTTTGCTACTTCGAAAACAGACATTTGATGCCGTTGAACGATTTGAAGAAGTAACTTATTCGTCAACCGCACCGCCTTGCGAAGTTGCACAAACATACGTTTTAATTACACAAAACAGCACTTGTAGTTGCATTTTTGCGCACAGTTTTCCAAAGTCGAACCGAAGTTCCACTCCGTTCGGCTTTTGTTTTTTTGTTCCAATGAACCATTAACGCTTTATTGCACAGGAAGTTGTTGCTTGCGGTTATCTTTTGAACAAACAAGTACGAGCAGCAAATCCGCCTAGCACCTTATAAAATTAGCATTCAAAAAAAGCCACAACAAATTTCACTGAAACTTTTGCTTTTTTTAGCCGGATAAAAAAACAGTTAAATATTTAACTTTCGCTAACGCTTCTGCGCCTTCGCTACGAGCTCATCGCACGACGAAGCAACCGTTGTCCGCAACCTTATTTTTTTTCACTCGACTGTTTGGCGCACGTTCACACACCCACGCCAAAAATTCGTTGGTTTTTTTGCCTTTTTCGTTGCATTTTGCCGCAAGGAAATGTATAATTGAAAAGTAAAAAATCGGCGAGGTAAAACGTGAAAAAAATCGGCGTCATTTCCGACGTGCACGGAAATTTACAAGCACTACAAGTTGCGTTGCAATTTTTGAAAGAACAAAACTGCCAAGAAATCATTCACACCGGCGACGTTGTGGACATCGGGGCAAATTCTTTGGAATGTTTACAGTTGTTGCTGCAAAACGGCGTTAAATGCGTTTTGGGCAACCACGATATCGATTTTGTCAATCGCAACTCGACATACAAACCGCTTTCGCACGTTTCGGCACGGCACAAACAGCACGTTTTTGCACAAATGGAACAATATCGGGAAACAGTGGCACGCTTTCCCCTGTTTGAACAGCGCATTTTGGGTGGCAAAACGGTGATATTCGAACACTACTGCCGCACAGGCTCCCACGACGGCAATCAACTGTTCAAAACTATAGCCACGCACCCGTCGGCAGAAATTTTCGACGAAATGTACGCAAACTATCGGTGCGACGCGGTGTTTTTCGGACACAAACACGAACCTTGCGACGTTATCGGGCAAAGGCTTTACGTAGACGTGGGCAGCGTGGGCTGTCACCCCGAACCGTTGGCGCAAGGCATTGTCATCGGCTACGACGACGTGCATTTCAGTTACCAACGCTTTTCCTTGCCATACGACGTCAACACCGCAAAAACGGCAATGGAACACGTCCCCGACGGCCAATATCTTTTTGATTTCTACTACTTGCACAAAAAAGGCCTGCCCTTTCCCGACTAAACACAGACAGAAGGTTTCAAAATGAAAACTTGTTTCGATAATCAAAAATACATGCAACTGCAATCACAAAAAATTGCCGATCGCTTGCAAGAATTCGGAGGAAAGCTCTACCTCGAATTCGGCGGAAAGCTGTTTGACGACTACCACGCATCGCGCGTGTTACCTGGGTTCCAACCTGACAGCAAAATAACCATGCTCACGCAAATTGCCGATCAGGTGGAAATTGTGATAGCAATAAGCGCGGCGGACATTGCCAAAAACAAAATTCGCGCAGATATCGGCATAACCTACGACGAAGACGTTTTGCGCCTTTGCGACGAACTTACTTCGAGAGGGTTGTTTGTGGGCAGCATTGTTATCACGCAATACAGTGAAAGCAACCTTGCCGCAGTAAGTTTCAAACGCCGTCTGGAAGAACTGGGCATAAGAGTTTACCGCCACTACCGCATAGACGGCTATCCCTACAACGTTGCACACATCGTTTCCGACGAAGGTTTGGGACAAAACGACTATATCGAAACTTCCCGAAACATTGTCGTGGTAACGGCGCCCGGCCCCGGTAGCGGAAAAATGGCAACTTGCCTTTCGCAAATTTACCAAGACAACAAGCGCGGCATTCGCAGCGGCTACGCAAAATACGAAACTTTCCCTGTGTGGAACTTGCCGTTGACGCACCCCGTGAACGTTGCCTACGAAGCGGCCACTGCCGATTTGGACGATGTGAACATGATTGACCCGTGGCACTTGCAAGCCTACGGCGTTTCCGCAGTCAACTACAATCGCGACGTGGAAGTTTTCCCTGTTTTGAGTACCATTTTCACAAAAGTGTTGGGCTCGTCGCCCTACAAATCCCCCACAGACATGGGCGTCAATATGGCAGGATTTTGCATTTTCGACGACGAGACCTGTCGCGATGCCGGCAAACAAGAAATAATTCGTCGTTATTTGAACGCAAAAGTGCAATGGCGCAAGGGCAAATGCGAAAGCACCGTTGTGGACAAGTTGGATATCATCATGTCCAAATTGAACCTTTCCGCAGAAGACAGAAAAACAGTCGACCTTGCCCGCGAATACGAAAACCAAAAGCATGCCGCCTCGGCTTGCTTGTCGTTGCCAAACGACGAGCTCGTGTTCGGAAAGGCTTCCGATCTGCTTTCCGCCCCCGCGGCATTACTGCTGAATGCCGTCAAAAAGTTGGCGAATTTGCCTGACGTACCGCTTATTGCACCTCAAGCATTGTTGCCCATTCAAAAATTGAAAAAGGAAAATTTGGGCGATAGTCGCGTGCAACTACATGCCGACGAAGCGCTGATTGCACTTTCCGTTTCCGCTCCCGTCAATCCTTCGGCGCAACTTGCACTGGAACAACTTGCCAAACTTAGACACTGTCAAGCTCACGTCACGGAAATTCCGTCCCACGCCGACGAAAAAACTTTGCGCAAATTGGGCATACAATTGACGTCGGATGCAAAATATCCGCAAAACCACGTGTTTTTGGATTGATAGGCACCGCCCGGAAAATTTACAAAAAATCAAATTAAAAGCAAAAAAACGAGTTTGACAAACGTCTAACTCGTTTTTTCTTTCAACAATGCCTTGTGCTACAAACAAAAACGTTTTCATTGAACGTCTTTGAGCGTTGCGTTTTCATTCCGTCTCAAAAGCATTTTTAAATTTTCATTTTTCGTAGGCATATCGGGCAATTTTTATCGACACAACAGCAACTTTTTGCGCAACTAGTATTTTCGGCACTTACTTTTTGCAACAGCGTTGCACAAGTGCACTATGCTACAAATTTTCGCCCGAAAATTCGGCGTTACGAATCATAGTCGTAGGGGATTTTGTTTTTGCGTTCACCCTTCAAGTTCAAAATGTAGCCGTCTTCCACTTTGCACCACCAATTGGGATCGTGTAAGGGCAAATCTTCCAAAATGTCTTCGTCCGTTATATCCGAAGAACGAACTACCTTCATGTCGCCGACAAATACTTCGATGATTGCATAATCTAGTCCTGTGTGATCCGCAAACTCCACTTCGAACTGATTGTATCGAATTTCCGACATAATTATAGTTCCTCTAGCACCCTTTTTTACGCCTTGCTTTTCGTACTTATCTGTTAGTACTTCAACTTGATCCAACCACTTCATCCTTTATCTCCTCATCTTTTAGCAGCGGCGAGGCTATTTTTATTTTTCCGTCCGGCCACGCAACACATCCGACGTGGCACCTGTACTTTTTCCCTTCCACTTGATCTTTTCCGGGCAATTCCACATAAATGCGAAAGTACTGGCCATGCTCGTTCAAATTTTGCAACTCGTACTCGCCCAACATAAACTTGGTTTTGACGGCCTTTTCAGTGAAATTGTATATTTCACGGCTGTTTGCGGCAGTGTAGCCCATTGTGTGCATCATCGCACGCTTGTCGTCATCGGCAAACAAGTAATTTGTGATTTTCCGCATTGGAAAATCCAACGTTACACCGTTAAAATATTTAAATTCGTACCCGCACTTGCAGTTCCAATGCCGATACGTAGGCAAGTTTCCGATTTTGAAAATTGTGTGATTCAGCGCAACGCACAAAAAGCAAGTTCTGCTTTCAATGTCATCTGTCGCCACGCCGTTGCACGTTTCAAGGTCGTTTTTACTTTTGTTGTTCCGTTTCGCAAAACCGTTGCCAAAAATATTTTCCAAAATTTTTCGCACGTTTTCAAACATATTGTATCACATCACCTCCCTAAAAACAATACAAAAATCCACCGGCCGGTGTTTTGCAAACAAAAAACTCGGAGAAAATTTTCTTCGAGTTTTTCACAAACACATTATATCATGTTTCTTTTAGGCAAGTAAAGAGTGACTGTCACAAAATTTCGAACACGTACCTCGACAAACTAGGCAATTTCCAATGCAAGTTTCATCATTTCGGTGAAGCTGTTTTGGCGTTCCTCGGCGGAAAGCGCTTCGCCCGTCAAAAGATGATCGCTTATGGTACAAATGCACAGTGCGTTTTTGCCTGCACGAGCGGCGTTCAAATACAATGCTGCGGATTCCATTTCCACTGCCAACACACCCATTTTGCCCCAAACACCGCTAGCTTCCGACGGTTCGTCGGCGTAGAAAGTGTCGCTGGAAAGAATGTTGCCAACCTTGTAGGCGTAGCCCAATTCCTTTGCTTTTGCAACGGCTTTTTCCAAAAGTTCGTAGCTGCAAATGGGGGCCAGCGTACCGGGCATTTTGAATTGACGTGCAAAATTGCTGTTGGTGCAAGCGCCTTGACCAAACACCAAATTTCTCACCTTCAAATCGGGGTGAATTGCGCCTGCGGAACCGATACGGATGATGTTTTCCACGCCGTAGAAATTGTAAAGTTCGTAGCTGTAGATGCCAATGGACGGAATGCCCATTCCGCTAGCCATGACGGAAACTCTTTTTCCGTTGTAGGTGCCGGTGTAGCCCTGAACGCCACGGACGTTATTCACAAGAACGGCGTCTGTCAAAAAATGTTCTGCAATGTACTTTGCACGAAGCGGATCGCCCGGCATAAGAACGGTTTTGGCAAAATCGCCTTCTTTTGCGTTGATGTGAGGGGTTGGAATAGACATTTTGAAATTCTCCTTGTTTTTCTTTGCACAAATTGCGCTTTGCGTTGAAATTATACAGCCTGACGGCAACTTTGTCAAGACAGTGTTTTTCAAACATTTTTTTTGGCCACGTCACAATCACACGTCGACGCAACGTACGGCGAGGAAAAACTTATCGCCTGAACTTTGTCTGACAAACGCCTCGCGTCACAACGGCTTTGAGCCGTTTGCTTTTGCAACGACATCGGACAACTCGGAAAGATTTTCCAGATTAAAATCGGCTGCGCCGCAAGTTGCGGCGTAGCCCACTGCGACCGACGTCATTCCGCAAGTTGCGGCAGCGGCAACCCCTGCAACGGAATCTTCCACAATAAGACAGTGTTGCGGCAGCATTGCAAGTTTGGCGGCCGTTTTCAAAAACACTTCGGGGTCGGGTTTTCCGTGCGTCACTTCGGTGCCATCCACAATGACGTCGAATTTTTCCGTCAATTGCAATTTTTCCAACAAAAAACGTGCGTTTTTGCTGGAACTGCCCACTGCAATTTTCATGCCTTGTTCGCGCAAGCAATCCAGTGCTGGCAACACTTCACACGAAACGTCCTTGGGCGACATTTGCGCAAGATAACTTCGGTAAATTTCGTTTTTCTCGTCGCAAAGCGCTTGCTTTTGTTGCGACGTGAAATGCTTGTTCGACCGTTCCAACACTACTTCCAAACTGTCGGCACGGGATAGCCCCAAAAGCCTTGCATTCACCACTTCGTCGAAAGGCACACCAATTCTTTCCGTCACCCGTTTCCAAGCAAGATAATGAAATTCGTTGGTGTGAACAAGCACTCCGTCAAAATCGAAAATAACCGCCTTTATCAACACACACTCCCCTTTGTAGTTGCATTTTTGTGCAAGTCTACTGCACGTTTTGAACGCTCACAATGTATTTTTGTGCAATTTGCGTTTTGTCCCTGTTGAAACAATCAACTAGCCTTCAAGCACCTCAAACAACTTCTATCTTCCTTTGCAACAAGAGAAAACAAAGTTGCAGTCCCACGATTTGTTCGACAAACCGGCAAACAAACTACACGATTGCGCCACAACGCACCGCTTAACTTTGAAACAAAACAAATGTTTGTTGCGGCACATTGCTTAGATTTCACAACACACATGCCGCGCCGCAAAACCCGTTCCTACGTTTCTTCTTCGGCCAACAAACGCACAAACCGCACACGGCAAAGCCCAACTGCAAACACCCGTTACGCTTGTGCCTGTGTTGCAACGCAACGCTTAATTTTCGTCGCAAAACTCTTTTTGTATTACAAACAAACGCTTTCCTGCACAACGCAAACTACTTCTTTTTTCTCAGTTCGGCAATTCTCAATGCCGCTTCCTTGTCGATAACTTCGATGCCGTTTTCTTCGGCAATTTGTGCAATTTGCAACAGTGCCGCCTTCATGAACGGGCGAGGAATTTTAACGTACATTTCGCACGCCTCCTTGGTGAAACGCACCTTGGTGTCCAGACGCTCGGCACAGTACAGCACACTGTCCACCGAACCGGCATTGCTTGTTGCAATTGGCTCTGCAACGGGGCGGAATCCGCGGAATCTTTTGTACCAGAAGTTTTTGCTGTCGTGATAGCCGTAGTCGACTGGAACGTGCGGGAAAGAATTGCGCTTCAATCCGTTTTTAAGTTCCTCGGCGTATTTTTCTTCCATCAAAATTTTGTCTATTTTCAACACGAAATGGCAGCCGAATTTGGAAGTGATACCGTTGAAATTGTTGTAGGGCGGTTCCACGCCTTCCAATTCACCAACGTGTTCCTTGGCCTTGTAGCCATCTTCCAAGCTGTCGTCCCAAGTGCATTCGATCACTTGGTAAGCGTCTTGCAAAATAAGAGGGCGTTCACCTTCCGCCTCGCCCGGAACAAGCACAAAGTTGCAATCTTTCATTTTCTCGTCAGGCGTTTTTCCGGGGAAACCAAGACGCACAATTTCTTTGAACGTTTTGCGGTCGTCCTTTACGAAGTTCAACGCGCATTTGCCGTTACGCAAAATGTTTTGCGCCGTGTTGGAAGAATTGCGGCATTCCAAAATCATGGCGTAGTAGTCACGGCCGGCAATGTAGTAGGGAAACACCAACGAATAGCTTCCTATCGAAGTCGTGCCGTCCTCGCACAGCGTGGAAATAGCCACCGTGGGCATTGGGAAAAACAAATTGTTTTGGTAGAAATTGTCCACCACTTTCAAACTTTTGAATTTAGACATAAAAACTCTCCTTTTTCGCTGTTTTGCACAAAAACGCCTATACGTTTGCCAAAATATTGCAAATATATTGTTGTTGCGGTAGTTTTTGCGCGTTGTTTGTGACCACATCATTATAATGCAAACTCAAAAGAAAATCAAGAGGGAAACAGACTGTTGCCTCGGCAAAAAACAACGTCTTTTCACAACGCCACGTCGTGCCGACGGTTTGACGAAATGCACGTTTGCAGTGTTAGTCAACTTGCACACACAATGCCGCGTTGCACCGTTAAAGACCCCCACCGAAAAACATCCCGTCAATCGACCCACAAACCGAACGGAAACGTTGTTTTGACAAACAACGCTTCCTGCCGCGCAACAGGCACAAACGTAAAAAAAACAAATTTAGCTGCGCATTTGTTCTCTTGGTCTTCGCTCGTCCGATTTTTTACGTCAATTTTTCAGCGTTTGAAAACTCGTTCCGTGTGACGGATGAACAACTGTTTTTTCCTTACAAGCACATTGCAACATGCTGCCGCGTTTACCGCCCCAAAGGCTTTTGGGCACCACGTCTTTTTTTTCACAGATTGACACCGCAACCCGACGGAGAAACAATGGCTTGCAAAAGTTGAGAAACGGCGCAAACCCGCAATCGTCACTCTGCCACAGGCGGCTTTTTGCAAGGCATAGATTTTGTCGATTTTTGCATAAAAAAATTGTATAAGCTATTTTCGAAAACATATTTACTTTTCGAATAATTTGCACTATTCTGTTATTAAGCAATAGTGGAGGTATGCTTATATGGACAAAAATGTTCGAATTTGTATCATTGGCGGCGGTCCCGCCGGCACAAGCGCGGCAATGTATTTGGAAAAAGCCGGCTACGAAAACTACGTCATCTACGAAAAAAGTAATCGCGTTGGCGGAAAAGCATTTTCGCCATTGATGAAAGTTAAAAATCCCGACGGTACGTGGGAAGAAAGAACCATCGAAATGGGCGCCGTTATGGGTTGCGACACCTACTTTGCAGTGCACGAATGCGAAGAATTCGGCGGAACGTCACACCTTGACGGACCTCCGATGGGCAGAAGATTCATGATGACGGACGGAACTCCGCAAAAATCTTCCAAAATAGCTTTGTTGAAAAAGTTTTTGAAAATGAAAAAGCTGACCAAGCTTTTGAACAAGAAATACAAAGGCTACGACGTTAACGGCCACCGTGGAGTTGCACAAGGCAGATACGAAGGG
Source organism: uncultured Oscillospiraceae bacterium (assembly GCA_964598315.1). GTDB lineage: Bacteria > Bacillota > Clostridia > Christensenellales > CAG-314 > Fimimonas. The sequence goes on from CAZRBI010000021.1 coordinate 10,400, forward strand.
CAATGCCCCTCTCCCGAAATGAAATTGGCTCGCATTGAAGGCGAAAACCCCAATTTGAAAGATTTATCCATGCCGTTTTCGGAATTTTTGAAGATGAATAAGTGCGAAGACGCAACGCTGGTTTGGAAAGGTCCCTTCACGTCATTCGGATACGGCTACTTCGATGAAATTCCGGCAGCATACGTTTTGAAATATCTGGACGCATTCACCGTTCGTCAATTCCTTTCCACCGGTAAACTATGGACTTGGAAAGACGGCACGCAATCCATTTGGGAAGGCGTGAACAATCACCTGAAACATCCCGCTCAACTTAACAGCGAAGTGACGGCTATCAGAAGAACACCGAAAAAAGTCTTTGTCACCGTCAACGGAAAGGAAGAAGAGTTTGACAAGTTGATCATCTGCACACCGTTGGAACTGTTCCTTGGCTACGGCGATCCCAGAGAAGAAGAAAAAGAACTGTTCTCGAAGATCGTTCACAAAGAATACTTCACAATGGCCGTTCGCCCCGAAGAAGGCAACTGCCCGGATATATCCTACTACTTCTTTGAAAACATGACCAACGAAACGCGCGGACACTTGATGGTGTTCTACCACCGCTGGCCGGATGCTACCGATCAACCGCTTGTGACGTTCACTCTGCGCAATCACGAAAACATGGAAGACGTTTCTTTCGAAGAAGCAAAAGAAACCACCCTCGCCGACATGGCAAAATGCGGACACCCCGTTGTTCAAACGGAAAGGATCGACGACTGGTACTACTTCCCGCACGTTTGCAGCAAGGATTATGCCGACGGCTGGTACGACAAGGTTGAAGCAATGCAAGGCAAGGACAACACATACTACGCAGGTGAAATTATGTCCTTCGGTGACATGGAAGAAACGGCGGAATACAGCCGTGACCTTATTCACAGATTTTTCAAGTAACGATACCGACGCACTTGCACCGAACAAAACACAAAACGGAACTCGGTTTGAGTTCCGTTTTGAAATACATCTACAAAAGCGTATAATTTTGGGGAAAGGTTCCTTTCATCGAGGGGATACATGTATTACTGCGAAAATTGTAGCACAAAAAAACGTTAATAATCGTTGTATTCCTTGCGGACGAAGGAATTTACGAGAAATAAAAGACGACGATTTTTGTTTTAGGAGAAAATTAGATGCCGTCTCGGCAGAAAATATCAAGAACAAATTGAGTTCGGAAAAAATCGGTTGCGCATTAGTTCCACAAGGCACGGACATAAATAACATTTTGGAACTAAAACTAGAAAATTGTTTGGTTTTTGTCGAATATCGAGCACTAGATTACGTCGAAAATCTTATGCAACTTGAAAAACAACGTTTATCGGACAATTTGAAATAAAAACTTATAGACAACGTCGACAAAATACACATTCATACAAACAATTTGAAAAAAATAAGAAAAAAAATCAAGATTCAAGACGAACGTCAAGTGCTAGATCTTTGCAAAATGATTATTATTTCCGCAACCGAAGTTGTAGACCTGGGCGCCGTAGAATTAGAAGAAGGTGAATACGGCTACAATAGTTTGAATTTTGTTTCGTCCCACTATTACCGCGTCCGCAATAACGAATACGAACTATATGTCACCCCCCCCACACACACGTTGCGCCTTTACAAGGTTAACCGACTGTAACCATAAAAACGAATCAAAGAATAATTCGAGTTTAACGTCACATTGCAATCTTTGCTTCGGAATTTTGCGACCATAAGTGTCGAGAATAATTTAGAAGAAAAAAACGAGAAAATACTCTTTGAACTTGATACCGAACTGTTATTTGGTTTTGATGATTTGCACGATACTGGTATTTAGGTGTTTCATTACTGCTTGGGCCTTTAGGTTATTTATTCTTGTTTGGAGAATATAAAATTGGAGGGATTAATTAAATGCGGAAATTTGCAAAATTTGCCATTTTAATTACTTTATTGGTTGTATTTTTGTCTGGATGTAACATATCCCATCAAAAGTTAGCTAAAAAGATGATTGAAAAATATTCTAACAATAAAAATTATGTAACTTTTATTGGTGAAGTAATGGAAATCAACGAAAATAACGTAATAATCAAATGTGAAGAATTAAATGATTTCATCAGTTACGAGGACGAACTTTGTGATTACTATATTTACTCTAATCAGTTTATAGAATTGCAAGTTGGAGAAAAAATACAATTTACAACTGTTCCTTTCCACTTTTATAACGGACAGAAATTACCAATAGTCGAATTGAAAGTAAATAAAAATACTATACTGTCGTTTGAAGAGGGCAAAGAAAATTTAATTGAGTGGGTGAACGCAACTTTTAAATAAATAGGGCAAATTATTGTGAAAAAACAAAAGGCAATAAAAGTGAAAAATATATTAGTGCATTTCTTAAATAAAAAATAGTGAACAGCAAATCACTTTCATAAACAAAAATGCGATAAAAAATAGTCATATTTCATTTAGGGCAAGCCAAATGGCTTGCCTTTTTTATTTCTCTATTAACAAACAAGTCGCAAAAGTGTAAAATATTCTTTCAATAAAGCAGGTAATCCCACAAACTACATGGAACAAATTATACTTTCAAGCGCAGCAGAGAAGAGAAAGAAAACGGTTCTGGCACAATCTTGGTTGCTAAAAACAGACAGGACTATTTGAACCGTTTCAACCGAAAAAAACGTTATTGCCACACGAACGTTTCGTAAAAGAAAAAAGCCCCGGAACAATTGCTAAGATGTTTGCAAAACGCCGGTCACACCACTCAAAATCGGCGAGTTGTTCTGCAGTAAACAGTTATAGAACGGTCAACCGGCTCCGTTTTGCGGGTTCGGGTCCAATCTGTTCAAGATGCCACAGCGCGGTGTTTCAAACTTTGACATTTTTTGCAGTTTTGTCAAATACGCATCGTGTTTTTTTGTTCTTTTTTCAAAATTTTTTCGACAATATTGACAATAACACAAATAAAATGTATTATTATTTTACAAACGAACATTAAAATTGGCAATGTGGCCGATTGAAGGAGGTTTATCGTGTTTTGGGAAAATTTGTCGACACTTGCAAAAGTTCTGTTTTGCACGGGCATTGGCGCAACGGCCATTTTGCTGGTGCAAATAATTTTGATGCTCATCGGCTTTGCCGGCGATGCTTTCGGTGACGTGGACGGCGACGTTGACGCAGACGGCGACGTAGATTTGGACGGTGCCGGAGACGGAATAGGTTTGTTCACGATCAAAGGTCTTGTTGCATTCTTTTCCATCGGCAGTTGGACGGGTTTTGCAATGGACGTTTCCGGCTGCAACGAAGTGCTTTCGATTTGTGTTGCGGTGCTTGTAGGGGCTGCCGCACTTGTAGGCGTGGGCTTTTTGTACAAAGGATTGAACAAGTTGCAATCCAACGGCAATTTGAACATGTCCAACGCCATCGGGAAAACGGCCGAAGTGTACCTCACCATTCCTGCAAACAATTCCGGCACGGGCAAAGTAACGTTGGAAGTTCAGGAAAAATTTGTGGAAGCAACGGCTCGCACCACTGCCGAAAACGCCATTCCGACCGGATCGATAGTTAAAGTTGTGGATACCGTTAACGGCGAACTGATAGTAGAATTAAGTAAATAACAGGAGGTAACTATGCTCAACTTTTTGGCAAATATAACCGGCGGAGCAATAGCCGGCATTGTAGTGGCGGCCGTTCTTGTTTTGACGTCGATACTTTTGATGTTTCTTTCCAGATACAAAAAATGTCCGTCGGACAAAATAATGGTCATCTACGGTAAGATAGGTAAAAACAGCGACGGAACGTCTCGCAGCGCAAAATGCATTCACGGCGGCGCCGCATTTATCGTTCCCGTCATTCAGGCACACGCTTTTTTGGATTTGACGCCCATTTCCATCAGCGTCGACCTTCGCAACGCCCTTTCCAAACAAAACATTCGTGTAGACGTTCCGTCTCGGTTCACAGTCGGCATTTCCACCGAACCGGGCATCATGCAAAACGCCGCCGAACGTCTTTTGGGACTTTCGCTGAACGAAATTCAGGAATTGGCAAAAGATATCATTTTGGGTCAGTTGCGTTTGGTTATTGCAACTATGGAAATTGAAGAAATCAACAACGACAGAGACAAATTCCTCGAAGCCGTTTCGCGCAACGTGGAAACGGAATTGAAAAAAATCGGTTTGCGACTTATCAACGTCAACGTGACGGACATCAGCGACGAAAGCGGCTACATCAGCGCACTTGGTAAAGAAGCGGCGGCAAAAGCCATCAACGCCGCAAAAATTTCCGTTGCCGAAGCAGACAAAGAAGGTTCTATCGGTGCCGCAAACGCATTGAGAGAACAAAGAATAATGGTTTCGCAAGCCGAAGCCGAGGCCATAAAGGGCGAAAACGACGCAAAGGCAGAAATTGCAACGGCACAAGCAACGTTGAGAGAAAAGGAAGCCGAAGCAACCAGAATTGCCACAGTTGCGGAAAAAACAAAGAGCGCAGAAGCGTTGGAGGAATCCTACTCGGCGGAAAAACTTGCCGAACAAGCTCGTGCCGCTCGCGAACAAGCAACTTTGGAAGCAGACGTCATTGTCAAAACGGATATTGAAAAACGCCGCAGAGAAATCGATGCCGAAGCGGAGGCCGAACAAATTCGCCGCAGAGCAAAAGGTGAAGCAGACGCAATCTACGCAAAATTAGAAGCACAGGCGCGCGGCGTGAAAGCTTTGCTGGACAACCAAGCACAAGGTTATGCCGAAATTGTGAAAGCTGCCGGCGGCGACGCAAATGCCGCAATGCGGTTGATGATAACGGACAAAATGGAAAGCCTTGTCAAAACGCAAGTCGAAGCAATCAAAAACATCAAAATCGACAAAATCACCGTGTGGGATTCCGGCAAGGGCGAAGACGGCAAAACGTCCACCGCAAACTTTTTGTCCGGACTTTTGCAAAGTTTGCCCCCGATGACGGATCTGTTCGACATGGCAGGCTTGCAACTTCCCGACGTTTTGAAATCTCAAAAGAACGTTGCCGAAGAACAAACATCCGAAGCGCCCGCAGTAGAAGAACAATCCGAAACATCAAAAGAATAGCTCTGTTGCAAAAAAACTAAAGGTCGTTGCCTCAATGCAGCGGCCTTTTTTTGTCGAAGTAGAATTGAACTTTTAAGTGCAACAGGAGAAAAAAACAGTTCATATAAATATTTGGTATAATCAGGTTGCGAAAAAAAGTATACGTTAACTGTTACAAATAGGTGAATTGTCAAACTATACCACGATTATCAAAATGCCTAGCTGCCCTCGAAAACACTGCCATGAGCTGTTTTCAAGTGCAATGATTGACAAAAAGTAACGCTCTTCTTCGCTTCCGCCTCTGCCGTTTGCACTTTCTATGCTTTATCGGTAACTCCGCATTTGTAGACACCGAAGAAACAAGAAGAACATTTTCCGCTTCTCTTTTCAATTCTCTTATCTCTGACAATATCTAGTCGTTCGGCTCGTTTAATCATTGTCAACCATGCCCAATACGCCGCTCACCAAATATCTTTTCCTTTGCAATTTTTATTTTACGGCTTGACGCTGACACTTTGCACGTGCTATCATTATTGCGCACAAATTTTCAGTTAAGTTTAAGAAAAACATACGATAATTTAACAAAAGTTTAATGTTTTTGTGCGGAGAGTTATTTTGGGAAAGAACAAAAACACCTACGTGAAGCGCCGACACAGATTTTTCTTTGCTGCCGTGCGTCCGATAGCGTACATGATAGCGTGGAAGTATCACTTTCGCGCAAAAAAATTGAAACTTAAAAAGGGCGAGCAGTACCTGATATTGTCCAATCACCAAGGCGTTCTAGACCCTGTTTTGGTGGCGTTGAGTTTCAAAATGCCCGTCTATTTCGTCACTTCCGACACGGTTTTCACCGATAAGTGGTATTCAAAATTGTTGCGTTACACGCTGGCTCCCATCAAAAAGCGCAAAAGCGAAACGGACATTAACTGCGTGCGCACGATGCGGCAAATTGTGAAAGAGGGCGGAAGCATTTGCATGTTCCCCGAAGCGAACCGCTGTTGGTGCGATTTTCAATTTCACATCGACAAATCTATTTGCAAAATGATTCGTATGCTGAAAATGCCCGTTGTCTTGTACAACTTGCACGGGCTGTACGGCGTGAATCCGCGCTGGTCCGGCGTCGTCCGCAAGGGAAAAAGTTGTGGGTTTCCCAACAAAGTGCTTACGTGGGAAGAAATTTGCGACATGAGCGACGACGAACTGTACCGCGAAGTTGTACAAAATTTGAAGGTTATCGATTCCGATTCCGGACAAAAATTCCGTTCCCCGAAGCGGGCGGAAGATTTGGAAAGGCTACTTTTTGTTTGTCCCGAATGCGGAAAATTTTCCACTTTGCACTCTAAAGGCACAAAAATTTCATGTTCGGCGTGCGAGTTCGAGGCGGAATACGGCGAAGACTTGCACTTGCACTACCCCGACAGAAAAGAAACAAACAAAGTTGTGGATTTGTACAAAAAACAGCTGGACGCTGTCAGAAACTACGAAATAACGCCGTCGCAAACAATTTTCCGCGATCAAAACGTTCAATTGTGGGATCAAAGCACAATGGAACACGTATTGTTGCAAAGCGGAGAAATGTTTTTGGACGACAAAGCGTTGCGTTTTGGCGAAACAACCATTTTGTTGAATACCGTTTCCAGCGCTACGTGCGTGGGCGGAAGAAAACTCGTTGTCAATGCAGACGGCAAGTCGTTTGCAGTTGTCGGCGACAAAAAATTCAACCCGGTGAAATACGTTTTGTTTTTCAACGTGCTTTGCGAACAAATAGCCGCAAAAGGAGGCGACGAATTTTATGCTTTATCCATCGATGATGTTAACTGTTAGTTCGTTCGGTGCGGACGAAGTGTGGGCAAGTTTAATTCAGGTGTTCATTCTTGCCGCAGCCGTGCTTATTGGCAACATTATTCGCCGAAAAGTTCCGTTTATGCGCAAAAGTCTTATACCGTCTGCGCTTATCGGCGGAACGATAATTTTGCTTTTGAAGTTGATTCCTGCCGTGAATGACTTTATAAATGCGGAATTGATGGAAACTCTAACCTACCACTGCTTGGCATTGGGATTCATTGCCATGGCATTGCGCAAAAGAAAAAAGGAATCGTTTTCAACCAAAACCGTGCTGGAATCGGGGCTGTTGCAAGGTAGCGTGTACACGTTGCAAGCCGTGCTTGGCTTGGCTGTGACAATAATCCTCTACTTTGTTTGTGATTTCTTCCCCGCAGGCGGCATTTTGCTTGCACTCGGCTTCGGACAAGGCACCGGGCAAGCACTTAACTACGGCAATATCTACGAAAACGACTACGGCTTCGAAGGCGGTGCGACGTTCGGCATCACCATTGCAACGATAGGATTTTTCGTTGCTTGCGTAGTGGGTGTTGTGTACATGAACATTTTGCGCAAAAAGGGAAAACTTAAAGTTCTTACAAAAGAAGAATCGCAAGACATTGAAACTTTGGAAAAATACGTGAGCGACAACGAAATTCCCGATGCCGAATCGGTGGATAAAGTGACAATCAGCATCTGTTTGGTTTTGTTTATCTACGGATTGGTGTACTTGGTGATGAAACTTGTCAATGTCAATTTGATGTGGGGGTTCAACTTCCTGCTTGGTTCCATTTTTGCATTGTTGTGCCGCCTGGTGCTGAATTTCCTTTCCAAAAAACAACTTGTTCACCGCGAACTGACAAACAGCTACATGCTGGACAGAATAAGCGGTTTGATGTTCGACACCATGATTATTGCAGGCGTTGCTGCCATCGATTGGCAACAGCTTTCACAAATGTGGTGGCAAATAGCAATCATCTGCACGCTTGGTACAGTTGCAACATTTGTGTACATTCGTATGGTTAGCAACGTCATCTACAAAGGCTACGAAAACGAAGGATTTTTCTCCATGTTCGGCATGTTGACGGGCACAGCCAGCAACGGAATGATTTTGCTGAGAGAAATTGACCCTCGTTTCGAAACGCCTGCCGCATCCAACCTTGTTCTTTCGGGGTTGCCTGCAATTGCCTTCGGCGGCGGATTGTTGTTGCTACTAGGCTACTGCCCTCGCGGCGTGACGGAATCGATCATAACCCTTGCCATTTTATCCGTGGCTTTCGTTGTGTTTGTTCTTATTCTGTTCCGTAGCAAAATTTTTAAAAAGAAAAGTAAAATTGAAAAATAATGACGGCCGACGCAAGCGGTTTTCTCAATTCAAGCACCTGTTTCCGGTGCGAACGCAATCGTTGCCCTCCGCAACGCGCTGCCGCATTGTAAAAACAAAAAAAGAATGCATTGCAATAACATGCGTTCGTTGACAGAACGTGTTCTGTATTTCTCTCCGAAAATCTATCTTTCGTTCATTGAAAGATAGATTTTTTCATTGAGACAAATTGCGTTGCATTCAACAATTAAAGGACATGACTGTTCCTCGCAACGAATTGTGTAGCGACAACCTTTCAAACGGAGAGACTTTCGTCCTTGCGAACAAAACCAACAGCATCAAACCTCAATGCCCCGTGCAACGACAAACACCAACCGGTAAATTTTTTCGGCGCAACAAGACTTCTTGCCACGGCGACTGCAATAATCGTTTTTCGACAGAATTTACGGAAAGTCTTTTTCTCGGCGTTTTCCGAACAAAAAAATGCACCACGTGGCTTTTGCTTTGTGATGCATGTTTTTTTGTTATCTTCTTTTTTTGTCGCTGCGATAAACGAAATTCAACGTCTTTCTGGGCGCGTTGGGTGCATTCAGCACGTTGTTTTGTTCTTTTGGATTGATAACCACGTGACGTGTGTTGCCTTGTCCTTCACTTTCCGTCGTGACAAACTTACTGTTTTGCAACGCCGTGTGAATGATGCGTCTTTCGTATGGGTTCATCGGTTCCAATTTTGCTGCGTGGCCTGTGCGCTTAACCTTTTGTTCAAGGTTGGCAGCAAGTTTTTGCAACGTCTTTTCGCGTTTTTTGCGATAACCTTCCGTATCCAACACAACGCGTTTGAATCCGTTGTTGTGACCATTCAGCATCAAGCTGCACAAATATTGCAATGCGTCCAAAGTTTCGCCGTGATAGCCGATCACCGAGTTGCAATCTTCGCCCGAAATATTCAGGCAAATGGCATCTTCGTGAGTGTCGACTTCGACAGTGAATTCTCCGACATTCATTTTTTGCAGAACGTTTTCCAAAAATTCCTTTATTTTTTGCGCTTCTGCGGAACATTCTTGCACGGCTTCCGCGCTATTCTCGGAAACGACTGCTTCCAAGCATTCTGTTTTTTCTGTCATAAATTACCTCATATAGCTGGCCTTGTTGCTCTTTTCTTCCGCATCCATCTTGGCAAGACTTTTTTGAACCATTCTATCCACAGGAATACTGAGTGACAGCGTAGAAAGCAAACTCAATGCATAACTGCACACCATGTAGATTGCAAAAGCACCGGTATACATAAATCCGAACACGGCCATCATCAACGGCATCATGAACATCATCATTTTGTTGCTGGCTGCTTGTTGGCTGTTTTCTTCAACAGGTTTTTCTCCGCGCGTGCGTTTATCCATTTTTTGAGAAACGAAAATGGACAAGAACGACAATGCAATGGAAAGGATGGGCAAAATCATCAAACCGTTCCATTTGCCTTGGTCGCCACGGCTACCCGTTTTCAAAACGGCACTGCGAATTGCATCGTAGTGAGCACGTCCTTCGTCGGCTCCGAATGCAGACATATCTACCGTGCTGCTGAATCCGTTGGAACTGTCGGTGTACGCAGGCATAACAGATGCCCAAGTATCCGGTTGCCAAACGTTTTGCAACCACAACCAACTTTCGTGCGAAATTTCGTAGTACTCGGAAACTTTTTCCAGCGAAAGAGTTTCGTAGGAAGCATAATCCTTTTCGCGATAGGTGTCGCACAAGTCGTTGATTCCGGTGATATATGCTTTGACGTTTTCTTCGGTATAGTTGTTTCTCAAAAAGTTGACGTCAGTTTCGAAATCTGCCTTTGAATCTTCATTCAACAATGCGGAGATTTTGTCATGCAAAAACGTGTATTCTTCTCCACCGTCTGCCTTTACTGCCGCATAGTAAGCATCGTAGTAAGTTCCGGAAAGTGCTTGGAAGTTTGTGACACTGCTGTAGGTCGAATAGGTGCGCAATCCGCCGAACATAACGAAGAACACAACCATGGAAATGATCATGGGCAGGCACATGGAAAGTCCGCCTGCGCCGTGCTTTTTGAAAAGCTTTTGTTTTTCTTCGTTGGCGCGCGGCGTGTTTTCGCCGTAGCGACGATCGATTTCTTTCAACAACGGTTGAAGACGTTGCATTTTCAACGTGGATTTTTTGGACGACACGCGTTGCCACAAATCCAGAGGCAACATTGCAATCTTCAAAAACACAGTGAAAACAACCACCGTCCAGCCGTAGTTTCCAATCCAACCGTGCATCGACTGCACAAGTTTTCCGACGACGCCTAAGTTTTCTTCACCATAAGTGAAATAGTCGGCTTTTTCCGTTTTACAACCTGCAAACAGGCAAAGGCAAAACACCAAAAGCAACACTGTCAAAAGTATTATTTGCGTATTTCTTTTCATTCATTCTCCCACAAACTATCAAACAAACCACTTTTCTTTTCCGCGGAGATTTGTCGGAATCGGGTCAAAACCGCCCTTTCCCCACGGCGCACATCGCAACAAACGTTTAAACGTCAGCCAACTGCCCGCAAAAAAGCCGAATTCTTTGTAGGCTTCCATGGAATAGACCGAACAGCTCGGTGAAAAAATGCACCTTTTGCCCTTCACTTTGGATATTGTTGCTTTGTACAGTTTTAGCAATGCAATGGCAACGTATTTCACAGCAACCCCGCCTTTGCAAACAGTTTTTCCGTGCTTTCCACAATTTCTTCAAAACGATACGGCTTGTTTTTTCTTGGAACAAGCACCACGTTGAATCCGTTTTTTACACGTGGCATAACGGCAGATACGGCCGCTTTCATTTGCCGACGAATTCTGTTACGACAAACTGCGTGACCGTACTTCTTGCTGACGGAAAACCCCACCTGCGATTGGTTTTTGTTGCTTTTGCAGTACAGCAACACAAAGTTTCTGTCTGCAACGCTTTGAGCATGCTTATAAACGTAGTTGTACTGATAGTTCTTTTTAAGTCTGTAACAAGACTTCAAAACGAAATATCCCTATTAAGCGGAAAGAGAGTGACGACCCTTGTTTCTTCTTCTTGCAAGTGTTCTGCGGCCACCGGTAGTCTTCATTCTTGCGCGGAATCCGTGCACTTTGCTTCTTTGTCTTTTCTTGGGTTGGTAAGTTCTTTTCATAATTGTTCTCCTTATTCTGCGCCCAAAGCGCGTTATAGTAGTGGTTTTTGCTTGGAAAAAGCGGCAATCGCCCACTTCCCACCATAGCATTCGTTTTATTTTAACAAATACCACCGCATAAGTCAAGTGTTTGCACGAAAACACCGCCATTGTGCAACGGCTGTATTTACGTTTACGGCAAAATATCGTTCACGCCGCTTATGCACGAATATTTCCCGTTTTACTTTGCTCAAACGGAACGATTTTTTTTGAATTACAACTTTCTTTCCGCCACTGCCACTTTTCAAACACAGTCTTTTCTCCACAATTACTCTAATCTGAAAACAATTGTTTTTTTGAAAATTTCTGATGCGTTTTTGCGTGTTTTTATCTGCGTAAAATACCGGCGTGGATAATTTTGTATCGAGGATTTCAGAAATTTTTCCAATTGTTTGAGTTTTGCAAATAGCGTTAGTGTCTGTTCGAGTTTTTTTGAACCGTTTGCATTTGTTGCAGACATCCGTATTGTCCGTCTAAAATGCAAAAATTCAACAAACACTATCATCTTTTTTCTTGCAACAATGCTTTGAAAATTATCTCAGTATAATTTTTACCGCGAGACAAATAATCGGATAATTTTGCAAAAAATATTTTTGTCGCCTACCGCCACAAGGCGACTATGAATATACGAAAAAACTATCTTTTCTGTCTACCGATAAGTAGAATGTCTTGAAATCGCGTGTAAATCCGTCATTGAAATTAACAATAACACCGCAAGCCCCGACGAGTCATACAACGATAATCAAATGGAAAAACATCGAGATAAATTTTGAATATTTTCGATTCATAGCTCACCTCACTAAACTCGAATTAACATTTGATACAGTAAACACCTATTGCGAAAAAAATTCTTTTATCCACCCTATAAACGAGATTTGAACTAGCCGTCGCAGTAACATTAAAATTTGATAACTTAAAATTCGGATTTTCAGAAGAATAACGGGCAAAATAAAACCATATTCTTAAGCGATTAAGCTCCGGAATATGGTTCTTTTTTCAAAGATGCCGTCGGATAAATTCCCGACTAAGCACAATATGTTTGCTTTGTGTGGACACTTCAAAAGATTGTGTGCCTTTTTAAATATGAACGACGACGCTTGCTCAATTTTCAGAACCACCGTTCGTGCCCGTATCCACCTTGTTGCGAAAAACAACAAATCTTTGCCACATAAATTCCAAAACAAAATTGATAAGTATGCACGTCAACTGTGCAACCACAAAAGCCCAATCTTCGCCCAAACCGACGGCAAGTTGCCCTCTTACCGTGTTGATATACCACACTTGAAAGGGATAGAAAGGCAAGTAGAACACAAATGCCAACGCCATGGAAAGAGGAACGTTTGTTGCCGCTTTGAATGTGAATTTGCGGTTGAACGTAAAATTCCATGCAACGGAAAGAGCCAAACCTATTGTTTCGGCAATGAAAGACGATTTGTCTAATTGCACGATAAACTGTATCGTTTCCCCTTCCGGAATGACCTTTTTGAACACGACCAACTCCAACAAAAAAGCAGTCAGCACCTGAATTAACCCGGCAGAGGCCGCAAACAACGTGTACTTCAATGCACGAAAAAGTTCCTTTTTGTTCATTTGCATAGAAATTTTCTCCTTGGGAAAATCCTACCACCTTTCGCCCCGAATGTCAAATACTTAACAAAAGTTAAATGTTGCATACGCAATTTTTAAAGATAAAACTGATGTTTTTTTGTGGACATATAAAAAAGAGCAAAATTCCAACGTTTTGCTCTTTTTCAACTATTCATTTTGCAAAAATCAGTTTTCCAAAGTCTTTTTCAAATCCTCGACGGATATTCCCCAGCAGCGGTGTTTTTTCACCAGTTCTCTTTCGAAATTCTTCCACAAGTTTTGAACTTGGTGGTTTGTTTCCAATTCCGGGCCGGTTTCCATGTACTCCACGCCCAGCTTTATGCATCCGCGCAGACATTCATCCAAAATGATTGCAGGCGCTCCATCATTCAATGCCTTTGCACAGATAAATATTTTACGCAAAAACGTACTTTGAAAAATCAAGTTCGTCTTTGGATGCTTCCAGCACGGTAACATCGGTGCAACAAAAACGAACGCTATCCTGAAAAACAACTTTGCCCTCTTCAAAATCCAAATAAAAAATGCCGTTTATTGCCCACCTGCCTTCGGGTTTGTAAAAATCCCCTTCTTTGTAGGGGTGAAATTCATCCGTTTCCGCCCAATCGAACACTTCCAAATCCGTCACGCCGTCAAAGCGAATTATAATATTTGTCGTGTTTGGATTGTTGTGTATTTGGTCCGGCGGGCATCTGTGAATATGTAAAATCAGCGTTTCGCCATTGTAGCAGGCGTTCAGTAAAGCACCGTCGTGGTACTCGTCCGGAAGAACGGTTAACAGTTTTTCTCTGGTCATAAATTGCCTCCTTGATTTCAAAACAATCCGCAGCGCTGTTTCATTTGTCCCAAACGGGCTTGCCTATGTTTTGAAAATTCTATTCTTTTGAAGCACAGTGGCATCGGTGCACAAAATACTCCTAAATCAGACAAAACAGATCAAGCCAATTATTTTGTAGGCAGCCTTTTTTCAAATTCGTCCCACGTGGCGTTGAGGCCATCCGTATCCACGAATTTTTCTTCCAATATTTCCACCGTGTCGCAATCAAAAGAAAGGTCAAAACCATCGTTTCCTTTTGCGTTTTCAAACACAAACCAAATTTTCTTAGAGTTTTCAATGCACGGCGAAACAAAATCCAAGTTCCAATCAAGTTGTCCAACGGGAATATCCTTTTGATA
>CAZRBI010000022.1:0-24450 GCA_964598315.1 uncultured Oscillospiraceae bacterium
TGGTGATATGCGTGATGCCGTTGCGCTTTTTCACTTCCTCCTGCACCTTCTCCGCAACTCTGCGCCCCGCGTTGTTGCTTTCAAAGCGCGCCGATTTTACCTTGTCCCGCACCAGAATATCCGCCAGACGGATATCCACCTTGTCGGGCAAACCGTTATCGCAAATGCAATCGCCGATATAGTAGTCTTTTCCATAAACCCACGCGACGGGTAAAAATGCGTAGTCATCGCCTTTGTCCTTTGTATCGCAGATAGCAATAACGGCATCGGGCTCTTCCTTCGGAAGCTCGAAAAATCGCCGCAGCTCGTTGGGGTGGTACACAAGCCCCTCGCGCTCGATCGGCTCGTTCATGTACAGCGCACGCCAACTCGCGTCATCCATGATGTTCTTCTGCTGACGGTAGAACGCCGTGCTGAATCCCACGCCGTAATCGTAGTCAAAATTGCTCTCGCCCTCGTCATTCGTCGCAGGAATACGGATAAATTTCGCCCGTTCATCGTTCTCGTACTCTCGTTCCAGCCGTCCGATCACATCATGGACAGACCACCGTGTAGCGATATGAAGTTCCTTGCAGTGATCTCCGATTTTTCTCTGCCGCAAGTCCGTGGTGTAGACCTCCCACAGCTTGTCCAGACGGTCTTTGCTCAATGCTACCTCGATACCGCTTACAAGGTCATCGCAGTACAGAAGCGTAGCAGCACGGTACAGACCTGCGTTACCAGTGCCGATAGAAGTAAATTCCAGCGTTTCAAATCTCTGCCGCTTGTCGAAGTCAATACGGCAATCCTTTGCGTTCGTGTTCGACACTTTCACGCCCGGGAATATATCATGCCACAAGTATTCGCCCTGAGGGTCAACAAGACGGAGAATTTCGTCATAGCACCCACGGACGAATGCGTTAGAGTGGCTGCCTGTCAAAATCGGGTTGTTCGGGTCACGCCCTGCAAGGAACGACAACAGGAACAGGGCAAGGGTCGTTTTTCCCGACCCCGGTGGCAAGCTGATTGCCAGCAAGTCCAGCTTATCTTCCACGCACAGGTCTTGCAAGTCCTGCACGATCGGTCGCAGAACACGCCGCCTCGGAAGATAAAACCGCTTCTTCGCTTCTCTGTCCAGCTCCATATACTGCAAGTAGCAATCAAAATCATGCGGTGCTTCAAACAGCAGACACTTCCGCCACTGCTGATAGAACTGCTCCACATCCTTGCCCCTGACCTCACGCAGTTTCTCCGCACAGGCTGTCATAAGCTGCTTGTTCCGTGCGTGTGCTTCCTTGAAGTCCTGTTCCTCCCAACTCCGCAGCAGAGAGAACAGGTCGGTGTAGGCGGCTATATCGGTCGGTTTCTTAGCGATAGCTACTCCGATACTGTCCGCTATGCGTTTATAGTCCATGTTGTCACCTCGAAAATAAAAATAGGGCTACCAACGTGCATTTTCTGCACATTAGTAGCCCTTCGGCTGTCACCCTGCCCTTGCAGGGTGCTTAGTTATTTAATCCTCTCTCACCCAGATCAACGCCCCGTCAAGGTACACTTCGGTCGGGAATATCTTACTTTCATCCTCGTTTGACACAGCCACGACCTTAATCGTATGGCTTTCTTTCACGCCCATCAGGTTTGAACAGGTGAAATCACTTTGTACGGCGTATGTGTGCCCGTCCTTGTAAAACCCTTGCGAGAAGATGCTCATCTTGACAGTACTTGAGTTTTGAGCAACTTGTTTCGCCGCATCCTCTGCAATCTGCGCAAGAACCATCTGTCCCCCATCAGACACCTCGTGGCTATCCTCTGTCGCGGATTCAGTTTCATCGGATTCGCTGCTTTCGACCGGTTTCTCCAATTTTTTCAAAATCTCGACTTCCTCATATCCGCAGCGACTACACTTCTTCACATACTCACCGTCAGCATCCTCTGTCGGATTCGTTCTGTGGTCGTCCATCATGTCGTGCCCCAGCTTTTCCACCGTATCCGTCCTGTTCTTCCCGCACAGGTTGCAGTGGTATTTCTCGTAGCCGTCCGCCACGCAGGTAGCCGCCCTGCTTTCGGTCAGCGTGTACTCATGCTCACACGATGTTTGAGGGTCGGTCATAATGCCGAAAGACGTGGACAGCAGAAAGCACACTACACTTCCGATAAGAGCCCTCTTCGCTTTCATCGTTGGCCTTTTCAGCAGCTTCTTCACAAGAAACACCGCGAAACACACCGGAATAGCCAACAGCGAAATAATCATAACGCCAACAAAAAACGCGCTCATACCAATCGTTCCCCCCCTCAATTTTTCGTTTTCGTTCATTCGCCAACAAGGCGGTTTTCTAAACAAGCTCGGCCGGGTTAGTTACGCAGTAAGTTTCTCAACTTCCCTATACCACACCCCGCGGCTGATGCCCAGTCGCTTGCAGCACTCGGTCACAGTAGCCCTTCCTGCGCTGCACTCGCTCGCCAGCGCCTTCATCAGTGCGCGGTCATACGTTGCCTTCGGCCTTCCGAATCCTCGCCCTGTCCGCGCAGAGACTTTCTTCCCGTCCACAACGGGCATCGCCGCAATGCTCTCCCGCTGACGTTCCAACATCACCTCGCGCTCAAACTGGTTCAGCCCCGCGATCACCGTCAGTAGCATCCTGCCGGTCGGTGTGGACGTGTCAACCGCCTCCTTCTTGCTGATGAAGCCAACGCCCATCTTCCCCAGCTTTTCAACGATGGACAGAAGGTCGGTCGTGCTCCTGCTCATACGGCTATAACTTTCCACCACGACCACATCTCCCGCTTGCAGCGTGTTCATCATTTCTTCCAGCATTGGCCGCTGCGTGTTCTTCCCCGTACACTTGTCGATGTACACCCTGTCCACGCCCAGCTCCTTCATCAGGACTTCCTGCCGCGCGGTATCTTGGTGCATCGTGGAAACGCGAACATATCCGTATCTCATCTCACTCCACCTCAAACCCGTTTTCGGGCACCTTCGCGTTTCTTGGGACGATCACGATCTTATAGTCCAGCGCGATCAGCATCTCTCTCAGCTTTGCAATGCTGATGTTCTCTTGGCTGAGCCGCTCGCTGACAAGCCGCGGAGACTTGTCAATTCGCCCTGCCAGCGCATTCACGCCGATTCCGCTTTCTTTCATGATAATTCTGACTGCTTCGCTCGTTTTCATGGCACTTACCTCCTGTTTGTCGTCATTATACTGCGGATATATACGAATGTCAAGATATTTCCGAAATTTTTTCTTTTTTATTTTTTCCGCGATTTTTTGAAGGGGCTTTTTGAAGTTTTGGGTACTCGGAGGGGTAGCCAGCCCGCGAGGCCGCCCCGCCTATCCCCCGCCCCCGGCGGATCATCGCTCGCCCCGGACGAGCCGCCCCAGACGAGCCGCCCCGGCTCGTCTGCGTCCAAAAACCACGGAAAACGGACGCGCAAAAATATTTCGGTTTTTTCCGAATTATTTTTGCAAAACCTCTTGACATTTTCGGAAATATCCGTATAATAATAGATGCGACCGGAAATACCCGAACGCAAGACCAAAAAAGAAAAGCGCCCCGGCTCGCGGCTGGAAGCCAAGAGCGCCAACACTGAAACCGAGGATTTGCGGAGGTCCTGAAGCGCAGAAGTACCGGAACACCCGGCCGCGCTAAACGGCCCACAAGCCAGACACAGCAACGGCGCGCACAGCTCCACCGGACAACAGCCCCGGCCAGACGCAAAAAAAGCGCCCCCGCAGATCCTACCACAGACACGGGAGCGCACCACCACAACGGAGGCGGCTATATTGTAGCACACCTCCGACGGAATTACAAGGAGGAAATTATTATGATGCAGAAATTGGAAAACGCCCGGCAAGTTCTGGAAAGCCGCAACGACCGCAGCGCATGGAATAAGGGAGTAACCGCCTACGCCCTGGAACTGCTGGAGCGGGTCACGGAGGCCGCCCGTGATGGCTATATCACCGCTGAGGATCTCAGCACTCCGGCAGGCAGACGGGCGGCAATGCTCAACGGTGCGAGCGATTGGAGCGCATACAGCTGGGGCGGCTCTGCACTGATCTGTAACTGCGATATCGCCGAACGCCTTTGCACCCCGTCCGAACTCAAGCGCACCCGGAACGGCGAACGCAGACCCAACAGCCGGGAAGAATGGCTAGACACTCAAGCCCGGGCATTGCATCAGGCCGCCAACCGTGCCGCCCGTGCAATTGCGGAACTCCGCTATTCCGAGTTAATCGGGGAGGAGGTAACCGCATGACCACCACAACCACCAGCCCCGGCGAAACTGTGCCGGGAAGATCCCTTTGCGAAATAACCACCCCCGCCGGTGCATGCCGCGCGATATGCGTTGACGTGGCCGATGCATTGCGCGCCGCTCGCCTCTTCGGCGAGCGCGAGCCCGGGGAGATCGTCCAGATCATCGACCCGCGCGAGCCGGGGCGCATTCTCTCCCGCGCAGCATGGGACGAGGACGCGCGAAAGTTCTTCAAGTGCTGGGTTTAGCGCCGAAAAAATTCAAAAAACGCTTGATAACGGGTAACACCCGCGCTATAATAAACATGAAAACAAGAGAGGGGCACAGCCCCGGAAAACAGGAGGATAAGAACATGAAGTATTTGGCGATTCGTGAATTGGTTTCTAACGGCGACCGTTGGGAGGAAGTGTACAACACCGCCGAAGAAGCGAACGCCGCGGCGAAGCGCGATTGGGAGCGCTTGACCGCCCTCGAGCAGCGCCGGAACCGCATCTATGCCGCGATCGTCCGCCGCGAGTGGCTGAGCGAGGATGCTGTGGACGAGGACACTGGCGCTACCGATTGGCGACTGTTCGACCGCGCGGACGGCTTCCCCGGTGCCTTCGACAGCGAGGATGCCGTGGCTCTCCGCGATGCCGCGAAACGCTGGGAGGGCGAGGCCGATGACGATTACCGCGAGATCGGCCTTGACCGCATCGAGTTCGATGCCGGGCGCGGATGCTGGGTGTGCCCGGCCGAGATTGATGATGCCCGCGCCGAGCTGATCCTTCGTGATGGGCGCATTATTGCCAATCGTTTTTGAGAAGCGGAGATCACGCGCCTTGCGAAGATTGCAATGAAAGTAGAGGCCGTTCAGCTTGGCCGAACGGCCTCTACTTTATGCCCGTTTTCGGTGCACCCTCTAAAACCGATTTTAAGCCACCTACTCGGCGTTTTAGCTACGCCCGCTACCCCCCCTATTCCCACGCCGCAAAAGCGCTTGCAGTGCCGTTTCTGTGGCGTTTCTGTGGCGTTCTGTGGGTGTTCAGCCCGTGTTGCATATCCCGCGCAGCATTTTAAGACGGTTTACAGCACACCCGGCGCCCGCAGAGGGAGCGGCACCACCCGCCCGGCCGTGGCGAGCGGTCAAGAACGGGAAACTCACGTGTGATTTCTGCCCCAGCTCGACCGCCCGAGCCTGAAAAAGTCGCTGCCATAGTCGCGAAAGTCGCAGAGCATAGAAAAATCCCTGCCAGCCATAGTCGCTGACAGGGATAATTTTATAGTCGCTTAGTCGCTGGCTGTTTCTGCGTCTATGATAGTCGCTCCACCATAGGCATCTTCCAAGTACTTCTTCTGCAACTCGCTGTCCGAAAGTTGATCGCCAAGCGCATTGCCCTGAGAAAGTACCACTTCCTGCTTGTCTGCCATGCCGTAATAGTTCTTCGCTCGGAAACAGTATGCAAGGAAATTCAGCTTTCCGGCAATGACCAATTTTGCGTCAAAACTCTTCAAAAATTCCTTCGCATTTTTTATAATTTCGGAAGTTTCGGAACTAAATCCCTTATTTCTCCCATTCTCCCAATCCCATAAAGTCGCAGAAGTAAAACCAGTGTATAGGCTCATTTCTTCAACGGTTGGAATGATATTCTCTCTCCCGCACCACTCAAAGTATTCGTTGATTCTATCTCTGAGTTCGTCATCACTCTTAACCTTTTCCTGTTTATAGGCAACATATACTTCTCTCAGTAATTTGCCAACTAAAGCTTTATCTTCATCCGTTTCCGGGACAAACTTAGCAGAAGGGAAATTCTGAGTACCGCCACGGCCTTTCTTAGGCTTCGTCTTAGTTAAGCTTTCTGGCAAAATATCGCCCCTTTCTAAATTAGGTTATAATAATCTAAATATACCATATCATAGAATAGTCGAGTTGTCAAGGGTTATTCTCCAGATTAGTGCATACGATATGTTCATCAACCTTAATTTGCACTATACCACGCTCGAAACTAACCACCGCTTTAACTGCGTGTGGATGTTCTTCCTGGATTACATCACGCAGAGTTTTAAGGGCATCTCTGAGGTCGTACGTAATGGTCATATTATCCTCCTTTCTCACCGCGAAATGTAAATTTTCGCTTCCGCAGCCGCAGCCCTCTTCGGCGGAGGCAGTGGCAAGATAGACCGTGATCTCGTCGCCGTCCTGCTTCCCGTCGATGTAGGTTTTAAGCATGGCCATCTCCTCCCTCAATCGCTTGTAACAGCCTGTCCGCGTTTTCGAGCGTTCGCTCTTTGCGGTACGCAGTCGCGGCAAGCTCTGTTTTTTTGATAGTCTCTGCGTAATGGTCTCCCAGTTTCCAGCGATAGACAAACGTCTCGTGCTCACGCAAGAGTTGCCGCTTTTCCGCTGCGGCCTGCTCGCGCGTCACGGCTCCCGCGCGATACCGTACGTACAGCAGCGCAAGGGACTGATACATCAGCTGGTCGGGGAACACTAAGTCGCGGGGCATGGGTTCGCCGCGCATGGCGGCGCGCTCGTAGCTAAGTTCTTCCGACAATCTCCAACGCCTCCTCCACACTATGAGCACATCCGGCAAGAGCACCCGTGCGGCTCATAGCGTCTAAAAATTTCTGTTGGTATTCACGGGGATGTTCGCCGGGCAGTTTCACCTCGATGTACAGCGCTCGCCCGTCCGATAGTCGATGCCCCATGATGTCACTCTCGCCGTGCGTCCCGACCTGCACGCGCCCGCCGTATGCCGTGTAAAAGTTGCCCACGGTATGATTTCGTGCTACGCAGCCGTTGGCACACAGGGCAGCGATGATGCGGTTTTGCAGTTCCGTTTCCTGTTTCTTCAAAATAAGCTCCTTCCTACGGGTATGTTCTTCGCTTTCGCCTGCATGTACGCCCAGCCGGGCTTGTAGCCTCGCTCGTTCTGGATGCGCAGCAGATCGTCAAACGTTTTCGCCATGCCCACCTCGCAGCGCCGACGCTTTCGCAGTCGCTCCATCTCCTGCTTGCGTTCCTCCGTGAGCTTTTCAAGCTGTATCTCCTCGTGTGCTTTGATTTCGCGCGGGTGCAAGGGGTACGGTGTGTCGCAGTATGGGCAGATCGCCGCAGTCGGAAAAACGAGGAAGCAGTTGGGACACGTCCGAATGCGGAAGTCGCCCGTCTCTGTGAGTCGTGGCGGTTTCCTGACCGATTTCGTCAGGCTCCACTCCACGTCAGCATCCGGCAGCGGGTTTCTGGTATAGTTGCCCACGCAGTCGATGATCTTGGCGATTTTCCCCGGCTGATACCGCATAGATCGCATGGCCTGTTGCCAGTACAGTGCATGGGATTCCGTGGGTCTGAGCAGCAGACAGCAGGTGCAGTCGTCAATGGACACGCCCTCACTGATGATTCCAACGTTGCACAGCACGGTGATCTTCCCCTCGCGGAAGTCCTGCATGATGCAGTCGCGTTGCCTGGCCGGCGTTTCTCCGTTGATCTCCGCCGCAGGATATCCCACCGCGTTGAATAATTCCGCCGTCTGTTTCGCGTGCTCAACGGTCACGCAGTAGGCGATGGTTTTCTCCCCGTCCGCTATCTTCTGCCACGATTTCAGCGCGTTTGAATAGATCGCCTTGTCCGACATGATGCGCTCCAAGTCTTTGAGCAGGAAGTCGCCCGCCTGTATCTTGAGATTATCCGTGTCCACCGTCATTGGTGCGTAGTACTCATACGGCGAAAGTCGTTTCTGCTCGATCAGTTGCTTCGTGGTCACGCCCTGCACCAGTGCGCCATAGATATCGCCCAGCGGTTTCCCGTCAAGTCTGACGGGCGTTGCGGTTAGTCCGACCGTGTAGGTGTCGTAATACTCCACGATCTCAGACCACCGTTTGCTCCGCGACAGGTGCGCCTCGTCCACGATGAGAAGTCGCGGTGTGGGGTATTGCCCTAAGCGGTTTGCCTCCGTCTGGTAGGTGTTCACGCGGGCGTTGGTGATACCCAGTTCACGGAATAGACGTTCGTGCTGTTCTTTCAGCTCGCGCCGATGCACGAGTACCAGACAGTCGCCCGCGGTGTTGCGTATCATTTCGGAGAAGATGTAGGTTTTCCCCGCTCCGCAGGGAGCCGTGACCAGCACGCGCCTGTGTGTTCGGAATGCAAGCCGTGTCCGCTCGTAAAGGTACCGCTGATAGTCTCGCAGTTCGATTCTCCTTCACCTCCTGTTCAGTGAGACGTGTGAGACGCGGTGAGACGCGCGTCTCACCTGAAAAACCTTGATTTCTCAATAGTTTTCGAGCCGTGGTGAGACGGTGAGACGTTTTTCCACCGTCTCGCGTATAGAGAAAAAAATTTTTATCGCAATGCTGTGAAAAATATTTTTTGCATATATAAGCTATATTTTTCCGTCTCACTTGTCTCACCGTCTCACCCACCAACTTTTTCTTCTTATATTTTCGGATAACGCGTGTTTTCTTGCGTTTTTGCAACGTTTCAAGAGAGCGCTGGTGAGACGCGGTGAGACACGCATATTCTTTTTACGGCAAAACATCGTCAAAATCGTTGTATTCCTTGCCTTGCGGAAGGTGTAAATAGATGCAATACGGGCTTGTGCTGCCGATTTTCTTAGTCCTGCCATATCCTCGCCCGCTTCCCTTGTCGATAAGCCCTCGCGCATGAAGAAAGCTGTATGTTGCCGTGACGTTAAACCCGTTTTCGTTGAGCGCCGCGGATAAAACGTTATTGTTGATGTACGCCATGTTCCCATCGATCTTGCCGTACACGCCGTTTTTCGGGGTATCCTCATCGGTGAAGAAGTGTCCCTCGTTCTCCGCGACCCAGTTGCATATCCACGAATACGCCCGTGCGCCCGCGCTGACGGCCTCCTTCGAGGCGAGGAAGTCTTTGATCTCATCCACGGTGAGGGCTTTACCGTCCTTAAAAATCCACTCCGTGGCCAGTGCGTCTGCGGTCAGCACCACCGCAGCGGCGAGGGACTGCTTGTCCGTTGTGTCGTTGCGGTTCAGCTCTGCGTAAAACGACTGATACAACGACTTGACGCGCTCAATAACCGCTTCGTCTGCATAAATATTCGTTACGAACTCTTCGCCCGCCCAGCCGTAGTGTTTTTTTAGTTCGGTGGAGATGCGCTGCCCGTCCTCGATGACCTGTTGGCCGTCCGCGCACTCAATCTCGATGACGCGGTTGATCGCGCCGCCGCCCGATGACGCGCCCACGATGGGATCTTCTCCCGTGGTGATGAAGCAGCAGTCCCACGTGGGGGTCAGTTCGATGCCGCCCGACTTGCGACCGCGCGTCTTGCCCACGCCCTCCGCGAGCTGGTATACATCGAAGCTGGACTGCCCCTTGCCATTTTTGGTGAGTTGCAGCTCATCGATGCACATGGGAAGCTGGTTCAGAAACGCCGCCGTCAGCTCTTGGCCGACCTTCGTTGCGCTGAACGTCTGCATGAAGCGGCCTTTCATCGGGTCTCCCCAGACAGACGCAGCGAGCATTAGGGCGACTGTTTTTCCCGTGCCCGTTCCGTTCCACGCGTGGACGAAAAACGGAAGTGCGCCAACGATGCGCAGCAGGGGAGAGGCAAACGATGCGGCAAGCATCACACGCGCCGTGACGGACATCCCGCGACACTCCTTCGCCGTTGCAAGCCACGCCTCGCGCTTCCCGTGGCGCTTGACGGTGGAATACAGGTGCCGAAACGATTCCGCGCCGTCAAACGTCAGCCCTTCAACGTAGGGAGAAAACCCCTCGCCCTCGATGTAGCCCAGCCGCCCGATGGATTTCCGCTCCGGTATCGCGCTGTAGTTGGCGTTCTCGATATCACCGATGTAGCGCACGAACGCCTTTGCGGTTTCGCTGTTGACGGCGATGCCGATGCCTGCGAGGTCTGTCACCTTGCTCGCGCTTGCCAGCACGCGCTTCTCCACGATTTGCTTCTTCCAGCTCGCGCCTTGGCGGTAGGCGAGTACAAGCTTCACTTCGCCCGTGTCGATGTTGACAAGGCGCTCAACGGGCATGATGGGATGCGGGCACGCCACGCACTCCACGCCGCCGTATGTGCGGCGCACGCCGTAGTCGTCTGCGTCCCAGTCTCCCGCGTTCAGCTCCAGCGGCTGACCGTCAAAGCGCGTGGGGTTGTCCCCAACGTAAACCGTCCCGCCCGCACTCGCAGATTGGACGGATTTTTTGTAATTTTTATACATGGTTTTCAAGTGCTTGAAGCCAACCTCCATCGCGGCATAGCGCGACATGGCCTCGAGCATCTGCTGATGGACGAACGGATTTTCCGCGTACCCCGCAAGCTCCTCATACGGAGCGGTCGTGTACATGAAATCGTCCATCGTGTAGTCCCATTTTGGCGCGATATCAATCTTATTTTCCAAGTTGCGCCTCCAATTCGTTGATTTGTGCGTCCAGTGCGGGGAGCTTGCACACGGCCTCGATGTACAGCGGATGCACCCACACGCCCCCGTCCTCGCACAGCGCGGGAGGGAAGTACTTCACGATCTCGTGACACACTCGGTGCTCCTCCGCGAGGGCAAGCAGTTTCGCGATTTTACGCTCACGCGCCTCGACCTCTCTGCGCCGCATTTCAAGGGCTTCTGAGCGCTTTTGCGGGTCGGGGGTGTCGTATGTCAGCCGCAGCCCGAAATCGCTGCCCAGACGCGCCACAGCGGCGCGGAACGGCTCGTTAAAAAGACGCATCACAAAATTGATCACGTCCCCGCCCTCGTGGCAGCCGAAACAGTGCCAGCCGCGATCTTTCGGGTAGAGTTTTAGGCTTCCGTGGTTGTCTCCCGAATGAAAGGGGCAACGGATGAAGCCGCCCCTGTCCGGGTGGAAGCCGTAAAACTCTGCCACCTGCGCCGCCGTGAGTGCTTGCCTTACCTGCGATGCAGCATCAGAACGGCAAGTGGCCATCGCCATCTTCGACCTCCGCAAAGCCGCTTGCGGGGGCGGCGGGCGCGCTTTGCGCGGGGGCATTGTTGCCGCTCTTTGCGCCGCAGAAGTGCACCTTGTCGACGTTCATTTCGATCGCGGCACGATTTTCGCCCGTCTTGGTCTGATACTCTCTGCTTTCCAGCGCGCCCTCCACGATGATCTCTTTGCCCTTGGCAAAGTTTCTGGCGATCATCTCACCCAGCCCGCTCCAAGCGGTGCAGTTGAGGAAGAGCTTGCGCTCGTGTTCCTTGTAAGTCTCGCTCCACGCCACACGGAACGAGCAGACGGGAAGTCCGCTTCCCGTGGTTTTCAGTTCGGGGTCGGCCACCAGACGACCCTGTACAATTGTTTTGTTAAGCATGGTTAGTATCCTCCGTATTCCTCAGAAGTCGTCCGCACGCTGGACAGTAAAGTACGGGGCATTTCATATAGTCCGTACAGATATAATCCAGATGTTTCATCGTCTTGCAACAATCGCACGGCGGTCTGTAATCTTCCCGTTCCAACTCAGAGAGTTTCTGTTCTGCCTCATCATACGGAATTTTAGCGTCTTGCGCTAACTCTATCAGCATATCCGCAACAGTTGACAAGGCTTGTAATTCTTTGATGGTTATGGTCTGCGTTCCTCCAAAATTTCCCGTTTTATTTCGGCACTTTTTCTGAGCCGTTCCAACTCAAGCTGTAACTCGTGTTGCTTTCTCATCTGCCGCATATAATCTTCATACTCTTGCCTAAGCCGCCATATTTCCATTTTCGCTTCGATAGTTTCCGTAACGGCTTCACGCACAGCGGTTTTTATTTGCTGGACAATCTCGTCTGATAATTGGTAATACTGATGACTCAACAATGTTTCCAGATTTGCTTCCATAATCATTCCTCCCACGGTTGCATAAGATGCAGTTTTTTCAGCAGCTTATTGGCATCAATCAGCCGTCTTTCATTCGCCATTGTCAGCACCTCCATCCACTTCTCCGCCGTGCCTTCCGGCGTTTCCTCTGGTTACGCTTGGGTATGCCTCGCTTGTGAACATCCGGGAAATCCATCTTTGGACACACTGCATCAGGATCATGTGAAAGCGCCAACACTGTGTCAGCCATCCTTCTTCGCCTCCATCAATGCGGCCTCGGCTTCCTCGCTGCGGGAATACTGCAGCACTTCCGCGATTGTGACGGTTCGTACGTCCCACGCTCTGGTTGTGCATGTCCCCATTTGTTCGTGATGAACGGGCGAATATCGCACGTGCCTCTACGTGTTCTCTCAATCCGTTTGAAGTGGCCGCAACTTCCGCAGGTCGTGTCCTCACTCTTTGGCAGAATTCGGATGCGCCCGCCCTTGTCGGCTTCGGCCAGTTCTTTCATTCGCGCCGGGGTACAAATCGGCTTCCCGGTTGGGTCAAAGAGCATGGCATGAACTACTCTGAATTTTTCAAACCGGTAAACAATGTCTTTAATTTCTTCCGGTGTCAGGCCGGTGTCCTCATAATCAGACAGCCGCCGCAAAAGCGAATACATAGTCGCGTTATCCGGTGTTAATTCCACTCCTACCAGTTCAGAGGGGAAAACAATGTGATCTCCGATTTTCTTTGTCAGGCGTTCCATCACTCCACCCCCTCAGTGCCGGGTGGCTCTGGCAGCGGTTGCCAGTATGTAACATTCGGGTTCTCCCATTCTGGCCAGCCTTCCAAAATCCACCCCTCGTTCATCGCAAATTCTGCAATTTCTACCGCATCCCGGAAATGCATCCCATTGTAAATCCCGCTGACGACAACCAGTACTTGCTTTCCGTTGTTCTCCGGCAATCTCTCACTCACGCTCACCCACCGGGGCACCATTTTCGCGTCCTCACGAAAATGCTCATTCTTCATCATTCCACCTCTGCGGTTTATCTTTCACATATTCGGGGCAAAATCGAATGTCATACGAATCGGTGTACCTGCCCTTCGAGCAGAACACGCGCGTTGGGAAGGCGATCCAGCCTTGCACGGGCTTCGGGTTCACCTTGCGCGACCACGAACATTTCCCGCACGCCTTTTGGCATGACCAGCACAGCTGCAATGGCTTCTCTCGCGCCGCATTCATCCACAGCGCTTCTTCCATTGTGTGGCCGCGCCGCAGACGCCCCCGTATCGCCGACACACTCGCCCCTGTGATTTCAGACCATTCGGCGAGGCTGTTCGTGACCCCGCGCCATGTTAAAAAAGTTTCTTTTCCCGGGCGCACGTGCTATTCCTCCCTGAAAAGTTCGGCCAACTCGCACCCGATTCCGCGTGCGATCAGCGCAAGCGTGCTCTTATGGGCGTTCCTGTGTCCGCACTCTATTTTTGACAGATTTGACCGGTCGATCTCAACGCGCTTGCACAATTTCTCCTGCGTGATTCCGCGCCGTTTGCGCTTATTCCTTATGCACCTGCCAAGTTCTTCTCTTGTCATGCATCCAACCCCTCCTTCAGCAGCTCACGCGCATGCGGAAGCGTCAACGCCCAGTCGCAAAACTGTCTCCACTCGTTGAGCTTGTGTCCTTTCCGCTGCCTGTACATGGACAGAATATTTTCGTAGCTCAGCGTCACCGTGCGCTTCTGGTTGTAGGACGAGGGGAGGAGCTGGATAAGCTGCCACCAGTCGTTTTTGTCATGCGTCACAAGAAAGCGCTTTCGGTAGATGTTCATAACGCGGATCGTCCAGCAGAGGATTTCCAGCGGGCTGAACGGGGAATCCTCATCGCCTTCGCCCACACACACGATGGGGAACAGGTGTTCACAGCTGAAATCCTCCAGCTCAAACTCTTTCGCGTGGATTTTGTGCATCGTGGAACAAGAGTTTGCCACGGTGCCGATCTTGTAGGTATCGAACTCTTTCCACCAGTACAGCGGCGCGGTGATATCCACAGAAACGAACACCTGCCGCAGAAACTTCCGATGCTCCGCGCCGCTGCGAATGAGCTGACGCATGAGCGCAAGGTCGTTCGCGCCCAGCCTGTCGGCGGTAGAATCGCTACGCTTCCAGCTGTTCATGGGGTTTCGCATGCCGCGAATGGCATGCTCCCAGCCCCACACTTCGGGATGCTCAAACAGAATCATTTCTTGCTCTCCTTTCTTACTGCGTCCGTCAGCAGCAGCCGCACCGCTTGGCACAACGCGTAGACCAGCTCGTCCTGCCATATTTCGCCACCATGCTTGATGCGGCACATGCCGTTTTCAACGGCCTCCAACGCCTCAATCGCCGTAGCTCTGTCCATTGTCCACCGTCCTTTGCCGCTTTAAATGGCGGCTCATTGTGTCCTCGATTGCCGCGTGTGCGTTGCACACCGCTTCCAAAAAGATGATCTCCGCGCGCGCCTCGTTCAGCAGTGCGGCGATGCAGTCGCCCTTCGTGCCATACAGCGGGCACTTCTCCTTGCACGCTTCGGTTTTCGTCTCATCCGCGCACAGGCGCAGTGCGTCTAAAAGCTGTTCTCGCGTCACGGCTTGCCCTCCAATATTTCGATCACGTGACGAATCACCTCTCCGCCGTATGCGTTTTTGGTCAGTTCCAAAAATTCGTTCAGCGTCATATCCCCGTTGTCAATATCTATTTCGTGATCCCGCGCAAATGATTTTCGTCCCATTTCACAACTTCCCGTAAGCCGATGATGCCATTCGTAAAAATGGTTCACGGGGTATCGCTTGCCGGGATCTGTTTCGCTAAGAAATGCCGATATTCTCTCCTCTTCCGGCATATCATCGAAGAGCTTTTCGCGCAACGCCTCCATTGCAGCGCGTAGTGTTTTCCCATGGGCAAATCGATTCTCCTGCTTCACCACATAGCATTTGCTTGTTGTCAAGTCCGAGTTTAAAACGCACCCTCGCGCGACATTCCCGCGAATGCTTCGGATGATTGTTTGAACGCCATCAATGACGTGAACTTTTTCGCCACAGAATGATTTAATGCCGGATCCGTCGCCGTCGCCGTCGCCGGAGCCGTCGCCGGAGCCGTCGCCGTAGCCATCTCCGGAGCCGTCGCCGTAGCCGTAGCCGTCGCCGGAGCCGTAGCCGTAGCCGTAGCCGTCGCCGTAGCCGTAGCCGTCGCCGGAGCCGGAGCCGTAGCCGTAGCCGTAGCCGGAGCCGGAGCCGGAGCCATCTCCGGAGCCGGAGCGAAGAAAGACAGCCATCTTTTCTTCCAGCATCATGCTTTCCAGTCCTCCACAGCCCTGATGGACTTTGACGCAGCTTCTGTGCAGGGGATGATCTGGATCACACCAATTACAATCATCTTCGGTACCGTCACGGTAAATCGGCACTGGTTCGGGTTCTTTGCTCCGTTTGTGGCAAGCTCTTCAACGGCACACGCGCCGCTCCAACTCCAAAGCTTGCGAACATTGGCAAGCGCCACTTCATCGCCTGTTCTTTCGGTGATTTCACCGATAAACACACCGGCGCGGTCGCTTCTGATAATGTAATCCTTGTTCATTTTTCATTCTCCTCCATATTTGTAAGTTTTTTTCGTGCGTCCTCCGCAAGCTCTTTGCAAACGTTCGTCGCGATCTCTGCCGCGTAAAGCTGCGCGGAAAGGCGGTCGTTTTCCATCAGCAGCTCTTCCATCCGCGCCGCCGCGCTGTCAAAAAGCACCCGGCGGCTTCTGCTGTGCGCCGTTTTCAGCGCTTCGAGCAGGTTCTTGTCTTTTTCGGTCATGGGTTTCCTCCTCACAGCCGCAGCTGAGACGTGTATTCATCCCACGCGGCCTCCTGTTTTTCAAAATATTCCTTGTCGATTTCACATCCCACAAAATCCAGCCCGAAATCATACGCCGCGCGGCGGCTGCTCCCGCTCCCGAGGTGGGTGTCGAGGATTTTGTCACCCGGCTTCGTGTACAGCCGATAAATCCAGCGGTACAGATCTTCTGGTTTCTGCGTGGGGTGGAATCGTCCGGGGATTCGTTGCGATGACAGCTTACACACCTTCGCGTTGTCGTTGAAGCTACACCATGCGTATTCCGCCATCGCCATTGAGAAGTTTTCGGGTATGTTCGCTTTCAGCCAGACAAGGAAGCATCGGTTCGGCGGGAGTCCAAAATAGTTTCCGCCCCATATGATCTGGTTTTTCGATACCCTGAACAGCTCGGTAAAGTATTCTTCGCCGGGAGCGTAGTCCCAGCTTATGATTTTTTTTCCGAACTTTTTCGCCCATCTTCCGCCCGTCCGCGTTATCGGCTTTATAGCAGTCGAATCGCCCGCCGAACCGCCAGCCAGAGACAAATGTTTTTCCCCCCCGCCACCATACGGTGGGTCTACCACGGCAAGGTCAAAATACTTGTCGGGATAGCACCGCATAATTTCCATGCAGTCGGCATTAAATGCTTCGCTTGTGATCGCGTGTCACCTCCTACCTCAAATTTTTCTTCGCCCGCTCGGAAAGCGAGCGGCGATAGCGCCCGTAGTCCCACGCGGCAGCATCTGCCGCGTGCTTCGCTTCCCGTTCGGCATCGTGCTTCGCCTTCTCGGCGGCGTAGCGCTTGCACCGCCCATGACAGCCGGGCGAGCGCTCAACGCAGTCCTTACAGCACACGATAGCCGATTTCCACTCAGGGCGCTTCATCGGCGTTCAGCTCGTTGGTGAGCTCGTTGGTGAGCTTGCTTGCGGTTTTTGGGGCTTCAAACCAGTCGGCGATCTTGCTCTCGCCCTGCTTGATAGCGTTGTAAATGCCAATAAACTCGGTGAAATCGTCCGCGTTCATCGCCTCGATTTTCTTCTTGAGGCGCATTTCGATCTGCTCCTGCGTCACGCCGATTTTCCCGAACTGCACGACCATCTTCTTCACGCGGTCGATAAGCGGGAGGTCGTTTTTACCCGCCAGTGTACGCTTGCATTCCTCTACTGCATCCTCGACAAACCACGAGGGGAGAATGGCCAGAATGCGGGCGCGGAGGCGGCGCGTTGCCATGTTCGCGTTGTTCTCGTAGATATCGCGCTGACTGGTAAGCGTAACCATCCTCTTGCCCTGTTCGCGCTGGTGGGGATTGGTGAAGTTCTGAACGCTCTGCGCGTTGGTTTCCAAATCCCACGCATACGCTTGCATCTCGCTCTTGCCGTTGTCCTGCGACAGCTCTTTGATGCCGTAATCGATGTTGCCCCAGCAGCGGGCGAGTTCCTCGGCAAATCGGATGGTCGGGCCCGAAACGGTCTGACCCGCGCGGGGGAAGCTGTAGAACGCCTTTTCGGCCATAGACGGACGCTGACAGGCCTGCATGGCCTTCGCATAAGCGGCTACCTCGTCACGCGGGAAACGCTTTGCGATGACAAGTTTTCCCTGCGCCTCGGCAATGGCGCGGCTCGCCTCAATGGCAATCGTGCCTTGGTTGATGTTGTCCAGCTGCGTCATCACACCGTTGCCCGGCATGTTCGGTGCGGTCGTTTCATTGACTACCGCCATCATTTCTTCACTCATATTTCGTTCTCCTTACTCTAATTCCTTCGCCAGCCAAACGGGAAGGGCGAGGTTGTTGACTTGGTTGTCGCGGCCAAGATAGCCGTACCAGTTGTTGTTCATGCGGCAATAGCGGTACTCTTCCAGCGTCTCGCGCAGAAGCATCGTCCCGCGATGAATGAACAGTTCGTCCGCTTGCAGTATATTCACGGCATACGGCGGGGTTTTTTCAACCACGATGAACACGAACAGGGGCGCTTTCCCGATATTCGCGGCCACGCCCTCGGAGTACATCGCCGCCTGTAGGTCATAGCCGTGCTTCACCGCATCGCGCGTGAACGCTTCCGTGCTTGCATCCGTGGTCGATTTCAGGTCTACGATAATCGGCTGACTGTAGCGTGTGTTCAGACAGTCCGTGCGGCACTTACACGCCTCGCCTGTCAGCTCATCGCGCCAGAAGTACGGCGTTTCCTTCACGCCGTCCAGCAGCTTCACTGCCAGCGGTTCGCTATACAGCGCGGCGGCCATCTCCACGGCTTGGTTAAACGTGTCCTGCGTGATGACGGTACGCCCGTCCACGCTGTCCAGAAACTTCTTCCATACCTGTTTGCCGTCCGCTGTGCGTTTATCCACGGCGGGGGCAATGGCAAACTCTTCGAAAAACGTCTCAGGCTCAAGCACCACCTTGTGGAAAACTTGGCCGAACAACAGAGCGGGAGTAGGCTCTTCCGGGTGCGTTTTCGCGTAAGCGAATTTTTCCGGGCTTGCGCGGAACTTCCACAGTTCCGACCGGTTGACCGCAGGGTGCGAGCGGTACTCTTTCTCGGTCATTCGTCCTCTTCCTCCGCATCTTCCACGCGCATGGTGAGCTCGAACGCGCGACCGTCTGCGATCTTGCCCTCGATCTCGATGCCCGCGGGACGATAGGAACCCTTCGGGTGCATCGCAGCGTCATCGATCTTGCCGATAGCTTCGGCCACTTCCAGCAGTTTTTTCAGGTATTCGTACACTTTTCGTCCTCCTCAAAAGACTCCTCGTATTCTTCGCACCCGCACCACGGGCACGTGTTGATTTTTCTTACTTCCCAGCCGTTTTCACCGTCCAGATTCTCGCGCTCGGTGTAAGTAAACGGCTCGTTAAAGGTCGCCATGCAGTGACAGCAGCGGTAGATCACACCGTCACCCCCAGAACCGCAAGCAGCTTATCCAGCTTCCCAAACCCTTCCAGCTCAAGCGCACCACTTTCCAGCCTTGAAATTGTTGACTGTGATGTGCCGATTGCTTCCGCAAGCGCACCCTGCGAATAACCATGTTCCCGCCGTGCCTCTGCAAGAGGTGAGGGCTTGCTCTGGGCTGTCTTACGGTGATAGCGTTCGCGCTGGTATCGGCATACATATTCGGTATTTTCGGCATAGTACGTGCGCATGTATCGCCGCATGTATCGCTTCCTCGCCTCCGTCATCTCCGCACCCCGTCCAGCCAAAATGCCGCACGCATGATGATGTCCGCCAGCGCCGCCGCGCCCAGAACGAGCAGAAAGCGTGTCCAGCCGTCCGCCGTTTCAACCGCCGCGCCGTCACAGGCGAGGCACCGCGTAGCGCACACCGCCGCCGCGATCAGCAGCATTACGGCAAACGCGGCAATGCGCTTTCTGCGCTGCTTTCTCTGTTCTCTGGTCATTGTTCTTTTCCTCCCGTTTTTTCGTCAAGCCAACGTTGGAAATCGACCGTGAAGATCTCAAACGACCGATATCCCGTCCTGTCGCTCACCTTTTTCACGCGCCCGAAGGGGTAGATGCCCTTCTCGA
This sequence comes from uncultured Oscillospiraceae bacterium, assembly GCA_964598315.1. Lineage (GTDB taxonomy): Bacteria > Bacillota > Clostridia > Christensenellales > CAG-314 > Fimimonas. The sequence goes on from CAZRBI010000022.1 coordinate 19,364, forward strand.
TGGCCTCAGCCACGCCCGCAGCCGAGCAGTGGATGCCCGCGTTGCGCATCGCGCACGCCACTTCTTGAAGCGTCATGGTCGGTTTCATTGCAACACCCCCGAAATCTGGATTATTGAAAATTTGTAGCTCGTTCATTGTCGGTCTGATTGTAGCCACGCGTCACGTCTCCTTTCCGTTCGTCTCGCGAATGACGGCTTCCGCCATCCGCAGAATGATGTCCATCTCGTAGTAGTTCATGCACTGGTGCGAATTTGTGATGACCGATACGACGCGCCGCGCGATCCCCATCAGCTGTTCCATTCGCCACGGGTAGATGTAGATTTCTCCGCGCCGCTCCGCCTCCGTGCGTTCGCGCTGTAGGATTTCGCTTGTTGTCATGTTCATGTTCTCCTTTTTAGGCTGACGTGGCAGATCAGTCCGTCTTGATATCTTCTTCCGCCACGCCGTACAGCTTTGCCAGTCTCTTACGGTACTTCTTTGCGGGGTTGTTTTTGCCAAGCTCCCAGTTGCTGACGGCGGCTTGGTCAACATCGACCAGTTTTGCCACCTGCTCCTGCGTAAGCCCTGCGTAAGCCCTGCGGATGCTCTGAGTTCTCTCAGCGTCAAGTTATCGGCCTCCTTTTCTTCTCATATGAGCGTTTTTGTTGACCTCGGCGAAAAACTCTGCTATACTGTCTGCATGCCTAATCATGGAGGTGGTCTGAATGACTAAACTTATGAGGCTAATCGGTACCGGACGCGAGGGCGTGCAATGCCGACGGCATAAGGCAGAGCCGAAACTGCCAAAGTGAGCATCGCGCCACAGAAGCGTAGTAGCAATACGCGGCGAAAATTTGCACAGCCGCCAAGGGGCGGCGTGTCCGTCTGCAAGGTAAGAGGCCTTGCTTTCGGATTTTCGTTTGCAGCGCGATCCGGCAAACAAAATCGGAGGGAAGCCGTCAACGCCACCACCGTTGGCGGTTTCTTCTTTCCCCCGCCGCAGTCAGTCCCAAATAGTTCAAAGATGGACAATCAATGAACTGTCATTGGCAATTTTGCGCTCTCGATATATGTGACCGTATATCTTTTTCCTTTGCAAAGGGTCAAGCCCGTGGATATCACAATACTCCGAAAGGGTAATTTTCTTAGCACCGTCATATACAAAAACCGTGTTTGTTTTATTTCTGTTATTTTCTTTTTGCGTAACCCATCTGCAATTTTCGGGCGAATAATCTCCATAAGTGTTTATACGGTCTATAACAAGAAATCCGTTAAAACCGTGTTCGAGAGACCACTTTTTGAAGTTCTCAAACCCATTTTTGCCACTCCATTCTTCACATACCGAAATGCCAAATTTACCATAATTCCTAATACGGTTTTTGCACCTGTTCTGCATTGAATACCAGCGAGCATAAAGGCGGTTATCCAGAGGGCTTCGTTGTGGTTGTTTCATCTCTCAACCCTCAATGTCCAAGATTTCGCAAATGGCATGTTTGATTCTGGGTGTCCCCAATGTTCCATTAAGGATTTTGGCCAGATATGAGCTGTCGAAGTAAAGATCCGTCCGCTTTCTCACCTCCTCAATAAGCCAAGTCTGGTTTCGATCAAGGTCGATCAGCTTCTTTTGAACCTCCTTGCCAAAACTCGTCCGCTTTGGAATTGACAAAAATTTTCACCTCCAATTTGAAAATCGCTCTTGACAATTACAGAATTGCGTAATAAAATTAATCGTGCCAAGAATAATAGATTACTGTGTCCTGTAATTTCTGGCTTGATTATATTACAGCGGTCTGTAAAAGTCAAGCAAAAAATTACGGTTTGCTGTAATTTGTCAAAATGCACAAACCGAGGTGATTTTTTTGGACAACTTGTACACATATATCGAAAGCAGGGCGAAAGCGGCGGGATACAAAAACATGACCGAATTTTGCAAAGCCGCAAAAATTCCGCGTGCAACGATGTCAGAGCTAAAAGCAGGTCGGACAAAAAGTCTATCAGGGAAAACGGCGGCCTCCGTTTCTAACAGCCTCGATATTCCAATAAACGTCCTATGGGGAACACCCTATGACAGCCCGATTGTTTATTGTGAGGATTGCGGACTTGAGTATGATGCCTCTGATGCTGCCAGCAGTATAGAGCACAGGAAACACCACTCCGACTGGGCTGCGGCAAATTGCAAGTTCGGTTTCTGCTGGAATGACCGCGTCCGAGAAGAGCGAAAACAGGATGCGCGAGCCGTTGTCTCAAACACATCGCTTCCATTATCGGAGAGGGTCGATGCGCAAATTATTGTTTTTAAGTCATTCTTTTCCAGAAGCTTAGCCGCAAGCGGATTCGACCTTGACCATGTGGACTTTCAAACGTTTGTTTCTATGCTTCTCAATCAAGGGGACGGAGCGTGCGGTGCAACTGGAGCTGTATATGATGAGCTTGTTGCAAAATTCGGGAAAACGAGCGGGATTCCAAGGGGGACGTACTATCACCCCGAAACAAAAAAAGACACCGCCCCGCAGGGTGGTGTCGATAAGGAACTATTTGAAATCTGGGAAACGGCGGACGAGGACGAGCGCCGCGACCTGCTGGAAATGGCAAGGATGCTGAAAGCGCGGAGGAAGAAATAATAGGCGATCACGAACCACTTCTGTGCAAAGGACGTTGCACAGGCACTTGGCTACAAGGACACCACCAACGCGATCAAGCAACATTGCCGTGGGGTGGCGAAACACCACCTCATCGACGAGCTGGGCAGAGACCAACTTACAAACTTCATCCCCGAGGGCGACGTTTACCGCCTTGCCGCATCCTCGAAGCTCCCCGGCGCAGAACGACCCCGTCAGCGATTGCCGCCAAAATCTGTTCGCTTGCCAGTGGCATTGCGTACCTTCCTTTCTTTCCACATAGCCAGAAGTTCGACCTTTTCTGCCTCTGTCAGTTCCATTATACACGCAAACTCGGAATTTTGCAACATATCGATGTCCATATTCTCCTCCAAAATCTTATGTGATGGGCTTCTGCCCTTGCGTACCGTTGTAGAGTTATTGCACACAAACGTGCAACAACCAAAAAATTTTTAATTTGCCCGACCACCGTGCCACTGATGGTCGGGCGTGCCGCCGGATGGCTGTCCCCTGCCGGATGCAAGACCAGCGTAACAAATGCACCCCCGTTTCGGAAAGACCCAGATGTGAATTTTGCGTTTCGATTTTGAAACGCGGGAAGAGAGGACTATTTCGTGGATTTTGATGGCGATATTCCTGCCCTGCTGGCGGAGCTGGACGCGCTGAGAGAACGGCGCGGGCTATCCTATAAAGACGTTGCCGATGCTTGTCAGGTAAGCAAGGCCACGGTATATCGTGCGCTGACGGGCGCAACGGGCGAACCATCGATGCAGCTTGTGCAGAGCATCGCCGCCGCCGTGCAGTACAATCCGCCAGCGCCCGCCCCCGAATTGGCCGACCTATCCAAAGACGCGTATATCGATTATCTGAAGGCAATGATGAACAGGAGCGCCGAAGATACCAACCGCCGCATTGAGCAGCTTCACGCGCACTATAACCGTCTGCTCGCGCAGAACAGGCGCACCATCGCATGGCTATCTGCGATTCTTGCAGGGCTTGTGATCGCGTTTATCATTTGGCTCATCATCGATGTAACGCACCCGACCATCGGGTGGTTCCAGCGCGAGATCGCGCACCAGAGCGGGGCAATGCTGTCCATCACAAACTGGCTGGAGGCGAACATATGGAGTGTGTAAAATGCAAGAAGAGCATCCCTGAGGATGCTCTTTTTTGCCAATGGTGCGGAAAGAAGCAGACCGCAACCTCGCGCAAGGCAAAGAAACGCGCAAACGGAATGGGGTCGGTCATCAAAAAACAGGGCAAGCGCACCCGACCGTGGGAGGCGCAGAAGGCGGGCGTACATATCGGTTGCTATGCCACGAGAGCAGAGGCGGAACAGGCACTGCTTGAAATCACAGACTCCCGCGTCCTCGAAACCCTGAATCTCACGTTTGCTCAGGTGTACGACAAGTGGCTTCCTGAGCACTCGCGCGAAATCGGCGAACGCGGCGTGGAGGGATACAAAAACGCGTACAAGCATTGTTCAGCACTTTATGGGAACGTGTTTCGCCGCTTGCGCACCAGCGATTTTCAGTCGGTCATCATTGAGATGGAGGAAAAAGGGAAGGCAAAGTCTACGTGTGAGAAGGTCGTACAGCTGTTCGGGCAACTGTCAAAATGGGCAATCCGCGAGGGCATATGCCACACGAACTACGCGCAGTTTGTCACCATCAACGCAAAGCAGAAAAGCACCAGAACGCCCTTCGCCGATGAGCAGATCGAGGCGATCAAGTGCGCGAAATCCACCGCCGTCAGCGTTGCGCTCATCCTCCTTGCGACTGGCTGCCGCCCAAAAGACCTCTTCACGGCCAAGCTGCAAGATTGCCACGATGGGTATTTTATTTCGGGCTCAAAAACGGAAACGGGGCGCGACCGTGTGATACCGATCTCTTCAATCGGAAGCTCCGCGTACCGTGAGATGCGCCGCACTGCCGAGCGGAACGGCGGCACACACCTGATAGACGGCTACAGCGGGAACAAGGACGCGAAGAATTTCACCTCCCGCGACTGGAAGCAGCTCATGAAAGAGTGCGGAATTGAGGGTATGGTGCCGTATAACTGCCGCCACACTTACGCGACCAAAGCCGTAAAAGCGGGCGTGAAGCCTGAAATCCTGCAACGCATACTCGGCCACGCCGATTACAGCACAACGATTGATATCTATACACACACGGGGATGGACGAAATTATAGCAGAGAGCGGGAAGGTGAACATCTGAGCGCACGCGGAGCTGATACCTTTTTACTTTGCGCATGGTGTCACCAACGCAGGCGTTGATTTTAATATTCGCGCGTCACAACGCTGCGTCTGTAACCGTGTCTGTAACCGAAAAAATGCGTCACTGAATTTTGCGGAATTTTGCGGAATTTGTATCCAAATAGTTTGTAAAATTCTGTAATATTCAAATTTATTCAACGATAGACTCTTTTTCTGTTGCTTGACGTGCATGGGGTCACAGGTTCGAGTCCTGTACCGCGCACCAAAAACGG
>CAZRBI010000023.1:0-24019 GCA_964598315.1 uncultured Oscillospiraceae bacterium
TTTTGATGCACTGGGAAGGCACTGCGCCGTGGGCACCGCCTTACGTTTGGCCACCATTCGGCGGAACGGAAGTGTTCGACGAATTTTTGCAAGCAATGCACCGCGAAAACATGCTTGTCGGGCTGTATATGAGCGGTATGGGCTACACTTTGCACAGCAACGTGGTACCAAACTACGACCGTTCGGAACAGTTTGTTGCCGACGGCATTGAAAACATTGTTTGCACCGATAGTGACGGAACGAAAAAGGGCATAATTTGCCCCGACCAACGTAGCGGCTACGATATGTGCCCTGCTTGCGAAAAAACAAAACGGATAATGTCCGAAGAAATTGGCAAACTTTGCGCTGCCGGTGTAGACTACGTTCAAGCTTTGGACCAAAACCACGGTGGCAACAGCTATTTTTGTTACAGCGACAAGCACGGACACGTGCCTGCCCCCGGCAAGTGGCAATGGCAAGAAACAAGCAAAATGCTTAAAACGGCACGTCAAGGAAATGCCGTCTTCGGGTGCGAATCGGCGGCGGCCGAACCGCTTATTGCCGATTTGCCCTTCAGCGACAACCGTTTTCAACTTAATTTGTACTTGGGCACACCCATTCCGGTGTATTCCTACATATATCACGAGTACGTCAACAACTTCATGGGCAACCAAGTTTGTGCCATGCTCAACAAGACGGATAACAACTATCCCTATCGGTTGGCTTATAGCTTTGTTTCCGGCGATATGTTAAGCGTTGTGGTGGACGGTAACGGCCAAGTGCAACACTCTTGGTGCGATTGGATTCAACCGGCGGATAAATGCGTGGATAAGGATATTGCTTTCGGCTTTTTGGCTACGCTCAACGGTTGGCGTAACGGCGCAGCCAAGGACTTTTTGCATTTGGGACGCATGGTTTGTCCGTTGGAAGTGTCTTGCGGAACGGAAAACTTTGTTTTGGACGACGGCTCGGCTTACACGCCCTGTTCGGTTCTCACTGCCGCCTATTCCTATGGCGGAAAAACCGTTCAATTCGTTGTCAACTACAACGTGCACGACGTTACCGTGCAGTTGGCACGCCCCGTTTGCGGCTACACCGACAGCGGCTTGAAAGAAAAATTCGGCAAAACGGACGTGGTGAACGTTGCACCGCTTTCCGTTGTGATGTTGGAATTGTAATTTTGCCGTGTTTCGCACGGACGTTGCGAGGGACTAATGAATAACCGAGTTTCTGTAAACAACTTAACAAAAGAATACTTGTCGCCCACACGGGTGGTGGATTGCGAAAACGTCGAACTTGTTGGAGAACTGTTGCACGCAACTCAAATGCAAGCGCACATGGAGTACTTCCCGATAACGACTTTCAACAACGGTTTTGTGTTGTTGGATTTCGGCAAGGAACTTTGCGGCGGCGTGAGGATAGTGTGTCGAAATGCAAGCAACGGCGCAATCGTGCACGTGCGTTTCGGAGAATCGGTTGGCGAAAGCAATGCTTGTTTGGGCTACAAGGGCGCAAACAACGACCATTCCGTTCGAGATTTCATCGTGCCGCTACCTGCCTTGTCCGATCAGGAGTGGGGCAAAACAGGTTTCCGTTTTGTGCGGTTGGACGTTTGTGGTAAGGCGGAAATTGTGGGAATCTATGCCGTTAGTTATCGCTATCACAAGCTTCCGCAAGGCAAGTTTGTTTGCAACGACATTTTGGTGAACAACATTTACGACACGGCCGCCTACACCGTCTACTTGAACATGCAAGAATATATTTTTGACGGCATCAAGCGCGACAGACTTATTTGGGTGGGGGGATATGCAACCGGAAGTTTCCGCACTTACCTATATGTACGGCAAATGCGAACTTGTGGAAAAAACTTTGCGCGAAGCAATTGCTCACAACCCCATGCCCGGGTGGATTGTTGCAATGCCCACCTATTCGTTTTGGTTGATATGCATTGTTTGCGACTATTTGCGTCGCACCGGCAACCGTCAATTTGCCTTGGAATGTTTGCCCTACTTGGAGCAGACGCTAAATTTGTTTGACAGTTGTTTGGACGAAAATGGCAATTGTGATTTTTCGTCGGTTGTAACTGTCAAAAATCCGTTTTTCGTGGATTGGCCCACTTCCGCCTGTGGCGACGAAGAAGAGGGCGGTAGATTTATTTTCACGATGGGCACAAATGCCGCCGTGGAAATTTACAAACTGTTGGGTTTGCCGGTAAACCCCGTTTGCTACAACATTTTGAACAAGCTTAATTGCCACACGACGGGCCCTGTTCATTCCAAGTCGGCACTTTCGCTAGGTTATCGTGCGGGGAAAATTCCGCAAAACGTGGCTTTTGAAGGACTTTGTGACGGCGCAAACGGACTAACCACGTTCATGTCATATTTCATTTTGAGTGCCATTGCCGATTGCTGCGGCACGGCACAAGCGTTGGACGTGATGAAAGAATATTTCGGCGGAATGTTGGATCGGGGCGCAACCACCTTTTGGGAAAATTTCGATTTGTCGTGGCTAAATAACAGCGGACGTATCGACGAACTCACGCCGGATGGCAAAAAGGATTTGCACGGCGATTTCGGCGAGCATTGCTACGTCGGGTTTCGACACAGTTTGTGCCACGGTTGGTCGTGCGGTGCCGTTCAGTTTTTGACGGAAAAGGTGCTTGGCGTGCAGTTTGAAAATTACTTCAAAATTGCAATTTGCCCCGATTTGGGCAATTTAACTTTTGCGTACGGCATTGTTCCCACTGTATGCGGCAACTTGCAAATTGAAGTCGCTCGCGAAGACGGCAAAAACCTTTTCCGCGTGACGTTGCCGAACGGCGAGGTGAGGTATTCCGACGGCGGCAAATTGACGCTGGATTTGTGTTCCGAGTGAAACAATTGTAGTGTTGTCGAAGGACGTTGTGGGTTGATTTGACGGTTGTTTGTTGTTGGCAAAAAAATTGGCAATTGTTTCAAAAACAGCAAGCGTTATGCGATTTTTGTGACAACAATCGTCAGAGCACTGCGTGAAAAATGTCGAAATTCGATGCATAGCGGCAGTATTTAAAACTTCAATGCAGAAAACAGAGAGGTGTAATATGGAAAAAGTTTTCATCACACTAAACGAAAAACGAAACGTAACGTTAACGGGCTACTTGCAACAAGTCGGCGGAGAGTTTTCCGTTCAAAAAAGGCCGGCAATGATTGTTCTTCCCGGCGGGGGCTATCAAGAGCTGTCCGACCGCGAGGCCGATCCCGTTGCGCTTGCCTATGCAAGAGCAGGATATCAGACATTTATTTTGCGTTATTCGCTGGAAAAGAGCGGTGCATGGCCTTGCCCGTTGGAAGACTACGAAAACGCAATGGAAACTATAAAAAACAACGCCGAAAAGTGGGGCGTTGACGTCGATAGAATAAGTGTAGTGGGTTTTTCTGCCGGCGGACATCTTGCCGCTTGCGCTGCAACCATTGCAAAAACAAAACCCGCCGCTGCAGTGTTGGTTTACCCGGTTATTCTCAAAGAAATTGCCGATTTGTGTCAGAAGGGATTGCCTTTGCCTAACGAATATGTCACACCAGAAACGTCGCCCTGTTTCATTGCCGGCGTGGCCGACGACCAAGTTGCAACAGTGGACAATTCTTTGATGATGAGTTTGGCTCTGGCTAAAAACGGTGTTCCGTTTGAAACTCACATCTATTCGTTCGGTGATCACGGCTTTTCCACGGGTGAAGATTGGTTGTTGCTGAAACCTGCTTGCGCTCGCATAGGTAATTGGGTGGAAGACAGTTTGAGCTGGCTTGCCGAGCAGCCGGGAAAATGATAGATTGCGTTCGAAAATGAAACGTGTACGTTTCAAAGGCTAATTTTTGAAATTTAACAGTAAAATATTTGAAAAAACGGTTTTGCAAAAATGCAAAGCCGTTCAATTTTTGAAATTCGTTACTTTTGTAAGCGTTTGTCGGAACCTTCCAACAAGGCAATCAACGTGCTGTTTTGGTCCACCAAGCGGGAAAAAATACGTTCGTCGTATCTTTCGCGCACGTCGGCTAGAGTTAGGTTGGTGCTGAAAAACGTTTGTTTGTTGCGAGTTAAGCGTTCGTTCACAAGGGCGAACAAGTATTCCGCCGTCACATTTTTGTAGACGTTTTCGGTTCCGAGGTCGTCTATCGCCAAAACGTCCACGTCGGTCAAATTGTCCAAAATTGCACGTTTTGTTGCAACGTCGCTCAAGTGACATTCCAAGAACAGAGAATTCAGGTTGTAAGCAGTGGTGAACAGAACGCTCTTCCCCTCTTCGGCACACAAATTTATACATGCGGAAAGCAGGTATGTTTTGCCTGTTCCTGTGCCCCCTGTCAGCAAAATGTTCTTTAAGTTGCCGTTTTTACACACTTCAAGTGCTTTTTTGTGCACTGCCAAGTTGTGTTTGTTGGTTTCGGTGCTGTTTGCAAAGGTCATTGTTTTGTCAGCAACGTTGCTTTCGGCAGAAAGAAGCTTGCGCAGTTCGTTTTGCAAACATTGGCAAGGGTGTCCGTCCAGGTAGCCGGTGTCGGCACACTTTTTGCACGAGTAGTCGGGAATCAAATCTTTTTCCGAAAGTCCGTATTTTTTCAGCAATTCCGCCCGAACGGTCTTTTGCTGTTTTACGGCTTGTTCTGCCGAACCGTCTCGTTGCAATATCCATTGAACTTGCGCGGTTTTAAGTGCGTGTTCGCAACGTTTCCAGTCGTCGTGTGCTCGCAACGTCGCAAGATTTTTTTCACATCTCCCCTCTGCATCGGTACGATTCTGTTGTATTTTTCTTTTTGCCAGAATCAGCATTTCTTGCTTGTTCATCATTCCTCCGTGTCTAAAGCGGTGAACAGTGCGCTAAGTTGTTCGTCGGTGTATTCGGTGCGTTTAATATCGTTCAAAACAGCTTTCTTTGAAGCGGTTGCAGTAGTTGCGGCAACAGTTTGCGATTTCGCTTGTTCAACCGTAAACACGTTTGATTGTTTGTAGTTGGAGAGCAAACGATTCAAGTAGGCCAGGGGTGATGCCGAACCGGCAGCCTTTTCCGCTGCAAAGCAAATCAGGTCATGCGGCATGTTCCATTTTGTGGTCCACGTGCGGTAGAGCGTTCTGTCGTTGTTTGTGACGTTGCGCTCCACTCCGGCTGCAACCAAAACTTGTTTTATGATCTCGTCTTTCTTTGCCGTATCGTGCAAGTAGTTTTCTAGCGCTTCCGTTGAAGTCACTCCGTTTGCGTAGAGTTTGTCCAAAACCGAATCCAACCCGGCCAAAGTGCGAATTCCCGTGCGGAAGCAGTATTTTGCAACGGACAGCAACGTTTCATCGTCATATCCGCGGCTGATCCACGTCACAAGATATTCGTCAACCACAACGGATATGTTTTGGTAGTAAACGCCAATCGTGCGGTTGATTTCTTTTGCCAGTGCGCCAAGGTGTTCTTTTTGTTGTTCGTAACTTTCAATTTCCGAAAGAGACAACGCGCCTTTTTTGTAGTATTCGGAAAGGAGGGCGTCCAACTTGTCCATGCTTGTTTGTTTTTTTGCAACGGCAGTTATCACGTCCAACGAGAAGTTGAATTCCTTTGTCCATTTTTCGTACCGTTCGCGGTCGGAATAGTCGAACGTGCGCTTCAATTTTAACGATTGAAAAACAATTTTCAAATCGTCGTCATATTTTTGTTGATTGTCCAAATTGTCGCAAACAACGGCCAACGTAGTGGCGCCTTTGCGCAATTGGTTGCGCGCAACGGTCAAAACGTAGCGGTAGTTGATGTCGTTTCCGCGCAAGGCCACACAGTACTTTGCAACTGCAATCAGTGCTTCAGGTTGAAAGGTGGTGCTTTCCAAAAATACGTAGTATTCGTCAAATTCGTTGGGCGAAATCATTCTGCCGGTAATCACGTTTTGCATTTCGCGAGAAAACTTTGCATATTTCGAAGGTTTGATTTTCTTCAACGCGCTTGCCGAATCTCTCACCGCAAGGTAAATCACCTGTTGAGGGGTGTCGAAAGTTATGTGCACCAAGCCCAATTCTTGCCAGTACTGATAGGCTGCCATCACTTCCTCTTCGGATATTTCCAGTTTTTGAGCAATAGTCGAACACGAATTGTCTGCGCCGTCACTGTCGGAAACAACCAACCCGAGCAAGTACACCGCAAGACACTTGGACGGGGCGTCCGGAACGTAGTTCAGAATGAACTTGTTTTCCAGTGTTGTCACACCTTCGTTAATAAGTTGTCTTTCTTTGTTGCAGAAAGCCATAATTTACCTCTTTTGCAAATAAAGTCTTGATTATTTTTTTTTGTTAGTATATAATAATTTATAATGCACAGCAAGACTGTTCTTGCATTTTGTGCAACCTATTTTAACACAAAACTCTGCCGATAGCAACATGTTTGTTTTGATTGTTGCGGGCAGTTTGCTAAAATTCATTTGTCAGGAGAGCATCTCATGAGAATAAGCAAGGTGATAGCCACAGATTCTCTAACAAAAGAAAAGCAAATTTTCACTTTCGGCACTGCCGGGGACGAAAAGGATATCGTCACTTCGTGTGGCGGTCACCTCAATTCGTATTTGGAGTTTTGCTTCAAAGAAGAATCGGAAAATTTGAAGGACGTGGAAACGATATTCACGCTTGACGATGCGGAATTTTCGCTTTCTCGCATCCACGGCGAGGACGGAACCACGCGCCGCGTGTTGAAAAAACGCGTTGACGGTCGTTGGCAAGTTGTGGCACGCAATCAAAATGCCGTTCCCTATGTCGAGGCTATTTTGCAGGAACAAATTCCTCAACTTATCAAAATGGACTACGTCAACAACATTGCTATCAACAATTTTCATGGAGATTTGTCCGTTTTTGAAGAAATAAGAATGCTTTCGGAAGTCAATGACGAAATTCTTTCTTCTTCCGCACAGGTGCGCGGAATGAAGGACAAAGCAATGTCCAAGTTGAAAGAATACGCAAAAAACGGTATCGAAACGGTTTCTACCGACGATTTGAATGCCGTGACGGAAGAATTGAACAATGTGTCACGAGATTTGACAATCGCAACGGCACAAATGGGCGAGTTAAAGGCAAAACATGCCGCAGGCAACGTACGTTTGGATATTGCCGACAAGTTGGAGTCCGCGCAGAAAAAGTACAAGGCGCTGACCGATCATCAAGAGGAAATCGAAGAGGCTCGGTCGAGAGTTTCCTTGCACGACGACATTGCTTTTCTTATTCCCAAAGTGCGGACGTTGCAAAACGTAACGGAACAGCGCGCCGAAAACGAAAAAAAGCGTTATGCTCTCACTTCCGAACTGGAGTGGCAGGAAAACGAATTGACGAGTATCAACAGACAGTTGGAAGAAAAACAACGCCAATTCACCGTGACGCAAGACAAACGTAACCGTATCGAAGCAATCAATGCCGAACTGACCTACATTGCTTCGCTGTATGCCGAAAACAAAAAGTTGAACGAAACGTTGTTGGATTTGAACGAAAAACAGCAACGCCTCACAAGCGAAAGGGTGATGTACACCAACAAGTTGGAATCGGTGGAAAAATCTCTTTCGGAAGTGAAGGACAGTTTGGAGGCATTTCACATTCCGGCAAAATCTGTCGGTGAATTGCTGGAAACGGTGCGTGTAGATGTCAAAATCGACGAAGTAACTGCACAAATGGAAAAGTTGCAAAGTGAAATTGCCGTCAAGGAAAGCCAAATTGCCGAAAAAGAAAGTGCGTTGGTAATTCAAGTGAAACGGTTCCGTTCCGTTGCGGAATTGGACGTCGCAGTCACGCCTATCAAGGCCAAAGACACCATTTTGCAAGTTTTGGACGCAAAGTATGCCAAGTTGGAAACAATCAACATGTCGCTGGAAGAAAAAGAACGCAATTTGCAACGTGCAATGGAAGACTATCGTTTCCGCATTTTGCAGATAGAAAATTCTCGCAGCAAGCTGGAATCGGAACGCAGCAAGGCATTCGTTCGCAAGCAGGAAGAATTCAAACGTGAAGTCTTTTTGAACAGTCAAAAAGTTTATAACGACGATGCGTCCGGCGTGTTTGCAGTGACGGTCAACTTCCAAGATCAAGAAATCGAATCTCTGGATGCCGAAATTGCACAACGCAATGCCGAACACGATCAGTTGGTAGAACGTGCCGCACAGCTGGACGGCGCAATCAAGGAAATCAAACGGCACAGAGAAATCAATGCTGCCGAAATGGCAACGTTGAACAGCGAAAAGGAAAACATCAACAAGCGGTACAACGAAATTGTGGCGCAAAACAGTTCGGAAGCCGTTTTCAACTATCTCAAAGCGTTGAACAACGACAGTGGCACCAAGTATTTGTTGGACGTGCAACAAGATGCCGTGCGTGGGGAAGCGGAATTGACAGAACTGAAACGCTACACCGAATCGATGCGAGCCAAAGTCAGTGGTTTGAAATCTCGTTTGAAGTACTTGCGCGAAACACAATCGCAGTTAGACGGTTCTGCAATGTCGGTGGATAATCTTATTTCCACCAACGACAGGCTCAAAGAAGATTTGTCGGATATCGGCGATCGTTTGTCGGCAGGTTACGAACAATTCACGGCCGTTTTCCGTCAGGTGGAAAGTGTCAATTCGAAATTGGACGACGTCAATGCCGCAATAGTAGAGGCGGAAAAAACCATCAAGACAAACGAAAAGCAAATTGCTCAATCCACCGAAAAGGCAAAACAACTTGCAGGAAGCAACGATTTGGAACAGGCCATTGCCAACTTCAAGTACGAACTCGGCGACGTGGAGAGCGAACGCCAAATGCTGTTGGATTCCAAACAGACGGTGGAAAAAGAAATTTTCAAAAAGCGTTTAGAATTGGAAAAATCGCAATGGCTTTACGAAACAAAGTGCAAGGAATACGACGACGTGTATTCCGAATTGCAGTTGGAATTCCAATTGAAGGGATTGGATGTCGAAAAGGTTGCGGCCATGAACTTTGACGACGGCAGCATCGACGCTTTGAGAAAAAGCATTGTGGAATACGACACCGTAAAATCCGGTTTGGCGGAAAAAATCGAAAACTACTACAGTTTGTTGAAAGATGAAGATCTGACGGTTGTCTCCGTTGAACAAATAAGCGAAAAACAAAAAGAAGTTGAACGTTTGGCGCGTCGTCAAAAGGAACTGGAGCAAATTCATAAACAACAAATGGAAAAATACGTTGCGGCAAGCACTGCAAAAATGCGTGTGACGGCTGCGGCGGCAGAAGCCAAGACGTTTGCTTCGTTGCAACAAACTTTGAACCATAACGACATCATCGGATTGCTTATTGCCGACAAAATCAAAGCAATCATGTCCGTTGCCACGCAACACTTGAACACCTTTATCGGCGGAACTTATGTTTTGACGGAAGAGGACGGGAAAGTTGTTGTCAACGTTGGCGGCGAAAAGCTTTCCTACGACGACTTGTCCGAAGAGTTGAAAACAGCAGTGTACGTTAGCCTTATTTTGGCCGTGCCTAACACCGACGTTACCGAAGGCAAATGGTTGGTGTTCGAGGAACGCATTGCCGTCGACAAAAAAGCATTGTCTGCTATGTTGCTGAAATTGGACAATATCAGCTACGTTGTAAATTACGAAAAAATTCAGGCACCCGTTGCAAAAATAGATGAGCCTGCAGAGGAGGTAACACAATGATTTGGGAACAATTGAAAAAAGCCAACGTCGAAGCGTTGAAAAATCACGACACGAATGCCAGAGCTATTTTGTCTGTGTTGCTCAACAAAATCAAATTGGCAGAAATTGAAAAAAGAACGCAAAATGCGCAACTTGTCGATGCAGACGTGGTTGCAATTTTGCAAAAAAGTTTGAAAGAACTTGCCGAAGAACGCGAAGCGTTTGTTAAGGCGGGGCGTGCGGAACGAGTGGAAGCTTTGGACGCGCAAATTGCGTTTGTCAATTCCTACTTGCCCAAAATGATGTCCGCAGAGGAAATCAAGGCAGAAATTTTGTCCTTGCAAGACAGAAGCATTCCGTCCGTGATGAAGCATTTCAAGGCCAACTTTGCCGGCAAGTGCGATATGCGCGAAGTGCAAGGCGTTTTGAAGTCTTTGTAGGAGAAAACATGGTTAAATTTCGCACAACGTTGGATTCAAACGCAAGCAACAGCCTAAATTCGCACGACATGCGTCGTGTTGTGGCAATGGAAGTGATTCTTTGCGTATCCTTCGTGTTGGCAGGTTTTGCATTCGTCATGATAGACGAAGTTGCTTTGGGCGTGTTTGTTGCGGTTTTCGGGTTGGTGTTTCCGATTATTCTTTTTGCCACAGTAAAACAAAAGCAAAAATCGCTGAACAAATCGTCGGCGTTAATGAGTGCGCAAACAGTGCAGGAATTTGACTTTTACGACGATCACTACACAGTGACAACCACAAGCGGTTCAATGTACAACGCCACGGCAACCGCGCAATATTGCTACTTGTTTCGTGTTTGCGAAACCAAGACACACTACTTTTTGTATGTTTCGGTCGGTCAAGCGGAAGTGGTGGCAAAAAGCGGATTGGTGGAAGGAACAATAGAGCAACTTAACGATATTTTCGCTCGCAACTTGGGTCAAAAATTCCAGTACTACAAGGGGAAATAATTTGTGGCAACAATGCCGTTTAAGAAAAATCGGCAACGGCTCGCAAAGTGTGCGGCGATTAACGTCCGATGATAAAACAACGTATCGTTTAAGCAGTTGCATTCTAAACTTAATAACAAAAGCGTCGCATTTGTGGTTGCGACGCTTGTTTTTTTTGCTGTAAGAAAATCGCCGCGCGGTTTGAACGTAGAGCGATGAATAATCCCACTGTGAACAAGTCTTCGAGCCTGGTAGCAGAAAACCGATCACAGTGGGATTCGTCAATGAATGACACTGCAAGTTTAGCACATACGACGTGGAATTGAAAGTGTCAAATTATGTTTGGACCCAAACGTCCAGATAACGCATTTTGTACGCTAATCTGTTTTTTGATGCACAATTTCGCTGTTTTTTGTGACGTATTTTGTGAATCGGGGCTAGTTGCTATTCCGCTTCGGTAAGATGCACGGAGTACAACTCTTTGTAGCAAACGCCGTCGGGTGACGATACGCTTTGGTACAAAACTATTTCGCTGCCCCAAAACGGTGCGTTGTAGACGTCCACGTTTTTTGTCACTTCCGAAAAAGGTAAGTTGAAGCCGTATTTGCGCATCACGGTCACGTGAGGACGATAGGCTCTGTGCTCGACAGTGAAGTCGTGCCGTTCCAGTAGTTCCCCCAGTTTGTCGTGCAAAATCGATAACGTATTGTCTTTTTGGCGAATTTTTGCACAAACAACATCTCCGCCGCGCAGAATTGTGAACTGTTGCAAAGCCAGTTCCGGAGCAGACAAATCTCTTATGCCGTCCATTGCACTTTGTACAAAAATCAGGTCGTTTTCCGATACTTCTCCCAAAAAGTGCAACGTCACGTGGTAGTTTTCTTCGGGCACCAATTTTCCTTGCGTCACAAACGGTTTCAGTTGTTCCACGGAACGCGTAAGATTGTTTCGTGTTTTGTCCGGAAGTTTCACGGCGATAAAAACTCTCATTTGCTTCACCTCGGAAAGTATTATATCGCATTTTTCGTCGTTTTTCAACCCAATTGTTGGTTTTTGTTGTTTTGCGTCCGCCATAAAATTCTACACGAAGTAAATCTTTTGCCTGTCGGCAAAATTTTTACAAAACTATCGTTTTTGTGCTTCAAGTATGTGAAACAACGGCGTTCCCGATACTTGCAAGCAAAGTGTCTTATATTATTGTTTATATTATTATAGAGATTATATTTACATTATTGTAATGTCGTCACGTTTTGACGCTTGAAGTTCAATCCGTCACTTTGCCCAAAATCTCCTTGCCTTCCGCAAAGTTGCGGAATATTGTCGCAATTTCATTGCCGCCCACGCGCGAAAAACAATCTATCATTTGCGACGGCGGTGCAACTGTGAACGATGCCGCATTGTAGTAGTTGGCAAGTGCCTTGAAAAATTTGGCTTCGCCCATGGTCTCGTGCAGAGTGTTGAACAGCAAACTGCCTTTCACGTAGGTCATCACAACGTATTCGTTGTCGTTTTTGAAGTCGGCAACGCTGCGGAAGGTTGTGTCCACTGTGTTGTAGTAGTTTTTAAGAACGTCTACGTAGGTGGTGTAGGTGCGCAAGTTTTGCAAAACGAATTTGGAAAGTTCTTGCACGCCTGCGTTGTCCAAGTATAAGTATGTAAGGTACTCGGCAAGCCCTTCGTCCATCCAAGGGTTTTCGATTTGATTGTTTCCCACCGTTGCGTAGAACCATTGGTGAGCAACCTCGTGTGCAATTGCCTCTTGGTAGGAAGACGAACCGCTTGTCACCATCACCAAGCACGGATATTCCATTCCGCCGTAGCAAAAATCCGTTTCGCACACGGAAAGTTGCTTGTAGGGGTAGGCGCCGATGTTCTTGTTGTAGTATTGCAACGCGCCCACTGCCGTGGCAAGAGATGTTTCCGCTTCGTCGTCGGCAAAGTAGAAGTAGTTCACCGTGACGCCGTCCACCGTTTGTGAAAGTTTTTTGTAGTCTTTGCTCAAAACAAGTGCAAAGTCGCGCACGGCATCGGCGGTGTAGTTGTAAGTCACAAATCCGTTTTCGGCATTGGCATCGGTAAGGTTCCCGGTGGATGCCACCACATAGTTTTCGGATATTTTCAAAGAAACAAAGTAGTTTGCGCAGTCGGAAACAAACGGATCACCGATGTTGTAGTAGGGTGTGCAGCTGTAACTGCCGTTTTCCACCGTGCACAAAATGGGGAAAAAGTTGCCCAGATTCACGCAGTTTTCCGTCCAGCCCAAGCGGTGACGAATGTTGGCAAGTTGCACGGTGTAGGTCAACTCGATTTCTAAGGTCTGGTTGGGGAACCATTCTTCTGTTGTCGGCACGGAAAGAATGTCCATGTCCTCCCCTTCAACGGAAAACGCAACGGCATTGCCGTTCACCTTCACGCAGTCCACTGTGACGTCGCCAAAACTTTCTCCGTTGGGGTAGGCAATTCCCTTGTAAGTGGCAGGCACTACGCTACCGACGGCGTCTTCGCGATATTGGTTTGCGTAAAGATGAAATTTCACCGCCGTGAAACTGTTTTCCGAACGGTTTGTCATTTTCACCGTTTGTACGGCAGAAAGTGCATGTGCATTTTCGTCGTAGGCACAAACAATCGTGTAGTCGTCGCCGTTTTGTGTGGCTTTTTCCATCGGCGACGACGCACAGCACGCCAAACTTGTCGCAAGCGCGCACAAAACAAGGGCAACCAACCAAACTTTCACAAATTTTTTCATTGTTCTCTCCAAATTGTGTTTTGAACTACTATATGATTGTTTGCAAGACAAATATGTTGTGCCCCGTGCCAAAAATTGTTTCGGAAAGTGCTTTTGTGCGTTTTTTTGTAGTTATTGCCATGCTTTGTTCGTGTGGTGGTGAGGTTGTCGCGGTTGAATATTGGTTTTTCGGGTTTAGTGCGTGTGGTTTGCGTATCGGTATGCCGGCGTTGGGCAATTGCTTGTATTTAATATGTGGCGTGCGCTCAATTTGTTTGTAGCGTTTTTGTGTAATGCCGTCGGTGTGGCGTATGTGCTTTGTGTGTCGGCACTTGGTTCATTTGTTTGCGTGTGGCTTGTGCCGTGTTTTTTAAGGGTCGGGGCGTGTAATGTAGTTTGCGTTTGATTGTTGCTTGTATTTGATTTAATATGTATGTGTTGTTGTGGTGTTTGGGGTTCAGTTCATGCAGTGGTGCGTTTTTCGTGCGGTTTGGATGGGTTTGCAGTGGTTTTAAGTGCTTTTGCGTAATTTTTCGTTGTGTTTTTGCCAAAAATTCGTCAATTTGCCGCAAAATGCGCACAAAATTGCCATATATATCGAAATATTGCCGTCGTGCACGCAAATATTGGAAAATTTCAAAAAAATCGGATATTTTTCTTAAAAATTGCTTAAATATAGTTGACGATACGCAAAAAACTGTGATAAAATCAGTCCATTAAAAACAACAGAGAATAGGTAACTCGCTTGCAAAGGCTCTGAAGGTTCTCCCAAGTTGTATCGATTAGCTAGTAACTTAACACGTTTTTTGGTAGGCTCGGAAATGCTTAAAGGCGAGATTTGTACTATTTTTTGGTAGTGCTTGCTTTTTGCGGGGTTCCGAGCATTTTTTGTACTCGGTACAAAAAGGCAAAACGGGGAAAACGAGTTTTGTTGAAAGCAAGCGGCACTGCAGTCCGCAAAGAACGGTTGCAAAGTGTCACGCACGGAAACGTGCAAATTCAACGATTGTTTGCCGAATTCAAATAAGTTTGGCTTTAACAATAACAAACTAGAAATTTTTTTGGAGGAAAGACAATGAAAAAGACAGCAAGAATATTAGCACTTGTTATCGGTCTTATCATGTGCTTGACTGTAGTTCTTACTGCTTGCGATCCCGAAGAACAAACAGAAAAACACTACACAAGTCACAGCTATTTGGAGGCAACGCCGTCCAACTGGAACGAGATGGACTACGAAAATGCTAACGATATCAACATTATCAGTTACATCACAAGTAGTTTCTTCTCCTACGACTATCCTTTGATCGACGAATCTTTGGGTAAGTACAACGAAGACGGCACTGTTAACGTAAACAACCTCAACTTTGACCAATATGTTGTTCAATACGGCGCAGCTACAAAGTTGACAGACGTTACGGAAGAATATGCTTCCGCATGGGGACTTACCGACGAACAAGTCAACGACGGCGGCTACATTTGGAAAATCACCCTTCGTGACGATCTTTGCTGGGACGACGGCACCCCGATCAAAGCTAAAGACTTCGTGTACTCCATGAAGGAACAACTTAACTACGATTACTTGCCATTCCGTGCTAGCACCTATTGGTCCGAAAACGGCATGAAGATCCACAATGCACAAAGCTACTACTACAACGGACGTGAAATTCAAGTTGACGCTACGGACGGAACAGGCCTTGGCGTTGACGAATACACCGGTTGGGACCTCACAAAGGCTGACGGTGGCTTGACAAAGGAAATTGCCGACAAATTGCAATTCTCTCTTGAAGAAGGTTTTGTAGGATCATATTGCTCTGCGCAATTGTCCGGTGCCGGTTATGGTAGCTACATCACCAACAATGGTCTTGCTTGGACTATTTGTGCAGCATACTCCAGTTTGGCATCACTCCCCGATGAAGAATGGGATGCCCTTGTTGCTAACCTTGAAGAAATGGAAGGTTTGACTTTGACGGAAATCGTTGCAGACGAAAGCAAGAGTGCTGCTCTTCAAACCATGCTTGCTTTCTGGTGCTCTGATGCTGACGAAGCATTCGGTTACTTCACAAAACCCTACACCTACCCCGAATTGACATTTGACCAAGTCGGTATCTTCAACGTTGGCGACTACGACATCGTAGTTGTGTTGGATCAACCCGAATCTTGGTTGAAATCCGATGGTTCCATCGACTTCTCCGTTACAAACTGCAGCCTTCCTTTGGTTAAGGAAGATTTGTACGAAGCATGCAGACATGAACCTGCTCTCGGTTCCACCAACTGGACAACAACCTACTGCACGACTTTGGCAGAAACTGCAAGCTGGGGACCCTACAAATTGGCTTCTTTCCAAACAGGTAAACAATTCACTTTGGAAAGAAACGAAAAATGGTATGCTTACAGCTTGCCCGAATATCAAGATCAATATTTGACAGACACTATCGTTGTTGACGTTATCGAAACTCCCGAAGCACAAAGAATGGCTTTCTGGGCAGGACAAATCGACGACATCGACTTCGCTACTTTGGAAGGTCAAGCATCTTTGTACCAAAACAGTGACTACGCAATCTTCAGCCCCAGTGGTGACGGATATGCGTACGGCGTTCAAATTTTCAGCAACCTTTCCGTACTGAAAAACAACGGTAAAAACAACGCTATTTTGGCTATCACCGATTTCCGTTGGGCACTTTCTCTTTCTTTCGACAGAGCAACCTTCAACGGCGACCAAATGGTCGGCATGGAACTCGGCTTGGGCTTGCTTGGTACAGACTACTGCTACGATGCAGAAAACGGCAACACCTATCGTGAATCCGACCAAGCAAAAGCAGCTTTGCTTCGTACTTACGGCTTCACTTTGAACGACGCCGGCAAATGGACAGACGGTCAAACCGTTTATGCCGATATCGACGATGCAACGGAAGCTATGACGGGCTACAACCTGACTTTGGCAAAAGAAAAATTGCAATTGGCAATCGACGAATTGACTGCTCACCCCGAAACGTACAACTACGATCCTAACAAGGACATCATCTTCAGATTGGGCAAGTTCAACGAAAAGGCAGCAAGAAGACAACAACTTCTTCAAGCCAACATCGACAAGCTTGTTGAAGGTTCTATTTTGGAAGGAAAGATCAAGGTTGAAATCGTTGAAACGGACGCTAGCAATTCTGCGGACGAATTCCGCGCCGACGCATTCGAATTCTACTGTGTTGCAGCTATCGGCGGAGCAATCCTCTACCCCTTCAATGCAATCGGCAGTTACCTCGGACTTGGCAGCGTAACATATCACGACTACTTCGACGTTTCGTTGGATTCTCTCACAATGACCATGCCCGCAGGCGACTATGCCGGTGCAGGTGAAACGCTCACATTGACAGTTGACGACTGGTTCTACAGCTTGAACGGCAGCACAGACGAAGGTTGCAGCTACAACTGGGGCAGTGCAGATAAGTGCCCGACGGAAGTTCGTTTGGAAATCTTGGCAATGCTCGAAGAATATGCTTTGAGACACTACTATTCGATCCAAGTTGCTTACGACTCCAGTGCATACTTGCACTCTGCTAAGTATCACAACATCTCCAAAACCTACAACATGTTCATGGGCTTCGGCGGTGGCAGATACATCAGATACGACTACACCGATGCAGAATGGGAAGCATTTGTTGCATCTCACAACAACGACTTGTCCGAATTCTACAAGACGTCATCCGGCAACTAATCGAAAAATCTTATTCGAAAAATAACGTTAAGCAGTGGGGGCAAATGCTCCCACTGTCTTATCGAATAAGAAAAGTGCGAATGCGTGTTTATTCGCATTTTTCTTGTTTGATAAATTGTACCGCAAGGAGTAACTACCCATGTATATGTTCAAATACATATTGAAACGTATCGGATTGATGCTTATGTGCTTTTGCATCATCATGCTGATGTGTTTCGTTTTGATCAAGTTGTTGCCGTTGAACGTCGATGGCGGCCCCAGTGACGCAAGAGATACCTTGTTGTTGCAACTGGAAGCACGGCAATACATAAGAATTATCAGCTACACGTCGAAGGGCTATATCGACAAATTCGAAAACGTGCCCATCATGGAACAGCTGGGGGCCTATATCAACAGAATTTTCCACGGCGACTTCGGAATCGGCGTTACCATGCCGGAATATCGCAACAAACCGGTTGTAGATGCCTTTTTGACCCGACTGCCTCCCACGATTTTGATCAACGTCTACTCTTCATTGATAGGCGTACCTATCGGGTTGGCATTGGGCATTTTTGCTGCATTGAAAAAGAACAAATGGCAGGACCACGTGATTTCCACCGGTGTCATCGTCTTGATTTCGGTGCCGTCCATTGTCTATGCTTTGTTGATTTCGTACATTTTCTGCTTCAAATTGCAATGGTTCCCGTTGCGTATGGAAGCAGGCACCGACTATTTCAGTTGGAAGATGTTCCGCAGCATGTTGCCGGCGGTGTTCTCTTTGTGTTTGGGCAGCATTGCCGGATACGCCCGCTTCACTCGTGCGGAATTGACGGAGGTGTTGACAAGCGAATTTATGTTGCTTGCTCGAACCAAGGGACTGACGCGTGGACAAGCAACCGTGCGCCATGCATTGCGCAACGCAATGGTTCCCATATTCCCGTCCATTTTGTCGGAATTCATCGCCGTGCTTTCGGGCTCGTTGGTCATTGAACAGATGTTTGCCATTCCGGGTGTAGGCAGATTGTATTTGACGGCAATCAACTCCAAGGACTACGACTTCTTCATGTTCTTGTCGGGATTCTACACACTTGTAGGTCTTGCGGCAGGCATTGTAACGGATATTTCCTACGGAATTATCGATCCGCGTATCAGAATGGGGGCAAGATAGTATGAATGAAAAAATAGTTGAAAAATACAATTCTATTCCCGCAGAGAAATTTCAGTTTGTGGCTAGCAAGGACAACACCCACGACGTCAAGTTCGACACCAAACCACACAGTTATGCCTACGACGCATTTTTGCGTTTTTGCAAGAACAAGGGCTCGGTTGTGGCCGCTGTCGTGATAATTTTGTTGGTGTTGTTTGCAATCATTGCACCTCTCTGCACTCCCTACACCGTCGGCTACTACGACGAAGTGTTTTCCGGTACGTTGCCCAAGTGTTCGCTGTTTGCCGACACAAATTTCTGGGACGGATGTTCCTACAAAACGGGCGGATATTTGGACTATTCCTACAACTATTGGATGGGCCAAGAATTGATCGGTACGGAATCGGAAAGTTCCGCGCATTTTGCCATCAAAAACCAAGAATATGAAGTCTTGGAAAACGGCATGTACGGATATCGTTTGGATTCCTACCAAATGAACGGATGCAGATATCTTCAAATTTCACAAGAAGACTACGAATTGATACAACAGTATCAAAACGAAACGGGCCGTCAGGTTATATATCCGACGATCAAAACTAAAGATCGTCCTACTGACAAAAACTTCCAAAAGAACGCCAACTACTACTACGAAACAAAATCGGTGAATGGCAAACCGAATCCCGTTTTGGACGCAAACGGACAAGTCAAAACAGTGTATTGGACTTTGTCTGAAGAAGAATTGGCAGAAGAGTTGGAAAATAACACTGTCGGAGAGTACAATTCGTTGAGATTGGAAGGCGAAAATGGTTTTGTCAAAGACGGAAAAACCTGCTACTACGTGTATGCGAAAAAGGTTGCCGGCGGAGACGTGGAATTGCGCCTGAACTACTTCGAATACTACACTTTCCTCCACAGTTATAAGTTGAAAGACGGCATCAGCGAACCTAACTTCTTGTTTGGCTCCACGCGTGACGGCAACGACGTGTTCGTATGCTTGGCAAGCGGTGCTCGTTTCAGCTTCATTTTTGCAATTTGCGTTGCTGCCATAAACATGATTGTCGGTGCAATCTACGGCGCAATCGAAGGTTATTTCGGCGGAGCTGCAGACATGATAATGGAACGTGTTTCGGACGTATTGTCCGCCGTGCCCACGATGATCGTCATCACACTGTTGAAGTACAACCTTGGTACAACTTCTCACATATTGATACTGTTTATAGCGTTCGTTGCTACCGGATGGATAGGTATGGCCAGCAGCACTCGTATGCAGTTCTACCGTTTCAAAAATCAAGAGTACGTTTTGGCGGCAAGAACGTTGGGTGCAAAGAACAGACGTATCATTTGGAAACACATTTTCCCCAATGCAATGGGAACGTTGGTCACAAGTTGTGCGTTGGTTATCCCCAGCATGATTTTCAGCGAAACAAGTTTGACCTACTTGGGAATCATCGACTTGTCGTCCGGTAACATAACCAGCGTCGGTACGTTGATTGCAAAAGGACAAACGGAACTTACCACTTACCCGCATATTGCAATGTTCCCGTCCGTATTTCTTGCCTTGTTGATGTTGAGCTTCAACTTGTTCGGCAACGGTTTGCGTGACGCATTCAACCCGTCACTTCGCGGAGTGGAGGAATAATTATGAAGAAACTAGAAGTTAAAAACTTAATTATTTCCTTCCGTACTCAAGGCGGCAAGGTGCAAGCGGTGCGCGATATCAGCTTCGACCTTAACAAAGGCGAAACGCTTGCAATCGTCGGAGAATCCGGAAGCGGAAAATCCGTAACTAACCGTGCGATCATCGGCATTTTGGCAGGCAATGCCATTGTCGAAGGCGGCGAAATCATCTACGACGGGCAAGACTTGTTGAAAATCTCCGAAGACGAATTCCACAAGATTCGTGGCGACAAAATTGCCATGATTTTCCAAGACCCGATGTCCAGCTTGAACCCGATCATGAGGGTGGGCAAGCAACTGACGGAAGCAATGCTTTTGAAAGCGTCGGCAACTCGTCGAAACGCAAAAAGAAACTTCAACGCCAAACTTAAAGCGTTGAACGAGCACATGGACGAGCTTGCGAAAAGCGATGCCGAAAAGGAACAAAACAAAATCGATTGCACAACTTTTGACAGCTTCTGTATCGAAGGCACAAAGTTGGAACGCAACTACAACGAAATTTACAGCAAGGCCATCGCATTGAAGTTGGATGTGGACAACGAGTTGTTCCTTATCTCCAAAAAGCAACACGTTGATGCCAAGAAGTTTGGCGTAGCGTTTGCTAAACGTTTGCCGGAAACATTCCATCCCGACATCGTGGTGTTGAACGACGAATTGCAAAACGCTTTGAATGCAATCACGGCCAATCAAACGGCAGATTTCTCGGAAGAATCTGTCGCTGCGCTGGAAAAAGTTTCCGGAATTTTGGATGCTGCAACACAGCGTCAAAAACCCAACTACTTCACTTTGGGATACTACATGATGAAGAATCCCGAAGCCAACGTGGACGATTTGCCCATCGAAGAGTTGACGACGATGACTCGCGAATACTTGGACGAAAACTTCATGCTGTCCTTTATCGAGAAAGGTTCACTCGCATTGAAGCACAGTCACGACGTCAGCATCGAACGCAAAAAGCAATTGCTTGAAGCTACCGACGAAGCCTTGGAATTTTTCCGTGGCGATTTGGAAAAGAAGGCTGCATTCGAACTTGTTTCTTCGTTGTCGGCACAAGTTTTTGAAGCAATCGACCATTTGGAAGTTGCTAAAAACGGCTCCGAGTACATTTTCGGTAGCAGTTTGAAAGAGGCGGTGCAAAAGTACTTCGAAGCAACGGTGAAAAACCCCAAAGAAGAAGCTCGCTTTGCAAGACAACAGGCCAAGTACGTCAAACTTGTTGCCTCGGGAAAAAATCCCGATTGGAAAGTTGTTCCTGCCGCTGTTGTAGATTTGGAACAGGCAAAGAAAAACATACGCGTCATTTTGCACAACTTGCGTGCAACCTACCGCAATCAAATTGCCGACGACGCCAACTACGATGCTCACGCGCACATGGTTGCATTGATCGACTACTTGAAGGAACAAGCGTCCTCGGTTGTTTACAGAATAACCAAGAAAATGGCAAAGGCAAAAGCCTTGAAGCTGTTGGAAGAAGTTGGTATTCCCGAACCGGCAATTCGCTACAAACAATATCCGTTTGAATTTTCCGGCGGTATGCGTCAACGTATAGTTATTGCTATCGCACTTGCGGCTAACCCT
Source organism: uncultured Oscillospiraceae bacterium (assembly GCA_964598315.1). Taxonomy (GTDB): domain Bacteria; phylum Bacillota; class Clostridia; order Christensenellales; family CAG-314; genus Fimimonas. The sequence goes on from CAZRBI010000023.1 coordinate 21,376, forward strand.
GATATCCTTATTTGCGACGAACCCACAACGGCATTGGACGTTACCATTCAATCGCAAATTTTGGAACTTATCAACCGCATCAAAGCAGAACGTAACCTTTCCGTTATTTTCATCACCCACGACTTGGGTGTTGTTGCAAACATGGCGGACAGAATTGCCGTCATGTACGCAGGCAAAATTGTGGAATACGGCACAGCCGACGACATTTTCTACGATCCTCGTCATCCATACACATGGGCGCTGTTGTCTTCCATGCCCGACCTTGACACCAAGGAGAAGTTGGAAGCCATTCCGGGAACTCCTCCCAACATGATTTTCCCGCCCAAAGGCGATGCATTTGCGGCTCGTAACAAGTATGCTTTGGAAATCGACTTCGAACAAGAACCTCCGATGTTCCAGGTGAGTGACACTCACTACGCCGCAACTTGGTTGTTGCACCCCAGTGCTCCGCAAGTTGAGCCGCCCAAAATTGTGACGGACCGTATTGAAAGAATGAAGAACAAGGAGGTTGAATAACATGGCAGAAGAAAAACAAGTTTTGCTGTCCGTTCAACACCTTGAACAGTACTTCAAAATGGGCAAACAAACGTTGAAAGCCGTTAACGATGTCAACTTCGATATCTACAAGGGCGAAGTTTTCGGTCTTGTAGGAGAAAGCGGTTGCGGAAAAACAACAACCGGACGTTCCATCATTCGTTTGTATGATATCACCGGTGGTTCCGTCTACTTCGAGGGACAACGTATTTGTGCAGGTGTCAACACCTACAAAGTTGCCATCAAAGAGGCAAAAGCCAAGGCTAATGCCGAAATAAAGGCGCTGCAAGAACAGTATCCTTCCAAGGACGATCCGGAATACGTTGCAAAAGTTGCGGAAATCAACGCCGCGCTCAATGCCGAAATCGCCAAGCAAACAGCGGAAATACGCAAGGCAAAAAACGACCACAAATATTGCAACAAAAAGTTTGCGCAAGCGCAAATGCAACTTGTGAAAGACAAGTATCAACCGTTGCTCGATGAACTCGAACCGGGTGAAGAAAAGGAAAAGCTCACAAAAGAGTACAAAGAAGAACTGCGTCTTGCTTCTAAAGACAGAATCATGAACAAGATGCAAATGATCTTCCAAGATCCTATTGCTTCGTTGAATCCTCGTATGACCGTTCGCGAAATCATCGCCGAAGGCTTGATTATCCGTGGCATCAAGGACAAAGAGTATATCGACAAACAAGTGTACAAGGTTCTGGACTTGGTCGGACTTGTTCCCGAACACGCAGGACGTTATCCTCACGAATTTTCCGGCGGACAACGTCAACGTATCGGTATTGCGAGAGCAATCATTTTGAACCCCGAGTTGATAATTGCCGACGAACCCATCTCTGCATTGGACGTTTCCATTCAGGCACAAGTAATCAACTTGTTGAACGAGTTGCGTCACGATTTGGGCTTGACGATAATGTTCATCGCGCACGACCTTTCCGTCGTCAAATACTTCTCGGACAGAATTGCCGTTATGTATTTCGGAAAGATAGTGGAATTGACAACCAGCGACGAGTTGTTCGCACATCCGTTGCACCCCTATACAAAATCTTTGTTGTCGGCAATTCCTTTGCCCGATCCGCATTTTGAAAAGCAACGCAAACGTATCACCTACAACCCAGTTGCTGCTCACGACTATTCGGAACAAGGTCCGTATATGCAAGAAATTGTTCCCGGCCACTTCATTTATTGCAACGATAAAGAATTGGAACAATACAAAATCGAAATGGCAGAAATGGACAAAAAAGCCAACGCATAAATTTCCAACAAAAGCCTTTTGTCGAAATCAAAAGGCTTTTCTAAAAGAAAAATGAAGAAAAAATTAAGTTACTTGATAACCACCGTAATTTGTGCGGTTATAACATTGGCGGTGCTTCTGTCTCGCGGAACCTTCTCTCAAACCGACACGCTCAGTGTGTACAAAGACCTTTGCGACGCGTTTTTCGTTCCCGGGGTGATAGTCCTGGGATTGGGCTTGCTTGTTTTTGCAAGTAACGGCGGAGCATTCAGAATGTTGACGTACAGCATGATGAAACTTGTCGATTTGTTCCGTCGCGATCTCACAAAAGTGAAATATCGCACGTTCTACGACTACAAAGAAGCCATGAAAGACAACAAAAACGATTTTTGGTTCATGATCATTGTCGGTGCGGCGTTTATTGCCGTGGCAATTGTGTTTTTGGTTTTGTACGAAACGTACGCATAGCAAGGCGCGGCGCGATCGCAAACAACAAGACAAAAATGTACCGAATGCAGATATTTGCTGGAATTTGTTTGGAGGGTTCACTGTCGGAACGGATGCTGCTTGCAGTTTACCATGCAACCGGCGTCGTTTAAGCTCGGCAAAGTTCGCCCAAATAGCATGTTGGAACTACGGAAGTGATTTTATATACGGCGCGAATGGCGAAAACACGAGTTTTGTGGCGGAATGGCAATAATTTTCGTGTATCGGTGGTCGTAACGGCAGCAGGGCGAAGCTTAAACGCTGACGTTCTCGTCACATTTTTGAAAATTCGCAAAAAGGTCAAAAATATTTCAAAATATTCAAAAATATTCTGCAAATACCCTGTCAAATCGTTTGACAGGGTATTGCCGTTTGTGATAAAATCGA
>CAZRBI010000024.1:0-23351 GCA_964598315.1 uncultured Oscillospiraceae bacterium
CTGTTCGCACACAAGTTCCGTTTCTTGGCGAGGAATAAGCACGTTTTCGTTGACGACAAAGGTGCGTCCGTAAAAAGGTGCGGATCCCACAACGTACTGCCAAGGCTCGCCGTTTTTGCAACGTTCAACCATTTTTTCCAGTCGCACGGTCCAACCGAAAGGAATTTTCAACCCGGAAGCAAGCTTTTGTTCGTCCACGTGGAGCATGGCACCAATCAACCAATCGTCCGCCTTTCCCACAAACTGCGTCAGGCCGCTCGTCTCCACTTTTTGACGAAATTCTTCCACCGAAACAGGGGCGGGAAAGCGCACTTCTTCTATCGTTTGGTCGGCATCCATTTCCAGCACCTTGTTGAACGAACAAATTGCCACTTCGATCATGTCTTCGGACGGCTCGCGCGTTGTGAGTTTTTGGAACTGTTTGCCCAACCATTTAAGCGGACGGAACAGCACGAATTCCGAACGAGCAAGCAACATCAACATTTCGTAGCTGAACCCTGCCGTTACCGGCAACAGTGCAATTTTCAAAAGAGAGCGCAGCCACCAGTTTTTCTTTTCGATGAATGCGGTAAATCCGCAAGCAATGCACACAACGTCCAACGCCATCATCAAAATTACAGACAAAACAACCACAAACACCAAAAAACTGGTGCCGCATCTGTCGTGATAGCGACTGCATTTTTTCACGTTTTCCACCGTCAACGGCATTTCCGCTTCGTAGCACGCAATGGTTTTGTGTTCGGCACCGTGATACATAAACACGCGACGAATTTCCTTCATTTTGGAAATTCCGCCCATGTAAGCAATGAGTACCAGGATTTTGAATACGCCCTCCAACAACGACTTCAGCCAAGCAAATTCCACTTCGTTCAAACCCGTCAGAGCAAAAATGCCCATGGTTGCGTAGGTCGGAACAACGATAAACAGCCCTACTGCCAAACACAACCCGAGCAACACGGAAACAAACATCAATCCGCCCATTTCGCCGTCGCCAACGTCCAATTCGTCTTCCACCATCACCTCGGCGGATTTCATGGTGATTTTCATTCCGTCCACCATGGAAACGAACAAATTTATCACTCCGCGCAAAAACGGAACCTTTTTGTACCAAGGTTTTTTTGCAGGCAAACGGGTTGTTTCCACACGAATTTGCCCCGTTTCGTCGCGAACGGACAACGCCATGCTGGTTGCGCCGCGCATCATAACGCCTTCTATTACGGCTTGACCACCTATTTTTGTCTTCATTTTTCACCTTTCGTTGCAAAAACATCATGTTTTCGTGCAACGACCTTCTTTACCAACTGAAATTATACGCACAAAAACGCAACTTGTCAACTAACGGCGCAAGACACAACGCCATAATGCACAGCATAAGCTTTTCTTGGTTTTCCACGACAACAGACAAAAATACTACATCCTTGATTTGTTGCGGCAAAAACACGAAAATATGACGAATTGTTTGTCTAAGACAAAAAGTACGTCCGCCATACTTTCGAGAAACACAAACGTCAAATAAATTCGCGGTGTTTAATTTTCTTTCTACAAAAACACATTTCCGCGGCGAAAGAGTTTTTCTTTTGTTTTTGCCACGCAACCCACCAAACTTTTAATGATTTTCTCGTCCCTGCACTGCATCGAAAGGCACAATTCACATTTTGATTCCGCAACCGGATTATGTCACAGATTTGTATGAACTGTTTTCCTGTCCCAACTGTTGCACTTAAATGTATAAGTCACCTCCACAAAAAAAGACGAACCGCTAAAAGTTCGTCTTTCACTTTGATTTGTGTTTTGAATTATTTTGCGTCGAGGTCTACCGAACGTTGAGACAAATCGTTGAGGTGGCTGGTGGCACGGATTTTTTCCAAAATGGCTTTCATTGCCAAATCCATGGCGCTGTTTTCGCGATAGTCGCCTTTCACGTAGAAGTCAACACGTTCTTCGTCCACCAAATAGGCGGCGTCTTCCGGCTTGCGATAAACACCTATCGCATAGCCACCGCGTTGACGAGTAAGCTTCATGCTGGGAACGTCAGTCAATCCGTCGCCGATGTATATCATGTTCTCAAACGGAACGACACGTTCGTCTTGCGGCATATACATATTCAATTTTTTGTGTTCGCCGACATTTTCAACGCCTTTGTTGATGCGGTACAAAAACTGCGTTTTGGACGTATAGTTGATTGCAACTGCCGGCCAAACGGGCACACCGTTTTCGTCGTACACGTAGTCGCAAGCAAACACGTTGTAGAATTCCTTGGCAATGTCGCACCCTTCTATCATGGGTTTCAGACCGCACGAAATAATGTAGTGTCTTACTTCCAGGCCCAAACTTTCGCCATAGGCATTTATGCGCGAGAACCAACTTTTGACACCGCTGAAAAATTTGACGTCTTTGCCCATTTCACGCAAAGTGTTGGCAGAAAGATTCAAACCTTTTTCATTGGCATGTTTGGCCATCAAATACATGTACGCCAAAATGTGATCCATGTTCAACGCATGCGAAGTTTCGTCGCACTGACGCCAAAATTCCTCCGGTGTGATACCAAGCGCAGGAATAAAAGTGAATTCTTGCATATCTTTGGTGGAAAGGGTGTTGTCGAAGTCGTAGATTACTGCAACTATCGGTTTTGACATAGGAACCTCCGTTAGATAATTTTACAATTAGTTCAATTTGAAAACAACTGCCGTTTGCGGTGCAAGTTTTGTTGTTTTGCCCTCTGTGGTGGCAGAGCCCACTTCCAAAAGTTTTTCGTCCACGATAACGTTCACGTTCTGTGCCTCATCCGTGGGGTTGATTGCCACTGCCAAGTTGCCGCGGCGGTAGCACAACACGCTGCTGTCTCCGCACACCAAAACTTCAAAATCGCCGTCCGCTTGCAAATCCTCGTTATCGTGGCGCAGTTGAACAATACGACGAACAAAATTCCACAAAGAGTTTTCGTCAGCAATTTGTTGAGCGACACACGGTGCGTTGGGTTGGTCATCCACTTGCAAGTACAAATCTTTTTTGTCGGCGGTGGAAAATCCGAGATTTTTCTTGGTTGCATCCCATTGCATGGGAGTGCGTGCACCTGTACGATTGTAGCCGCCCTCCTTGGAAGTTTGCGGAATAAAGCGCATGCCGATTTCGTCGCCGTAGTACATGAACGGCACACCGGGCATTGTGAAAATAAACGTGTAGGCAAGACGAAGTTCGCGTTCGTCAAGATTGTAGCTGATGCGGTCGTTGTCGTGGTTGCCGGAAACGATACTCATGTAGCCGTTACCCTTGGATTCTTGGTAGTCACGAAGATATCTTTCCATAAAAGTTGCAGCCGGCATGTGTGCAGACTTGCAAAAATAACTGTTTTTGCCATTGCGGCACCCAAGTTGATTGAGTGTGCCTTGGTGACAAAGCACAAAGTCACAATGGAAGCCTGCCATGTTGATGGCGCGAGGTGCGTTGCACCACTCGGAAACCATCATTGCTTCGGGATAGTCGGCATCCAACATTGCACGGGCTTTGCGCCACAACGAAGCCGTTGCCGTCTTTTCTTCGTCGTTTTTTACCAAACTGTCCGCCATGTCCACACGGAAACCGTCACAGCCACGATCCAACCAAAAACGCATAACGTCCAAAATGGCATCGAAAGCGCCTTGTACACGCTTGTCGGTGTAGGGAATTTGCCAAGACGGTTGTGTGATTTCGTTGAAACCGAAATTCAAAGCCGGTTGACTGTTGAAAAAGTTGAGCATGTAACTGCCGTCACGGTCGGCCATGCCCGTCACCCACAAATAGCCTTGCGGTCTATCCCACACACAGTTGGACCAAATGTATCTGTCGCTGTATTCGTTGCGTTCGGGCAAACGACTTTGCTTGAACCATTCGTGTTGGTCGGAAGTGTGTCCGGGAACAAGGTCCAAGATGACGTGCATGTTGCGTGCATGTGCCTGACGGAAAAGTTCGTACAAATCTTCGTTGGTGCCGTAGCGAGGGGCTACTTTTTTATAGTCGGCCACGTCGTAGCCGGCATCCATGAACGGGGAAAGATAGCACGGGTTCAACCACAATGCGTTGAAACCAAGTTGTTTGACGTAGTCAAGTTTTTCAATTATGCCTTGCAAATCACCGATACCGTCGCCGTTGGTGTCGCAAAAACTTTGCGGATAGATTTCATAAAATACTGCATTTTTAAGCCATTGAGGCATTTTTCATCTCTCCTTTATTTCAAAATGTTCATAGCGAAAAACCTTCGCCGCATTTTATATTACAACACTTTTTTTATTTTTTCAATAGTTTTGAAAAAACGTTGCTCTGGTTTTGTGTAATTTTTGCCGAAAATGCATGTTTTTTGTTTCCAAATGCACTTGCCATGCCTGTTTTTCCACACTCAAAACAATCGACGAATAACTTTATCCCCACACAGTTCGCCACGAACTCTGCAAAAAATATTCGCACAACAAATAAAACTATCCTACCGCACCTTGCATCTCGCACTTTCAAACACCTAATGTGCAAAACAGTTTTTCCGTGTGTTCTTTCATTCCCCATATTTTTCTTTTGTGTTTTTCCGCAGCTCGATTTTGAGACAACAAGCGACAAAAAAGCAGCCTTCCGTAAAAAAGACTGCTTGATTTTTTGTATTTTTTCTGGCGACAAACGCTAATCTGCAATGAATTTTGCAACCAAGTCGGCCAATTCCGTCGCGTCATCCACAGGCAAGCCTTCTATAAGACGTGCTTGTTGATACAAAACCTTGGCTGCATCGGTAAGTTTTTGCTTGTCTGTTTCCAACCAATTTGCAAGCTTTGCGTAAACGGGGTGGTTGACGTTTATTTGCAAAACTTTGGTGGCGTTCACCTTGTTTTCCCCGACATTGGGCATGTTGTTCAGCACCTTTTCCATTTCGATGGAAAGTTCGCCTTCGGTGGTTATGCATACGGGGTGATTGACGCTGTTTTTGCAACATTTGACTTTTGCAACGCTTTCGCCCAAGGCGTTTTTGATAAATGCGGAAAGATCGGCATTTTCGTCTTCGGATGCTTCGACGCTTTCGTCGGCAACGGATTTGAATGGCTTTTCATCGTACGCCGACAAAATTTTGAGTGCAAATTCGTCCACGTCGTCGGTAAGACACAACACGTCGTAACCTTTTTCCTGTACCTTTGCCACTTGCGGCAAATTTTTGATACTTGCGACGCTTGCACCCGTTGCATAGTAGATGTTTTCCTGACCTTCGGCAAGTTGCTCGACATATTCTTTCAGTGTGATAAGTTTGTCGTTTTTCAAAGAATAGAACAACACCAAGTCTTTCAGTTGTTCCTTTCTTGCACCCCAGTTATCGTACAAGCCGTACTTCAACTGTAAACCGAATTCTTTCCAGAATTTTTCGTACTTTTCACGGTCGTTCTTCAGCATCGATGCCAATTCCGACGTGATTTTCTTTTCCACGTTGGCGGCAATAAGTTTAAGCTGTCTGTTTTGCTGAATTGTTTCGCGAGAAATGTTCAGCGTCAAGTCGCTGTCCACCAGACCTTGTACGAAACTGTAGCAATCGGGCAACAAATCGGCACAGCAATCGGTGATAAGAACGCCGTTTGTGTACAATTTCAATCCTTTTTCGAAGGACTTTTGATAGTAGTTGTAGGGAGCATGAGCAGGGATATACAACAACGCCTTGTACTCCACGGCGCCTTCCGCAGAAGTGTGAATGACATGCAATGGCTTGTCGTAGCCGAAAAAGTTGTCGGAATAGAAGTTGTCGTATTGTTCTTCGGTGACGTCCTTTTTGTTTTGCTTCCAAAGTGGCGTCATGCTGTTCACAACAACCCAATCTTGTTTGTTTTCGTGTTCATGCTCGTGTTCGCATTCTTCGCAATCGCAACCGTCGTCGTGACAAACGGTGCTCCACAACTTGATAGGATAGCGTATGTAGTCGGAATACTTTTTGATGAGATTGCGAAGTTTATACTCTTCCAGATACTCGGAGTAGTTTTCCCCTTCAACGTTTTCTTTCAACTTCAAAGTTATGACTGTTCCGCGCTCGAAATCGCAATCGCTTGCAGATATTTCGTACCCTTCCGCGCCGTTGCTTTGCCACAAATTCGCACTACCGTTTTGCGTTTTTGATAACACGGACACTTTTTCGGCAACCATAAACGCAGAATAAAATCCTACGCCGAATTGACCGATCACGTCGATATCCGCACCCTCTTCCAACGACTTTTTGAAGCTTTCGCTTCCGCTTTTGGCAATTGTGCCCAAGTTGTTTTCCAGCTCTTCCGCAGTCATGCCGATGCCGTTGTCGGAAATGACCAACGTGCGATTTTCCTTGTCGGCATGAACCTTGATTTCCAAAGTGGACCTATCCAGTCCGGAGCCGTCGGTCAAACTTTTGTAGGCAAGTTTGTCCAATGCGTCACTTGCGTTGGAAATAAGTTCGCGAAGAAAAATATCTTTGTTGGTGTAGATAGAGTTGATCATTATGTCCAAAACTTTTTTGGACTCTGTTTTGAATTTTTTCATTTTGTTCCTCTCTGCAAGCACGTTCCGAAAACGAAACGCCTCAATAATAATCTAGAATACGGTTTTTCCGTTTGCCACAACCGCGCTTATGCAATCGGTTGGAAAAAGCTTTGCCACAAACATGCCTTCGATATGACGTCACCGCAAAACTCGAATTGTCCGTAGACGCATCTCTGCTCACCTTGCCGGATTGTTGCACGGCAGTTGCCGTTGCTTTGTTTGACGTTTTTGCCAAACTTTGCATCACCGCTAGTATATTCCGCAAAAACGGGTCTGTTTCGCAGATTATGCAACAATTTATGTTTGTTTTTCCAAACAACGCGATATTTTCAAATCAAACACGCTTCGCCGCGCCACTAAATAATATATCCATTCGTTTGTTTTGTCAACATCGTAAAAAACAACCCCCTGTGCAAAACTTTTGGAGGGAATGCGACAGGAGGTGATGTTTTTCAAACTGATTGTGAAACGTTTTTAGCCACACCTTGGGGCAAGTTCCGCAAAACTACTCGATGTTGATGGAATGAGTGTTGTTTTCGGGCTTTTCCTTTGGAACGACAATTTCCAAAACACCGTTGTTGTACTTTGCCTTGATTGCCTTTTCGTTTACGTCGCCAAGATAGTAGCTTCTGCTGCAACTGTAAGCACGTTCTCTGCGAATATACTTGACACTTTCTTCTTTTTCGTCTTTCTTTGCAGAAACTGTAAGATAGCCGCTTTCGTATTTCAAAGAAATGTCGTTTTTGTCAAATCCGGCCATTTCAACGTCCATCAAATATTCTTTTTCGGTTTCTTTGATGTCCGTTTTCATGATAGTAGCTTCTTCGTCTACGTAGAAAGGACGTAAAAAGTTGTTGAATGCATCTTCAAATATATCGCTGTTTCTTCTGCTAAGATAGTTTTTCATAATAGTTTCTCCTTTTTTGATTTTATTTTTGAACGTTCGGAGTGTTACAGTTCCGAGCTGTGTTTTGGCAATCGTTTGTTTTGATTGTTAGCACTCTTTCCGTTCGACTGCTAACATTATACCACCTTTTGCGTGTTTGTCAATACTTTTTACAAAAATTTTTCAACTTTTTTTGAAAATTTATTCAAAACAGGAGCAAAATTTTGTGAAAATATCATTATCGATGCGAAACAGCCGCAAAAGTATCGCGTTGTTATAACTCACTCTGCCTTTCCGACAAGCGTTTGATGTTGCAAATCGAACGGGGCGCAGTCCGTCCTTTTGTGCAGAAGAGAAAATCAACAACGAACAAGGGGCATCAACACGCAAAGAAGCGTTGCCAAGTGAAAACAACTGTGATAGAATGTGATTGACAAAACAGTAACGACAAAATCAGCTTTATCCGACGCAAAAGAGACAATATCAGGGAGATGCGGAAAGTGACTGTAAATATGCAGCCACGCGTAACAAGCAAAATGAAAGCAGTTATTTTGACAATGACCTCCGGCGAGGGACACAACCACGTTGCAAAAGCACTAGCAGAGCAATTTCAACTCAACGACATCGAAACACAAATTGTGGATATTTTTGCCCATGACGGCCTCGAGTACAAGTTTAACAGCCTTGGGTACGTTTTTGCATGCAAGTATTTGGCAAAACCCTACGATTATTTCTGGAAAAAACTAAAATTCAGAAAGAGCAGTCGTCGCTACCACGGAACGGCTCAACGCGAAGTGGACAAAATTGCCGACGACGTGTTTGAACAAATTGAAAAAGACAATTTCGATTTTGTCGTGAGCGTTCACCCTTACTGTGCGATGCTTTGCGACAAATGGAAACGTCAAGGCAGATTGACCGGCAAAAAATCCTTTGCTATTTTAACAGACATGTTGCCCCACCCGCTGTGGGAATCGGCCGTTCAGTGCGATTTTGTTCTTACACCTTCCGAACACTCATTCGAGCAACTACAAAACAAGGGGTTCAAAAAAAATCAACTTGTTGCCTGCGGCTTTCCCGTCAGTAACAAATTTTCGGAGAAAAAAGACCAAACTCAAACGCGACTGGCGTTGGGATTGGACGACTGTTTCACAGTGCTTGTTTGCGGAGGCGGTTTTGGCATTGCCGACAACTGCAAGATTGTGGAACAGCTGAAAAATGCCGACGTGCAAATTTTGTGCGTTAACGGCCACAACAAAAAGACGTACAGAAAAATTCAACGAAAAACAAAAAACAATCCTCGCATTCACAATTACGGGTTTGTGAACAACATGAACGAATTGATGAGTTGCGCGGATATTATCGTAACGCGCGCGGGCGCGGGTACGTTGTTCGAAGCAATGTCCCGACATTTGCCGATGATAGTTCGCGAAAAGCCAATAATAAACGAACGCGAAAATGCGGAAATTTTGAGCGATGCGGGCGCTGCCGTAATTTTGAAAAACGCAAAAAACGTTTTTGCTGTGGTGAACGAGTTGCAAAACAACCCCGAAAAAAGAAAAGCCATGAGCGAAGCTTGCGCGACGTTTGCGCAAGGCGGCGTGGAAAAAACTTGCGAAACAATTTTGAAACTGTTGTAAACATTGTCTACATCACAAACAAAAGGCCGTTGCGGAAAGGTTTCCGCAACGGCCTTTTTAGACCTGTTAAATTTTCGTCACATTTGTGCTCTGCCGACGTTTTGTTTTTGCAAAATCCAAAACTATTCCTCAACAGGTTTTTCCGACGGTTGTTCTTCTGCATGTTGTTCCGTCTTTCTTTTTGCTATTTCCACCAGCATATTGTCGTAGTAGTCTTCGTCGATGACGAACTTTTTGCGTTGGATAGCCAACGCCGCAAGCAAGAACAACACCGGCACTACGGTCACTGCCGCACGTATCCAAAGGCGCATAGCAATCGTTCCTTCGCCATAGAAGTGCTCGTTTGCAGCATTGAACGATTCGTCGCCGACACTGCCACTGATTTTCATCACGTACTTTTCGCCGTACACAAATTTGCTTGCATCGACGTCGCGCAAGTAACCGACAAATTCTTCACTGTCTGCCGTTTTGCGAAAAATCGCAACGTCGCCCATTGCCACAACGTAGTTTGCATCCAACTGTTTGCCGTTCAATGCGGCGTTTTGATCCATTTGAGTCGTCAACGCATCCAAATCGACGCCGTCTTGTTGCGCCAACAAAATATATTCGTTAACGGCTTCCACGTAGGCCGCCTGTTCGGTGGCATCGGTAAGACGGTCGAAGTGTCCTTTTTGAACTTCCAAAGTGGAAATGTTTTGCGACAAGCCGTAGACCATCGAAACGGTCAAAACAACAGTCACAATGCCGTACTTCAACGCATCGGCAAACTTTGCCATGAACGGACGCAAAGTGGAAACAACGGCTTCGTTGCGTTCGCCGCGTTTGTACTCGTTGTATTCCACGCAGTTGGTCATGTTGATGATGCTTGCCATGTAGAACAACGCTTGCCCCACAAACACCAGTACGCCGAAAATGCTCAACGTGATCAAATTGAACGGTAAAATGGGCCACCAACCTATCAATGCAATACCCAAGTAGCCCACGCACGCCAAAATTATGGAATACAGTTGCAATTTCTTTCTTCCGAATTTTTGGGCAAGTTTGGGGTAGAACACTTGCGATCCGATATTGAACACACCGAAAATAGCAATGAAAACAATGGCGTTGCCGTCGTAGCCGATCTCCAAGTAGTACAAGTTGTAGGCCAAGCCCACAAGCAACGAACTGCCCACATTGTAGAACAGCATGGAAAGTGTCATCCACAAAATTTGATCGTTATGCTTGATTGTGTCCCACATTTGTTTCAACGACACTTTTTCGTTGACTTCCATTTGAGAACGAGGACGTTCCTTGATGAAAAACACCATTATTGCTTGCATGGCAACGAAAATTGCCGCAATTGCAATGGATATCCAACTGAACGCTTGACGTACGTTGCCGGGATAAAGGAAAGATATGCCGCCCTGAGCAATGAAAGCACCAACGCCGGCAAACACCACCGTAAGCATAGTGACGGAGTTGCGCTGCTCCTTTTTGCTGGAAAGGCTTGCAAGCATAGACCAATACCCGATATCGTTCATGGTGAACGCCGTTTCCCACAGCAGATACATCACTATCATGTACACTACAAAACTCCAACCGGACAACGACTGAACGTTGAACATCAACACTATGATAACTCCCGTCAACACCGCGCCGATAAGAATCCACGGGCGGAATTTGCCGAATTTCATGTGCGTGCCTTCGATTATCGCCCCCATCATCGGGTCATTTATTGCATCCCAAACACGCCCGGCTACACCGATAAGCAAGCTTATGGTGGTGAACTGCACAATGGAAAGCGTCATGCCGAATTGTATGTACGTTAGCAAAAATGAAGCAATCAGCTGATAGGACATATCCCGCCCTATGCCCGACGCACTGAATAACCACTTGTTGCGATTGAACTGTCTGTCTTCTGCGCTGATTTCTTTGGTTTGAACTTTTGCAGACATTTTGCACCTCGTTGAGTAGATTTGACAATCATTTGCCGACGCAAACTTTTGTTGTTTGTTTAGTATACCATTATTTTTTCACAATTTGTCAAAAAGCGAAAAAGACTCGCAAGCTTTTATTATTAAAATGTCGACTATTGCGGGACAAAATGCACAGCATCGGTGTTTTATAGATAGAAACAATCGCAACAACAATTGAACAAGACAAATTGCCTTTACAACGCTACCGCAAAACAATGAATGTTTCGGGACAAACAATTTGATATTGTTCGATGCCTTTCCAAACGGCACAAGAACAACTCACACTCTTATTTTTATAAGCCCCAACAACAAATTTTCGCTCCGCAACGCTCTGCAACGCGCCTCTAACACCTCAAAAAGCCATCACGTCTGTACGTGCAGCAACATTCAACCACTTTTCCGTTTTGACAATCACTTTATATTATAAGGAGAACGCCATGAAAAACTATTTGGAAAACGCAACTCTACGCCGCAAAATGCAAATCATCTTGTGCATCGTTCAAGCAGTTCTCGGAGTGTTGGCAATAACGTTTATGACGCTTTTTGTCACAACTCCGGCACCGTCGGAAAAAGATTTTTCCTTGTGCGCCATCATATTCGGTTTTGTGTGGGGCATCGACTACTTGGCACAACTTGTATTTGCCTGTGCGACAAACGGTAAAATTGTCCAAAAGGACAATCGCGACAAACTGTTTTTGTGGGTCAGCATTCTTTTTGTTGCAGCCGTGGTAGGAATATACGGAATAATCGTGTTGTTGTGGCTGTAATATTCGACAATTTTCGACATTTTCACAAAAGCAATTTCAAAGGGAAGTTGTTGTAAAGAACTGTCGCAGGGGCTAAAATGCCAACCGTCTCTTTTCGACATAAGCATTGACGCGTTTTCCGCCCGCCCCAAAATTGATAGGCCAAACAAAACAGCATCAATTTTCCGCATTAGGATTTTGTTTGCTTCTTGTCGTTATTTGTCGAAAAATGTCGTTATTTATAGTTCCTGCAGCATTTGGCTGTTCACTTTGTTTTAGGCACAACAAAAAAACACCTCTTCGTTTTCGAAAAGGTGTTTTTTGTTGTTAAGTTCAAACTATCTTGCTGCTTTGATTGCTGCGGACGTTCCGTACCAAATCATTTTGCCGCTGCTGCCAACTTCCCAATCACTGTCGTTTTTGTTTTCGTTTTTGTTAGCTTCGGTTTTGATGGATTCCCAATCGGATTGAGCGTCTTCTGCGGTTTTGTAGTAGTAGATCATCACAAATTCCGTTTTGACGTTGCCTTCGTCGTCTTTGACGGTTTTGATTCCTGTGACGTAGCATTCTTTACCGAAAAGACCGGTAGAAGGAATTTTTGTTGCTGTGTAGCCGTTTTCTTTCAATGCGGCAACAGCTTGATCCGGATCTGCATTGGGGGCGCAAGCCACCAACACGCCAAGTGTCATAACGGCAACAAGCATAACTGCCAAAATTTTGAGTGCTTTTTTCATAGTCAACCTCCAAATTGAATTTGACTGTATTGTATAACAACCGACGAAAGAAATCAATAGGCTATCTCAAAAAAGTGATTCTCTATTTTTTCGCTTTTAGCGGCAACCCGGTCGATGCACCTGCACTAGCGTGCGTCAACGCAAAATTTCCATTTATTTTTTGAACAACCGACATAAACTTGCTTCTCCCTTTGTTGCATATTCTGCCGTAGTCAGCCACGTGGCAACCAAGTTTGAATAGTATTGCGCCGCAAAAATCGTTTGTTTTCGGAAAAACCTTGAAAAAATGCCGAATTTCACAGACTTTTTATAAACAAAAAACGGCGCGAGTGCAAAAGCCTTCGCGTCGTTAGTTTTCAATTTGTTTGTTACTTGATGATCCAAGGCGTTACAAGTGCTACCAAGCCGCCGACAAGCGTCAAAATGGGAGCAATACCGATAGACGTTGTGACACTGATTCCCCAAGCCGAACCGGAATTGTCGCTAGCAACAACTATTGCCAAAACAAAAGCCACAACGGCCACGACAGCTACAACCACACCAACAAACTTCAACCATTGGCCAAGTTTGGGTTTTACGATGCAAGCTGCTGCAAAAACAGCACCGAGTATGCCTACAATCGCCGCAACTAACGAGAAAATTGCAAATGTCAACATTGTCTCGTCTTCGCTTTCCAACAAATCAAACAAATTGTGACCTGTTTTTTCCGTTGATCCAAACCCGGAAATAGAGCCGTGGGTTGTGAGCAGCGGCAAGCAGAAGTTAAGAATGAGCAACACACACGCAACGATAAAAATCAGTGACGCAAGCGGACTTGCCTTTTTTGCTTTCTTTTTTGCCATAAGTTTTCCCTCCTTGTTTGTTGAGGTGCAGACGAGCAATGTCACACAAAACGCGTGCTTCCCGTGCCGCAATGCCTCCCGTGAAAATCCGTTCGAGATTTTCTTGTCGGCATTATATCTTAAAACCGTTTGGCTGTCAATGGCAAAAAGTGACAAAATTTCAACTTAAATAAAATTGAAAATAGCGTTCACTTTTGTGTTTCGAGCGCCAAACGTCGCAATTTTCCGCATACGTGTCAAAAAATTGACAACATTGCAAGAACTGTTCAAATTGTTGCACTGTTTTCGGCAAAACTGCTCGGCATGTAGCTCAATTGGCACAAACAACGCATTTTCCATCAACACTGCTTGATGCGACATAAAAAATCACAAAACCAATTTGGAAAAGTATTGTTGCCTCCTCCGCGTGCGCTTCGGTGCGTAAATCGTGCAAAAAAAAACGGCACTCGTTTGAGTGCCGCAAGTAATTCAAATTCTGCTTTCGTAAAGCAACGAAAGATATCTGTCGTCGCCGTCCGGGAAAACGGTGACAATGTTTTTGCCGCTGTAGGCAGGATCTTTTGCCAAACGAATGGCAACTGCAACGTTTGCAGCCGCGCTGATTCCACAACAATAGCCTTGTTGTTTGTTCAGCATGAAAAACGTGTCCATTGCTTCGTCGTCGGTGACAAGTTGCACTTCGTCCACCACGCTTGCATCATAAATTTGAGGAACAAAGCCGGCTCCCAACCCCTGAATGGCATGTTTGCCCTTTTCTCCGCGAGAAATGGTTGCGCTGTAGGCCGGTTCAACGGCAACGATTTTGCAATTGTTGAAAACTTCTTTCAATCTGCGCGCAGTTCCGCAAAGCGTTCCGCCCGTGCCCACTCCGGCAACAAAAACGTCTACCCTTTCCAATTGTGAAATTATTTCTTCTGCGGTGGAAAGGTAGTGAGACAACGCGTTTGCGGGGTTTTCGAATTGCTTCAACCACACAAAACCTTGTTCCGAAGCAAGTTGTGCGGCCAAATCCACAGACCCTTGCATGCCCAGTTTGCCTTCCGTCAAAATGAGTTGTGCGCCCAGCCCTTGCAGCAAAGTGCGACGTTCCGGACTCATGCTGTCCGGCATCGTAAGCACCACACGATATCCGCGTTGCACCCCGACGTAGGCAATGGATATACCCATGTTACCGCTTGTGGCCTCCACTATCGTGTCGCCCTTTTTAAGCAAGCCTTTTTCTTCGGCATCCAAAATCATGGCAAGCGCCGCCCTGTCTTTTACGCTGCCGGAGGCATTCATTGCCTCGTTTTTGATGAAAATATCGGCATCGAAATCTTCTTCATAGGGAATAAGCGGAGTGTTGCCTATCCCGAGTTTTTTTGCTTCGCCGTTGAAATCCATAATCACTACCTGCCGCTTTTATTTTTGTAAAATTAGGCGGTCCAAGAAAAAATCCGCCTGAACCGCCGCTAAAAAAACTACACTATTATGTTCACCAATCTTCCGGGAATCACAATCACTTTTTTGGGCGTTGCACCGTTAAGCAAGCCTTGAACCGTGGCATCGGCCAACACCAGTTGTTCCACTTCCGCTGCGTTCAAATCTGCATCTACGGTTAGACGCGTTTTGGGACGAGAATTGAATTGTACCAACAATTCCACTTCGTCGGCTTTCAAAGCACTTTCGTCAAAAGTGGGGAAAACTTGTGTTACGACACTTCCTTCGTGCCCCGTTTGCTTCCACAATTCTTCTGCAAAGTGCGGAGCAAGCGGCGAAAGTATTTTCAGCAAATCGTCCGCCGTCTTGCGATAGAGAGCAGCGTTTTTAGTTACGCAACCGTCATACTTGCACATTGCATTCACCAATTCCATCATACGGGCAACTGCCGTGTTGAAAGAAAATTCCGCATAGTCGGCATCCACAGCTTTGATTGTTGCGTTAAGCGCCCTGTTCAGTTGTTTTTCGTCGTGTGAAAAATCTTCGCGAGTGGGATATTCGGAATAAGCCGACAAAACGTAGCGTTCCACACGATCCAACCACTTGTTGATTGCTTTGATTCCGTCATCCGACCACGGGCCGCCCTCGGTATATTTGAAACCGAATGCCAAGTAGCAACGGAAAACGTCCGAACCGAATTCGTTGACGTACTCGTCGGGAGACACCACGTTGCCGCGCGATTTGCTCATTCTGTTGCCGTCCGGCCCCAAAATTACGCCTTGGTGAACAAGTGATTTGAACGGTTCGTCAAAGTTAATATAACCCATGTCGCGCAAAGCCTTTGTGATGAAACGCGCGTAAAGCAGGTGCATGCACGCGTGTTCGGCACCGCCCACATATTTGTCGACAGGCAACATCTTGTTTATCCATTCCGTGTCGAAAGGCTTTTCGGAATTGTTTGCATCGGGGTAGCGCAAATAGTACCAACTGCTGCACACAAACGTGTCCAAAGTGTCCGCTTCGCGGGTAGCTTTTGCGCCGCATTTGGGACAAGTGACGTCGTGAATGAACTTCTCGTGTTTTGCCAAAGGACTTGTTCCGTCCGGAGTGAATTCCACGTCGTAGGGCAATTGCACGGGCAAATTTTCATCCAAAACTTCGCCGCAGTGAGGGCAATAAATGATAGGAATGGGTGCACCCCAATAACGTTGACGAGAAACAAGCCAGTCACGCAAACGATAGTTTGTCGTTATTTCTCCGTCACCGGTTTTTGCCAATTTTTCCACAACCGCAACACGGCCCTTTTCGCTGGAAACACCGTCGAATTCTCCGCTGTTCACCATCACGCCGTACTCGCAGAAAGGCAAATCGTCGTTTGTTCCGTCTGCAGACTTGATAACACGCTTGATTTGCAAGCCGTGTTTTTGTGCAAACTTGTAGTCGCGTTCGTCGTGAGCGGGAACGCCCATAACGGCACCCGTTCCGTATGTTGCCAAAACGTAGTCACCTATCCAAACTTCAACACGTTCGCCGTTGGCGGGGTTGATTGCATAAGCACCGGTAAACACGCCGGTTTTTTCTTTCGCCGTGGAAAGACGTTCGACTTCGTTTGTTTTTGCAACTTCTTCTTTATACGCTTCAACCGCTGCCTTTTGTTCCGCAGTTGTGATTCGGTCAACAAGTTCGTGTTCGGGAGCAAGAACGACATAGGTGCAACCGAACAAGGTGTCGGCTCGAGTGGTGAACACGTTGAAACTGCCGCTACCATCTTCCAAACGGAACTTGATTTCTCCGCCGACGGATTTTCCTATCCAGTTGCGTTGCATTGCCTTGGTTTTTTCCGGCCAATCCAAACCGTCCAAATCGTTCAAAAGTTCTTCGGCATAGTCGGTGATTTTGAAAAACCATTGGGTGAGATCCTTTTTTACAACCTGACTGTCACAACGTTCGCAGTGACCGTTGACAACCTGTTCATTTGCCAGAACGGTGTTACAAGTCGGACACCAATTGACAGGTGCCTTTTTACGATAGGCCAACCCCTTTTTGTACAATTGACAGAAGATCCATTGAGTCCACTTGTAGTAGTCGGGCATGCAAGTTTTTATTTCGTGATCCCAATCGAACACGGCACCGATGTTTTTGAGTTGTTGCTCCATGATGGCAATGTTTTGCAACGTGCTGTCTTCCGGGTGAATGCCCGATTTGATTGCGTAGTTTTCCGCAGGCAAACCGAAAGCGTCGAATCCCATAGGTTGAAAGACGTTCTTGCCTTTCATTATTTGATAGCGCGCAAAACTATCGGACAAACCGTAGTTATACCAATGTCCGATGTGCAGCTTTGCTCCGCTGGGATACGAGAACATTTCCAACATGTAGTACTTGTTGTCCACGTTTTTGGGATCGAACGAATAAACTTTTTGTTCTTCCCACAGTTTGTTCCACTTCTTTTCGACGGCAATTTTATCCATAATAAGCCTCTATATGTATAGTTGAGAAAATTTTAGTTCAATTTGCAACGTTTGTCAAGCACTGAACCGCGGCGACACCGATTGCTTGTTGAAAAGTTTTGCCCGTTGCAACGTTAGAATTCGCCGTTCGAGTGTTCCGACACCGATTAAACAACTTTGCAAATATGTAACCGTTTTGCAACAGTTTTGCTATTTTTGATGTTTTGTTGCAAATATTTAAGGAAATTTGCCAAAAGTATGGAAAAAATCTTTTTGATTTGGTATAATGTCTCTGTTCGTCGAAAAACAACGGCCCTGTCGTTCGGTTTTTCGAACAATAAAAACAAAAAGCTCTTTGGAGGTAGAAAAATGGCTAACAGATTTGTTCTTAACGAAACAAGTTATCACGGAAAAGGTGCAATAAACGAAGTTGTAACCGAAATTCGTGCTCGCGGATTCAAAAAGGTGTTTGTTTGCGTAGACCCCGACCTTATCAAATTCGGCGTTTCGCAAAAAGTGACCGACCTTTTGGACAAGGCGCAAATTCCCTACGACGTGTTCTGCCAAGTGAAAGCTAACCCGACGGTAGAAAACGTGCAAGCAGGCGTTGAAAGCTTCAAAGCAAGCAACGCCGAAGCAATTGTTGCAATCGGCGGCGGCTCTGCAATGGACACTGCAAAAGCAATCGGAATCATCATCACCAACCCCGATTTTGCAGACGTTGTTTCTCTTGAAGGCGTTGCTCCCACGAAAAATCCTTGCGTACCCATCATCGCAGTTCCCACAACGGCAGGCACGGCAGCAGAAGTCACCATCAACTACGTTATCACCGACACGAAAAAGAACCGCAAAATGGTTTGTGTAGACGTGCACGACATTCCCATTGTTGCAGTGGTAGACCCCGACATGATGAGCACAATGCCCAAAGGCTTGACGGCTGCAACAGGCATGGATGCGTTGACTCACGCTATCGAAGGTTACATCACCAAGGGTGCATGGGAACTTTCCGACATGTTCCATTTGAAAGCAATCGAAATTATCGCAAGATCTTTGCGTAGCGCAGTTGCAAACGAACCCGAAGGACGCGAAGGCATGGCTTTGGGACAATACGTTGCCGGCATGGGATTCAGTAACGTCGGTTTGGGCATCGTTCACAGCATGGCTCACCCTCTCGGCGCATTGTACGACACCCCGCACGGCGTAGCAAATGCTATCATTCTCCCCACCGTCATGGAATACAACGCACCTGCAACGGGAGATAAGTACCGCGACATCGCACGCGCAATGGGCGTTGCAAACACCGATGCAATGAGCATCGAAGAAGCTCGCAAGGCAGCAATCGACGCCGTTCGTCAACTTTCCGTAGACGTTGGAATTCCCACCGACTTGAAAGACATCGTCAAACGCGAAGATTTGGATTTCTTGGCAGAATCTGCCTACGCAGATGCTTGCCGCCCCGGCAATCCTCGCGAAACAAGCGTTGCGGAAATCAAAGCTTTGTACGAAAGTCTGCTGTAATAACTCGACATCGCAAAAGACCTCCGAGCAATTTCGGATGTCTTTTTTTATGCACAAATGCACGATTTTTTTGCACACGTATGCCGTTTTGACAACTATTTGTTTTGCGGCAAGTACGATTGTGCCCGTTCTTCCTTGACTGTGAGTCTGCTGCGACCTATCACAAATGCGCCGTCACACACGTTTCTGTCCACCGTTGTGCCGCAAGCGACAAAACAGTTTTTCCCGACGGTGAGCGGCGCAACAAGATTGACGTTACAACCGATGAAACAATTTTTGCCCACTTGAGTTTTGTGTTTTTGCTTGCCGTCGAAATTGACGAACACCACGCCGCACCCGATGTTTGTGCCGTCGCCTACGGTTGCGTCTCCGACGTAGGCAAGGTGACTTGCTTTGACGTTTTTTCCCAACGTGCTGTTTTTTATTTCCACAAAGTCGCCTATGCGACAGCAATCGCCCACATAGGTATTTTCGCGCAAGTGGGCGTTCGGCCCGACAATGCAACCGTTGCCCACAAAACTATCCACCACTCGAGAACTGTTGACGATTGTGCCAACACCTATTTCCGCGTTTTCCAGATGGGAAAAACTGCCCACTACGCAACCGTCGTGAAGCACGGAATTCCCCTTGACGACGGCAAACGGTTCCACTTTCACGTTTTTCCCGATAACGACGGTGTCTTCCACAAAACATTCTTTCACAAATTTCTCCGCACTACGTTTTATGCAAAAAACGGGCAAAAATGCCAAAAAAGTTTTTTCGAATTTTGTTTCTAGGACAATTTCACCGCAACGACGGTCATGTCGTCACGAGGCCTGCCGCATGCTTTCAACGCTTTGTTCAAAACAATTTCCGCAATGCTTTGCGGATTTGTGCAGGTGATATCGGCAAAAACCGACGCGACGGCATTTTGATCGCCGAAACAATCGGTTATTCCGTCCGAGAGCAACACCGCAACGTCACCTTCCGCCAATGCCTTTTTTGTGACGGAAGGTTTCATTTCGTCCAACACTCCCAACGGCAAACTGCTGCCGTTAACTATTTCCACCACGCCGTTGCATTTCACCAATCCCATCGGAGAACCCAGTTTGATAAAATCCGTCAATCCGTTGTACATATCCACAACACAAATATCTACCGCACAAAAAACTTCGTTGCCGCTGCCCACAAGCAAGCGATTGACGCAAGACAAAATGGTGTCGTTGTCGAACCCTGCACGATAGAAATTTTCAACCAGCCCTATGGCCGTTGCCGACATTTGTTCGGCCCTGTTGCCGCTGCCCATGCCGTCGCACAATGCGACAATGCATTTGCCGTTGTCCGTTTTGATGACGGAATGGGTGTCGCCGGACACTTCACTGCCCTCTTTTGTGACGGCGGCAACGCCGAAACTCACCGTGAAACGAGGTTTCACAACCAAATGCAAATTGACCCACGATTCGCTTTCGGTACTCTCCTCCTTTTCCACCACCAGATTTTGTCCCAAAAGTTTGGACGCAACTTGCTCTACAACGGCAAAATCGACGTCCTTTTTTGCAACGGTGACAATGGCAGTGACAACGGAAGACTGCTCCATAACGACGGCTCCGCAACACAACACGTTGTGAAACACCAATCTTTCCACCAACTCATTTTCCTTGTTGCCGTCGTAGGTGACCTTTCCTTTGCAATCGGCGGCAAGACGCGTCAACAAACAAGACACGCCACCCAACTGTTCGCCCAACAGCAACTTGCCGTTGTTGACCTGTTCCACGCGATCGGAATAGTCGCGATAGCTTTTGCTTTGCAAATTTATTTCCGCAAGCAGCGTAGACACCCTGTCGCATTTCAAAGACAAGTTTTGCGGCACGTCCAAAATGGTACATTTTCCCCTTTTGACGGCACAAGAAGCAATTTGCAACAAACTTTGTTCCGTTTGTGCCAAATTTTGCCGCCAACAGAACACCCTGGACGGACAATCTTTGCAAACCGTTTCACTGCATTGACGAACCACGGCTTTTTGCGCGTCGTCGGCGGAGATTTCACCCACGGCCATGGCAAAAAAAGCATTTTTCATGGAAAGAAAAATATCCGACAATCGGTACAATTTCTTTGCGGTGTAGGTTCCGAGTTTTTTGACAACGCTTTTGCCCACGTACTTGTCTCTGTTGCCGGCAACACAATCGCGAAGATAATCACACACCGAAATGGGCACCACGAAAAACACCACAACCGAACATATCGACGGAACAAACACCTCGACGGAAAACGTTCCGTGCAAGCCGAAAAAATAGCACATCAATATTTCCACTATCAGCACGGAAAACCCTGCAACAAATCTGTTCAGCCTTATGGCGGCGATTGTTGCAACGGCGGCAAAAACGCAAAAGACACAGCAATCGTAGGTTCCGGTGGCAAGCAAGTTGCCCAAACCCAACAAAACTGCGCACACCAACGTTTCCTTGTCGCCGAGCACCCGCGCACAAAACAACAAACACAACGGAATGAAAAAGTACACCGTTTCCATTTGCCACAACACAATTTTCGAAACGCCGTAGCTTACCACAACAGAAAACAAGCAAATGCACACCGTTTCGTCCAACGCCGGGCGATAGGCCAATCCGCGAATAAACACTGCCCGAAAAAAGTAGAGACTCACAAACGCAAAAGCAATTCCGCATGCCGTGTACAACAGCTTGTCGAACAGTTGAAAGTAGCCGTCCGTGCCGTAGAAGCAATAGAACACGTTTGCCGCAACGAGATATAGCAACAAATGCCACTTGAATATTTTCTTTTTGGCCAATTTGTGAATCATCACAAAAACCAACACTACCGTTGCGCGCACTGCGGAGTGAACAACCGATTGCAACCCAAACGCAACCGACGTTGCAACATATAACGCCGCACTCAAAAACGGATTGACCGAATACAGCGCCCCTACAAACAATCCAAAAGATAACGCCCCGTCAAAAACTTTTCCGCAACACAACGAACTTAATGCAAGCGTAACGTACAAAAGAACCTCGCCGGACTTCACTTTCTGCGACGATTGCGCACGCACTCTTTTTTTTGCAACTGCCATTTTTCACCTCTTTTGTCCATACTACAGCGTCCATTACGCAATGTTTTGGAATAAAATGACAGAAGGTGCGAATTTTTGGTGGCAATTTTGTCTAGCAAATTTTACACAGTAAGCACCCCAATATGCTTCCCGCAAAATTACAAAACAATGCTATCGGCACGGCCACGCCCGTGCGCCGTACCCGAGTTTGAGAAAAGTAGACGCTTGCAACATAAAACACCGTTTCGCTACTGCCCATGATAACCGACGCACACCGTCCGATGTAACTGTCGGTGCCATAAGTTTTGTACACGTCGGTTAAAATTGCCAAACTGCCGCTTCCGGAAAATGGCCGAAGCAAAACCAAACGAACAACTTCGCGAGGAATTCCCAACAACCGAAAAAACGGTTGCATAAAATCCACTACGATTTCATCGAGACCGCTTGCCGAAAACACATTTATCATCACAAAGGTGGCCGCTAGGCACGGAAACAGCGACAACGCCAATTCGAAAGACTTTTTCGCACCGCGCACAAAAGAATCGTACACTTTTACGCGTTTTACAAGTGCAAATCCCAACGTGAAAACTATCAAAAACGGCACAACGTATGTCACTTTTTCGCACCTTTTCTTTTCGGCAAGCAATATTGCCAAAATTCTTTTTGAAAAATCTTTGTTCTTTTCGGCGTACCGCAAAACAAGAACACAAGCACAATCCCCAACACCGACGTTACCACCGTAGAAAGAAAATTCGGCAATATGACATCGGCCGCATTTGACGAGCCGAGCGCCGCACGAAGACCTATCACCGTTGTGGGCACAAGTTGCACACCGCTTGCATTCACGACAAAAAGCATTGTCCCCGCAAAGGAAAGTTTTTCCGCATTTTCCGTCCTCTTCAAAGCTTCCACGGCCGACGGTGTTGCGGCGTTACCCACACCCAACAAATTGGACGCAAAGTTCAACGAAATGTACTCCGACGCTTCTTGCGACAAATTGCCGTACAAAAATTTGTTCAGCGGCCGCAACTTTACGGCAAGTTTTTCCACCAATCGACAATCTTCCGCAACGTTGAATATGCCCAGCCAAAGACAATACACGCCACACAGTTCCAGCGCGGTTTTCAAGGCCTGCGTTCCGCTTCCCACGCACACCGAAAGCACGTTTTGCGGATTTACGACAGTCAGCACCGCAAGAGATATTATCGTCACAACGCTCCACACAATATTCATAGTAATATTTTAGTTTCGGTTTCGTCAAAATATCCCAAAAATCGCCGCGCGGCAAAACAATTCGCCTTTGCAGCGTTAGGCGACACAAATTTATTTCAAAAAGCACAACCGAACTTCTTCACCGTCATCCATTCACTCTGCCGCAAAGCAACGCCTCCCGCACCCCCCCCTTGTCCCACTCAACGCAAACTGTTTACAAAAAATGTAACATTGTGTATAATAATAGTTGTGGCATCGAAAGATTTTTTCAACCAATTCTGCATTTGCCACAAGTGCCGACGGAAAGTTTGGCAAAAATTTTTCCGCAACGGCAAAAAAACAAAAAAATTACGGTCGCAACGGTAACATTGGCCCACGTGCGACAAAAAGAAGGTGCATCATGAGCAA
>CAZRBI010000025.1:0-23080 GCA_964598315.1 uncultured Oscillospiraceae bacterium
TTCCGGAAAGTTTCGTTTTCAAAACATCATATTTTGCCTTGTCCAAAGCATGAGCTTTTGCTTCGTAGTAGGCAGTTTTGAGTTCTTGAGAGTAGTATTCCGCAGTTTCCTTTCTGGATTCTGCAATTTCGGCAAGCAATTCTTGATATTCCATTGCCTTGATTTGCGCTTCTTCCAAATAGGGTTCGCATTCCGCAACTAGTTTTTCCAACTGTTCCTTTGTGATCGCCGCAGCTTGTTCCAATTGCGCAGTGATGTTTTCTTCGCTCAAATAGCTATCCACTTTTGCTTTGACATCGTTGAACAATTCTTTTGCCGCAGTTGTATCGCCGGAAATGGCAATTTCGATTTTGTTGTTTTCCACTTTCAACGAACCGGAAACAAGATATCCCGTTTCGGTGGAAACTTGAACAAACAATTTTGCTGCTTCTTCGGCAGTTTTTCCTTCGATGTTTTCAAATTCTTCCGCACTTACGATAAGGTTTCCTTCCTCGTTCAATGCGTTGACGGTGATAACCTTGCCGTTGCCGTCCAACACAAATTCCACTTCGGGGTTCAACGAAACGTTCATCACCGTCGTGGGGTCGCTGTTGGTCGGTTCACAACCGACAAACACGAATACGCCTGCAAAAATGCACACAGTCAAAACCAAACATAAAAATTTCTTCATAAAAGACCTCCGTTTTTTGTGAGTTGATTTTTTGGTTCCTTTCGAACGCATTATACTATAACAGCAAAACAGTTTGCAATAGTTTTTCTCTGTCGATTTTTTCACTTTTGACATTTAGACAAAATCTGTTTAGTTTTCGTCAACCGAAAATAATGAAGTCTGCATCTTTGCCGATTTCCAAAGTGCCTATGCGTCCTTCCAGTCCGACAAGTTTTGCGGGGTTGACCGTCCACATTTTGATTGCTTCGGAAAGAGGCAAACCCGTGAATGTCACTGCGTTTGCCAATCCCGTGTAGGCATCCAAAGTGCTGCCTGCGCGAACACCGCTGGGTAAACGAGCGTCGCCGCCCTTCACAAACACCGTCTGACCTGCCAAAGAATAGGTGCCGTCCGGCAAACCGGCTGCCATGATGCTGTCCGTTATGCCTATCACACGGTTAATGCCCTTTGTTTGAACAAGCAATTTCAACACGTCTCTTTGCACGTGTTTGCCGTCGCAAATAACTTCGCAGAACGCATTGGACAACATCGCGCTTCCGCTGACGTTCAAGTCGTGTCTGTCCAACTGAGCCATGGCATTGCCCCAGTGCGTGAAAGACTTGGCACCCGCTTTCAATGCTTCTTCCACCGTTGCTCCGTTTGCGGCACTGTGTCCCAACGAAACGACGACTCCGCTATCCGAAACTTCGGAAATGAATGCAATCGCATCGGGTAGTTCCGGCGCCACGGTGACGATTTTTATGAAACCGTTTGCCGCTTTTTGATACTGCATGAATTTATCCACCGATGGTTTTTTCAAGTGTTCCACGGGCATTGCACCGCAATATTTTTCCGAGATAAACGGGCCTTCCAAGTGAATGCCTTTAACCTCGGGATAGTCCTTTGCCAGCTCGCACACCAGTGCCGCCTGCCTGCAAATAACTTCGTCACTATCCGTCATGATTGTGGGAAAAACGGTGCCGACGCCGTGAGCTACGTAGAAATCCATGATTTTTTTCATGCCGTCCAAGTCGGCAGTGTTGAAGTCGTAACCGTTGGCTCCGTGCGTGTGAATATCCACCAACGCAGGCAACACATATTTGCCGGTACAATCGAAAACTTCCGTTTGCTCGTCGGCAACTATTTCGGGAGCTATTTCGATGATTTTTCCGTGATTTGCAACAATATCGCTTTTGACAAGTTTGTTGCCGATAAGGCAACTTCCGTTTTTGTAGAGTTTCATTTCATTCACCTCCCACAAAGTTTAGCACAAGCGGCCAAAAGCGTCAACGCCTTGCAATAAAAACCATTCGGCACCGACACTTCAACACGAACCGAATTTTTCGTTACACTCAAAGCAATTGCTTCCCAAACGTTACCACAACAAAAAAACATTGCAAGGACAACGACAATGTGGTATAATACCGGGTAATTGATGCGACGGAACACGCCTTGCCGTCGCGAAATCGGAGGTAACATGGCTGAAATTATGGTACAAGCTTGTCATCTCACCAAACGTTACGGTGCGTTGTGCGCAGTGAACGACGTGAGTTTGACAATAGAAAAAGGTGCAATCGTTGGCCTTTTGGGCAAAAACGGCGCCGGAAAAACCACTCTCATCAGACTGCTTTCGGGGCTGATCAATCCGTCGAACGGTAAGTTTTCCGTTTTACCGGAAAGAACACGCACAAGCACGTCCGTTTCGGCAATGATCGAAAGACCGTCACTCTACGAAGGCATGACTGCAATGGAAAATTTGCACACCCAGTGCATTTTGCTGAACATACCGGCAGACGACGACTACTTGGAGAAAACATTATCGTTGGTGGGACTTCCCGGCACAAAGAAAAAAGTGAAAGACTTTTCCTACGGAATGAAACAACGTCTGGCCGTTGCTATGGCATTGGTAGGCAAACCGGATTTGTTACTTTTGGACGAACCCACAAACGGATTGGATCCGGAAGGCATTCACTGCTTGCGCGAATTGTTTGTGGCGTTGAACAAAGACTTGGGCACCACTATTGTCGTGTCCAGCCACATTTTGGCGGAACTGCAAAAATATGTGACGGAATTCTACATTATGGACAACGGCCGAATCGTCAAACACGTGTCGGCAAAAGATTTTGCATCAACAAGAAAACGTCTTAGAATTTCCGTTGACAACGTACAAGCAGCGCAAGAAGTTCTTTCGACGTTTGGAGAAACAATCGTAAGCGGCGACGACGTGGTTGAACTTTTGGGGGACACCCAACCGACGCAAGCACTGCTTGTGCTTTCCCAAAACGGAATTGTTGCCACAGATATTGTTTCCGTCGAAGACAGTTTGGAAGACTACTTCATAAAAGTTGTGAGAGGTGCAAGATGACAGAAATTCTTCGTTTACAACTGTTCAGGTTGAAAAAATCCGCAATTTTTTGGGTGTTTTTTGCGTTGTGCCTGGCACTGCCTTTGGTAGAATTGTCATTCCTGCTTGTTCTTGAACTTATTGTCAAAACAATCGGAGAAGGTTCTTTGATCGAATCGTTGAAACTTGTCACTTCAACGTCTTCCGTCTTGTTATCGTTTGCCGACTACTCGACAATATCGTCGGTTTTGGCAATAATTTGTTCGTCGATAATGTTGAGCAGAGAATTTTCGCAAGGCACCGCACGCAACGCGATATTGGCAAACAAAAGCAGAACACAAATGTTTGGAGCCTACGCGTGCACTTCGCTGATAATAGGCGGCATCTACTTCATATGCAACTATGCATTGACGGCTGTGTGCTTTGGTTTGTTTATCGGATTCGGATCTTGCACCGTGGGAGAAATCATTTCTTCCGTGTTGTGCGGTTTCGTTTTGGGACTTTGCGCAACGTTGTTTGCAGAATCTCTTGTTTGTATGTTCTTGTTCAGCACGCGCAAAACGGCAGCAACACTCATTTTGCCCCTTGTTATTTGCCTTGTAGGAACAAGCCTTGTCACCACAATTGTGGAACTATCTGTGATTGTATCAGACCTCGGTGGCTACATCGTTTCGGAAACGTTCCTTAAATGTGTGCCTTTCTACAACCTCATCTATTTGACAAACGCGTCAACACCCGACGGTTTGGTTGTGGGCACGGCCATTTTGTACGACTTGCTGTTCGCCGGCGGATTCTACGCCCTTGGCCTCCTTGCAATACGAAAAGCCGATTTGAAATAGATTGTGTTTGACAAACAACCAAACGCAATTGTACAAAACAATTGAAAACAACAACTAGGGCGACACAAGCCAAAAACTTGTGTCGCCCATATTTTTGCAATTATTTTTCGACGTTTAAATGCGAAGACAAAATCAATGCAATTTTCAAAGCATGCTTTGCCTGTCGAAGACTAAATCGTTCGTTAGTATTTCAAAAATAGGCAAATATTGTTTGCTCCTCTTTCAAGTTACCGCCGAATGTTTTTTCGCCCAAAATTTATTTTTCTCCGTAGCGGAATTCGCTCTCACCAAAAGACGTGAGCACGTCGGCGTTGTTTTCGTAGTTTGTCCCGCCAAATTCGGACATATATGCGTCCGTTTTCATAGACGCATAGTATCTACACCATTT
Organism: uncultured Oscillospiraceae bacterium; assembly: GCA_964598315.1. Lineage (GTDB taxonomy): Bacteria > Bacillota > Clostridia > Christensenellales > CAG-314 > Fimimonas. The sequence continues at coordinate 4,221 of CAZRBI010000025.1, forward strand.
ATCGGATTCGCCGTTGACTTTCAAAACGGCCGATTCCAACGCACTACCGGAAAATGCGCCTTGCATGATTTCCGTGACACCCGTTGCAGTGATTTTTTTGATGGAACTGTGGCCAAAAGCGTATGCCCCTATGTATCTGACGGAATCGGGCAAAACAATTTCTACAATATTTTTGTTGCCGTAAAAAGCAGACATTTCGATGCCGGAAACCGGAAGACCATCGTGAGTTTCGGGAACGGAAAAACTTGCGCGCGTTTCGGTGCCGATTCCTTTGACAAAGTAACATTCCATGCCGTTATAATTGCTTCTTACGTATTCCAATTCCGTTGATTCGAAGTCGTTTTGAACGTCGCAAGCCACAAAAGCAAAAATGGCAGTTATGGCCAACATCACAAGCACCAAAACGGCACTGACTTTGTTTGATTTTTTCATTGTTTTGTTCTCCTTTTGCGGGAATATAATGATTGGATTTTTCTTCACAGAGATTGTAGATCACGTAATACTTTCTGTTGTAAACGTTCCCCTACCGACCGTTTCGATTTACACTCATGAAAATGTTTAAATGAGTATAATATTCACTTTTATCTTACCAATCTCCCCACTCTATTTCTTGTTCTACTTCCCAAAAAGTTTTACCATCAAAAATAGGTGCCTCGACAAACTCATTATAGCAATCAATATATGAACCTTTTTCGCATTCCCATGTAAGCTCTCGTTCCTGTAAGGGGATATATTTATAAATTTCCATTCTAAATTTATCGCCTTTATTATACCCTTGATACCAATAAATCTCCCCTCTAAATTTATAGGTAATATCTTGCCCGCTTGCAATAACCTCCAAGAATCTGTTTGGATTGCCATTAATCATACTTCTATACCTCTAAAATATTTTTTGTATTTTATGTGTTTACCAATCAACCCAAGTCATTTCATTTTCGGCATCATAAAATGTTTTTCCGCCCCAAATGGGTACATTTTCCAACGCAGCTATACACTCGGCAATGGAGTTTCCTTCGAAATCAAAAACATCTTCCAAAAATTCACAATTATCGTTAACTTTGATAACGAAAAAATAATATTTCCCCTTTCCGTCGCTTGTTATGCCGTCCGAAAAATATCTTTCGCCCTTGTACACAACCGCCACCGACTGAAAGGAAAACGCATCAATAAAATCGCTTACTCTTCCATCTTCCATTTTAATATTCTCAATATCTTTAGTAACTAATGTTCGTGATAGAATCAACTATTTCGTAGAACGATTTTCCATCAAATATTTTCGCTTCGAACAATTTATTTGTGTTTTCGTTTGCATCCGATTGCGTTGAAGAATATATTTCCTCGCAGTCATCGTTATTATCACCTTCGTAAAAAGAGGTTTTTGAACTTGATACCACAACGGAATGTTTGCTGACGTTGTCGCAGCGGACCATTCCGGAATTTACAAAATAGTAGTTATCGTTATACTTAAACTCCAGATCCGCGCCATAATACACGGCCTCAAATAATTGATTTAACATGCTCATATTAATCTACCCACAAAATATTTTCTATACTTTTCATATTCTTCATCAGTCAATTTTCTTCCAACCCTATCCCTATTGCCTTCGGCATTATAATAATGAATATGAAAAATTTTTTCGCTTGAATTTCCTGTTATTGCTTTATCCGGATGATAATCTATATCAAAATGCGTCGTTTTGTCCGAATTGTATTCTCTGTAACGAACGAACCGCCCTTCATCATCCACCCTTATGTATGCAGAACTCGAATGCGCTTCTTCCGGCAAATTATGCGCAGTTCCAATTCCCCTCAAGACCTTTACGCCAGCAATGTTTCCAACTGTTTGGTAGGTATACCCCACATTATTTCCTACCGCAAAAGTTCCTCTACCTCCCATGTCTATTAACCCTCCTAGAAGCGTTATAGTCAATGGGAATAATATTTCCCTTCATTTCAGTAAACGGTGTGCCGAAACAAATAATTGCACTTGGTTTGATGCGTCTCAACATCTCGTTATAACCACGCATAAAAGCCATCTTGCTGTGTTTACAGCCTATTGTTCCAACAGCGACTATGGAGCCTCCTTCTATTCCGTCAAAACAGAAATCAAAAGTGCCACAATCTCCCCAACTTACGTTAGGAATAACCGTCAGACCTTGACTTTGCCAATAAGCACCGCACCAACGACTTCGAAACACGTTGAATATTTGGATAGCTTTTGGCATGTCCGTGTATAGACTATAATCCGGAGAAATAACAAATTTATACTGTTTTAGCCGATGAAGAGATTTTGATGGATAATAGTACAAATTTTCCATGCGGTAGTCATCAATATAGAAGTGTACTCCCTTTTGTTTGTTTTCGTCAATATCGTTAGTTTTGATATCCGTATAACTAATCAAATTGACTTCAGATAAATCAAGTTCGCTTTTTCGGATAATGGGTATATTCCATTTTCCAAACGCATCAAACTCATTGCGCAAAAAGGTCTGTTTAGACCTCGATTCTTTTGAAAGCATTTTCCTATGCCCTCCCTTAGTTGTTTATTTACCGCTTTGGGTATCGTCAAAAATACATTTGACATAAAGGACGGAAAATGCTATACTACTTATGTGAGGAATTGTAGCAATACAATTTTCCGAATAGCGCTTAGATGTTGTTACCGGCAACTTTTAAGTGCTTTTTCTTTATGTTAAAGGTTGTTTTCTAAATTATTGAAAAAGATTAATCAAACGAATTTCGTAATCCTTTAATTGCATTCCACCATATTCTAACCAATTCAAATATCGACGGCTGCAGACATTAGCACAATCAGGTGAAACCCAAAAAACAGCAATTATATCGGGAATTTTCTCTGAAGCATGTGTCCAAATAAGCGGGGATGGTGCCAAAGCATAACCAGCATAACAATCTGCCATTTTTCTTGCCAATTCACTTTCCCCTTTATGTCCCAAATCTATATGTCCCACTTCGTGCATAAGAGTAAATCTTATTCTATTCAACGGTTTATCGTCATTGTAAACGATAACATAAGTTTTGTGCTCCAGCGAATAAAAAGAAAAAGCATCGTTATTATCATCTAGAATACCTCGTTGACTGTTTACGTTGTTTAATTTTGAAAAAGGTATTAGAACATATCCCCTATTTTTAATTATAAAAAACGGATCTATAGGCAAACTGTGAATACCTTGTTCAACATACAAGTCTACTACTGCTTTTTCTGTCTTTTCATATTTCCACGATGGGATTTTTATTTTTGCTGTTCGGATTGAGTCCATCATTTATTTTTCATTACCGCCTGAATAATTTGCATTTTTTGAGTTTCAGTTAAAGTATACGAACTTCTTGCGACCAAACGATAAATTTCATCAAAGTCCGTTTCGGGTTTTATCCCCGTAGTCAAGTAATCCACAGTAGTATCTAATGCCGTGGCTAGATTTGCCAAAACCTCCAACTTGGGCTCACGTTCATTGTTGATATATCTAGATAAAGCGGATTCTGTTACACCTATCATCATAGCAAGGTCTTTTTGTGCTATATGTTTTTCCTTCAATAAAGCCATGATTCTGTCGCCGAGTTTTTCCATAATATGCCCCCTACAAAGATTCCTTTGTGGTTGTATTATAACTCACAAAAATAATGTTGTCAAGCAAAATTGCCAATTTGGCAAGATTTTTATTGGGGTTATCTGCGTTCTTCTCGGTTTAAAAAAACACACGTTGACATCTTGCAAAATATATATCTAAAATAAAAAGGGTTACGGTGGAAGCCGAAACCCTTTTTATTTTTCAAAATGTGTTATTGTATTTTTTGTCAAACTAAAAATTCGATTTTTTCAGCCATTGTCTTTGCTGAAAATTACAATAAAACAAACCTTGCGTAGACGTTGTGTTTTTTTATTTTTGGCTATTTTTTGTGCATCTGTTCGCCGCATCAACGGAAAATTTCGTTGAGTTGGGCAACCACCGCATCCAACTTTTCGTTGGCAGTTTTATTGTCGCCCACGGCACACAGATAACATTTAACCAATGGTTCCGTGCCGCTGGGACGCAAAATGATTTGACAACCGTCGTCTGTTCTGTAGCGCAAAACGTTGGCCTTGGGCATATCGTAGTTGGTTTGAGTGAGGAAATCGCAGTAGTCGACGACGGAACCCGTTCCCAAGTTGCGCAACGGTGTTTCGCGCAAAGAACGGAAAATTTCATCCTTGCGTTGAGCGCCTTCGACGCCGGAGAACGTATATGCAACGGGGCGGAACACATAGTTGCCGAATTCCTCGGAAAGTTCCGAAAGTCTGTCCAACAAAGTTTTTCCGTGCTTCTTGTGGTAGGCGGCGCATTCGCACACCAACATGGCCGCAACGACACCGTCCTTATCTCGAACGTAGGAGCCTTTCAAATAGCCGCAGCTTTCCTCAAAACCGAAAATAAAGCTGTCGGCACGGCCTTGTTGTTCCAATTTGTTGATTACGTTGCCGATATATTTGAACCCTGTCAAAACGTCCACAACCGTTGCGCCGTACTTGGCAGCGATATCGTCCACCATATACGTGGAAACTATAGTTTTGACTATAATGGGATTCTGCGGCAAATTGTTGCGTTGGCTACGCAACGAAAGCACGTAGTCACAAAGCAATTCGCCCACTTCGTTACCGCTCAAAATAACGTTACCGTTTGCCGTGCACACCGCCACGCCCAGTCGATCACTATCGGGGTCGTTGGCGATGACCAAATCCACGTCCTTTGCACGAGACAATGCCAACGAAAGTGCCTCGGCCTTTTCGGGGTTGGGATAGGGGCAAGTGGGAAAATTGCCGTCGGGCACGGATTGTTCTTCCACCACCGAAACGGTTGCGCCTGCACGACGCAAAACCTCGGGCACAATGCGATAGCCCGCACCGTTAAGCGGGGTATACACCACCGAAACGTTGGCCTCACCCAAACCTTCCGAAAGCACCGTTTGTTTGTATTTTTCTTCCGCTTGTTGGTCGGAATAGACGACGTCCTTTTCGTAGTCGGCAAAATTCGGCAATTCGTACTTGAACGGATCAACCGTCAAAATGTGTTGCATAACTTCGTTTGCGGCATTATCCGTCAACTGACAACCGTTGCTGTCGTACACCTTGTAGCCGTTGTACGGCGAAGCGTTGTGGGATGCGGTGACGTTAAGCCCCATATCCGCGTTGTAGTTGCGCACCATAAACGACAGAAACGGCGTTGGCATGCACTCCTTTGTCAAATACACTTTGATGCCGTGTGAAACAAGCGTTGCGGCCGCAACTTGAGAAAATTTTTGAGAGTTGTTGCGCGAATCGTAGGTGATTGCACAAGAAGAAAAGCCATGCTTCTTCATGTACAACGCAACACCGATTGTTGCACGGAAAACAGTGTACACGTTCATTCTGTTGGGGCCCGCCTCCATGATTCCGCGAAGCCCGCCCGTGCCAAACTCGATATCCTTATAAAATGCGTCTTTTTTCTTTTCTTCGTCGTTTTGCATCTGTGCCAAACTGTTCAAAACGTCGCTGTCTTTTGCGTTTTGTTTCCAAAATTCGTAGCGAGAAAGATAATCGTTCATAGTTTCACTCCCATGCGACAAATTGCCGCTAGTCTATTTGTTGCAACACGTGTTGCAAAATTTCTTTGCTTAAATCCACACCCGTACATTCGAAAGTCGATTGAAAATGCATGTTAGAATTGACTTCGCACAACAACGGTCCGTCGTTACTCATCAAAAAGTCCACACCGCCAAAATCCAAATTCAAAGCGTTGCATGCGGTAATTGCCATTTTTTCCAATTCTTTTGAAACTTCGTAGTTGTGCATTGTTCCGCCCAACGTTACGTTTGAACGAAAATCGCCTGCCGCACCACGACGTTGAACGGCATTCACAACTTTGCCTCCGACCACGTTTACTCGCACGTCGGTGCCAAAACACTCGGACACGAAACGTTGCAAAAGAAAATCTTTGCCGGCAAGGTTTTGTACCAACTCTTTGGCGCGACAAACGGTATCTGCCAGGTACACCTGTTCGCCGAAAGAACCGAAAGCTTCTTTCACAACAACGGGCAAACCCAATTTTTCTGTGGCGACATCCACAAAAGACAAATCGGCATAACCCACACCGGGGAAAGTTTTGGGCGAAAAAATTGTTTGAGGCATTGGCACAACGTCGGCCAACTTCATCGTCGTCAACATTTTGCTATCGCAATTTTTGATGGCTTCCGCACAATTGAACAGTTTGAACCCGTCTTTTTCCAATCTCTCGGCAAGACACACGTCTTTGTCCCAAAACAACACAAAATTCGGTTTTTCACAGCAAAATCCTTCTTGCACCGTTGCTATCAATGTGTTTGTCGGCACGATTTTCAACTGTACGTTTTCGTTTTTTGCGGCATTCAGAAAGAAATTGTAGAGATTTGAAAATTTTGCGCTGTGCAAAAATCCGTTTACAACCAGCCAACCTTTTTTCATTTGCAATCACTCGATTGATATTGTATGCGAACGATGTTTTGTTCTGAACAAAATTTTGCCGACAAGAATGAGGCCAGCGCCCGTGTCATTCTGTCAACATCCTTTGCTCCGACTGTTTCGCATGCAGAATGCATTGCCAACTGTGCAATGCCTATATCGCAAGTTTTCATCTGCAACACTGTGGAAGTTGCAAGGCCCAAAGTAGAGCCGCAACGCACGTCGCTTCTGTTGTAGTAGTCCTGCCAAGGAATCTGCTCGAAAGACAACAGTTTTTTAAACAAGGCGGAAGTCAACCCGTCCGTTGCATAGTTGGGATTGTGTTTTATCACCACACCGCCGTTCATTGTCACGTTCTGTTTCGGATCGCTCTTTTCCGCGTGTGCAGGATGAATTGCATGACCGTTGTCTACCGAAAGCACCATGCCGTTTTGACGTGCGAAAACCTTTTCCTCCGCGGAAAAATTCAGTGCGTTCTCGATTGCGCACAACACGTTTTGCAAAAACGCAGGATTGCCGTGACGCGTTCCGCTGCCGATTTCTTCGTTATCCAAACAAGCACACACGGCAATACTTTGCGGATTGCTTGCAACCAATGCCTTGACGCAAGAATACACGCTTGTGAGATTATCTATTCTCGGAGAACACAAAAATTCGTTTTGAGCACCCGCAGTGAACGCTTGTTGAGCAGGAACGACAAACAAATCGGCATCCAAAACTTTTTTATCCGTCAACGTTGCATACACGTCTTCGGCACTTTGCGAAAACAGAGGCAACGTGTCGTTTTGCAAATTGAATGCGACACCCTCGTTGGCCTTGGGATTGTGATGAATGGCGAGAGAGGGAATAACAACGTTGTAGGAACTGACGACGTTTTCTTCTTCGACGCCCTTTTCCGTTTCCAAAAGCACCCGACCGGCAATTTTCAACGGTCTGTCGAAAAACGAATAGATCAAACCTCCGCCATACTTTTCCGTGTTGACACGATGGACGGAACCGTTTATCACCGACGTGCCTTTAACCTTGAAACACGGACTGTCTGTGTGACTTTCACAAATGTTGAAAATTTTGTTTTCTCCCACCACAAACGCCACAACGGAACTTCCGTTTTGTGTCACGTAGTGCTTACTTCCCTTTTGGAGATTCCATTTTTCTCCCAAAGTAAGCGAAGAGAAACCTTCCTTTTTCAAAATTTCGCACACGTTTTCCACTGCGTGATAGGCAGTGTAACTGTTGTTTAAAAAGTCTGTTACTTTCATTTGTGCCTCCGTGTTTTGCGCCTCGTTTTTTTCAGTTAGCATTGTAGCACGAAAGCAAACTGTCGTCAACAACAAAAAACCTTGCCGAACACATCGGCAAGGCAAAACTTGCAACTATTTTTCCATAACCACAACGGCAATTTGCAACGGTATTTGTTGCATCGACAACGTTTTCACTTCCTCCGTCGAGCCGTACTTTTGGCGAAACAATTCGTGCAAGCCGATAAGGTCAACTTCCAACTCGTTTTGTTTTTGCAAAAACGTTTCGGCAAGCGATTTGGCTTGTTCTTCCGCCTGTTGCAACGCGTTCTGCGAAATTTCCGATGCTGTTTTGGCCGTAAACTTGCCTCCCGCACCGAAACTGTCCGTTCTGGCAAGCTTCACGTAGATATCCACCGACAAATCCACGCCACCTTCCTTAAGCTTTGCCGACACGTTTTTTGTGTTTACGCGCAAAGTTGCAAGTTTTCCGTCGTTCACCGTGAAAACGTTGCCGGAAACGTCCTTGGAAAGCACCGCCAGACCTTCCGTTTCTTCCTCCGTCAAAACGTCGACGAACAAGTTGTTTTTGAAAACGGCAACACGTTCCGAAACAAAATAGCCTTGCGGTTGATCGATATTGTCGCTGTCCGCACACGGAACACTTTCAAATCGCACAAAATTGATATAGCCAGTGCAATAAAGTTCACGCTGACTGCGCGAAAATGTCAACAGATCGCACGAAGGCAACGCTACGTTCGGCGCAACGCCCTTCAACTTGTCCGCCAACGAAAGAGAAACACTTTGCGAAAGAGCATCGCCCTTGTTCAACAAGTCTTGCGCACTGCCTTCGCAACAGCACACCACCGTGCTTTCCTTGAAACTGTCCGACTTGATAAAATAATCGGCATCGTCGGCAAAGCCTCGCTTCATCATTTCTTCGCCGTAGACAATCAACACGCATTGCCCCAACGACGTTTCTTTGCCGGTTTTTTCTGCAATACTTTGCAATCCCTCCGCAACAGTCACGCCGAATGCCGTGACTGTTTTGCTGAAAGTTCCCACTTGCTCGCTTCCGTTGCCGGGGCTGACGACCTCCACCGTCACGTTCACTCCGCCGTCGGCGGCATCGACACCGACACCCAAAACTATGCCACGTTGCAAAATATCGTTGCCCTTGTAGCCGACGGATACTATCACCGCCACGGCAAACACCGCCAAAACCAAAGAAATTCTTTTAAGATTGTGCATGATTTGCCTCCGAAAGTGCTTGGGCGTGCTTGTTGACGGCATTGTTGGCAAGTTTTGTCAAAAACGGCATGGCTAGAGGCAAAAGATACTGCACCACGGCAAAAACAAACACGCATTTTGCCAAAAATTCGTCCATGAACACGTCTACCGGAACAACAAGCGGCAACAGCAACAAACCGCCTATCGCACCGAACACAACAATGTTTGGTTTTGAAAAATGCTTTTCGAACACCTTTTCCACACATTTATAGGCACAAAATACGAATATTATCACCTTGATGACCACCGAAATCAGCCATGCAGAAAGAGTGAGCCAATCCCATCGTCCGTTGGAAGAAGCCGTTGCCGAAAAAAGACCTATTTTGCTCATAGCAAGCGTTGCGAATTGTGCCAAATCTCCGAAAAGGGCAAGAAAAACAGCGTTTAGCAACACTGTCAATGCCGCACCAACGACAAAAGCCGTCAAAACAGGTGCAATAACGTGCTTTTGCGGTTTGATGTCTTCCAAAACAAAATAGACGAAAACGTAGTCGGAAAACCAAAAACTGCGCAAAAACGCCGTTTCGAACACCTTGCCTGTTCCCGCCTCAAAAAGCGGCAACAACTGCGAGAATTGTGCTTTTGTTGTGGGATAGATTAAAATTGCAATGATGGACAACACCACCAATGCAAACAGTATTTGAGAAACTCGCGCAATGGAATTGAATCCCCATTTGACGGCAAAAAAAGCAACGACAAGTATCGGAGCAACGAACAACAGCCAGTTTGTGTTGACGTCGAAGGTGACGGCAAGCGTTTTGTAGCAAGAATCCAGCAATATTATGCTTCTGCCCACAAACATGACAAAAAATATTATCAGCACAATTTTGCTTCCTATTTTAGTCACAGTGTTGTCCAAAATTCTTTCCAAACCCAATCGATTTTGATTCAGTTTGACGCTCCAAAGCAATGCAACCAAACAAATTGCATCGAACAAAAAATTGATGCACAAAACAATCCAGGCGTCATGTCCCACTTCCGTTGCCAAAATCGACGGCAACGACAAAAATTTTCCGCCACTGATAACCAACAAAATCAATAAGGCAATTTGCGTTACGCTAACTTTGTTTTTCATCAGCCTCTCCTTTGACGATTTTCGTTTGGAATCGAAAGCGGTCGCTTTTTTTGCTTGGGCAACGGTTTTTGCAACACTCCGTCCTGTCTGTCTTGCGGAATATCCGGGGCAAAAGGTGCAAGCAACGGCGTGTGATAGTTTTCCAACGACGCCAAATACAACAGCAACAACAAAGCCGACAACAAAACTCCCATTATGCCCATTATGCCGCCTATGAACGTGATTGCAAAACGCAACAACGAAAAAATGAGAGTGTTGTCCGGTGTGGTGAACAATCCTATCCCGGAAAGTGCACCTATCATCACCGCCGGAGCGCCGATGAGCCCCGCTTTCACCGCGGCATCGCCCAGAACAATTGCCCCCACAAGAGACAACGTGATCCCGACGGCCGACGGCATTCGCAAATTGGCCTCGCGGAGAATGTCGAAAATGACAATTATCATCAACATTTCCGAAAGAGGCGAAAACGGAATGGAACGAGTGGAATTCAGAATTGTTATCAAAAATTTCAGCGGAATTATTTGATAGTTATACATTTGCAAGCATACGTATAGCGACGGCAGCAACACCGACGCCAAAACGCTGATAAGACGCAAAATTCTGTTGATGCCCGTCATCACCGAATTTTCGTAATAATCGCCGGGCGACTGCAAGTCTTCCACGTAGAGATAGGGCAACGTCAAAACCATGGGCGAACCGTCCACTACCACGGCAATACGACCTTCCAACATTTTTCCGACAACCACGTCGGGCTTTTCCGAAGTGCCGACGCGACGAAACAAAAATGTCTTTTCGTCATCGAGATATCGTGCAAGATAGCTGCTGTCCAACACGCCGTCCACATTCACGCGCTGCAATTTTTGCACGACAGAATCCACCAATTCGCGTTTTGCCACGCCTTCCACATAGCAAACGGCAACCGAAGTGTTCGTGTAGCGCCCGACGGTGAAATTGACAATTTTGAAGTCGGACGTTTTGAGCCGTTTTCTGAGCAGTGTTAAATTTGTTTTCACGTCTTCGGTGAAACCTTCGCGCGGACCGCGCATAACCATCGAAGTGGGAGGTTCGGCGACCGATCTGCCGGTTGCCGCTCGCACGTCCACTGCAAAACAACCCTCGTCCACCAAAACCAGTGCATATCCGTTGACAAAATCTCCCACTGCCGCCTCGAAATTGGGTTCCTTTTTGACGTTGGCACCCCAAAGAAGTTTTTCGTACACGTCACTTGGCGATTGAACGTTTTGAGCCTGCGTAAGCGGTTGCAACACAAAATCGCACACCTTGGTGTCGTCGCAAATAGTATCCAAAGTAAGCACGAAAACTTTTTTGCCGCAATCGATTTCCCGCAACAAAAAATCGTCCTGCTCACCGTAAATCTTTTTCAATTGCTCCAAGTAGTCCATATTATAAAGTTTTGCAAACAGCGCAAAAAATATACAAGATTCGGCATCAATGACGTTTTGGGGCAACACTTAACCTTTCCGCAACGACCGGACACGAAATAACGCAACACTCCCATCATCTGTGTTTGCCCGTGACAATTTGTGTGGCCACGGCCCAAATCATAGTGGCGTTTTTGCAGGTTTCGGCGAAAAATTTATGACAACATTCTTCCTCTACCACCCACGCCCCTCGATAAACAACCAAGCAAGGCTTTCCTACCACGACATTTGACACGTAGACGCAAAAAAATGAGTCCGATTGGAAATCGAACTCATCCGTGAGCAATTTGATATTTATTTTCCCTAAAAATTTGCTTAGGATATTATTTATTCGTGCCACGTGCACATTTTTTCGCAAACGTTACCTCGAAACTTTGCATTGCGGCAAACAATCAAGACACTACGCCGTAGACGCAGGAAATAGGCAATGCGCCCAAGTTTCTGGAATCGTTGCTGTTGTTGCGGTTGTCGCCCAAAAAGAAGAAACAGCCGTCGGGAACGATGTAGGCACTTTCTTGTGAGTTGCAACCGCTCAAATTGTACAAATGGTCGCTGTTTATCCAAGGAACGGAAGTATATTCGCCCGATGCGTTGAAAAACAACGCCGCCTGACCGTCCACAAGGTAGTTATCTTCTCGCAAAATTTGTCCGTCGGCGGTTTGTATCACCAAAATATATCCGCCGTCACTTGGTTCCGTCCAAATTCTGTCGCCGCCCAATGCAACAACGCGTTTGATGAGTTTTTTGTATTTTCCGTCATTCTTCGACTGTCCGCCGAAATCGAACTCTGCCAAAACTTTTTGAAATGCGGTAAGTTCGTTTTCGTACAACACCACAACGTCACCACGTTTCGGTGTGACAGTTTTGTTCACCCACACGGTAGACTTGCTGTGAAAATTCGGTTCCATCGAATCGCCGACCACACTTATACGACAACCGATGAAAAAGCGCAAAACCACACTGGAAACCAACAACACCACAAGTGCTATCAGCAACACGTTGAACAATTTCTTTTCGCGAGCTACTTTTTGAGCAACTTGCGTGTCGGCCAAAACGTCCGATTCCGAAACAAGTTCGCTTTGTTCTGTTGTGCAAGTGTCGTCGTTGCCTTGCAAGTTTTCTTCCAATTTGTCGTCAATCAATCTTTTTGACCGCCTTGTGAAATTTTTCGCTTTCCAAAAGCACTACTCTTCCGCAAGAGGTGCATTGAATTTTGTAGTCGGCACCGATGCGCACGACTTTCCACGTTTTTGAGCCACATGCATGTGGTTTTTTTGTGATAACAGTGTCGCCCTCTTTGAAAGTTGTCATACCAAGAAAATGTTGTTTATCAAAAATTCTTCGTCGGCAACAACGGCAAACATTTCAACGTTCAAATCTTCCGGCATTTGTTTGCCGTCTTCGGAATGGAAGTTTGCGCCGTCCAACGTGATACGTTGCCACTTGCCGTCGCCGACAAGATGAACGCTTTGAGTGTACTCGACGTTTTCGCCGCCAAAACCCGTCATGACAAACGCTTGCAACGTTTGCGGAACGGAACAACTGACGTCAAAACTGATTGCAAAAGAATCGTTGTGGCGCACGGCGGAATCGTTCACCGCAAAAGTGGCCATTCCCGTGCTTTTTGCCCCGTAGATATCCAAATAACCTTTGCAATACTCAACCGTGTGTTTTTTGCAATGCCACTTGCTTCCGCGAGCAACCGACACCAAGTTCCCGTCGCCGTTGCACGTGCACAAACTGCGAGTGGGAATTTGCACCTTTGTGGGGCGTGTTGAGTTCACTTCGCACAGCGCGGTTGTGATATCCACCGTGCCGCGAACAAACGCAAACGCAACAAGATTGCTTTCTTGTTGATACACGTCCAATTCGGCCAAAAATCCGTCCTCGATTTTTTTCAACGGAGCTTTCACCCAGTTGCGGCACGAACCGACAGTTCGAGAGTACCACAAATCCACCTTGGAATGAGGCAAAGTTGTGGTGACTTTAACAAAATTATCTCCGTTTGCATCGACAAAAGGCGCTATTTGAACGTTTTCTTCAACCGTGTTGCCTTTGCACCACCGAACAATGTTCTGTGCGTATTCGTCGGAAAGATAGTCCATTGTCAACGGCAACAACAACATTCTGCTGTCGTCGTTCAGACGATAGTACATTTTGCTGGAATGTTCCGAACTGACATAGGGGCTGTTTGCCGAAACAATCAGATAAACCGGAACTTTGATTTGCATTGCATAGCTTTGAGGTGCAATACCGGCCGTCCAAATTTGACTTTTTTGTTCGTAGTCCAAACGTTTTTGCAGGGCCTTTTCTGACATTTCGTTCGGACCTTTTTCGTCCGAGTCTTCGTGATATGACGGATATTCCCGATACAAACTGCCGAAAACAACGGCTCCGTTGGTGATACGCGTGTCTGTGCTTAACACAATGACACCCACGGCCGTGCCTTTTTTCACAGTGACGACAGACACTGTTTTGGCGTTTTCCTCTTGCAAAAGATAGGTGATTGCACGCATGCAATTCAATGCATATTCGTAAATTTTTGTATTTTTGACACTGTCGCCGACAAAGAAGTAGCTTTGAGCAGCATCGCAATTGCAATAATCCAACGAAGAAGGATACAAAGTGCTTGTTCCTTTCGTGCAACGACCGGCAAAATCTATCGCCATTGCCACAAAACCGTTGCTAGCCCAAAAATTCAATTCCTCGGAATCTATGGGTTTTTTGTAGTTGTCTATTATCAGCACAGCAGGTTTGGCCGTTCGGCCCGTTTTGCACGCAACTTTCGCCAAAACACGCGTTTTTCCGTCGTTTACGGTGCGACCGGTGAAATACAACGTTTTGGTGACGATGCCGTCCGATTCTTCGCTTTTCAGCACGTTCACATCCAACGGCTCTGCCGTAGGATCGAAATCTTGCCATAATGCTGCGGATGTTAGTACTGTTTCCATAAATTTACCCTTTTTTGATATAATACAAAAAGCTTACACTTTGACCGTGCCAAGCAATTTTGTCTAGCCACACGCCAAAACGGCAAAAACACGAAAGTTTTTGTGACAAAACTGCGTTTTTGCAAAAAATTGTCAACGGACAAACGATTTTTTTAGTGTCCAATGTATCATATGTCCGTTTGTTTTTGCAGGAACCGATTTCAACACAAACATTGTACCACAAGTACGCAATTTGTCAAATCACTTGTGATATGGCACGTTGTTGCGTATTGTGCACGCGCGATAGATCTGTTCGCAAAGCACCACTCTGCACAATTGATGCGGCAAAGTGATTTTGCCGAACGACAATCGCAACTGCGCCGCTTTTTTCACTTGGTCGGACAACCCGTAGCTTCCGCCGATGACAAAAGTGACGGTAGAATAGTTTTGCGTGAATTTTTCCAACTGTTCGGAAAGTTGTTCACTGGAAAGTTCCTTTCCACCGATGTCCAACACAACCAAACAACCCTCTGTTTTTTGCAAAATGCTTTTGCCTTCCGCAGAAAGTATTTTTTCAATCTCAGCGGCGTTCGGAATTCCGTTGAAAGTGCATTCGTCAACTTCGATTATTTGAACGTTGGCAAATCTCGACAAGCGCTTGACATATTCGGCGACGGCATCGCTATAGTACTGTTCCTTTATTTTTCCCACAACAACAATTTTGTAGTTCATTCGGCACCAACCAAATTTATTATCCACAACACGGCGCATACAACAACTGCCGCTGCCAATATTGCAACCGAGCTTGAATCGGTTTTGCATTCTTCTGCCGCTTTCCAACTGCTTTTTGTGGTTTTACAGTAGCCAAAAATGCTACAGACAAATCCGATTGCACCTACCGGAACAAAAATGTACCAGTAACGGCAAAACACTTCTTCGTCTTTAACCACGAAAGACAGCACCACCGCAAGCAGGTTGTTGAAAAAGTGAACGCACGACGACGTCCACACGCTGCCGCTTCTGAACACCAAAAGCGTCAAAAACGCACCCAACACAAATTGATGCAAGGTTTGTGCGGCATTCAAATGAAACAGCGAAAACAACGCACCGCACACAGCCAACGTTGCGGCTTTGTTGGAATTTCGTTCCAACGTTTTGGATATCGTTCCTCTGAAAACAAGTTCCTCGCTGACGGCAGGAAGCAAACACGCAAAAAGTATCAGCGGAACAAGTTGCATCGGCAAATCTACCGACGGTTCGCGGAAACCGAGCAACACAATCAATTGCATGAACCAATCGTTGACAGGCAACATAAGCGCAACCAAAAACGTCGTTGACAAACATCCCCACCCGATGTGAGCAAGTTTGGGCGGACAATTCATTGACGTTGCGGAAAACACGTTCGTTTTCGTTGCATAGGCATAGACAAATGCCACCGCACAAATTGACAACTGGAACAGCACTTGCATCAACCAATAGGCAAAGTTGCCCTCGGCATTGCCAAACAACAACGACAATATGACGTTTGCAAACAACATCACGGCAACCGTCAATCCGAAAGACTTGCCCAGATCGTTTTTGTCGTAGAGCAACCTCATAGCGTCACCTCGTTTTCAAATTGATCGGCAACGTACAGCATCACGTCTTTGCCAACAACCAAACCGTTTTTCTTGTAGACGTTTGCGGCCGTTTCGAATGCAATGTTTTTGCTGTTGTTTTGACGCGACATGTGCGCAAGAACAACGTTTTTCACGTCGTAGTTCAAAAGTTTTTCCAAAACTTCCGCCGCTTGAGAGTTGGACAAGTGCCCGAGTGACGATGCCACTCTCCTTTTCAAAACGTAAGGATACGGCCCGTGCCACAACATTTCCAAATCGTGATTGCTTTCCAACAAAACCGTTCGACACGGCGACAAAAATTTGACAAGCGCATCGTCTGCAACGCCGGTGTCCGTAACGCAGCCGACACTGTCGTTGTCGTCGGAAAATTTGTACCCCAAGCATTCCCTTGCATCGTGCGAGCAACAATACACTTCGACGTGTATATCGTTGAAATCGAAGTTGCCGCAAACGGGTTCCACACCCGAACAATAACAAGTTTGTGCAACGTAGTTGACTGCTTTTTGCGGCACAAATACCTTTGCATCGGTATGCTTTGAAAACATTTTCAACGCCGAAATGTGGTCGGTGTGTTCGTGCGTGACGACGAATGCGGAAATATCTCCTACCGCAACCCCACGCTTTGCCAATGCAGCAGCGGTAGCCTTAAAACCGTAGCCGGCATCCAACAGCACGTTTGAATGCGGAGTTTGAATGAGTGTGCAATTTCCGGAACTGCCCGAAAACAGCGGTGTAAGTTTAATCATAGTTCACATATTATACCACCAAAAAGACTTTGTGCCAACTGCCTACACGGCAAAACCCAAAAGTACAAAAACGCCACCCTGTTTTTTCAGAGCGGCTTTTGATTAAATTGAGTTTTCGTTACTTTTCAATGTAGAATTTGTGTCAATTTTCGGCGATGTATCCCCACACGACGGGGCAATCGGATTCGTTCCAGTCAATACCCCAAGTTTCCGGTTGTGACGTTGCCTCGCAGTAGATTGTGAGATTGCTGCAACCGCTAAATGCACAATTATTCACCGTTGTGACGCTAGACGGAATTACAATGCTTGTAAGACTGCTGCAATTGCCAAAAGTTTCGTAACCTATCGTTGTGACACTCGACGGAATATTTATACTTTTCAAACTTTCGCAATTTTGGAAAGCAAATCTTGCGATATATTCAATTGTATCGGACAACGTTACGCTTGCAAGATTGCTGCAACCGGAAAATGTATTTCCGTATATATCTGTGATGCCGTACGGAATAACAATGCTCACAAGGCTTTTGCAATCTTTGAAAGCATTGTCCTTTATTGCTTTAACGGGCAAACCTTCGTGTTCGGCGGGAATTGCAAATTCCGTTCTCGTTTCTTTACCGATACCACTCACAATGTAGTACGTTAAGCCATATTCATATTCCAAATCAGTGGCTTCTTCTATTTTCCCTTCGCCACATGCGGAAAGCACAAACGTTGCAACAAACAGCAACACAAACGATACAGCAACCAGCAGTTTCGTGTATTTTTGTGTCATGTTACCCCTCCTTGGATTTTGTGTTTGAATTTAACGCACACAAAGCTCTATTTAAATTATAATCGCCCTCTTCGGCTTTTGTCAAAGGTTGGGGAGACAATTTTCGCAATCTTTTTCCGATACCCACAGAAAAGCAAAAAGCACCGTGCGTGACGAAAAAACTCGAAACGCATGGTGCTTTTTTGACAATTTTTGCTCTGTTATTTGACGCTTACTTCACGTACTTGGCAATGAATGCGGGCAAATTTTCCTTTGCGGCACTTGCCGTGATGATGAACTTCACGTTGTGTTCCGCGGCAATTGTATCCAAGCCGTTGTAGAGAACTTCCAGTTCTGCCACGTTGCAATCCAACAAACGCGAAATTCCGTCAATATAAACTTGTTCGATATCGAAGTTGGCGGCGAGCATTCCTTTCACGAAAGAAAGAATGTCGTTTTGGCTAGCCAAACCGTAGTGCGATGCATCTACCAAACGCACGTTTCTGTTGAGATCGTGTATGCGATTGTTGGAACGATCGATATAAACGACAACGCCGTTTGCCGTTTGCGCAGCACTGTTTGCCAATGCAACAATTTGTTTGGTTTTTCCGGATCCTTTTTCGCCGTAAATAACTTGTATCAATGTAGTATCCTCCAGAATTTAGTAAATTTCTCTACTTACCGTCTATTCTATCTCAAAAATCATTCTTTTGCAAGATGTTTTTCAAAAAAGAACAAATTTTTCACGACTATTCCTTTGTGTATCTGGGTTTGGCCGAGTAGGTTGTGTGCAACAACTTGTGAGCTTCTTTGCCGTTGGGTTGGCCAATGTAGCTTTCGTAAATTTCGTTCACGGAATTGTTCTTGTGGCTGCGACGATTGTACATTGCCTTGTCGGCCTTATACAAAACAGCTGCACGAGCTTCTGCAATTTCGTTTTTGTGTTTGACGAAAGTTGCTTTGATGGGTTGTCCGCCGCCCATTACGCATCCGCCATGGCAGGTCATAACTTCGATGAAGTGATAGTCTGCTTCACCGTTGCGAATTTTTTCGCACAAAATCTTTGCGTTCTTAAGTCCGTTGACAACTGCCACTTTCAACGTCAAACCGCCGATTGTGTAGGAAGCTTCTTTCACTCCGTCCAAACCACGCACTTCGGCAAATTCCAATTTAGCAAAGGGAGCTTCGGGAGCAATGATGCTTGCGGCCGTACGCAATGCTGCTTCCATAACACCGCCGGTTGCTCCGAAAATGATGCCTGCGCCGGAATATTCTCCGAACGGGCTGTCCGTTTCTCCGT